>CAZCAE010000064.1:7871-17026 GCA_964496635.1 uncultured Spirochaeta sp.
CGGCGCTTTGCAGCGTCTGGCGAATACCGTCAAACATGCGGTCAAAGGTGGCAAACTGCACCAGCGGTCGGTCGGCCATCTGTTTGCCGACTTCCTGAAAGACCTCCAGCATGGAGCGCTCCCCCCGGGATACGTGGCGGCCGGTAAAGGCGTTGTGGCTGGAAAGACCTTTCAGGGCGCTCTGAAGATAGTAGTACTGGTAAGCGAGGAACGGGTACGAGAGGGCAAACTCGGCGGCGCTCTTGAAGCGCAGCTCCTTGACCCCTTTACCGAACTGAAAGACGGTGCGGAGGTGGTCCGACTCGGTCTCGTAGAATGCGGTGAGGTGGGCGGCGCCCTCGGGGGTCTTGTCCAGCAGGCGCTTCTGGATCACCTCGGCGACATTGGAGGACGTCAGGGGCAGACGAAAGTGGAAGCGGGCGGTGATGCGGGAGAAGTCCGCCTTTTGCTCCTGCGTGGCATCGCCGATCACCGCGTCGATATCTTCCTGGCTGGTGACAAACACCCAGGCGCGGTTTTCACAGATGGTGGCCAGCGTTTCCGCTACCGTCTGCAGGTTGAGCATCTTGGTGCGGTCCCCAGCGACAAACTGCCCTACCTCATCGACGAAGAAGTTGAGACGGGTGGGGGCGGCCTGGCGGTCCAGCCACTCCTTCACGCGTTTGGCGAACGTCTCGGTAGAGATACTGCGGGACGCTTCGTAGCGGTCCAGGAGGCGGTCCGCTTCCTCCTCGGAGACGCTTTTAAAGGCGGCCCAGGCGGCGGTAAAGGCGGGACGGTCCATCGTGAACACCCCTACCCGCCGCTCTTCCCATTCGGCGCCGTTGACCTCCCGGAACGTCGTCCTGAACGCATCGTACTCTCCCCGGACGTCCAGGTCGCGTTCAAAATCGGCGATGACCGGATCGTCGTCGCAGTACCCCACGGCGTGGTTGAAGACCTTTTCGAAGACGAGCAGGATCGGATGGGAGTCCTGGTTGGAATCGGTTTCCACCTTCTGGTCGATGTTGAACAGGATGCTTTTTGCGGGGGTCCGAAACGCCTTTTCCACCGCGGAGCGCAGGAACGCGTCGTCGATCTTGTCCAGAAAGACCTGCCGGAGTTCCGGGTCCGCGTCCGCAGAGAGCAGATACGCGAGGATCTTGAGCAGATGCGACTTCCCGGAACCGAAATAGCCGGAAATCCACGCGCCGTTGTAGGGGTAGATATCGCGGCTCTTCTGAATCTGCCGGTCGATCGCCTCACCGTAGCCTTCAAAGAGGGTGCGCAGAAGCTTTGTGATCTCCGAGGTGATAACGTATTCCCGAATCTCCTGGGCGATGCGGTGGTCGTCGTCGGCCTTGACTACCCCTTCTATCTCGCGGTTAATGTCCGCTTTGAGAATTTTATTCAACGTCGCCATGGATCTGACCCCTTTCGATGTATTCCGACAGGTGAAACGCCCGGTAGTAGTCGCTCTGGAAGCGGTTAAAAAGACTGAAGTAGTAGCCGTCCCGCTCGGAACTGACGTACTCCCCGGGGAAGAACACGACCAGCGGCACCGCGGTTATGACCGCGTGCAGATTGCTGAGAAGCGTGTGGGTGCGCAGATACGGATAGACGGTGCCGAGCTGGTACATCAGCACGAGGCGGTGGTCCGGTACCGCCGCCAGGCGTTCGGCGATCTCCGTCTGCAGGAGCTTGCCCTTACCCGGATCGGTGAGGTTCTGCATCTCACTCATGAAGGTGCGGCGCCCGCTGTGTTTCTGCATCCGCTGTTCCGTCTCGAAGATCCGCTCCAGGGGCCAGCGCCGCTTCAAAGCCGCGAGGACAACCTCGTACATGGGAAGCAGAACGGCGGGGATCCCGTCGTTGGCCAGGCGTTTGTGAAGCGTCACGATCTGTGAGGCCACGGCACCCTCGTCCCCGGCGTCGTAGGGGTCGATGAAAAACGGCACCTCATTCCCCAACCCCTGCCGGGCGAGGAAACGCGGGTGACTGACGATATGGTAGGTCTTTTCAAAGTGCGCCGCGACGGCGGCGTTACCGGTTATCTGAGACACGGTCTGATCTCCTGGTCTGTCCACAGAAGGTGGGTAAGGTCGGCGGTGGTACCGTGAGCACAATAGCGCTCCCGGAGGCCGGCTGAGAGCTGCGGCGGGGTGACGGTAAAGGGGCCGCGGCGGCCGGTGATGATCCCGGCTTCGGCGAGGGTGCGAAGCGCTACGGAGGTAAGTTTTTCTGCCGTGGAGTCGGCAATACCGGTCAACTCGGGGTGCACCCGGGACTGATCACCCATAAAGGTGCGGAACATCGCTGCATCTATCGTCGGAAGGCCTGAAAACAGTCGGGGACGTACCACTTCCGTCATGAAGTCTCCAACCAGTCGGTAATAGCGGGTAAACAGCGCGAACAGCACGACCGGGACGTCCGCGTCGGATGGTGCCGGTGACGACCCGGCAATCACATCCAGCTCCCAGTGGTATGCGTGTCCCAGGCGATATCTGATCTCGCGGAAATACCGTCTTGATGAGGCGGTGCGGGTTTTGGACAAAAGGTTTCTTTCCACAACGGCAGCCCTGACCAATTGCCAGTCTTCGGCGTGTGCACGATAGGCCGCGGCGATTGCCCTGGTTTCCGGAATGAGGAGACCGCCAAAGGTGAAGGAAAGCTGATACCGTTCCGGTACTTCCGCCATGTGGACCATATTACCATACACAATCCATTTCACTCCAGTTCAATCATTCAAACCAACCCGGCAGGTCGTCTTCATATTGACGTGCGGCAACCTCAAAACCTTTGAGTTCAAAGGTGACGGTCACCGGCGAATCGTTGTACGGCGTCGTGCGGGCGACCAGCCGTTCCGCGTCCAGCATTTTCCGTACCAATTCACGTTTGTCGGACGGGTAGAAAGAAGCAGTATTGTCGGTTGATACGTACCAGCGAAGCGTGACCGGGTCTGTGTCATCCAACCGGTGAGTCACCAGCTGCCGGTCGTCGGCGAGGTAGTCGTTCCAGTTAATGAAAACCTCCAGCTGCGTTCCGCTTTGGCGTACAACCAGTGCCGGATTGCGGGAACCGCGACTTTCGCCACCAGCGGCCATGAGAACAAAAAACACCTGCGTTTCGTCAGTCAATGGATCGGCGGACCGCTCAGCCAACCAGTCGCCGGTATCGGCGTCTGTAGAAGCGTTTGCTTCAACACGCTCTTCCTGCAGCTGATCGACGAAGCTATCGTAAGCATCCAACCTCTCCGTGTCTGATTGCACCTGCCGGATCATCCCCAGCTCTTCCGCAATTTCGTCGTCGCTTTGCGCCACGACGCCATGAATCAGGAAAATCCCGAGCATCGTGATGATAATGTTCCTCATAGAAGCCTCCTGAATTGTGTGCTGGAGATTTAAAGCAAAGCCCGTGCCATCCGGTTGAGAGGCGGATATACGGCGGTTTTCGCCTGTTCCGGGGTGTATTACCCGGCGGGATCGTCCATTGCGTGACTACAGTTTCGATAGGGTGGTAACTCAGGTTACGCGTCGTTCCGGTGGCAAGCGACCCGAAGAGGATATTGGTGCGGACTTCACGGTTAACGCTGAAGTCTTCTCGCCCTCTCGTCGACAGTCACGATTCGTCTTCAATCAGCGCCTTCAATTCCTTCGCGGTAAGTCGGGTATAGCGGGCAACCTTTTGCATATCTTCTCCGGCGGTCAACATCTGCCGGGCAAGCTCCGTACGCTCACGATTGGGAAGGCACTTCCCGTACCCAGTGCAGTACGGTCCAGTCCGGGCACCTGCTCAAGGTAACGCTCACTCAGCGGGCAGATCTCCACGGTGTTGCGGGAGAGGTAGTCGACGTAGACGCGATTCCCCTGCTGGTCGCCGAGCGGGCTGGCGTTGGCAAGGGAGATCATTCTTCGTCTCCTTCATCATCCTTGCTATCCAGTCCCAGTACCCGTGCGTCAAAGTCCGAGACATAGAGCTGGTCCTGGACGATACGATATTTCTCGAATTCTGATTCGGCGTGGGCTTTGGCGATTTCGGCGGTGACTTTGCCGGCATCCTGCAGGATTTCGCTGACGTCGAACTTCTGGATCTTCCCGTGGGGCGCGTCTTTCCAGGTGGTGAGTCCCATGCGCGACTTCTCGGCATCGGCGCGGTCGACGATCACCTCGGCGGCCGTGTGTCCGTGGATGGCCCAGTGGAGCTTGTTCTGCACGGTGGCGAAGAAGCGCTGAGTGGCGGTGGCGCTTCGATCGTAGTCGATGGAAGTAGCGTAGATGTCGGTGATCTTCTGGTAGAACTTGCGTTCGCTGAGGCGGATCTCGCGGACGCGCTGAAGTTGCTCCTCGAAATACTGCCTGGTCAGGACGGTGCCGCCGTGCTTGAGGCGTTCGTCATCCATAGCGAAGCCCTTGACGGTGAACTCCTTGACGACGGTCGTTGCCCACTTGCGGAACTGGACGGCCCGCTCGGAGTTCACCTTGTAGCCGACGGCGATGATGGCGGAGAGGTTGTAGTGCTGGGTTTCGTAGGATTTGCCGTCGGCGGCAGTTATTCGAAATTTTCGAATAACTGACTTCTCCTCCAACTCACTGTCCTTGAAGACCTTCTGAAGGTGGTAATTGATCGTTCGGACATCGACGTCGTAGAGCGCCGCCATCATTTTCCGGCTCAGCCAGACGTCCTCGTCCGCATAAACGGCCTCAACACCCCCTTCCCCCCTGGCTGTTATGAAGGTGAGGTATTCCGCCGCGGAGGAGCGCGTGATGTCGGCGGTCGCGATGTCTGGGTTCCGTTTGCTCCGTTTCCCGTTCATTCCGCACCTCGTTCCAACTGCTTCACGACCCGCGCGGTCAGCGTCTGCATCTGGCGAATGGCAATCGCGTTGAGGCGTTTCAATCGCTCGCCCTGGGGCAGCTCCATGTGGATGAACTCGGCGTTCATGTTCTCCAGGTTTGCGAGAACGAGGAGTTGTTCGAGCGTAGCATGATCTCGTATGTTGCCGTCCTTGTCGGGATTAGCGTCGCGCCATTCCCGAGCTGTTTTGCCAAAGAGGGCGACGTTGAGCAGGTCTGCTTCGTTGGCATAGGTGAAAGTGGCCTGCGCGGCGGTGACCTCCGCCGGGATCAGGTGGGCCCGGATGGCGTCGGTGTGGATACGATAGTTGATCTTCGCCAGCGTGCGGTTGAGGTTCCAGGCAAGGGAGAGGCGGCGGTTTTCGTCCTCTTTGAGCCGCTGGAACTCCTTGATGAGGTAGATCTTGAACTCGGGACTGATCCACATACCAAACTCGAAGGCTATATCGTGATGGGCATAGGTGCCGCCGTAGCGTCCGGCTGTTGCCCGCAGGCCAATGGCATTGGTCTTCTCAACCCATTCTTTGACGCTGAGTTTGTAGCTGTTAAGGCCAGCTTGACCCTTAATTATGGCGAATTCGCCGGAATTAAAATCCGGGTTGTGGACTGTCTCCCAGATGCCAAGGAATTCGACGGTGTTGCGGTTGCGCAGCCAGTCGGAGATGAAGAAGTCGCCATCCTTGGCCTTAAGCATGTCGGTGAGTGAGATGTAGTCCTCATCATTGCGGCGGACGACGGTGATTTCTGTGCCCTGGAAATTGATTTTGGCGTTGGCGATACTCACGCTGATCCCTCCCCAACAGCCAGTCTTGCTACTTTGACAAGCAACCACACCCAACAACCTCCCCCACCACCGGATTCTTCTCAACCCCATCCTGGGTGGCAAACACCTGGAGGTTGTCCATCGCCCGGGTGAGGGAGACGTAGACCAGGTTGCGCATGCGCGCTGTGGATTCTTCATCGTCGATCGCCCCGCTCCCGGCGACCATCGGCAGGAGCAGAAAGACCACGGGAAACTCCAGCCCCTTGGCGGAGTGCATCGTTGACACCCGCACACCGGTGCTCGTCTGGAAATCAAACTCATCATCCAGGACAGAGCACGTCTCCAGCCCCTCCTCCTCCAGCAGGCGCGTTGCCTTCTTGAGAAAGTTCTTGAACGGCGCGAGGACGGCGATGTTTTCCGGCGCGTACCCGAGGCGGCCAAGAAAGAAGCGCAGCCGGGCAAGAAAGGCATCCCACATCGCATCCGAGTCGGGAAGGACGAAGAACTCCGGATCCGGCCCGTGGCGGAAGGCGCTGCCGGTTCCCATGGCGGTGCGGTCCAGGCCGGGTGTCTGCTCCCGGTAGCGCTCGCTGAGTCCACAGATCTCCACGGTGTTGCGGTAGTTGGTTTCAAGAGTGCGGGAACGGTTGCGGATGTCCACACCGCTCCGGAGGAAGCTCCCGCCGAAGCGGTACAGCCGCTGCTGCTCGTCGCCGCAGATCACCGTCCCCCGGCGACTGAGCGACGCGAAGAACTTGATCTGCAGGGCTGTGAGGTCCTGTGCTTCGTCCAGAAACACCCGCCGGAACGAAATTTCTTCCCGCACAGCGTCATCTGCCTCCACCTTGCGCAGCAGGAGCTGGACCGCCCGCTGGGTGGAGATCGTCCCCTGCTCTTCCATCGCCCGCCACACCGTCTCGCAGGCGGCCCACACCTCGGCGCGCTCCTCTTTGTGGAGCGGCTTTTTCAGCCCGCGGCGGGGGATCACCTCATCAACGTACTGTTCCCGGGTCAGGTCGTTTCCGAGGATAAACTCCTCCGCTTCTACCACGAACTGGTCTCCCGGCAGCGCCTTCGGTTCGACGAGTGCATAGATCTCGGAGACCGGTTTGCCGAAGATGAGCTCCCTGCCCTCTGCGGCGAGCAGGTCCGCAATGAGAGCGTCCGCGTGCTGAATGGTGAGGTCGGTAACGTCACTGCCGATGATGGTGGCGAGGTAGCGATTGAAGCGTGCGAGGGACTTGTTGAAGGTGAAGATCCCCAACTGGGTATGGTCGTCGAAACCGAGTTCGCTGCGGATGCGTTCCCGCTCCTGCTGGACGGCGTGCATCAGGACGAGGGTCTTGCCGGTCCCGGCGGGGCCTTTGACGAGGAAGTCCCCGCTTTCGCCGACCGCCGCAACGATCTGTTCCTGTTCGGGGCTGAGGCTGAGAACGGAGCGCTCGTAGTCGCTGCGGGTGCGGGTGAGCGTGGTGGCTCGGGAGAGGTAATCAACGTAGGCGCGGATCGCGTTCTGGTCGTCAAGCTGGGTGGCGGCGCGCCGGGCGCGCTCGGTGGCGTCGAAGATCTCCTGCCGGAGCTCGGTTATGCGGGAGCGGTCGGCACCTTTCTGCTGCTCCAGGGTGGCGACATGGGCCTGCAGGCGCTGCATCTCGGCGACAGCCTCATCGTAGGCCGCCTGGTCCGCTTCCCAGGCAGCGATCTTCTCAAGAAGCGTCGCGTTCTCGGCGCGGGCCTTGTTGGCGGTGAGCTGCAACGCCTTGAGGCGTCCGCGGTATTCACTTTTGGGGGTGTGGTCGGCCCAGGCATCGCTGACAAGTTCGGCAAGGCGGGTGATCACAGGATGGCTGAAACCGGCGGTGGAAAGGAAGCGACGGAAGCGCTCCTGTACGGCGATGACCTCGTCGATATCCAGCTCGATGAAGCGGTGGCGAACGTCGTTGGTGTGCCGCCGGAACTCCCCGAACTGTCGCGCCAGGGCGTGGAGCTGGTTGCGGGACTGACCGCGAAGGTCGAGAGCGCTCTCAAGGTGCTCCAGCTTGTCACGAAAAGAGACACCCTCTCCCCAGGGGGCCCCCATATGGACGGCGAGTCCCTCCAGAAATGCGTCGCATGCGAGGGCAAAGACACCGGGATCGGCACCGATCATCGATTCGATCCGTGGGAGCTGGGCGGCGGCGTAGTCGTTTGCGGCGGCGGGCTGACCCGCGGAGTCAGTCATCAGTTGGTGCTCCAGTCACTTATGATCATTGTAGATCTGAATTCCCATTTTCTCAACTGGGGATGTCCGTGGTTTTTTGTTTGTCGTCGCTTTGCGCCACGACGCCATGAATCAAAAAATCCCGAGCATCATGATGATACTGTTCTTCATAGAAGCCTCCTGAATTGTGTGCTGGAGACTCGGAAGCAAAGCCCGTGCCATCCGGTTGCGGGGCCGATGTACGGCGGATATACGGCAGCTTTCGCTTGTATTGGGGTGTATTACGGAGCGGTCTCGCTCATTGCGTGACTACGGTTTCGATGGGGTGGTAACTCAGGTTACGCGTCGTTCCGGTGGCAAGCGACCCGAAGAGGATAATGGTGCGGACTTCACGGTTACGGCTGGCTGAAGTCTTCTCGCCCTGTCGTCGACAGTCAGGATTCGTTCTCAACCAGCGCCTGTAGTTCCTTCGGGGTAAGTCGGGTATAGCGGGCAACCTTTTCCATATCTTCCCCGGCGGTCAGCATCTGTCGGGCAAGCTCTGTACGCTCACGGTAACGCCCCGCTTCTTCACCTTTCCGGAGTCCACGTTCCTCACCCTCTTCATAGCCCATTTTTCGCAACTGTTCCGCGGTTGTCAAAAGTCCCTCCCTGATACGCCGCTGGTTTTGTAATAGTTTTCCTTATGATTCGCCCGCCGAACCGTTCAACAGGGCTCGACCCTTGGATGTTATCCGGTACCGTTGTTTGTTGCTGCGCGGGTTATCGGGATTGTCGTCAGGCACTGGCTATCGTTTCCGCATGAATTTTACGTTGTGTTTCCGACTCTTCCCGCCAATAGGCAAGACGCTCTTCTTTTGACTTGCCCTCAAGCTCCTTGCGGATGCGCTCGGCGGCCTTGTGCTTCATCTCCACACAGTCGAAGGACTTCTTTTCTTTATTCATCTTCTATCACCTCCAGTGGTGAGAATATGGCTATCTCGGTGTAGCCTTTCAGCGTATTGACGGCGTTGTAAAGTGGTATACGGCGATATCACGAGTATGAGTGAGCCCTCGCGTACTAATTCAAAGAACCGCCGACTTGCTTCGAAAAACAGATCGTCGTACACCCCACCAAAAACGGATGTATCGCAGTAGATACGTGGTGTTTTCATCCTTGGTTCTCCTTCACGTTTTTAAGCCCCGACGTGATCAACCATAGGTATATAGTCTCACTGTTGCGGGCTTCGAACAAGGGTGGCCGAGCCGGCAGTCAGGATTCGTCTTCAATCAGCGCCCGCAATTCCTCCGGGGTAAGTCGGGTATAGCGGGCAACCTTTTGCATATCTTCTCCGGCGGTCAACATCTGCCGGGCAAGCTC
>CAZCAE010000065.1:0-16927 GCA_964496635.1 uncultured Spirochaeta sp.
GGTAACATCAGCCGTTGAGGCAACACGACCGGGAATTATAATTGACGCTAGTCAGGCCTACGAACCAAAGACGAAAATGAATGAAAAGGACCCGCAGGAATTCCTGAAGACGACAACGGACGGCGAAAGACGGGACGACGCATTCCGGATCCTCGAGATAATGGAAGAGATCAGCGGTGAACCGGCGATCATGTGGGGTGACTCTATAATAGGGTTTGGTACATATACCTACCGGTACGCCGGCGGACACTCCGGCGAGTGGCTCCGCGTCGGATTCTCACCCAGGAAACGGGACTTCTCGCTTTATATTATGGACGGGTGTCTCTCCTACACCGCTGATGCTGCCTCCGACGATATCCTCTCCCGTCTCGGAAAACATAAAACGGGTAAAGCGTGTCTTTACATCAGGCGACTCGCCGACGTTGACGTGTCTGTCCTGCGGGAGCTGATCGCCCGGTCGGTGCGGCAACCGGCCATAGGTGAGAAATCATCGTAGTAGCGAATGAATTGGTGCCCATCAACGTCGGGACGTGTCTTTTATTACCCGTTCGCTTCGGTTGCGCTGTCTTTCGTATGAAGCCAGCACGCGACGCGGTGTCCGGGATCGATCTCGACCAACGGTGGATAGGTTCTTCGGCACGTATCCATCGCAAAAGGACACCGCGGTTCAAAGTGGCAACCCGGCGGTGGGTTGATCGGTGAAGGGACGTCCCCTTCTAGAGCATTTATACTCGTGCCCCTTGTCGATAGATCTGTTGTCGGGAATGCGTCCATCAACGCTTTTGTGTAAGGATGCAGCGGACGCTGCGTGATTATCGACGTTTCAGCCTCTTCGATGATTTTCCCGAGATACATGACGAGAATGCGATCACTCACAAACTCCACGACGGCCAAATCGTGGCTGATAAACAGATAAGTGAGGTCACGCTTTTCCTTCAGGTCGAGCAGCAGGTTAAGAATCTGCGCCTGGATGCTGACATCGAGCGCGCTCACCGCTTCGTCCATCACGATGAACTCCGGGTCGAGCATCAAGGCCCGTGCAACGCCGATTCTCTGTTTCTGACCGCCGGAAAACTGGTGTGGGTACCGTTTCCGATACTCGGGTGCGATTCCCGTTTCCGAAAGGATGGAGGCGATTCTTTCGTCCCATTCGGCAGAAGTTCCGTGATGATGAACGCGAAGCGGTTGCTGCAGGAGGCGATCGATTCGTTTGCGTGGATTAAGGCTCGACGATGGGTCCTGAAAGACCATGGCCGCCCGTCGTCGGAAATCTTTCAGCGCTTCTCCCGCGAGTTGGAACGGATCTGTCCCCATAAAGGAGACGATGCCGGAGGTTTTTTCTTCGAGGCGGAGAATCGTCCTTCCAAGAGTCGACTTACCGCACCCTGATTCGCCTACTACTCCGAGGATCTCTCCTCGGCGCAGAAAAAAACTGACGTCGTCTACGGCTTTCACGTTTGCACCGTTTACGGAAAACCACGTTTGAAGGTTGGAAACCTCCAGGATCTTGTCGTCGTGGACTGTGCTCATTGCTTCTCTCCCACGTCATCGGGGTACCAGCACCAGAAACGGTGATCATCCGAATCACGGGATTCATCAGGAAATCTGTCCCTGCATTGTGCCTGTGGATGAGGGCAACGGTTTGCGAAGGGGCACTCATCCCCGAGCATTCGAAGATCGGGTACCGTTCCAGGTATCGCTTCCAACCGGGTGGCGTTTTTGTACTCAGGGTTGCCGGGAAGACTACGGAGAAGACCTCTCGTATACGGGTGCCTCGGAGAGCTAAAAACCTCCTCAACAAAGCCCTGTTCGACTGCTCGACCGGCGTACATAACCGTTGCACGATCGGCCACCTGCGCGACGACTCCCATGTCATGGGTGATAAGGAGCAATGCCACACCGGTCGATTGCTGCAGTTGACGCAGGAGGTGGAGAATCTGCGCCTGTATTGTCACGTCGAGGGCCGTTGTCGGCTCGTCGGCTATGATCAGGCCCGGTCGCGGACTCGCCAGCGCCATCGCGATCATCGCACGCTGGCGCATCCCACCACTAAGCTGGTGAGGATACTCGTTGGCTCGACGGGACGCTTCCGGAATCTTGACCTTGTCCAACAGTTCCACCGCTTTTACGTGAGCCGCCTTCCTGTCGATCCGGTTATGGACGCGAAAGACGTCGGCAATCTGATCGCCGATCGTGAAGACAGGGTTCAAGCTCGTCATCGGCTCCTGAAAAATCATACTGATCCGGGAACCGCGCAAGCTGCGCATCTGTTTTTTATTGTACTCCAGAACGTTATGACCGTCGAAAAAGACCGCTCCCTGTTCAACGACTGCCGGCGGTTGGGGCAGAAGCCCTGTAATGGAGTGCGCCGATACGGACTTCCCGCACCCCGATTCGCCGACGAGAGCTACCGTTTCTCCGGTATGTATTTCAAGGTTCAAACCGCGTACGGCACGAATGATGCCTCGCGTCGTGTGAAAGCTCACGTGGAGGTTCTCGATCGATAACAGTGGCTGACTCATGCCTACTCCTTGAGCCTTGGGTCCAGGACGTCCCGCAAACCATCGCCAAAAAGGTTGAATCCCAGAACCGCCAGAAGGGTAGCAAGACCGGGAAAGGTCACGATCCACCACGCGCTCGTTACGAACTCGCGACTCGATGCAATCATGAGGCCCCACTCGGGAGTCGGCGGCTGCGCACCGAGACCCAGAAAACTGAGAGCTGCCGAGCTCAGGATCGCTTCACCGACGCCCAACGTCGCCTGTACGATGATCGGTGCAAGGCAGTTCGGCAGAATCGATCCGAACATGAGTTCGAAATCGCCGGTTCCGATGCTTCGTTCCGCCAGGATATAGTCGCTCTCCTTCTCCGCGAGAACAGAGGCGCGAACCAGTCGAACGTACCGCGGCATCTGACTGACACCGATTGCGATCATCGCGTTGGTAAGGCTCGGTCCAAGAACCGCAACGATGACAATCGTCAAAAGGACGTAGGGAAAGGCGAGCATGATATCGACAAGCCGCATGACAATCCTGTCCAGCCAGCCACCAAAGTATCCTGAAACAGTTCCAATCGCGACCCCGCCGACCATCGCGATTCCGACGGAGATGACACCGATCGTCATGCTCAAGCGGGCGCCGTAGATCAGTCTGCTGAGGATATCCCGTCCAAGTTCATCGGTACCAAGGATGAACCCGTCGGTGAAGGGGGGCGATTTACGTATCGCGATGTTCTGTTCGATCGGGCTCGCCGGTGCGATGAGCGGGGCAAAGATCGCCACCAGAATGAAGATCAGCATGATCCCCAACCCTGCAACGGCCGCTTTATTCTGCAACAGGCGTGTCCACGTCTCCTGCAACGGCGTCTGTTCTCGTTCCTGCTGTACTGTCATACGCCCTACTGAAGTCGGATTTTCGGATTGACGACCGAATAGAGGATATCGACGATTACGTTGATACCAACAAACACAGTGGAAACAACGATAACACCCGCTTGAATAGCCGGGTAGTCACGGGCCGAGATGGCGGAGTAGATCCACCGGCCGATACCGGGCCACGCGAAAATCGTTTCGGTGAGGATCGCGCCGGCGAGGAGAAGACCGAACTGAATACCGACGACGGTAATGACCGGGAGAAGTGCGTTCTTCAATGCGTAGCGGAAGATGACACGGTGCTCCGGAATTCCCGCTGCACGCGCCGTTTTAACGTAGTCCTGCCGCATCGTCTCCAGCATGGAGCTGCGGGTTGTCCGGGCGATAATCGCCAGCGGTATTGTGCCCAAAGCGATTGCCGGGAGAACAATGTGCCGGAGCGCGCTCTGAAAGTAGGCGGGGTTACCCTCACGGAACCAGAGGATGAGTCCGTCAATAAGGAAGAACCGCGTTATCGGTAGAAAAAACAACCGTACTTCCATGCGGCCCCCCGTCGGAAACCACCCCAGGCCGACCGAAAAGACCATGATGAGCACGAGGCCGAGCCAGAAGACGGGCATACTGACTCCCGTGAGGGCTCCGACCATAGCGGTATAGTCAAGCCACGTATTGCGCCGTACCGCCGAGAGGACGCCGATCAGAATACCGAAAAATGTCGAGAAAATCATCGCGACAAGTGCAAGCTCGATCGTAGCGGGAAAGAGCTCTCCGATCTCCTCCATTACGGGGCGCCGGGTCTTAATCGAGCGGCCGAAATCGAGGCGAATAGAGCGCTGAAGATACATGAGGTACTGTTCACCGATCGGGCGATTCAGACCTAACTCTTCCCGGAGTTGTTCGAGTTGTTGATCGTTGGCGCGCTCACCGAGCATGATCCGGGCCGGATCGCCGGGGCTGAGAGCGGTCATAAAAAAAACAATTGTGAGCACTCCGAGCAGGGTCGGAACAAGAAGCAGAAGTCGTTGGATTATATATCGTGCCATTATATGTACTCGAAAAAGCGGTGCGACCCGGTGGAATACCGAGCCGCACCGTTATTGGGGCCGCACGGCCCCGAAATAGTCTACTTTTCGAGCCAGACGCGCTGGAAGACGCGTTTTCCCGTCGGGTAGATCACGAAATTACGCACGTTGGTCCGGACAGGAACGGTAACGACCGAGTGGGCCAATGGAACCCAGGGCGCGTCCTCATGGAAGAGGACCTGGGCCTGCTCGTAGAGCTGCGTTCGCCGCGTCTGATCGAAGGTCTCTTTCGCTTCGATGATAAGCTCGTTAAACCGAGGGTTGCGCCAGAAAGCAATGTTGCCACCGGCATCCGCAGCTGCAGCGCTCAGAAGCACGAAGAGGAAGTTGTCCGGATCGCCGTTGTCACCGGTCCAGCCCAGCATGCCCATCATGTGCTCACCGGCATCCACCTTATCCAGATAGGTACCCCAGTCGTAGCTGACGATCTCCGCTTCTACGCCGATTTCCGCGAGGTCCGCCTGGACAATTTCGGCAATGCGGCGCGCATTCGGATTGTAGGGTCGGGCTACGGGCATCGCCCACAGATCGGTGGTGAAACCATTCGGAAAGCCCGCTTCCGCCAGAAGTTTCCGAGCCATCGCCGGATCGTACGGATAGGGATCGATCGAATCGTTGTAACTCCACATCGTCGGGGGCAGCGGATTCTTCGCTACCTGGCCGGCGCTGCCATAAACTGCATCGACAATAGCCTGTCGGTCGATAGCGTAGTTCATCGCCTGACGTACCATTTTGTTGTCGAAGGGTGCCTTATCGTTGTTCATCGCGATATAGCCGACGTTGAGGCCCGCCTGCTGGATGAGCTCGATGTTGGGATCGGCTTCCATGAGCTCGAGGTCTTCGGCGGACGGGAAGTCTATAACGTCAACTTCACCATTCTTCAGCGCCAGATAGCGTGCCGTCGCGTCGGGGATTACCCGGATGATTACGCGGTCGAGGTAGGGACCTTCACCCCAATAGTCCTTGTTGGCGTCAAGAACGATATTGTCGTCCTTGGTCCAGCTGACGAATTTAAAGGGGCCGGTTCCGACAGGTTTGTTTTTAAACTCTATGCCGTACTGCGCCACCGCCGTCGGGCTGACGATCGCGGCAAAATCCATGGCGAGGTTGGCGAGGAACGGCGCTTCAACCTTCTGCAGAAAGAACTTTACGGTGTAGTCGTCAACCACCTCGATGCGATCGATGATGCTGCTCATGTCCATGTAGCCCCAGTACTGCCACGGTCCGAGATCAAAGTAGGGGTGGTCTTCAACAAACTGCCTATCGAAGCTGAACTTCACCGCGTCCGCGTTGAAGGGCGTTCCATCGTGGAACTTGACACCACGGCGCAGGTGAAAGGTGAATTCAAGACCGTCTGCGGTGACGTCCCAGCGTTCGGCCAGAGCCGGTTGTACTTCCGTCGTCCCGGGAGCGAACTCCACGAGTGTATCGAAAATCTGGGTGCTTCCGTAGAAGCTTTCGCCGTCCGTCTCGCGCCCGGGATCCAGGCCGACCGAGTCACCGGAGCGCGCAAATACGAGCACACCGCCCGTCTGCGGACCCGTGGATACGGCCGCCGTTGTTTTTGTTTCCGGCGCAGGTGTCTCGACGGATTCTTCTTGCTTTCCTCCCGCCATTACGAGAGCGGTCGCAAGAACCAGCAGTAGCATGAAGAAAAATAGACGCTTCATGGTACCTCCTTATTAGTTTTGCTGATAAGGGTACCAGCGCCGCACCTTTCGCGCAAGTACATACCAAAATGATTACCGCACAACCGTCCGTCACGGCGGCTTTACCGATAAAGATGCGGTGTTCGACCCATACGCCAATCGACAGGCCGCGTTCCTACCGCCGACAGAACTCCAGCAGCACCCCGCCGGTGGACTTGGGATGGACGAAGGCGATCTCGGCACCGCCGGCACCACCCCGGGGTTTCGAATCGATCATCCGCAGATCGGCGTCAAGGACACCGGCAATGGCACCCTCAATATCAGGCGTCCGCAGGGCAATATGGTGAATACCCTCACCGTTCTTTTCGATATATTTTGCGATAGGGCTTTCCGGATCGGTGGCTTCAAGAAGCTCCAGCCGACCCTCTCCGGCAAAAAAAACGGCCGTCCTCACCTTCTGGTCTTCCACCGTCTCGATTTCCGGCTCACCCAGCCCAAGGACGTCCCGGTAAAAGGGTATGCGCTCTTCCAGAGAGCGTACAGCGATTCCGATGTGGTCAATTATCTCCATCATGGGAGCCTCCAAAATTTGTGGATATCGTTTCAAGCGCGCCTGCCAGGCGACGTCGCAGTTCTCCCAGAGGTACATCTCCGGGTGCTGCGGAAAAAGACTGTTCCTTCACCCACGTTCGCACCATGTCCGCTGCGGCATCTGCAACGGCATCGGCCAGTCTGTTTTGTCGCCGCCGGGTCAGTTCTCCCACCTTGTCCAGCTCGGCGTGGTAACTGTGAATTGTCTCATACAATTCGGTAACGCCCTCCCCGGTTGAAGCCACCGTCTTTGCCGTAACCGGCGCAACGGTGTGGCGGGTGGCGTTGTCACACACCTCCCGAAGGTCCCGCTCCAGGGAAGCGACCCCGGGGTAGTCCGTCTTGTTTATAACGTAGATGTCGCCGATTTCCATGACCCCCGCCTTGAGAGCCTGGATCTCGTCACCTGCGCCGGGGTTCAGGACCAGGAGAACCACGTCGGCAAGGCCCAGAATGCCGACCTCCGACTGCCCCACCCCTACGGACTCCACGAACACGTCGTCGTATCCGGCGGCAGAAAGGATCGTCACCGTATCCAGAGCTGCAGCGGAGAGTCCACCGTGGTGTCCCCGGGTGGCCATGGAGCGGATAAAGACGCCGTCATCATCTCCGTGACGGCTCATGCGAATGCGGTCTCCCAGGAGGGCGCCCCCGGAAAAGGGTGATGTGGGATCCACCGCCAGCACCGCCACCCGGCGCCGGGCATCCCGGGCGCTGCCGATGAGCCCGCTCAGGAGGGTACTTTTACCCGCCCCGGGAGGCCCGGTAATGCCGATGACTCGTGCAGCCGGGCCTATTCCCGGAGCCACCCGGGAAAGGGCCCCCGAGGTAAGCGCCCCCAGCAGTTCGTCCCTCCCGGGAGCACCGTTTTCCACTACCGTGATTGCCCGGGCGACGGAGCGGCGTTTTCCCGCCAGAACGCCGTCCACCAGTTCACCCACGGTTTCGTTCAGACCATGGGCTGTTCTTTTCTGCATCGTTCAATGAAATCGATGACGGTAGCGATGGGCGTTCCCGGCGGGAAAACCTCCCGGACACCGGCATCTTTCAGAGGCTGTATGTCCTCTTCCGGTATGACACCGCCGCCGAAGACAACAATATCTTCCGCACCTTCCCGGCGCAAAAGCTGGGTAATCCGGGGAAAGAGCTCCATATGGGCACCTGAAAGAAGACTCAGACCCACAAACGTAACATCTTCCTGAATAGCCATAGTGACAATCGCCTCAGGGGTCTGCCTGATACCGGTGTAAATCACTTCATACCCGGCGTCCCGAAGAGCCCGGGCTATGTACTTTGCCCCCCGGTCGTGACCGTCCAGCCCCGGCTTTGCTATCAGTATTCGTACCGTTTCACTCACCACGCCCCTCCTATATGGTGGTCCGCTGCTCATACTCGCCAAAGACCCTGCGTAGCACGCCGCAGATTTCTCCCAGGGTGGCGTAGGTCCTGACCGTTTCTATAATCGGCTCCATCAACCCGGCAGAAGAGTCCCGGGCGGCCGTCTCCAGCCGTTTCAGCGCCGCCTCTACAGCCTGTCCGTCCCGTTCCTCCCGGACCTTCCGCAGTTTTCCCACCTGCGAATCGTGGACCTGCGGATCGTGTCGCATCGTCTCCAGTCGTGAGGGCTCATCCGTTTCAAAGCAGTTCACCCCGACAATCTTGCGGCTTTTTTCTTCAATTTCACGCTGCCACCGGTAGGCGGAGTCCTCTATTTCACCCTGGATGAGTCCCTCTTCCACCGCACGGACCATGCCGCCCCGCTCATCAATCCACTTCAGATATTCCCACGCCCGTTTTTCCACCTCTTCGGTGAGATGTTCCACCAGATACGACCCCGCCAGAGGATCAATAGTGTCGGCAACACCGCTTTCATACGCGATAATCTGCTGTGTCCGAAGGGCTATCCTGACGGAGTCTTCTGTCGGCAGGGCGTACGCCTCATCCCGGGAATTGGTGTGGAGACTCTGAGTCCCCCCCAGCACCGCCGCAAGGGCGTGTAATGCCACCCTGACCACGTTGTTTTCCGGCTGGGCGGCAGTGAGCATAGCGCCGGAGGTCTGCGTATGAAAGCGCATGGCCCGGGAGCGTTCCGATCGGGAGCGGTAACGCTCCTTCAGAATCTGCGCCCACATGCGGCGAACCGCCCGAAACTTGGCAACCTCTTCCAGAAGGTCACTTCCGGCAGCAAAGAAAAAGGAGAGGCGCCCCGCAAAGGCGTCAATGTCCAACCCCGCCGCAACCGCAGCGTCGGCGTAGGCAACGGCGTCAGCCAGGGTAAAGGCAATCTCCTGTACCGCCGTCGACCCGGCCTCGCGAATGTGGTATCCGGAAATGCTTATACTGTTCCACTTGGGAAGTTCGGCGGTACAGAACCGAAAGGTATCGGTAATGAGACGCATGGACGGCTTTGGCGGAAAAATGAAGGTACCCCGGGCAATGTACTCTTTCAGAATGTCGTTCTGGATGGTTCCCCGAAGTTCGCCCCGGGACGCTCCCTGCTTTTCCGCTACGGCGATGTACATTGCCAGAAGAACCGCCGCCGGTGCGTTTATTGTCATGGAGGTGGATACTTTCTCCAGCGGAATCTGGTCAAAGAGAACCTCCATGTCGGCGAGGCTGTCGATGGCCACCCCGACCTTTCCAACCTCGCCGGCGCAGAGGGGGTGGTCTGAATCGAGACCGATCTGGGTAGGCAGATCAAAAGCAACGGACAGTCCCGTCTGCCCCTGTTCCAGAAGGTAGCGATAGCGCTGGTTGGATTCTTTGGCAGTTGCAAAACCGGCGTACTGCCGCATAGTCCAGTAACGTCCCCGGTACATAGTGGGCTGGACACCCCGGGTAAAGGGAGCCTCTCCGGGAAAGCCCAGATGCTCGGTGTACCATCTGTTGTCAATGGCCGATCCTGGCGCACCTTCGTCGGCACCCGATTTCGCACCAAACTCGTCCGCCGGTGTTACCAGGTCCAGCGGTGAATACAATCGTTTCAATGGTATGTCCGAAGCGGTTCGCAACTCACCGTCGTTCCGTTCCGGGTGTTTCCGGACAACCGGTTCTACCGTCTCCTTCTCCCAACGTTTCAGCTCATTGTAAAGGCCCATGTATCAGTTGTAACTCGGGTCGCGGCTTCTGTAAAGAAAAGAACTGCCCTGTCAGGGTGTTGCACCCTCCCGGGCTCGCTCGTACTTCATAGCCTTATGCAGTCCTCGCATCATAACGAGCATGACTACGGTGAAAGGCAGCGCCGCAATGATAGCCATACGCTGCAGCGCTTCCAGACCGCCTGCAACGAGGAGAACTACGGCTGCACCTGATTGCAGTACCCCCCAGATAATTTTCCGGGATGCCCGGGGACGAAGTTCGCCGCCGCTGGTCATCATGGCCAGCACGTATGTCGCCGAATCCGCAGAGGTGATGAAGAATATCGACAAAACCAGAAGGGCCAGCACCGTCAAAAGAAACGTTCCGGGCAGCCGATCCAGGAGAACGAAAAGCGTTGAGGAAACGTCGTCCATAGCAACTGCCACCAGCCCGCCGGCCCCGTTCAGTTCGATATTCAGGGCCGTTCCACCGAAGACGGCAAACCACAGAAAGGTCAGCAAAGCAGGTACCAGAAGAGCGCCAAAGACAAACTCCCGGATCGTTCTGCCCCGGGAAATACTGGCAACAAAGAGACCCACAAAGGGAGACCAGCTTATCCACCACGCCCAGTAAAAGAGTGTCCAGTCCTGGGTCCATTGAAAGCCCTGAAAGGGATTTGTAGAAAGACTGAGATCCACCAGTTCGCTGACATAGGTCCCGAGGGTACTGGTAAAGACGTTGAAAATGTACGCCGTCGGACCGAGAACCAGAACGGCGGTCATCAGCGCAAGGGTAATCATTACGTTGGTTGTACTGAGAATGCGTATACCCGTGTCCAGTCCGGTGAGGCTGGAAATCATATAGAGAACGGTGACCACCCCGATGATTATCAGGGCAACACCCATGGTGTCAGCCACTCCGAATGCTGCGGCCAACCCGCCGCGGATCTGCAGGGCCCCCAGACCCAGGGAGGTGGCAACACCAAAAACGGTGGCAAAGACGGCGAGTATATCGATGAGTTCCCCAGGCCAGCGGAACACAGCATCTCCGATCAGCGGATAGAATATGCTTGAGATCAGCGGGGCCATACCCCGTCGAAAGGAAAAATAGGCGATAGAAAGAGCCATGAGAATATAGACGGCCCAGGGGTGAACTCCCCAGTGGAAAAAGCTTCTCACCATGGCAAAGGAAGCGGCCCCACCACTTTCTGCTTCCAGAAACCCCGGAGGTGCTCCAAAGTGGTGAAGCGGTTCCGCCACCCCCCAGAAGACCAGTCCGATTCCCATACCGGCGGCAAAGAGCATGCTGAACCATCCGAAGTAGCTGTACTGCGGTTTTTCCCAGTCCTTCCCGAGTCTGATGGAACCGAAAGGACTCAGGGCCAGATACAGGACAAAGACGAGAAAGACAAAAGCCGCCAGCAGGTACCCCCACCCAAGGCTCTCCAGAATTGCCGTATGAATGCTTGTGGTCACCGCACCCAGATATTCCGGAGCGAGTCCCCCCAGAGTGACAAAAGAGATCACCAGCACTGCAGAGACGAGAAAAACAGAATTCTTATGAAACAAAGGACTATCCCTCCGGAGGAATGACGAGGACCGATGCGTGTGCCCGATACGCCGTCTCTTCTGCAACAGAGCCGAGAAAGGCGGCGAAACCGCGAGGCTTGCCGCTTTTGGCAAGTACCACCAGGTCCGGTTTTACCCTGGTTACATACTTGAGTACTTCCCGACGCGGTTTTCCCACCCGTTCTTCCCAGTCTACGTCCAGAACCTGAGGGCCCCCGTAAGCCTGGGAGATTTCATGGATAATCGACTCCAGTCTCCCTTTCACGGACTGCCGGCGGACGTCCTCGGCTTCCGGATCCGGTGCCCGCTCGTCGGCGTGAACTACCTTTACCGACTGCAACTGCAAAGACCCGGCCGTGAGTATCGGAATAACCGATTCGTCGGAGGGACCAAGGTCTGAAGCGTAGACCAGACGCAAAGGCCCTGTACCATCGATGCTACGGGCCCGGTAGACCAGCGTGGGCAGATCGTTCATTCGAAGTACGTCTCTGGTCACACTGCCCACCAGACTGCGCTGAAGCCAGCTCTTTCGCTTCCAGGGAATAGCGATAACATCCGCCTCAAAGGCTGCGGCTCCCTGGAGGATTTCCATGACCGGTGATCCTGTCAGAATCTGTGATGAAAGGGAGATTTCCTCTCGAGTCATGTGCCGGACCAGCTCTTCCAACTGTGATGCGGCCCGTTTTGAAGCTCCAACCGTAGAAGCAACATGTATAAATCGAACCGATTTCACTCCCAGTTGTACCAACAGTTCCAGAAGCCCTTCTACGGTTTGTTCGCCTTCTCCCATATCAAGAGGAACTGCGGCACGCTTCAGTTTTTTCGGGGACCTTTCCTGTAACGCCGAATTATTCACCAGGTCACGCTTCCGGTGTGGTCTGTCCGAGTTTTCGCGCCCACAGAAGGGCAAATGCGCCGGTCAGGACAGCATATATCCCGACCAGCCAGGAGAACGCTACGATTCCCGCTTCCGGGCGAAAGAAGAGCAATAATCCTACCACAGCGGAAATTGCCCCGGTCATTCCGGCAAAGAGGGGAAAACCGGTGTAACTACGGTTCTGCATGGCCACCATAATCTGAAAGACGCCCCTAAAAAGAAGCCAGATTGCGATAAGAAGCACCACAATCTGCAACGCAGTTCCCGGCATAAGCACCAGCAGGAGGGCGACAACCAGGCCTACAACCCCCTGTGCAACAGCCGTCCACGTGTAGAGTTTACCCCGATGTTGTGAGAAGAAATCCATCAGCGCCTCAATGAGGAAGAAGGCGCCCACCAGAAACGCAAATATCCTCGCTGTAATCGACGGCCAAACAAGTGCTGCCGCTCCGATACCTATAGAAATTGTGCCGCTGACCGTCAATAGTCTTCTGTTCGTCGTAAAAACTATCATTCTGTCACTCCCTTTGTATCAGAGTAACACCGGAAGGGTCACCGCGTCACCTTGTTCACTCTTCCCTTCCGCCGGATAGCCATAACACCTCAGGTTTGTTACCTTCCACACCATGGCAGAACAGAACAGACCAAAACAACAGAGTCCATTCGGGCCTAATTTTCAGAAACGGACCCCCTTTCTCTTTCTGCTGCCTCTGTTGTTTCTTATTCCTTGGATCACAGGCCAGTTTACGTCAACAACTCAGACCACCGTTCCCTATTCCTTTTTCGCCTCCCAGCTTGACGGTGGAAACGTCCAGTCCATCGTCCTTCAGGGAGAAAAGATCACCGGTTCTCTTCGCAGTGAAACGCAATACACCGATGACCGAGGCGCCCGCCATGGCGTCGTCGACTTTATTACGTACCTGCCCAACAGTGTGGACGGGGCGTACCTTGACCGTCTCAGTGAGACAAACGTTACCGTCACTACCCTGCCCTCACGAGACAATTCAGGGTGGCTGATGCTGCTGAACTTTCTCCCCATAGTGCTGTTGCTCTACCTTTTCTTCCGATTCAACAAGGCGTCACGTCAACAGGGAGGTGGTTTCGGCGGTGGGATGTTTTCAATGGGATCAAACAAGGCCAAACGCTACCAGAAAGACTCCAGCAGTATCAGGTTTTCCGATGTGGCAGGGGCGGATTCTTCCAAAGAAGAACTGGTGGAAATTGTCGACTTTCTTAAGAACGCCGAGCGGTACACCGAGGTCGGTGCGGAAATACCCCACGGTGTTCTCCTGGTAGGGCCCCCGGGAAGCGGCAAGACTCTCCTGGCCAGGGCAGTGGCCGGTGAGGCGGATGTACCGTTCTACTCCATTTCCGGTTCCGACTTTATTGAAATGTTCGTTGGTGTAGGTGCATCACGCGTCCGCAACCTTTTCAAGGACGCTCGGGAAAACAGCCCGTCCATTATCTTTATAGATGAGCTGGATTCCATTGGACGCCATCGTGGCGCCGGCCTTGGAGGCGGTCACGATGAGCGGGAGCAGACACTGAACCAGATGCTGGCAGAAATGGATGGTTTTGAAAAACATGAAAGCGTCATTGTTCTGGCAGCAACGAACCGTCCTGATGTACTGGACCCGGCGCTCCTCAGACCGGGACGCTTTGATCGACGGATTACCGTACCGGCGCCCGCCGTAGGTGACCGTGAAAAGATTTTAGAGATACACGTTCAACGGCGCCCCCAGGCGGATGACATCGATCTGGCAACTCTGGCCAGGACGACGCCCGGTTTCAGCGGCGCTGACCTGGCAAACGTAATCAACGAAGCGGCGATTCAGGCCGTTCGCGGCAACCGAAAATCGATAACCCAGAATGATCTGCTTGTGGCACGAGACCGCGTAGTACTGGGACTAAAGCGCAGCGGCATTGTAATGAGTGACGAAGAGCGGAAAACCGTGGCCTACCACGAAGCGGGCCATGCCGTGACGGCCGCCCGCTTGCCGACAGCTGAACCGGTTCACCGGATCACCATTATCCCACATGAACAAGCTATGGGTGTAACCCAGCAGATGCCCGACGGCGACAAATATCTCCTCCGGGAAGACTACATCCGAGACCGCCTGGTAGTTCTGATGGGTGGCCGGGCGGCGGAAGAACACGCCTTCGGAGTTGTTACCAGTGGCGCGGAAAATGACCTGAAAGAGGCCCACAAGCTTGCCCGCAGAATGGTGACCGAATGGGGAATGGGCAACGTTTTCAGGAACACCGCTTTTGGTTCGGACTCACGTGAAGTTTTTCTCGGTAATGATATTGGACGTCAAAACGACTACAGTGACGACAGCGCCCGACGGATTGATGAAGAAATTCACGAAATCCTGAAGAATGCCTACGAACGGGCGGTGAGCCTCCTGAAGGAGAACTCCACCGCCCTAGATGATCTTGCACAAGCCCTTCTGGAAGAAGAAGAGATCAGTCGGGAACGGATGGAAGAGATTATCGGTACGAACTAGTCACATCCCGGTTGGCCCAGCTTTTTATGGTCAACCAGGATGATCAGTTGCTCCGGCAGGCCATTCACCACGTTCTTGGGAAGTTTAAACCCGAAACGATTAGACAGCTCGATAATCGAGGTCAGATGATCGTAATCCCAGTTATGAAAGTCGTCGGCTGAACACTCTGCCTTCAGGGTCAGCACCGTTTCCGCCGCAACTTCCGCAAGTTCTTCGCCGTCGTACTCTTCGGTCAGGGCGTCAAACAAGGGGCCGCCTTCAATGTCCCGGGGAACATCCAGGACGAACGCGCCTTTCATTTTCTCGAGTCCGTCGTCTTCTTCAAGCAGGTTCATGTATCTGGTTGTGATTTCCGGTTTCTTTTCTGCCATAAAGCCTCCAGTACAAAAAAATCATTCCGGACCGTACAAAAGTCAAATGGATATCTCCAGCAATGACACAGAACCGTTTATAATACGTTGCAAGGAGTCACCAATGAGCATTCAGAAAGCAGCCCTTTTCACCAACGAGTATCCCCCTAACGTATACGGGGGTGCCGGTGTACACGTTGAGTATCTCAGTCGCGCCCTATCCCGTCTGATAGATGTAGAGGTTCGCTGCTTTTCCGGTAAAAATGCGGATGCCAATACCGGTCCGACGGTACGACAGGACGGCCCCATTACGATCCGGGAATACGCCCCCTGGGACGAAATGAAACAAAACACGGACCCTCGCTTTGCCTCTGCTATGGGTGCTTTTTCTCAGAGCCTGGCGATGGCGAAAGATATGCTGGAAGCCGATGTCGTCCACTGTCACACCTGGTACACTCAAATGGGCGGACTGGTTGCGTCTCAGTTGTGGGATATTCCATTCCTCCTGACTACCCACTCCCTAGAACCCCTGCGACCGTGGAAGGTGGAACAGCTGGGGAACGCCTACCATCTGAGCAGCTGGTTGGAAAAGACGGCAATTGAGTCAGCGGACCGCATTATTGCCGTCTCCAAAGAGACAGAGCAGGATGTGCAGCGACACTTTCAGGGTGTCAACGAACGGACCCGGGTAATACACAACGGCATCGACCTGGCAGAGTACACCCCGGCAGCTGCTGACGATGCAATCAGGGCCCATGGCATTGGCCCTGACCGACCCTACGTTCTCTTTGTCGGGCGCATAACCCGCCAGAAAGGGATAATTCACCTGGTAGACGCCATTCCACACATTGATCGGGACGTTCAGGTAGTACTCCTGGCGGGAGCTCCGGACACGCCGGAAATTGCGGCGGAGATGCAGAAACACATCGAGGCGGCTCGGAAGGGTCGAGACAACGTCTTCTGGATTGACCGGATGCTTCCCCGCCCCGACACCATTCAGTTCTACTCACACGCAACAGTCTTTGCCTGTCCCTCCGTGTATGAACCCTTCGGAATCATCAATCTGGAAGCCATGGCGTGCAAGACGGCGGTTGTGGCGTCCCGTGTTGGCGGTATATCGGAGGTGGTGGTGCCCGGCGAAACAGGACTTCTGGTTGATCCGGACCTCAAACCGGGTACGTTTTCTCCAAAGGACCCGGATGCGTTTTCCCGGGGCCTGGCGGAGGCAATAAACACTGTCGCCGGCGACCCCGAAGCTGCCAGGCGTTACGGCGAGGCGGGCCGGCAGCGGGCGGAAGAACATTTCAGCTGGGACGCCATTGCCGAGAAGACGCTCTCGCTGTACAACGAAGCGGCGGCCGAACGCTCCTGAGACCGGGCCTCTCTGACCCGGGTGTTCCTGTTCCGGGTGGCCACGTCCATCGCCTTGGGTCAGGACTATCTGTTTACATCTCCTCCTGCTCTCATTCGGGATGCGATAGGCTCCTCCGGCAGTTTTACCGAAGGCGGGTATGACGGAATCCGTTCGTTATGGCCTATTCCGGGACTGGTGATGCACTGGGTAGTCCGTGCCGACAGCGGTGTTGAGTCTCTGGAAGATCTCATCGGCGAACGCTTCATCCCCGGTGGAGCCGGCTCTGCCGGTGAGCGGTGACTATACCCGGGCGGTGATTCCCGGTGGCATGTACAACGGCGTCAACGAAGACGTTCAGACGGTCAGCCTGCCGGTAGCGCTCTATACCACTGCCTCACTGCCGGCAGACACTGCATATAAGTTGACGAAAGCGTTCTGGGAAAGTCGCCTCAAAAATACCCTCCAATTGATCCAGTAGTGTAAACTGGTTATTGCCCATAT
>CAZCAE010000066.1:0-16691 GCA_964496635.1 uncultured Spirochaeta sp.
CTGTGCATCTATCCCCGAAGCACCGCCGGGTACAGCATCACCGCCATCCGTCGTCTTTCCCACCGATACCCTGCCGGCCACGCTGGAGGGGCTGATAGAACTGACGGAGCGACTGCGGGAGATCCTTACGACCACAGAACCGACACATCGGGATATTCGGCAATCCGATCATCGTCGGATACAAGGGTAAGATCTTCCGCCCGGGACTGGGCCATGAGAATCCGGTCAAAGGGATCGCGGTGTATGAGCGGCAGGTCACGCAGGCGGTCGGTATGTCGGAAGGTGATCGGCAGCAGTTGTAAACCGTTGGTAAGGACTTCCCGTTGGACAATCGTTTCCCACGGCACGGAAAGAGTCAGGCGGTGTATGCCTTCCTTGATCCGGACTTCCCACGCCGAGGCAGCACTGAGATATATTTCGGATTCGGCAGCGGCAATTGCGGTCCTGGCCCTGTCAGGCAACCGGTCCGGCGACGTAGCCCACCATAGAAAGGTGTGGGTGTCCAGCAGGAGTCTCACCGCTCAAACCCGTCCAGAATCTCATCAGGTAACGGATCGTCAAAGTCGTCACTGATCTCTGCCATGCCGCGGGAAAGACCGGGAGTTCGCGTTCCGGTTGGTGCAACCAGTGACGTCAGGCGGACCACCGGTGTGCCGTTCCGGGCGATAATCACCTCCTCACCGGCAAGTGCTCTGGACACCAGCCGTGAAAAGTGGGTCTTGGCTTCGTGTATATTCACCTGCATAGTCCGAATATAGACTAATTAGAACAGGGCGGCAAGAGTATTTGCAGGGCCCCGTAACCCTCCAACTAAGCACCAGGGTTGTATCATCAGGTCATTCACACACAGGAGGTGGATCTCACTATCTGCCAGGGAGACCGGTTTGTCCTGCTTGGCCCCAACGGGGCGGGAAAGTCCACACTCATACGGATTCTCTCGTCCCTTTCCCGGGGGGGGACTCGGGATGAGTCTCTTTTTTCTGGTGGTCTACAACGCCGGTATCGGCGGGGTGGCCTTTCTCCCGCAGTTTGGCGGCGGAGGTTACCTCGCCTTTCTGCTGCCCATGAGCCTGGTATCCCTGGCTATGGGGTCTGCCGCCGGGGCGGGGCAGTCGCTGCACGACGACATGGCTTCCGGTTACTTTCGCCGCCTCTACCTTTCGCCGGTACGACGCTGGACATTTGTGGTGGCGCCCATCACCGCCGACGCCGTCGCCACGGCAATCGGTGCCCTCGGCGTCATCGTCGCGGGAATCGCCGTCGGGGTGCCGTTACAGTTCGGGGTGGCGTCGGCGGCAGGGCTCCTGCTCCTCTCCCTCCTCTGGGGGGTCACCCTGTCGGCATTCTCTGCCGGTGTCATGGTGCGTACCGGTAGTGCCGAGGGCGCCCGAATTGTCACCACCGCCGTCTTTCCTCTGATCTTTCTTTCCACCACCTTCATGCCTCGGGAACTGATCACCGCCCGCTGGCTCAGGCTGGTCTCGTGGGGCAACCCCGTGACCTACCTGCTGGAGGGCATGCGCTACCTCCTGGCGGGAACGGCGCCGGTAGAGTACTTCCTGCTGGGCCTGGGGTTGACTGCTGTCGCGGCGGCGGGGGCACTGCTGTTTGCGCTGTCGGGAACCCGGAGGATACTGGTGTAGAGTGCGGTCTTCGGAATCTGATATCGAACTTACGTTCCGGGAGGTCTCGGCCCGTCCACAGAAGGGCCAGACCGCCTCGGCGGGCGGGCTAGAAGCCCACCGTCAGCAGACCGGGAACGCAGTCGAAATGGCCGTCCCGGGTGACAACGACAGCATCCGCACATAGTGCCGCCGCAGCTCATCGGCGGGATGTTTCGTCGGTTTATTGCACCAACACCCTATCACCGGCACTCGTGTATTGTGATACGCATCGGAATTGCCCGGGACACAAAAAATGTACGAGTTTTCATGGTATGCAGCTTCACCGAAGAGTCGGTGAAGATAGCGTTGCCGGGTTAGTGAGCTCCCGTCGTATCACGCGGATCCATTCGACCGAATGGTGACGGGAGGGACAGAATCCGGGCACCGCGAGTATATGGCGGTATGCCGGACACACAACGTTGGTGAATTTCAGACAAAATGTCTGTTTTCGTGAAGCAACGGGTAAGAACCGCCTGTTGTCTATGGTATGACAAACACCAAACGGCGCAACGATAGCGCGTACAAGTATCTGTTTTCCAGCAAAGAAGTGGTGTATCAGCTATTGACCCGCTTTGTGGACGACCCGGTGGTGGCGGATATCTCTCCAGATGACATCGAACCCTTCGACAAAAGTTTCGTCAGCGACGCCTTTCTGGACCGTGAATCCGACGTGATCTACCGCGTTGCCGTTGCCGGGCGAGAGGTCTACTTCTACGTGTTGATCGAGTTTCAATCGACGGTGGACAAGTCGATCCCGATCCGGATGTTGCATTATATTCTGGGGTTGTACGACCAGATGTACCGGACCAGCACCGCCGGCAAGCTCCCTGCGGTCTTTCCGATTCTGCTGTATAATGGGAGTGAGCGCTGGACGGTACCGCAGAACGTGCGAGAGCTGATTGAACCGACGATCGCGGGGCGGTACATTCCGTCCTTTGAGTATTACGTGATCATTGAGCGGGACATTCCCGATGAGATGCTGGAGAATATTCGAGGCATCCTCGCAGCGGTGATCTACCTGGAGAAACGTCGAGACGACACCGAACTGCAAGGGGCCGTCGACAGAGTGATCGATATGGTGGAAGCTGAGCAGCCGGAACAGCTGCGGATGTTCAAGGTGTGGCTGAACAGGATGTTCCACGCTGCGGTCACAGCGGAACAGCGGGAACGCGTCGATGAATTGCGGGGAGTAAAGAGTATGTTGAGTGAAGTGATAGATCAGATGGAACAGAAATACCGCCAGGAAGGACACAAGGAAGGGCGTCAGGAAGGACGGCAGGAGGGACTTCAGGAAGGACTCCAGGAAGGACGGCAGGAAGGACTCCAGGAAGGACGGCACGTCGTAGCGTTACGCATGCTCCGCAAAGGCTACCCGCTGGAAGATGTCATTGCGATCACGGAACTATCCCGGGACGAGGTGCAGACACTTACCGACCAGGTAGCGGCGGAGAAAGAAGCGTAAGGTCAAACCGCACTTTCGTGGTCCTTCGCCACTCCCGAGCCGGTCCTCCAGCGCGGTCAAGGTTTCGTCCGCCGGCTCTACCCGGGTACGGTGCTCTATCTCTAAGAGTGTCTCTACGTCCAGGAGAGATTCCGTGCCGTCTGTCCTTCAACCAGTCCTCTGAATGCTTCTCAGTCGGCGATTGCTTTTTCTGCGACATTGTTTGACACCTCGTTTCAAAGAGATTGACCCGTTATTTGGATTCAGGAAGTCATTCGAAATCAACTTCAAATTCGTTTCTAACCCGGGGATGGCCCACAGGGGCAACACCCGTATTTCTGACGAACTCCTTAAAAAAATTTATGACTATTCCACGTCTCCGAGCCGCGCCATGCGCCCCGCCCATTCCCGGGCCAAAGTGCATGTTCGCATTCTTTACACACGTGTCGACTGTTGCCTTGAAATCAACGACGCTTCAGAGTGCATATGATCTTGCTGAGAACATTCTTGCGACTGTTGATAAGCTGCTGAGGGGAGTCGAGGATCAGATCGAGCTGCAATACCGATTGTATAGAAAGTCTGCATCTCCCCGGCAATCCGGAAAGTAAATCACTACCTCCCGGAAGGGCCGTACCTGATCGGATGTAGACCGGATATTGTCAGGACGAGCTCATCGATAAACTGGCCAGGAGAAAAGCAATGGAACGGATTCTGCTCGGTATATAGACTAAGTCCGGACTTAGCTGTAGTCTATGTGCGTGAAACAGATCACAACGCACCAGGCAAAAACCCATCTTTCGCAACTTATACGTGAAGTTCAGGCCGGCGAAAAGGTGGTGATTTTGAACGGCAAGGTTCCGGTAGCAGAACTGACAGCTGCCGAAAGGGGCTCGCCGTTGCGGCCAAAAGTCGGAACAGTTACCTCCCGGCCGGTTCACTATGCCGACGACGCATTTGCTCCGCTGACCAAGGACGAGTTGACGGAGTGGGGGTTGTGAAGGTACTTCTGGATACTTGTACGTTTATCTGGTTGGGCGCGGAGCCTGAACGCCTTTCCGATGAGGCCCGACGACTTCTCGATGAGAACCAGAATGAAATCCTGTTCAGTGATGTTTCGGCACTGGAGATCACACTGAAGTGGACTGCAGGAAAACTGCAACTACCGGATCCACCCAGAAGATGGATTGAGGACCAACTACGAATTTGGTTTCCCCTGCAGATTTCTCTGGACCGGCAGGAGATGTACCGGGCGAGTGAGCTCCCGTTGCACCACGCAGATCCGTTTGACCGGTTGCTGATCGCTACCGCGCTCAACCACGATGCCACAATCCTTACACCGGATACGATGATTCACAAATATCCTGTGGCCTGCGCCTGGTAGAATCAATACAAATCGGGGCTGCGATTCCCAATATGCATTGATTTCCTGTGCCGATGAACGGGAGCGGGTCAGAGAGGATATCTGGTCTGCTCCGGTAATGACTCTGGTGGGACAGCGACTTTCAGCAATCGAGCGGATGAACTCCGTTATTAACGATATTGCTTCCCAGACAAACCTGCTGTCGATGGTACGGCAAACACCAAACGGCGCAACGATAGCGCGTACAAGTATCTGTTTTCCAGCAAAGAAGTGGTGTATCAGCTATTGACCCGCTTTGTGGACGACCCGGTGGTGGCGGATATCTCTCCAGATGACATCGAACCCTTCGACAAAAGTTTCGTCAGCGACGCCTTTCTAAACCGCGAATCCGACGTGATCTACCGCGTTACCGTTGCCGGCAAGCTTCCTGCTGTGTTTCCAATCTTGTTGTATATTGGGAGTGATCCTTGGACGGTACCGCAGAACGTGCGAGAGCTGATTGAACCGACGATCTCGGGGCGGTACATACCGTCCTTTGAGTATTACGTGATCATTGAGCGGTACATTCCCGATGAGCTGCTGGAGAATATTCGAGGCATCCTCGCAGCGGCGACGTACCTTGAGAAACGGCGAGTAAAAAGTATGTTGAGTGAAGTGATAGATCAGATGGAACAGAAATACCGCCAGGAAGGGCGCCAGGAAGGACGCCACGTCGCCGCATTGCGCATGCTCCACAAAGGCTACCCTCTGGAGGATATAATTGAGATTACGGAACTATCCCGGGACGAGGTGCAGGCACTTACCGACCAGGTAGCGGCGGAGAAAGAAACGTAAGATCACACCGCAGTTAATGGGGCACCGCCGGCCACGGGTCGATTAACAATAGAACATGCCGGAACAGGTGTGCCTCGTCGTTTCCGGTGACGAGTCTACGCAGCGAAAAGTGGCCCGTCTTGTGGGTTGTTTGATCCGTAATCACCCTTTTCTTTGGCCGGGACGTGGCGGAAATGAGCAGACAATACTATAATTATAGAAATTATTTCACTTATATGTGATAATATCAGTGCTGAGGAATGAAACTACAGAGTTTTGAGAATACGATCGACCAGGCTGTCTGAATGTCCCGTTTTGACCGGTTGCAGCAGATTGAGCAGTTGCTCCTTTCTCATCCCGAGGGGTTGTCCCGGGCGGACATTGCCCGCCGTCTGGGGGTACACCGCAGTACCGTCGGCCGGGACATTGATACGCTGGGTCGACGCATTCCCGTAACTGAAGACGACACCCAGCGCCTGTATCTGGACCGGCACAGCTATCTCACCACTATACGGCTCACCATGTTCGAGCTTGAATCGCTTCATCTGGCGGCACGACTCTTTGCCCGGGTCATGAAGTTTCCTTTTCCCTACGCGTCGTCGGCGCTGCGTAAACTGGCGGATGCGCAGGGTAGGGTGAGTCTTCGGCTGGCAGACAGGATGCGAAAGACCGCCGACGAGATAGACAGCTTTCCCGCTTCTGTCGCCGGCGAATCCACGCGATACAGAGAGATAGTCGAACGGCTTGGCACTGCAATTACCGACGGTCGTCCCGTCCGGGCTCACCACTATTCACGGAACCATAACGAGGTTCGGGAGTATTACCTCTATCCCCTGACGCTGGAACCTCACCACGAGGGCCGGGCGGTTCATCTCCTGGCATGGCAGCTGGACGGCTCGCCGCCGGCGTTCCGGACGCTGAAAATCGAACGCATACACAGACTGGACCTGGAGCAACCGGCACCGGAGCTTCTGGAGGGTATTCCCCTTGACGAGGTGGACCTGCGCCTGTCCCGGGCGTGGAGTATCTGGACCACCAATGGCCCGGCGGTACAGGTGGTGCTGCGATTTTCTTCCGCCGTGGCAGATCGTGTAATGGAGACGCTGTGGCATACCAGCCAGGAGCTGGCGCAAAGAAATGACGGCAGCGTTATCTGGTCGGGCCGTGTGGCGGAACCCCGGGAGATGTACCCGTGGATCCGCGGCTGGGGTCCGGATGTGGAGGTCCTTGAGCCACAGTGGCTGCGGGAACAGCATCGCTGTGACTTTGCCGCCGGTGAAGAGTTGTACCGGGAAACGGCGGGTAGGGAAACGGATGTGTAGTGGAACTGAGGAAAAAATGTGGAGGCGTTGGAAAAAAGTCGTTTTGTGTTGCCGGGATTGCAACAGAGTGGGGGGAGAATGGTCCCATGGAGACGGAATCGGTGGATAGTTCCGGCGCCCTTATAGGGCATAGTCGCGAAGATGGCCAGATACAACCTCTGGAAGCACATTTGCGGGGTGTAGCATCACTGGCAGGACAATTTGCCGAACAGTTTTCATGCCGTGGATGGGGAGTATACGCGGGTCTTCTCCATGACGATGGCAAAGCTCTGCCGGCGTTCCAGAGGAGAATCAGACGTCTGATGGCCGGGGAATCTGCCGAGAGGGCTGATCATTCCACTCCGGGCGCGAAATTCGTCGCTGAAAAGCTGGATGATCCCAAGGGCGCGGGAAAGATGCTCAGTTATTGTATCGCCGGTCATCACACCGGGCTACCCGACGGGCTTTCCGGCGACGATGATACATGTCTTTCCCGACGGATAAAGCGTAGTTCTGTCTCGCCGGGATTACTGGCAAATGAAGCGGAACCGCTCGAAATTCCTCCGTTCATGAAAACGGCGATAGACCCTCAACGAATCGGGTTTCAGGCCGCATTTTTTACGAGGATGATATTCTCCTGCCTGGTCGATGGAGACTTTCTCGACACTGAATTGTTTGTGAACCCGGAACGTTCCGGAAAACGGGAGCACTATCCGTCGATAGAAGAATTGAAGGTACACCTTGACCGGTTCCTGCATAGACTGGGCGCTGACGCCGCAAATACCGTTGTCAACAGATACCGGGCTCAGATTCTTGAGGAATGCAGGGATGCCGCGTCAGGGCCGGTTGGGCTGAAGTCACTTACCGTGCCAACCGGAGGTGGGAAAACGCTTTCTTCCATGGCCTTTGCGATGGATCACGCTGTAAGGCATGGTTTGCGCCGGATAATCTATGTGATACCGTATACGTCCATTATCGAACAGACCGCAGAGGTGTTTCGCGATATATTCGGGCCGGAAGCTGTTCTGGAACACCATTCCAATCTGGTGGCAGACCGTGAAGATGGTGACGATGAATACGAAGAGCGGCGGCGCATCGCCAGTGAGAACTGGACTCCACCGATAGTAGTGACCACGAACGTTCAGTTCTTCGAATCATTCTTCAGCAATCGTTCTTCAAAAACCAGGCGACTTCACAATGTCGCAAAGAGTGTTGTCATATTGGACGAGGCACAGATGCTTCCCGTCCCATTCCTGAAACCGACTCTTGAGGTCATCCAGGAACTCGCCCTGAATTATAAAAGTACTATTGTTCTCTGTACGGCCACACAACCGGCATTGCACAAAAACGATTCATTCCAGGGTGGGCTCGAATCTGTCGAAGAGATTGTGAGGGATCCTGAAGTACTCGAAGGTGTCTTCAAGAGGGTTGATGCTGATCTCATCGGAGAGATTACCGATGAGGAACTCGCCGACCGTATCAATCGGGAACAACAGGTTCTGTGCATTGTCAATACCCGGGGGCACGCCCGAAGGCTTGTGGAACTGATTGCCTTGGATTCAGAAGACGCCATTCACCTTTCCGCACTGATGTGTCCTGTTCACCGTCGGAAAACCATTGGGGAGATCAAGAGAAGATTACAGGAGAATCAGCCGTGCCGGGTGGTAAGTACGCAGCTCGTCGAAGCGGGAGTTGATCTCGATTTTCCGGTCGTCTATCGGGCTATCGCCGGGATCGATTCGATTATCCAGGCGGCTGGTCGGTGCAATCGTGAAGGGAAATTACCGGGGCACGGAAAAGTACACGTATTTCGCCCGGAAAACGGTCTGCCCGCAGGTTATTTTCGGCAGAACGCACAGGTATCGGAACTAATACTGAAAAAAGACGAAACCGGGATGTTGCGGTCACAAACGGTCCGCCGGTTTTTTCAGGAGTTGTACTGGCTGAAAGACGGCAGTGGTGGTCTCGACAAGGAGGGCATTCTGGACAGATTGAATGCCGGCGCATTTCAGGGGGATTTTCCGTTCAAGACAATAGCGTCCGCCTACCGCCTTATCGCTGACGAGCAGGTCGGTGTCATTGTTCCCTATGATAAGGATTCCAGAGCGTTGTGTGACAGATTGAAATACGCTGAATTTCCCGGAGGCCTTTTGCGACGGTTACAGCCGTACACGGTGTCGTTGCGGCCTCGGGATGTAGCAGGGTTGATGCATGCCGGGTATATCGAAGAGATCGGCGAAGAACGGTACGTCGTCAACGAGCTTGGGATGAAAGAAGCGTATGACGAGAAAATGGGATTGAATCCGCACGTGCCCGGAGTGTACGTGGCGGAGAATCTCATTCTCTGAGGATAAAGGAGGTTGCCGAATGGCGTATGGAGTGGCGTTACGGGTCTGGGGAAAATACGCATGTTTCACCCGTCCGGAGATGAAAGTTGAACGGGTGAGCTACGACGTCATGACTCCGTCGGCTGCACGAGGGATACTCGAAGCAATCTACTGGAAACCGGCAATCCGTTGGGTGGTCGAACGGATTCACGTGTTGTCGCCGGTACGGTTCACCAATATTCGGAGAAATGAGCTGGGCGTGACCGGCCATGCAGGCGTAAAAGTTCCCATGGGGCGGGTCAGAAAAGCGATGTCCGATGGTGAATCACCTGTCGAAGTTTTCATCGAAGATGCCCGACAACAACGGGCCGCGCTTGTCCTGACCGATGTTGACTATGTCATCGAAGCGTCGTTCAGGCTGACCGACCGTGCGGGAGAAGACAACGGCCACGACAACATCGATACGAATGATGACCAAACCGGAAAACATCTTGATATCTTCAGTCGCCGGGCAAAACAAGGTCAGTGTTTTCATCAACCATACCTTGGGACACGGGAATTTCCGGCGAATTTCGAATGGGTCGAAAGAGAGTACATACCGTCGTCACCATTGACTGCCAACACCGGGAATCGTGATCTGGGGTGGATGTTGCATGATATCGATTTTCGCAACGACATGACACCAAGATTCTTCCGTGCCCGATTGGTCGGCGGTATTCTCGACGTTCCTCCTTTTGACAGTGCGGGGGTCAAAGCATGATTCTTCAGGAACTGTATGCGTACTATAACCGGTTAGCCAGGGATTCTGAGTCGGAGATTGCCAGACCCGGTTTTGCTCCACAGAATGTTTCTTGGGCAGTAATCATAGATGAGGACGGAAAACTGATAGACCTTCAGGATATTCGTGATACATCGGGCAAGAAACTGCGCCCAGTGTCGATGATGGTCCCGGAAGCGATCGTGAAATCGGTGAATATTGCTGCCAATTTCCTCTGGGACAATACCGGTTACGTTCTTGGGGTAGATACCAAAGGTAAACCGGAGCGAAGCATGCAGACCTTCAAAGCATTCCGGGAGTGGCAACATGAAATCGGTGATTCCGTCAATGACGTCGGTATGAGCGCGGTCCTGAAGTTTCTGGATACCTGGACACCAGATCGAGTCTCCGAAATCGAGAACTGGGGAGAAGTTGTCGACACAAACATGGTGTTCCGGCTTGTCGACGAGCAACAATACGTACATGAACGACCCGACGTTACAGATGCATGGATCAATGCGTGGTCTGCCGGCGCAAACGATCGTGGTGACGGTGATGCAAAACGACAGATGTGTCTGGTCACGGGCAAGATCAGAACCGTCGCAAGGCTCCACAACAAGATCAAAGGTGTCCGAAACGCTCAGACTATGGGTGCCGCCGTCGTTTCGTTCAATCTGGATACGTTCTGTTCATACGGTAAGGAACAGAGTTACAACGCGCCGGTCAGTACCGACGCCGCGTTCGGTTATACTACCGCCCTGAACCATCTGTTAAGCTTTGATTCCAAACAAAAAATACAGATAGCAGATTCGACCACAGTATTCTGGGCACAGCACACAACACCGGTAGAAAGCTTTCTGGGCTATGTAATGGACCCACGGGAAGTGAATCTCTCTGATCCGGCGGCGGTTGCCCGGGTTGAGGTGTACCTGCAATCGATTCGTTCCGGTAAAAAACCAGAGAAAATTGATGAGTCCGTTGGTTTCCATATATTGGGGCTTGCACCAAACGCATCCCGTCTGGCAGTTCGATTCTGGTATTCCGGAACCGTGGCCGATCTGGACCGGTCTCTGGGACAACATTTCAGTGACCTGGAAATAGTCCGTGAATTCGATAACGAACTCGAGTTTCCCGGTATATGGCAATTACTGATCGAAACGGCTCCGCAACATAAGACTGAAAATATCAAACCCACACTTGCGGGCGCGTTTACCCGAGCGTTACTGACGGCGTCACCATACCCGGCCAATCTGCTGGCTTCCATGGTAGATCGCATCCGGGCGGATCAAAAAATCAATTATTATCGTGCGGCCTTGATAAAAGCCGTAATTACAAGAAATGCGCGCATTCAATCACGATCAATGGAGGTTGGAAAGGTGTTAAATGAAAAATCCACGAATATTGCGTATCGTCTGGGGCGTCTTTTCGCAGTGCTTGAGAAAGCCCAGAAAGAAGCAATTCCCGGGGCAAAGGCGACAATCAAGGACCGCTTCTACAGTGCCGCGTCGGCAACTCCGGGTGTTGTCTTTGCCCAGTTGCTCAGGATGAATCAACATCATCTCGCAAAGCTGGAAGAAGGCTCAAAAATCCTCAAGGAAAAGCTCATGCAGGAGATACTCGGTGAGGTTGAACGATTTCCCGCTTTTCTGAATCTGGAAGACCAGGGAATGTTCGCCCTCGGGTACTACCACCAGCGGAAGGATTTTTTCACGAAGAAAGATCCCGGGGCCGTTTCGGTCGACGGAAATTAGAACACGACGAAAATTCAGGAGGAAAGAATGTCGGAACTGAACAACAGGTATGAGTTTGTGTATCTCTTTGATGTGGAAAACGGGAATCCCAATGGCGACCCCGACGCCGGAAACCTTCCGCGGGTAGATCCCGAGACCAACTTCGGAATTGTTACCGACGTGTGTCTCAAGCGGAAAGTGAGAAACTATATCGAGATCGTAAAGGAAGGGGCTTCACCATACGAAATCTACATCCGGGAAAAGGCGGTCCTGATTCAGGCCCACAAGCGGGCTCATGAGGCGATCGGTGCATCGGAGTCTACCGGCGGAAAAAGGAAAGGGACCAGCGAAGAGGTGGAAAAAGCCCGTAAATGGATGTGTGCCAATTTCTATGATGTACGGACTTTTGGCGCCGTGATGGCGCTGGAAGTCAACTGTGGCCAGGTCCGGGGCCCCGTTCAGGTTAATTTCGGCCGGAGTGTCGAGCCTGTAATTCCACGGGAAATATCGATTACACGGATGGCTGTCGCAACAGAACGGGAGGCCGAAAGCCAACAGGGAGATAACCGTACAATGGGCAAAAAGAACATCATTCCCTACGGTCTGTATCGTACGGAGGGCTACATTTCCGCCCATCTGGCAGCACAGACGGGATTCTCGGAAGATGATCTCGGACTACTCTGGAAAGCCCTGATCAACATGTTCGAGCATGACCATGCCGCCGCACGGGGAAAGATGTCTGCCCGAAAGCTTTTTGTTTTTAAACACACGACGAAACTGGGAAACGCACCGGCCCACAAACTGTTCGAAACCATCGAAGTACGGCGGACCAACGGCAATACCGGACCGGCTCGGGCTTTTTCCGACTATGAAATTGTTGTACACAAGGACAACCTGCCTGAGTCAGTCACCGTGTCCGAAATGTTATAATTCGTGGTGACAGAACGCCGGCGCGGGAGTCGCCAGAAAAGAAAGGAGAGCATCGTATGGAACAAGAACTGAAGACAACTCTGATGAATGCTCGTCAACACTATCTTCAGGAAGGCTTCATTATCCTCGGAGTATTCGGTTCCCGTGCCCGGGGTGATCATCGGCCGGACAGTGATCTGGACATTCTGTATCGTCTCGAACCTGAGTTCTGCAACATATACCCCGGGTGGTCCGCTGCGGCGCGGTTGCAGGAAATTCGTGGGGAATTGCGCGATAGGATAGGACTTGAAATAGACATTGCGAACGAAGGTGCTCTTCACGCCGTCGGAAAGAAATATATTCTACCCGAGACCGTCTATGCCGCGTAAAGCCTGTCCTGGCTGGCGGAAGTACCTGGGCGTCAGATGTACACCGAAGATGAACTGATTCCGGTATCGGCGTTGCAGCATGCCATGTTCTGTGAACGGCAGGTAGCGCTTATTCACGTGGAGCAGCTCTGGGCTGAGAATATGTTTACGGCCCAGGGGCGTGTTCTGCATGAGCGGGTTGACCAGAAACACCACGAGTCAAGAAAAGTGACCAGGACAGAGTACGCCATGCCCATCAGATCATTGGAATACGGATTGATCGGTGTGGCCGATGTAGTGGAACTCGAACGGGACGGGCAGCGTTACGCAGCCGTGCGGCCGGTTGAGTTCAAAAGAGGCCGGAAAAAGCCGAACGATGTAGACAGGGTCCAGCTCTGTGCGCAGGCGTTGTGTCTGGAGGAGATGTTCAGTATTTCCATACAGGAAGGGCAGTTTTACTATCTCCAGGAACACCGCCGGACTACGGTTGAGATAGATGAAGAGATCCGGGCCCGGACAGTTGGTCTTGTAACCCGCGTCCACGACCTGCTTTTGTCACAGAGTACACCTGGCGCCGTCTATGAAAAGGCCAAATGTGACCGGTGTTCGTTGATTGAACTGTGCATGCCGAAATCCGTACATCATGGCGGAAAGAAAGTGGCCCGGTACGTCTCCAACCAGTTGCGAATTCAAACAAAGGCGGAAGACCAGTGAGAAAGCTCCTCAACACACTGTATGTAAGCACCCAGGGCAGTTATCTCCGGAAAGAGGGCGAAACGCTGGTGGTAGAACAGGAGACAAAGAAAGTACTCCAGTTACCCATCCATAATCTTGGCGGGCTGGTCTGTTTCGGAAATGTTTTGTGTTCACCGTTTCTCCTTGGCTTCTGTGCCGAGAACGACGTAAGTGTTTCGTTTCTTACCGAATACGGACGTTTTCTTGCATCCGTCCGTGGTCCGGTCAGCGGAAACGTTCTGCTCCGTCGCCAGCAGTACCGCAAGGCCGATGACCACCTCATCACCCGGGACATCGCGGCAAATGTTGTAGCCGCAAAGATTGCAAATTCCCGGATTATCCTTAACAGAACGCGTCGGGATCACCAGGACAAGGTTGATGTTACGGTACTGAATACCGCGGCGTCACAGTTGGAACGGTACATTCGGCAGGTACAAACCGTGAATACCACCGATGAGGTCCGGGGTGTCGAGGGCATTGCGGCGGCTCATTATTTCAGTGTCTTCAATCATCTCATTATCGATCAGAAGGACGACTTTGTGTTCCGCGAACGGAGTCGTCGGCCGCCTCTGGATGAAGTGAATGCCTTGCTTTCCTTCACCTATACACTCCTGGCACATGACGTACGGTCGGCTCTGGAAACTGTCGGGCTTGACCCGGCCGTGGGGTTTCTTCATCGGGACAGGCCAGGACGGCCCGGCCTTGCCCTGGATCTGATGGAGGAGTTCCGTCCGGTTCTCGCCGACCGTCTGGTGTTGTCACTTATTAATCGACGGCAGGTCCAACGTTCCGGGTTCACAAAAGCTGCCAATGGCGCGGTCGTTATGACCGACGATACCCGAAAGGCACTGTTGACGGAATATCAGAACCGGAAGCAAAAAGAAGTATTTCACCCGTACATAGAAGAAACCATACCGATCGGTCTTCTGTTCTTTGTGCAGGCCAATCTCATGGCGAGGTATATTCGCGGAGATATTGACGGATACCCGCCATTCTTCTGGAGGTAGCGGTATGATGGTCCTGGTAAGTTACGACGTGGCCGTTTCATCACCCGGCGGAACAACACGACTGCGCCGGGTAGCAAAGGAGTGTCAGAACTACGGGCAACGGGTCCAATTCTCCTTATTTGAGTGTATTGTGGATCCGGCACAATGGACAAAACTGAAAAACAAGCTGGAGTCGGTGATCGACGGCGAACAGGACAGTCTTCGGTATTACTACCTCGGGGCCAACTACAAGAAGCGAGTCGAGCACGTCGGAGCGAAGCCCTCGATTGATATGGAAGGACCAATTGTTGTCTGATGGACCTCTGCGCGAACCCCAATGATTCAGAAAATCCCCAACCAGTCGCACAGAAACTATTTTCTTACAATACAATGATCTTTGAAAATTCAGAGAAGGAAAACCGGCACATCCACCAGATCAGTCCGGTGGTTCGCGAATTGACCCACTTAACCCATTCATACAAAACAAGTTAGAATCAGAACAGTCGCCCCCCCTGCGGGGGCGTGGATTGAAACAAAGACTGTTTCTTGATCAGCTTATTGTCCCGCGTCGCCCCCCCTGCGGGGGCGTGGATTGAAACTTTCTCTACAACTTCCCCCGTATCAACATTCTCGTCGCCCCCCCTGCGGGGGCGTGGATTGAAACTATAATGTCACTATCCATAAAAAAGTAATAATCAGGTCGCCCCCCCTGCGGGGGCGTGGATTGAAACAGTATGTTCTTACTCCCATTTTTACTCCTGTTCCGTCGCCCCCCCTGCGGGGGCGTGGATTGAAACAATCACATAAAGGCCGGGTCCGTCGTGAAGACCAGTCGCCCCCCCTGCGGGGGCGTGGATTGAAACGTCAAAGATCCACCCCAGCCGTTCAAAGTGGTCGGTCGCCCCCCCTGCGGGGGCGTGGATTGAAACCCTGGATGAAATCCCGGCCGGGGCGTTTGGCAAGTCGCCCCCCCTGCGGGGGCGTGGATTGAAACTTTTACAAGTGCCTGGAGTTTTGGATTATCTCTAAGTCGCCCCCCCTGCGGGGGCGTGGATTGAAACTCTCTGATTCCAACTTAGATCCGGGAGGAGCCAAGTCGCCCCCCCTGCGGGGGCGTGGATTGAAACGTCCTTCAGTATGTCTTTAATTTCATCAAAATTAGTCGCCCCCCCTGCGGGGGCGTGGATTGAAACTATGCCATTAGATTCGGTAATAATAGGAATATCAAGTCGCCCCCCCTGCGGGGGCGTGGATTGAAACTGCAGTTTTAAATTCTGCAAAAGGAGGCTTTGGAGGTCGCCCCCCCTGCGGGGGCGTGGATTGAAACTGAAAATATAATAAAACACAAGCTGAGAAATTCTCGTCGCCCCCCCTGCGGGGGCGTGGATTGAAACTCTTCTGAGGAATGCAAGAATAAATCGTTTAATTGTCGCCCCCCCTGCGGGGGCGTGGATTGAAACTCCGACATCTCAGGCCAAAAAGGGTCGATGGAATAGTCGCCCCCCCTGCGGGGGCGTGGATTGAAACCATGGTTCTAAAACGGCCCGAAAGCCCGGTCTCTCGTCGCCCCCCCTGCGGGGGCGTGGATTGAAACATCGCAGGAAGAAAAAGCGCTGCTACTATGAGATGTCGCCCCCCCTGCGGGGGCGTGGATTGAAACATCGAGAAGCGGAAGTCCAACGGAGAGCGCGTCCGTCGCCCCCCCTGCGGGGGCGTGGATTGAAACCCCTCCGTGCATCACGTACCGGCAAGAACGACAGGTCGCCCCCCCTGCGGGGGCGTGGATTGAAACACCTGGACGCTGCTTGCGGAGTTGTTCGATGAATGTCGCCCCCCCTGCGGGGGCGTGGATTGAAACAAAAGCTACGGTGGTACTTTTTTCCGGGCGGTCGGTCGCCCCCCCTGCGGGGGCGTGGATTGAAACACTGTTCCGCTCGGGCTGTTGTTGATGCGGTCAGGTCGCCCCCCCTGCGGGGGCGTGGATTGAAACAGGTACGAATACAGTTCCCGCTTCAGTCGCTGATGTCGCCCCCCCTGCGGGGGCGTGGATTGAAACGTCACGCGGCTTGCGCAGCGCCACGGTAAATGTAGTCGCCCCCCCTGCGGGGGCGTGGATTGAAACATCGCGGCGATCAGCTCGGAGTAAAACGCGCTGATGTCGCCCCCCCTGCGGGGGCGTGGATTGAAACAAGCGACTGTCAGACGCTCAGACCGCAGGGCGGTGTCGCCCCCCCTGCGGGGGCGTGGATTGAAACCTACACGTACGACAGCCCGTAAAGCGGGCAAGGGTCGCCCCCCCT
>CAZCAE010000067.1:0-15703 GCA_964496635.1 uncultured Spirochaeta sp.
ACCGAATAATTGAGCGGTATGACCGACTGAAGCGAACCAAGGGATCCGGTAAGAGCATCATCGCGACGGCTCGCCAGCTCAGCGAGATCATCTACCGGATGCTCACTGATGGTGTTCCGTTCGATGAGATGAAAATGGTTGATCCGGAGATACGCCGGAAGGTAGTGGACATGCAGACGGCGGCATTCGACGCCGCATCGTAACCATGAGTCGGAAAATGCTCACGGTTGACTTTTTATAGGAGTATCATATGAAGCGAAAGATTTTATTGCCCCTCGGGGCTGTTCTGCTGGCTGTCTTTTTGATCGGATGTGGCGGTAGCGATGATGCAGCGGAAACTGCCGCGGCAGACAGCACCGCACAGGAAAGCGCGGATGCAACCAGTCGTCCAACCGAAATGACCGGTACCGCCGACAATATTCAGCAAGCCCTCGGAGCCGACGGCGCGTGGATCGTAGTTTTCATGGATGACGTGACGGTCGGACAGGAAGTTGTCGTTTCCGGCGAAGTCTACGAAGAAGAAGGCGCCGAGGCACCCCGCCGGAAGCTGGCGTTGTATGAGCAGGATTCAGATCGCAATGTAACGGCCCGGCACACACTGACCGCTCCCCGGCTCGTCATTGAGCATGTGAACACCCGTATTCAGGCGGGCGAAGTCGCGGGGGACGTATTTGTCAACGCCGAAGGGTTCGAACTGACCAGTGGTGGTGTCATTAACGGCAACCTCTACTTTGCAAGTGAAGCAATCCGGGACAGCGCGTCTATCAGCGATGATTCTACCGTTATGGGTGAAACCCGCATTGGCGCAGCCGCCGACGCGGTAAGTCGGCCGACAGAGCTGACTGCCACCAACGCCGATAATCTGCAGGAAGCTGTCGGAGTAGACGGGTCGTGGATCGTTCTCTTTGAAGACGACGTGACGGTGAGTGATGATATTACCATCTTCGGTGCCGTCTATGAAGACGAGGGGGCCGATGCACCCCGGCGCAAACTTGCACTCTACGCTCAGGACTCCGATCGCAACGTGACCGCCCGGTACACCCTGACGGTTCCTCGGCTTATAGTTCATCACCTGAACACTCGTATTCAGGCCGGTAACATTGCCGGAAACGTTTACGTAGAGGAAGAGGGCTTCGAACTGACCAGTGGCGCCACCATTGACGGCAACCTCTACTTTGCGACCGAAGAGCTGCAGGCTGCAGCCACTATCAGTGACGACTCTACCGTCACCGGGGAGATCACCGTCGGCACAGGAGAATAAACGAGGCCGGGCGTTCGCCCGGCCCTTTTTACCGATATTCAATCATAGCGGTTCCTGTAATTCCTTCTCCTGGCGCAAGTTCAAGCAGCCCCAGGCCGGGACGGTTGAATACGTCCGCCGGTGACGTTACCGGCTCAATGGCGATAGAGCATCGGTCGGGCGGGACGAATACCTGAAACATCCGGAAAACACCCCGCGCTTCCAAAGTTATACGTCGTCCAGCTCCACCCGGCATGGAAAGCTCAACCCGACGGACCTCTGTGTCCGCGTCAATAAATGCGTGATCCAGTTCAAGATCGCCCAGTGCCCGGGGCGTAGTAAAATCGAGGTCAGAACCTTGTGTCGGTAACACTCGCCCTGTAGGAACAAGCCGACGATCCACCTCAATATAGTGATCCGCCGACATATGCAGAAGAAGATCATGCACCGTTCCGGATGGGGTCGGCAGGACGAAATAGGGGTGCCATCCCGCTGCAACCGGTGCCGTCTTCGACGATTCGTTGACAATGTCCACAGACACAGAAAATCGATGGGCCTCCAAACGATACGTAAGCGCCACGGTGAGGGTAAAGGGATAACCCCGCGTTTGCGGCAACGTCGTCTTCAATGACAATCTCGCTATTGGACCATCCGCCGCGGTGCTCGCCGAAATGAGACAGGACGTCCGATACAGAAACCCGTGAATTGCGTCCCCGGTGGGTTCATCATTTACCGAAAGCTCATAGCGACAACCTCGCCACCGGTAAACTCCATCAACAATGCGATCATTGAACGGCACAAGCATACGACCCCTGAAGAGATCGGGACAGCTGCGACGAGCTTCCGGGTCGTCGGGAAGGGGATCATCGCCGACAAGAATATCCACCGCTTTCTCACCCCTGCCTGCAGGAAGCAATGAAAGACGATGCACCGAACCACCGGCAGCGACATCAATGACGGCACGCTGTCCTTCAGAGCTCAGAGTGTACAAACCATCGTCGGTCCCTTTCGGGTCAGTTTCTTTCGGGTCTTTCACGACTCAGACCAGTCGAAATAGCTTTCAAGAGAGCCCACCAGCGGTCGGGCATAGTCGAGAAACGCCTCGGTCACATCGCCGGGAATATACATTTCCGAGGGCATAGGCCGGGCGCGTACCGCCACATCACGCAACGGGGCCGTACCGTAGAAAATCCGATACGGTTCGCCGGCGAGCCGTTCCATCGTAACCATCACCCCGGACACGCCGCGCAGGGCAAGAGACACAGCCTCCACACCACAGCTCCACGCCTCCGTCCGATCGTACGGTCCTACCCGGTCGTCGGCGGCCATAGGCATAGACTCGGGAATCTGAAACTCCCCCCGCCATCCCGTTTCATCACTGATAAGCCGGTGCAGGTTCAGGGCGGCACTGGCTCCCCCCATTGCCCCGAACTCAACGTTGCTGAAACGGTCACTGGAACGGGAAGCCGAAACGGGCGTCCCATCATCCCAGCGGACACCCTCCCCGACAACGATCGATACCCATCCGTACGTATCCACCGTTCGGCGCACATCCCTGATAACCCTCTCCGGCGTCAGGGGATCTTCGGGTATATAAATGAGATGTGGAGCATCGCCGGGACGTTCCCGGGCCAGTGCAGACGCGGCAGCAAGCCACCCGGCATCACGCCCCACCGTCTGATGAACTACAAAGCGATCCACCCGCTGCATATCCCTGGCAAGCCGGCCTGCCTGGCGGACCGACAGCGCCACATACCGTGCCGCCGATGCGTATCCCGGCGTATGATCGGTAGCGTATAGATCGTTGTCCACCGTCTTCGGTATCCCGACCCCCCGCAGATCCCAGCCGTCGGCAGCGCACCATTCACTAATGCGGTGAATAGTGTCCATAGTGTCGTTACCACCAATGTAGAAGAGATAGCGAATATCATGTTGTTTCAGCAACGCACCAATCCGGGGCAAATCTTCATCGACAAGCTTGTACCGACACGACCCCAAAGCGGACCCTGGTGTACGGCGCAAAGACTCAATGCCCTGATGATCCAGGTCACCAAGATCAACAATGCGGCCCTCCATAAACCCCTCAATGGCAAATCGCATGCCATAGATCTTTCCACGCCGGGCCGAACCGTTCCCGAACCCCGCTCCGCCGGCGGCATGGATCACACCCGCCAGGGACGCATTGATCACCGCAGTGGGTCCTCCCGACTGTCCAACAAGGATGTTTCCATCGTTCATGAGCTCCTCCACGAGACAGAACGGAAATTCCGCCCGATGTATAGATACAAAAAAACAACCGATATATTAGCATAAAGTTGCCACACATATTCTGTTCGTTTTCTTGTATACATATTGTTGTTGCAGAATCGGCCATAATTACTGTTGCCAAGACGGCTTGGGTGAGTCGGCTTCGCCGGACAACCGTAACTCACGCCAGTTCAGAAAAATAGCACCGATTCTGCAACACGGTTCTGTATACCCAAGGAAAGGAGTGTACCTGCAGGCACCCACGTATTGGTCGAAGCAGCCGTGGCCAACACGCTCTCTTACGTGGCACGGTCTACCCCATTGCGGAGAATTTACTGTGCCTCGGACTCTGTAAGTGAGGCCGCCTGAACTTGTCTGAGGTCGGTATTGCTACTAATCGGGAATCCCGGATGCCTAACCAGACCGTCCCGCTACAGGCGGTCCAGTTCAGATCGGGGTGTCTCATTTATCTTGGGTCTCGGCAGTATGGTATACTAACAAAGTAAACTAATGCAGGAGGAAAATAGTATGAAACGGAAAGGTATCTTCCTGGCTTTGACGATCGTACCGTTCATCTTTATGAGTTGTGAGAATCCAAATGATCCCGACAACTCCGATCAACAGGACGGACCGATTCGCATTGGTGTGGTTGGTCCCCACTCCGGTAGCCTGGAACAGTATGGGACTCCGACGCTGCGGGCGGCCAACTTGATCGCTGAAGCTGTTAATGGAGATGGCGGCGTCCTGGGACGGCAAGTCGAAATTGTTGCGTTTGATGACGAGTGCGACCCGGCCTTGGCAGCCGATATCGCCCGGCAGGCACTTGATGCAGGTGTTGTGGGAGTAGTCGGACACGTCTGCAGTGGCGCCACCGCTGAGGCGCTTCCGGTGTACAAACCGAGGGGTATACCGGTGATTTCTCCATCAGCAACTAATCCGACTCTCACAACCGATGGGTCGTCCTTCTTCTTCCGGACGATCGCCCCCGATTCAGAGATTACCGGTAGTATGATCGATGTTATAATCGCCGAAGGTGGGACGGACATCTACATCCTCTATGACTCTTCCGGATCATTCTGGGATACAGCCGCGATCGGCCGGGTTGAATCACAGATCCCCACCGGTACGACGCACATCGGCACATCCGGTATCAACCTTGGGAATGCGAGTGAAATCGGTACATCCACGACGACAATTGCAGGATCAGGTGCAAATGCCGTTCTTATACTTCCCGATGCCGGGGGAGGCCGGGGCGAAACGGTAGCGACAGTTGTTAACGAACTCCGTGCCGCAGGCATCACCGGGCCGGTTGCCACCACCAACGATGCGTACGAACAATCGCTGATTACGAGTCTGAATGATACCACAAATATGTTCGTCGTTGGCGACGTCGACCTTCTCGAAACATCGGAGGCGGTCCAATTGAATCAGGAGCATATCGACAAGTACGGCGGCGACGGAGGTCCTTTTTTCATCAATGGCGGCGCTGCGCTGGAGGTGTTGCTGGCGGCGATAGAGCAGGTGGGATCAACAGAGGCGAGCAACCTGGTCTCTGCAATCGTATCTGGAACATTCATTACCGTTCTTGGCGAACTGGAATTCCAGAACGGTAATCCTTCGGGCGGCCAGACGGGATACGTCACCTATAAAATTTCCGACGGAGAATTTGTCGACTCACAGCAGCCGTACATTGCAGTTATTTCCAAGGGTGAAAGACACGATTTCTGGCAGCAGGTGAGCGCCGGGGCAAGCGCTGCAGGATCAGAGCTTGATGTATTGGTCACCTACAACGGCCCCGATTCCGAAAGCGCAACGGAAGAACAGGTAACGATGTTTGAGAACGTTCTGGACAACAACCCGGACGCCATCGCGCTGGCGACTATCGACACCTCGGCGGTGATGGATCAGATAGAGGAGGCTCAACGTCGCGGAATCCCGATCATCGCGTTCGATTCCGGTGTCCCTGATGCGCCTGCCGGTTCGGTTGCAGCCACGGTTGCAACCGATAACAGAGGTGCCGGGGGTGTAGCTGCCGAAAAGATCTTCGAAGAAGTATCCGCCTCCTTGCGCCTGGAGCGTACGATTCGTCGAACACCGATGAGTTGGCCGCGGAGGTGAAAAACAGGATCGAATCAGAGAACATCCTTGGAATTTTCTGCACCAACGAGGGTACAGCAAGGTCGCTGCTTGAAGAAACGAACGACGGCGCCGATCTCGTCAACCACTCCGGCCTGTTCGTGGTCGGCTTCGACGCCGGAAATCTTCAAAAGTCGGCCGTCGAAAACCAGTACTTTCTTGGTTCGATCGTGCAAGACTCCTTCGGTATGGGTTACGGAGCTGTAACGCTGGCCTATCAGGCGTATCTCGGAAACTCCATCTCGGACGATTTCAGCCCGGGTGTCTACTACAATCACGAAAATATGGATAACGAGGGAATCGCAAATTTGTTGTACGATTGATCAACTCAGATGAGTATACAGCCCTTTTTTCACACTACGGTGTCGCCGATGCGGCGAAAGTCACCTTCGACAATATCCAGTGCGTCTACAACGGACGGGTCAAATTGAGTGCCCGATTCGTCGCGGATAATTTTCATCGTTTCATCGTGCGAGAAGGCAGGCTTGTATACCCGCTTTGAACGGAGAGCATCGTACACATCGGCAACAGCCATAATGCGGGCTACCAGGGGGATATCTTCTCCCGAAGTACCGTCGGGGTATCCGTTCCCGTCCCACCGTTCGTGGTGCGAACGGGTCAGCGCGAGGCCGATTGTCAGAAACGCGTTGTTCTTGTAGGCGGAGTGTACCTCCGCCAGCGTTTCCGCTCCTACTGCAGCGTGGGTTTTCATTATTTCGAATTCAGCCGGCTCCAGTTTGCCCGGTTTGAGAAGTATTCGGTCGGGGATAGAAACCTTTCCAATATCATGCAGGGGAGCCGCATGAAAAAGGTCTGAAATAAACTCATCGTCAATTGTTTCGCTGAGGTGGGGAGCTTTCCGGAGCTCCTCAGCCAGTAACTGGGTGTACAGTTGAACGCGTTCGAGATGCTTTCCCGTATCGTTATCGCGGTGTTCCGCGAGTTTCGCAAGTGCGACGATCGTTGAAAGCTGTGCCGAATAGATCTCTTCAACCTTGTCGGCAACGGTCTTTTCCAGGTTCTTGTTTTGGGACTGAAGCGCCGCCTGGAGTCGCGCCAGCTTCAGGTGAGTTCCAACCCTGGCCTTTACCTCCGCAGCGTGGAACGGTTTGGTGATGTAGTCGACACCGCCCGCTTCAAAGGCCTTGACCTTCTCCTCCGGCTCAGAATGGGCACTGATAAACAATACCGGAATCTCCCGCAGTTCTTTTGACGCTTTAAAATGGCCACATACTTCATAGCCGTCCATTTCGGGCATGCTCACATCAAGCAATACAATATCCGGCGGATTTTCCCTCGCAGCCTCCAGCGCAGCCGCTCCTCGGGTGTATGTCGTAACGGTGTACTGACTCGACTTCAATAACAGATCCAGCAGTTTCAGGTTGGTCGGGGTATCGTCAACAACCATGATCGTCGGGGAGTATTCTCCGTCCATGCTTTGGCCACCCATTCCTTTGTAAAATTGTTTTTCTGTAGTATTGTTAACGCAAATTGTTCCGGCAAGTATATCACAGGAAACATGAAACGTGACAATATGAACGACGACGCATCAGGTAAAAATCCGTTCAGTCTTGACTCGGTACTCAACGCGGCAACAGAGGGAATACTCGGTGTGGACCGCGCGGGGCGGCACGTCTTTGTCAACCATTCTGCCGCAACAATCCTCGGATACAAGCCAGGGGAGCTGACCGGTACGGAAAGCCACGCGATGTGGCACGCCCGGCGGCCCGATGGATCAATCTATCCGGAAGAAGAGTGTCCGCTGCACACTTCGCTGCAGATAGGGAAACCGATCGATGGACGTGAGCACTTTGTCAGAAAAGACGGGTCTTTTGTGCCGGTGGAGTTTGCGTGCCGCCCCGTTCTTGAAAACGGCGAAGTGACCGGGGCGGTCATAACGTTTACAGACGTCACCGAGCGGCAGAAACAGGAAGAAGAGCTTCAGATTCTCCGGACCGCACTGGAGCAGAGTCCGGTCACCGCAGTAATCACCGATACCGACGGGAGAATCGAGTATGTCAACCCGCAGTTTGAAAAGAGCTCCGGCTATACGCTGGAAGAGGCCCGGGGAGCAAATCCACGGGTACTGAAAGCGGAAGGCGAAGCAGCCTCTGACTACGTCGGGTTATGGGAGACGATTACGGCAGGGAAGAGCTGGCACGGGAGATTTCACAACAAAAGGAAGAACGGCGAGCTCTACTGGGAAGAGGCGATAATCTCTCCGGTGACCGACGCGGACGGGACAATTACCCATTTTCTCGCGCTGAAACAGGACGTAACGGAGCAACTCCGCGCGGAAGAACAACTTTCGTTTCAGCTTCGTTTCAAGCGAATGATTGCCGAGGTCTCGTCTGCTTTTGCGCAGGTAAACCCCGAGACGTGTGACAGCGCCGTTGACGACGCCCTGATGCGTCTCGGCACGATCTTTGATGCCGACCGCGCTTTTCTCTTTCGTCTTTCCGAAGACTATACCTACGCTGATAATACCAACGAGTGGTGCGCTCCCGATGTCTCTTCGCAGAAAGAGCACTATTCGAACTTCCCGGTTGGCGAAATGCCGTGGTGGTCGCAGATACTCCGACGGGGAGAGGTGCTCCACATACCCGATGTCGGGGCGCTCCCGCCGGAGGCGGAGAAGGAGAAAGCGCTCCTCGAAGCGGGGAACGTCCGTTCGTGTCTGTATCTTCCTATGAAACGGGCCGACGGGCACATAACCGGGTTTATCGGTCTTGATGTGCTGGGCCGGTACTATCTCTGGGGTGACGAGGAGATCCGTCTCTTCACCATTGTAGTGGAGACGATCGGTAGCGCCCTGGAACGGGCACATACTACCGCCCGTCTGCGAACGGTTCTTGACAGCATGACCGATGTGGTGTGGTCTCTGCGGTACTCCGACTTTTCGCCGCTTTTTTTGAGCCCTTCGGTAGAACAGCTCTACGGGTATCCCGTCGAAGCATTTACGGCCGATCCGGATCTCTGGCAGACAATTGTCCACCCCGATGACAGACATACGGGTGCAGCGGCGATGAAGCAGGTGGAAAAGAGCGGCTACGGCGAGCGGGAATGCAGAATTGTTCGGCCCGATGGAGAAATTCGCTGGATATCCGACCGCAGCCACCTGGTGACGGATCAGAGTGGCGCTCCGGAGCGGATCGACGGCATTGTCACCGACATCACCGAGCGCAAACGCCGTGAAGCGGAGATTCACTACCAGAATGCGTTTCAGGAGTTGATCGCGGATGTCGCTACCCGGTTTATCAGCGCCGGCGCGACCACAATAGAATCGCTTCTGGCAACGACGTTGGAACGGCTGGGTACGTTCCTGGCGGTAGACCGCGCCAGCATTGTCCACGCTGAAGAGAGCGAAGATACCGCTACAACGACGCACGAGTGGTACCGCGAAGCGATACCCCATCGGGATGCGTCTCCGATTCGAAATTTTCCGATTGAAAAAGCTTCCTGGCTGAAACAGAAAATTCTCATGGAACACTCGGTGGTAAATATTCCCGATACGGATCTGTTGCCGCCGGAGGCGGAAACGGAGCGGCGCATCCTTCAGTCCCTTGGAATTACCTCCGGCCTGTTGCTCCCAATTCGCACGGAACCCCGCGTCTACGGGTTTATCGGGGTCTACACGATCGGACAGTTCAGAGAATGGTCCCCCGGCCAGGTTCGCGGATTGTCGGTTATTGCCCAGATTATAGCCCGCGCGTTTGCAGCCATCGATGCGGAGAACGCCCTGGTCACGATGAAAGAGACAGCCGAGGCGGCCGACCGCGCCAAGAGCGACTTTCTCTCTTCAATGAGCCACGAATTACGGACGCCCCTGAACGCGGTTCTCGGATTTGCGCAGATTCTGGAGGCCGATGAAACGCTCAGCGAGGAGCATGTGGATTCCGCTCGGGAGATCGTTCGGGCGGGACACCACCTTCTCAACCTCGTGAATGAGGTTCTCGACCTTTCCAGAATTGAAAGCGGTCGAATAGACCTCTCGTTGGAGGCCGTCTCCTGTCGGGAGATCGTCGATCAGGCGGTGCGATTGATTACGCCGCTGGCCAACAGCAATAACGTGACACTTCAACCGCCGAATTGCCCCGACTGTATGATACAGGCCGACCAGACGCGGCTGAAGCAGGTCCTGGTCAACGTCCTTTCCAATGCGGTCAAATATAACCGTCCTGCGGGCTCGGTCGGTATAACGGTAACGCCGGACAAAGATGCAGTGCGCATCGCCGTATCCGATACCGGGTCGGGAATCCCTGAGGAACAAATGGGAGAGCTCTTTACCTCGTTCAGCCGACTCGGACGGGAGCGGGGAGATATCGACGGCACCGGTATTGGACTGGCACTTACCCGGCGACTCGTAGAATTGATGAATGGTTCTATATGGGTCGAAAGCACCGTCGAGGTAGGAAGTACCTTTTTTATCGAGTTCCCGAGAGCAAAAGAGCTGAGGAAAGATGTTGATTCCAGCGTCGGGACCTCGACCGATGCGTCCCCGACACACCCAATCCATGAAACGCGCGCCGAGGGACCTCCTCAGGCCACCGGCGACGCCACCGACAACCGGCCGGTGGTTCTGTACATCGAAGACAACCCCGCCGGCATACGTCTGGTTGAACAGATCTTTACACGACGGTCGGGGTTGCAGCTGCTGACGGCTCACTGTGGATCGGTTGGAATCGATCTGGCTGAAGTGCACCGTCCTGCATGTGTTCTGTTGGATATAAATATGCCTGACATGAACGGATTTGAGGTACTCCGTCGGATAAAGAGTAGTGACTGGGGTGGTAGTATTCCCGTCATTGCACTGAGCGCCAACGCAATGGACGGAGCTGCCCAGCGGGGAACGAACGCGGGGTTTGACGGGTACATGACCAAACCGATAAATATCGCCGAATTTCTGGATATGGTTGACCGGGTAATTGCCGAAGGAGGCGTGCACGCATGACACCTTCAAACGAGGAAATGAGAGCGGTTGTCGATCAAGATCGGTACGTGAAATATCTCGACGCGCTCCTTTCGGGAAACCGAACGGTGTGCAGTGGCGTTATTGCGGAACTTCTTGAGCAGGAGACTCCCATCCTGGAAATATATGAACAGTTTTTTCGACGCTCGCTGTACGATGTCGGAAGCCGGTGGGAGCACGGTGAGATTTCCGTGGCGGTAGAGCATATGGCCACGGCGATAACCGAGCGCTTGCTTGCCGAAATCTATCCCCGGATCTTTCAGGCAGATCACGTCGGGCGGTCCGCCGTTATTACGTGCGCTCCCGGGGAGCTTCACCAGATCGGGGCGAGAATGGTTGCCGACGCCTTCGAGTTGAACGGCTGGGACGGTTACTTCCTCGGTGCGGACACGCCGGAAGCCGATCTGTTGTCTATGGTTCGCGACAAACGACCCGATATTGTTGCGGTATCAGTCAGTCTTCCGACAAGTCTTTCACAGGTGTATTCGCTGATGGAAAAGTTGCTGGAAACTTTTCCCTCGCAGAACGTTATTGTCGGGGGGCAGGGCTTTACAGGAAGCAGGCGGGACGTGGGAGAGCGATTTCCGGGAGTGCGGTTGTTGACCAGTCTGGATGAGCTCCGTACGTTTCTGGCGAAATTCTGATACAAAAAAAGACGGCGTCAGCCGTGCATTTTTTCTTTTCGGGGTCGAATATGGATACCGAAGTGGACGTAACAATTGCGCACTTTTTGACAGACTATGTAGCGAACTACAGCGACACATTGTTTTTTCTTCTTGACGGCGAAGGAACGGTTGTACGGACGAATCACAGCGTCGAGAAGACGATAGGACGGGACGTTGCCGGTGAACCATTTACCGGGTTGCTGGTGGATTTCACCGGTTCATTTGTACTGAACGATGTTGTCGGCGACGGAAGTCAACGGTATCAATTGACCCTCGGAACCTCCCGTCAGTCGCCGTATTCGTTCTGGTTTCGGTTCTATCGCAGCGAAGATATCGTTGTTGTCCTCGGGGAGTCGGACCAGCACGTTGATACGGCAATGCGGGAAAATCTCGTTCAGATGAACAGAGAATTCAGTAATTTGAGCCGGGAACTGCAAAAGAAGACAATAGAGCTGGAAAAACTCAACGCTTTGAAAAACCACTTCATTGGTACGGCGGCTCACGATCTGCGGAACCCCGTCGGAGCGATTCACAGCCTTGCCCGGGCGCTTCTGGAAGATATTTCGGGAACCCTCCAGCCTGACCACGCGGAAATACTGGAATTGATCGGTTCAGCCAGCGGTTCGGTGCTGATGTTACTGGACGATCTACTCTCTATCGCGCAAATTGAGGCGGGAAAGCTTGATTTGCGGTTGAAGGAAGAGGATATCGTTGATTTTATCAAGTACACGATCCGGGTAAACAGTATTCTTGCGGTGAATCGCGGAATAACTATCCGCCTGGAGTGCCTCGAAGAAATTCCGCCGGTTGCGTTTGACAGGGCCCGGATTGAACAGGTTATGAACAACCTGCTCTCCAACGCGATAAAGTACTCCGCCGCACAGAGCGAAATCGTCGTTTCCGTATTCCAAAACGGAGATGATGTCACCGTGACGGTACGTGACACGGGCCCGGGAATAAAGGAGGAAGAACGGGATCGCCTCTTCAAGCCGTTTTCCCGACTGAGCACGCCCGTCCCGGAGGGACAGTCTTCTACCGGTCTTGGTCTGTCAATCGCCCACAGTATCGTGCTAAGTCACCGTGGTAAAATCGGCGTGGACAGCACCGTCGGGGAGGGGAGCAGCTTTTATTTTTCATTGCCCCTTGTCCATGACCGCGACAGAGAGGACTCGTCGGCCTCATCCTGAGGAAGCTCGATCCAGAAGGTGCTTCCCACGTCAGGGGCGCTTTCAAAACCGATCGTTCCGTTCATCTGCTCCACCAGCCGCTTGCTGAGGGCAAGGCCAATTCCGGCGCCGGTGATAGTCCCCAGGCCCTGTCCAAGGCGATCAAAGGAGGTAAACAAGGCAGTCTGTTTCTCTTCGGGGATGCCGTACCCGTTGTCTGTGACCGAAAGGCGCACCCGGTCATCTACCGGAATGACCGAAATTTCGACCGTTCCGGACTCCGAGTTGTACTTGACCGCGTTGGAAATAAGATTACCCAGTATATCGACGAGACGGACATGATCCGCAAAAACGGTTGCATCCGGTGCGCGGTCAAAACTCGTTGTTATCTGGATATTGCGCTCCTTTGCAAGCGACGCCACCCGCACAACACTTTCGAGCACCACCTGCTCACACGACAGCACGTCCGGCGAAAGATCAACCTCGCCGTCTTCGATTCGTGCAAAGTCCAGGATCTGCCCAATAAGTGACGATAGGTTCTTGCCGGCGGTGAGAATTTCCTTTACGGAATCGACATGTTCCGTCTTGAGAGCAGGATCCATTTCCAGTATCTGGGCAAAGCCCATAATCGCGTTAAGCGGCGTCTTCAGTTCATGGCTTATGCTGGACAGAAACCTGCTCTTCGCTTTGTTTGTGCGAATTGCAACATCCCGGTCCTGCTCGAGCTGCTGTTGCTCTTTCAGCTCAGATATGTCCACAAAGGTTGAAAGCATGTTCATGATGTTCCCGTTCGCATCGCGGGTAACCCCGGCGGAGAGGACCGTGGCAAATGTAGAGCCGTCCCGGCGCCGGGAGACAATTTCACCCTGCCAGTAATCGTCTTTCCGTATCGCCGTGAATACCGTTTCGAAATCCGCGTAATCGGCATAGAAATCGGAAACTTTTTTCCCGAGCACCGCCGCTTCCGATTCTTCTCTCCACAGCTTGAGAAACGCGCGGTTGACGTAGGTTATCATGCCGTCAGGACCGGATATTCGTACAGCAATTGCGGCGGTATCAATAGCAAGTGACTTGATTTCCAATTCCCGGCGGGTTTCGTGCTGTTCCGTGACATCCTCAATGTAACCGAGTACGCCTGTGATTGTGCCGCTATCGTCGCGGTACGGTACCTTTACCGTCCGGAACCAGCGGCGTCGACCTTTGAATACGTAATCTCTGAGATAGGTCTTCTCCACACCGCTTTGCAGAACTTCGCGGTCCTCCCGCTCGAACATCTCTGCCAGCTCTTCGGGGTGTATATCGGCATCGAGTTTGCCGAGAATGCTCTCCATCGAAAGCCCGGCCGTGTTCGCAAAACGCTCATTGCAGTACACATAGCGAAAATCAAGGTCCTTGATAAAAAACGGGTGGGGCATGTTCCTTACCGTCTGGTCTGCCGAGAAATCAAGCGCCTTCTTCTTTTTACTCACGTTCGGTCCTGGTGGACGGGCTTACGGTATTCAGATCTTCCAGTGTTTCCAGGAGATGTTTGACGTCGATCGGTTTGGTGAGGTAGGCGGTAAAGCCCGCCTCCAGCCCCCGGCCGGCGGCGTTTTCCATCGCGTCGGCGCTCAGCGCTATTACCGGAAGATCCGCACCCCATGCGGAAGCGCGGACGCGGCGCAGCACCTCAAACCCGTCGAAACCGGGAAGGTTGACATCGACCAGCATGATTGTCGGCCGGTGCAGCTCCGCCATTTCCAGCCCCAGCGATCCGGTGTGGGCGGTCATGAGCTCGTATCCGCCGTGGCGGGAAAGCACCGTTTCCATGAGCCGGACGCTTGCCGGATTGTCCTCAATATAGAGAACCGTTGCAGTTCTGGCTGTAGTGCCTCGTTTGAGTTGGGCGCTCATCGGAGGTTGGTCCGGCTCCAGACACAACGATTCAGTTATCGGGAGTTTGACCCAGAAAGTGCTGCCATTGCCGGGAACACTTTCGGCCCCGATCGTTCCGTCCATCAGCGTTATCAACCGCTTACTGAGTGCAAGTCCGATTCCCGAGCCCTCTATTTTACCGCTTTCCCGCCCCAGGCGGTTAAACTGCGTAAAGAGTTCGGCCTGCTTCTCTTCGGGAATCCCGATGCCTGTATCGATAACGGACATACGCACTTCCTCGCCCTCTCGCGCCAGGGTAACCGTGACGCTCCCCTGCGGGGAGTTGTACTTTACCGCGTTGGACAGCAGATTAATCAGTACCTGCTTCAGGCGAACGCGGTCGGCGATGACACACAACTCCTCGTACGGACCGGAGATAAGGCGAATGCCCTCTTTTTCCGCAAACGGCTCGATAAGGCTCACCGTCTCAGTTATGACCTCGGGGCAGGATACCGACTCCAGGGAGAGGTCAACGCGTCCACTGTCTATGCGCGCCAGGTCCAGTACCTCATTTACCAGGTTCAGCAGATGGTTGCCGGCGGTCACGATTTCGCGGCTGAAGTCGGCGTGCTGCGGGGCAAGTTCGTCGTCACTTGTAAGCAGTTGGCCAAAGCCGAGAATCGCATTGAGGGGGGTGCGCAGCTCGTGACTCATGGAGGAGATGAACTCCGTCTTGGCCTGGTTGGCGTTCTCGGCGGCCTCCCGGGCAGCCTCGGATTGCGCCCGAAGCGCGAGTATCTCCCGCTCCGCGTCAACCGAGGATAGTGCGTTGGAAAAGATTTGGGCCAGAACGGCAAGCCCTTCGATCTCACTTTCCGACCAATGCCGATAGTCGGCAACGGTATCAAACCCGATAGTACCGAACACGTGTTTCTCGTTGTAGATCGGGAGGAAGAGGGCCGATTTCATCTGCATGGTGCGCAGAATTGACCTGTCAGAGGCCGCTTCCGGGGGCAGATCATCGACATTCGGTATGTGTACTACAGAACGTTGGTCAAGAAGCCGTTGCCGGAACCATGGAACCTCTGAAACGGGCAACTGTTCCATGTCCAGTCCTCTAAGTGTGATTTCGGGGCGAATCCAGAAGTGAAAATTGCTTACCGAGGAGCAATCGGTGGATAGAAGCAACACGCCGGCGCGGTCGACGGCGGAGAAGCTGCCGATACGGGCGAGGGCGGTGTTAATTCGTTCATCGATGGTGGAACCGTCCACGCCGACAAAATCGGTGGCGACCTCCGAAAGAATTTTCTGGAACTCCTGCTGCCGGCGAATCTGCTCCTCATCGCGCTTGCGGTCGGTAGTATCCTGCACAACACCAAACATGTGGTCCGGTTTGGATTGTTCGTCGTATGTAACGTTGCCCTTT
>CAZCAE010000068.1:0-14311 GCA_964496635.1 uncultured Spirochaeta sp.
CGGTAACCTCCCGTCGCCGGCAAAGCCGTCCAGACCGGCTCCCCGGCGTATGGCGCCGCGCAGTTCCTCCTGCAGGGTGTCCAGCGTCCGCAGCCGCCTCGCCAGCTCCACCTCCGCCGCAGTCCGCTCCCGCAGGGCCGGGTCGGTCATGCGGCGAAAGCCCGCTTCCACCAGGACATCTATCGTTTCGGGATATGTTTGTGTCAGCTCAAAGAGCGTCATGCCACTGTGTATGTTCATGCCATGAGGATATCGCGTTCGCCGTCAGGTGAAATTGACGGAGGTCAACTATTGACGGCTACTGTTGAAACGTAGTGATGCCGTAGTCCGCAAACCGCCCGTCGGCAGTGACAACCGGGGCTTTATGCAGGATGGCGGCGGCAATGATAAAGCGGTCCGCCGGGTCTTTGTGTATTGCCGGCAGGTTGACGGCGGTAAAGAGGGTTTCGGTTTCCAGAGGCAGTACGTCCAGTCGATGATGGTCAACCACGCGGCTCCACCAGTCCCGGGGCGGCAGAGGAAGTTCAAGCTTTCCGGCACGATACTTGTGGGCAATCTCAAACGCACTTATCGAGGAAACCGCTACAATTGCTTCCGCATCAATGCGTTGCCGTGCATCAGCGGTAAGCCGGTCCGATCCGGCGGCAAGCCACAGAACGGCGCAGGTATCAAGAATGATCACTCTATCTCGCCCCATTCTTCAGGTGTCAGGTCCTCGGTGGGCTCGTATTTCACGGAGATCCGGGACAGCAGGGGGTCGGTCTGAGACCGAAGGGATGGCTGCCGCGCCCGGAGTTCCGCTACCGGTGTTCCGTTGCGGCTGATGATGTACACCTCGCCCCGTTCCACCTCTTCAAGAATTCGGGAGAGATGGGTCTTTGCCTCATGGGTATTCACCGTTTTCATATAGTTTAGTCTGTATGACTAAGTCTGAGAAGTCAACATCGATTCATTCCGACAGAGCCTATTCTGCCAGCAGTGTATCCAGAAAACTGACAAAATCGCGGACTTCCGTCAGAAGGATCGGATGTACCCGGTCGCATCTGGTGACCAGTGCGTCAATCCGTTCCCAGTCGTATGCGGTTCCAAAGTAGTACCGACGAAAATGGCGGAATCGCATGATTTCGACCAGGTCTTCTTTCACCGGTTGGGAAATCACCTGCGGTCGAATCGGCACAATCTCCAGAGTCATGCGTTCCAGGAGATCCTTGTGCCATCGCGCGTCATCCAGATTGTTTTCAAAATACTGCGAGATTCTGACAAAGATCGTCTCGGTACAGGTGTAGTAGTTTTCAAGCAACCCGGCGATCAGTACCCCCGCTCGCGGAGTCTTTCCCAGACGGGGGATATCTTCAGAAAGAGCACCGGCAATTTCCTGTTGGGATTTATCCAGAAGGTCGAGGTGTTTGGTTATATGAGCGCGAAGGGTGGCAACGGCCGCCGGATCAGGAGTGCTCATAGACTATTTTCCCTTCCCGCAGGATCGTTTCCGCGTGACGCGGGTCTATCCGGTCAAGTTCCACAATATCTACCGGAAACTCAGTCAGCCCTGAAGCGTCGTCAAGAGCTCGCAGGCCGTCGAGGGGGTCTTTCAATCCCTCCATTGCAATATCGATATCCGACCATTCCCGAAACCGGCCCGGCCGGAGCAACGATCCCCATTGTACGATACGCAGGGGACGATACTTCTCCGCGAGCACCGTGATAATTGTTTCCGCATCGTTTCGCGCCTGAGCTTCCAGGCTATCAAGACGCCGAGCCCGCTCCCGGTCCCGACGGGCAAGGTATTCCCTGGCAGCGGCGGTATCAAAGGCCATATGATGACTATACCACATCCAGATGAAATTGTGCCGAACACGCGACGCTCTTCTCTCTATATCGATTCATACCGACAGGCCGGGCGGTCCGGATACGTGAGCTTTTTGAAGAACTCAAACCCGATTGGGAACGGGAAATCGCCGGATACAACACAGACCGGATTGAGTCGGATATTGCGAGGACTCGTTCTGATCGGGACGCTGTATGAGGAAATCCGTCGCTTTCCTGAATCGGATGAACCGTCGTTTTCCCGCTTTATCCGGTCGGTCTGGGATGCTCTGGAATAGGACCGGGTAGTGCAATTGCTCGACGATGTTGCCGGCTGCATCGGTTTTCAGGGGGATTACGATTCCCAAAACTCGTCGATGAGTTGAGCCTCCCGGACTGAACCGATGATCTGTTTTCTTTGTGCGGGAAACGTCTCGAATGCCTTCTGCTGGGCACCATGAAGTTCCGCGTTGTATTTCACCTCAATGAGGGTCTTGTCTTCGGTGAAAAAATCCAGTTCGTTTTCTCCGAGTCGAACATAGTGTACTTCCTGATGCTGTCGGAGCCGAAGATAGATATAGTTCTCGAAGTAGCTTCCCCAGTCGCGGTCACCGATAAACAGATGCTTGACCCCCAGATCACACGCATAGATTTTTCTGGGCGACAGTATCCGTTCGTTGGTCTTTCCCCAACGTGAGACGAGATGCACAAGAAAGGCATCCTGAAAATAGCCAAGATACCGTCTGGATGTATCGGGAGACAGGCTGAGAATCCGCGCCATCTTATTGATGCTGACTTGTTTGCCGCTCCGTTCCATAAGGAGGGTGAAATAGTCACGGATCACCTGATGGTCTTTGAGTCCGTGCAGAGCGGTTATGTCTTTTTGAATAATATCATCGACAAGATTCATGAGATAATCCCGGCTGGGATGCAGCACATTTTCGGGGAGCCCTCCGTCGCAGACATAATCGCGGAAGTAACCGTCCAGTAGTTGCGCGTCTCTTCGGGACACCACAACATCTTTGAAATCCAGATACTCCTCCAGTGTCAGAGGCTGTATTTCCAGTGTTCGGCTCCGTCCGGTAAGCAATGCCTTCTGATCCCGGAGGAGCGAACTTGACGACGAAGCAGCAACGATAGTTACCCTTTCCCGGTCGATCAGGTTCTTCAATTGCTGATGAAAGTCCGCTTTGGCGGTAATTTCATCCAGCAAGACCGTCACAGAAGCATCAACCGAGTGCTTGTGGAGCCGACGAAAATTGTCTATTACATCGAGAATGGAATGGTGCCGTAACATGTAGTCGTCAAGACTGACGTACAGGATCGACGCAGGGGATTGTCCACCGTGGATCAGACGCTGAATCACAAGTCGCATGATTGTCGACTTACCGACCCGACGCAGCCCGGACAGCAGAAGTGCCCGACGTTCCGAAAGCCGGGGCAGTATCCACGTAACGTATCTGTCCCGCGGCTTGACGTCTCTGAGAAAATCGGTGTCTTCCCACCACGGATTGTACTGGAACAACAAGTCATCCACGATGTATTAATCATACGATATAAACGTATAAAAGTGCAATAAAACATACGATGAAAACGATTGACTGCGACAGTTGCCTCTTCCACGGAAAAACGGGAAAGTGAAGGGGCTATGCACAGACAATCCCGTTCCATTCATGTTGCGCTGTCTCTCCTGCTGGTCACTCTTGCCGGTCCGGTGGCGGGTCAGGACGGCGTCCGCCTCTCCCTTGATCTCGGCAGTGACGTGGAAATCACCTCCCGCTGGGGGTACACCACCCGGGTGGACGGGCGCTATCAGGGTCACACCAGCCGGGAAGCGCTCCTGCTGATTTCACGGGGCGACGGGACCACCGGTGACACAACCTATCGGGGCGAACTCATGGTAAGTGAAGATTCCATACAGGGCGGCGTGACAATTTCCCGCCGTATCGCCGACCGGCGTGACGCTACCGTTGAATACCGCTCTTCCGGTGACGTCGTCACCCCGGAGGGACAGCGGGCGCCTATCTTCCGGGGCGTGCCCCGCTTCCCCGATGAAGCGGTGGCGCCGGGTGATACGTGGCAGGCACCGGGGGCGGTGCAGTTCTATCTGGAAGACGACGATGCCGTGGTGATACCCGTCCTGGCGGAGTACACCTACCAGGGGACGGAAATGTACGACAACCAGCAGGTCCATCGGGTGACGGCAATCTACGCCGTCCGGGGCCCGCTGTCCCGGGGGCAGCGGGGCAGCCACCCCGCCCGGGACATCGTCGCCGGATTGCCCCAGCTCCCGCCGGACTACACCCTCCACGGTCGACATGATCTTGTTGTACTTCTTCCCGCAGGAGGCGGGCCTCCCGTCTTTCAGCGGACGGTCATCCAGGAGCAGCTCCGCTATCCCTCGGGCTCCATGGAGGAACGTTCCGGCTATATTCTCACCTTTTATCGCAGCACCGGTGACTTTGACGGCCCCGGAGAGGCGGAGCGCATTACCGAACGCATTGCCCGGGAGGGCATCGAAGATGTCACCGTTCGCGCCACCGAGGACAATCGCGTTTCCCTCTCAATCAGCAATCTCCGCTTCGTCGCCGACCAGGCGACACTCCTTCCCGGAGAGGAACATCGCCTTGACGGAGTTGCCGACGTCCTGGAAAGCGTTCCCGACCGGTCAATTCTGGTGATAGGCCACACCGCCGACGTGGGTACCGGTATCAGTCAGGTGGAACTGTCCTTCGAGCGGGCGCGGAAAATCGTCGACGAACTGGTGGCCCGGGGAGTAGAGTCGGGGCGCCTCTTCTACGACGGCCGGGGCGGACGCGAACCGGTGGCTCCCAACGACACCGAAGAGGGACGCGCCCAAAACCGCCGTGTAGAGATCGAGATCCTTCCGGCACGGAAGTAAAACTCAGCACCGGTCCAGCGCCGTTCACCGACTATTTGTTCCACAGAGTGGTCGGTTGCGGTGACGTCCTTGCAGATTGACGACGAAGTTCCCTGCTTGTAATCTTCAGTTATGAGCATGACGGCAGCAAGAATTGTTACGGAGGCGTTGTCCCTCTCTCCGCAAGCACGTGCGTTCGTAGCTGAGCGCCTTCTGGAAAGTCTTGACACCGCCTCCGGTGAGGATCTGTCGCCGGCGTGGCGCGACGAGATTCGGAAACGATGCCGGGAGATGGACGAGGGGAAAGTCGAGCTTCGTGATGCGGCCGACGTCTTCGCCAGAGCTTACACGGCGCTTACGTGAAACCCATTCGCTTCCATCCCGAGGCCGATTCGGAGATGGTCAATGCAGCGATGTGGTACGAGTCGCAGCAAGAGGGGCTCGGAAAGCGTTATTTAACCTCCGTACAGGACGCTCTCAACAGGGTGCAACGCGCGGCGAGGATTCTGTCGGCGACCCGTGATATTCCGGTTTTGCCGGCCGACAGCGCGCACTACTCCGGCAGCGGTGTCATCTGTCTTTTCGATTTTGCGGCACGGCGTGTTCGGATGATCGTTACGGTTAAACAGCCGATAACTCCTGCGAGAAACGATACGACGAGCGGTGCCGCGGAACGGCCGTTGCGCAAGGACTCATTTTCGATTACTCGGCGTTCACCGTCGATTTCGGGTAAGCGGAGTTCCGTCATTGTGGAAGTAGGTGGTTTTGAATCGCCCACTGCGGAGTACGATTGTTTCCGTCCGGATTGTTCCGGCAGGATCGTATGTCCGGGTAATTGTCGTCCCGTCGTCAAGAATGCGGGTGCTCACCTGTTCCTGTGCGTCCAGTCCCGCGAAAACGACGATTAACAGAACCAGAATCAGTACGGTCACTTCAACCTCCGTTCCGGTGTATTTTGAGCACAGACTATTACGAAAATAGCCGACGAAGTCGGGTATTTTTGTTATTTCGGGTGCCGCGAAGCGGCATGCGAAACTATTGCATTTCAGACCGGACTTTCGATGTAAGCGAATTATCCTCGCTCGATCACAACATACCACGTTCGACCAGTAGCCGTCCATCAATCATGAGACGTTTGTTCCGCCCGCTCATCTGATTTAATGCGCTGGCCCTGGGAAAACACCCCCTCCGATCTTTCATTACTGAAATGTGTGGTAGAATTGGTGATGGTGTATGACTCCTCACGAGTTCTTGTTGCAGCGCTGCTTCTGACCGTTGTCGTCTCTGCGTCGGCTCTTGCCGACGGTGCGTTTGGTCAACCCGCACGTCTGCAGCGCAATGGTACATACAGGTGGCGTACCCGCTGCATGACTCGATCCGACTGTACCTTTCCGATCCGGCGGCGGACACTCCTCCGGTACTGCTCTCGGAACTGGGTGATGCGCAGCCCTTTGAAGCACGACCGGTTTTTTACCGCAACTTCGTCTTTCCGGTGGAGCTGCCGCCGGGTGGGACGGGCTACCTGCTGTTCCGCTTTGAGACGGGCTCCGCGATTGATATCCCCTTCGTTGTACAGACGCCTGCAGTGTTTGAACGGCATACACTGACCGAGCAGATGCTCATGGGTATCTATTTCGGGACGATGTTCATCATGCTGGTGTACAACCTCTTTCTGCTGGCCGGATTGCGGACGGTCTCTTACCTGTACTACTCACTTTTCATTCTTTTCTATGTGTTTTTCCAGGCGTCGATCAACGGCTACACCGTTCAGTACCTCTGGTCGACGGGTACATGGTGGGCGGATGTCTCGCTGCCGTTCCTGATCGCCGGCGGCACGTTCTGGTGTCTGGTCTTCAACCGCAGATTCCTGGACACCCCGGTGACCGCGCCGCTGTTCGATAAGGTATTGATGGGTCTGATGGCGGTGTGCGCTGTGATCGTCGTGCTTGCGTTTACCGCACCGTACGCGTTTGCGATCCGCGTAGCGACGGTGATGAATCTGGTGACGTTTCTGGTGATCCTTCTCAACAGCGGCAGTGCGTTGATCCGGGGCAACCGCGCCGCCCGGATCTATGTCCCGGCGTGGGTGACATTTCTGGCCGGCACCATGATCTTCGCGCTCAAATCTCTGGGCATGCTCCCGACCACCGCGTTCACCACGTGGGCCGGGTCGGTAGGTTCGGTGATTGTCGTCGTGCTCCTGTCGCTGGCCCTGGCGGACCAGTTCAACCTGATGCGGGAAGAGAAGACCGCAGCACTTTCGGCGGTGAACGTTGCGTACAGTCGCTTCGTGCCGATGGAGTTTCTTGAACTGTTGAAAAAGGACAGCATTCTCGACATAAAGCTGGGCGACCAGATTCAGCGCGAGACGACGATTCTGTTCTCCGATATCCGTTCTTTTACGGCGTTGTCCGAGTCAATGACGCCGGAAGAGAACTTCAACTTTCTGAACTCCTACCTTTCGCGCATCTCACCGATTATTCGCACCCACCGCGGCTTCATCGACAAGTATATCGGCGATGCGATCATGGCGCTCTTTCCCCACTCTCCGGCGGACGCGGTGCACGCTTCGGTGGAGATCCGCCGCGCGTTGTGGGAATTCAACCGCCGTCGTTACGAGGCGGGGCAGGATCCGGTGGAGATCGGAATTGGCATCCACTGCGGCATGGTGATGCTCGGTACCATCGGCGAGGAGGAACGCATCGACGGCACGGTGATTGCGGATGCCGTCAATCTGGCCTCTCGTCTGGAGGGGATCACCAAGGTGTTCGGGTCCGCGATTCTGATCAGCAGGGAGGTGCGCGACCAGATTGGCCCGGAGCGATTCTCGATCCGGTTCCTGGGAAAGACGCGCCTGTACGGCAAAAACGTGGAAACCGAAATCTACGAAGTGATGGACGGTTTTGACGCCCGCATTACCGAACTGAAGTCCCGGACGGTGGAGGACTTCCGCGAGGGTATCCACCACTATTTTGCGAAACAGTTTCAGCCTGCCGCGCAACGGTTTGAACAGGTCCTGGCCATTGACCCGAAAGACCGCGCGTCGGTCTACTACCTTTCACGATGCACCCATTACCTGGAGGGCGGTACCGACGAGCAGTTTGACGGCACCGAGACATTTCTGTTCAAGTGACGCTTTCTCCGCGAAGGGATGCCTTGCCGGGAGGGAGAATCGGCGGTTCGTGCCCCACGATGGGTGATACAACGACGGGCGTGCCGGACACACTGCTTTTTTCGCAGGGCATTGTAGATTTTAACGACTCCACAGACCGGGACGCGAAAAGCCTCCGGGACGTTATACCGACAGATTCTGTCCATATAAACCGGAGCGGTTATCGGGCAGCCCCTATTTATCTCAAGCATTTTGGTAGCAGAGCTTCAGTTCGGTGTGTATAACAGTTTATATCCAGAAAGAGAACCGTATTGCGCTGTTGGAACTCCTGGCGCCGTTCCAACTGCTTGAATTCGACGATGATCGCTATAGTTGGGCGAAGGCCCGCCCATGGTTTTCGGGGAATGGCGCATGACCGGATCGGCGAGGATGTGATCAGGTTGACCTATGTTCCCGCATAGTCGCGCACAACGTATGTGCCACGTTTGCACACGGCGTGTTCCAATTCTCAACCCGTACGTTGACGGTAACGGACGGACCGCGCGGGCGCTTTTCTACTGGTCGATGCTCAGGAACGGTTACTGGCTCAGTGAGTTTGTCTCCATATCCCGCATTCTTCGAGCCGCGCCGACCAAATACGGGCGAGCGTTTCTCTACGCGGAAACCGACGAAAACGACCTTACCTATTTCATCGTGCATCAACTGGATGTAATCAGACGGTCGATCTCCGATTTGCAGCGCCACATACAAAGCCGGGTCAAAGGACTGGAATATGTCGAACGACAATTGCGGAACAGCGATCTCGCATCGGAACTGAATCACAGACAGTTGACGCTGCTCAGACACGCAATGAATCATCCCGGATACATATACACGGTGAAGCAACACGGGAACACCCACGGCGTTGCCTACGACACGGCAAGAAAGGATCTGGCCGAATTGTCCGAGAACTATGGTTTGATAATGAAGGTAAAACAGGGGAAGAAATATCTCTTTGTCGCGCCGTCGGATCTTCAGAATCGCCTGTTGGAAACCGTGTAACCGTCAATTTTCCGCCCCTGAGAGCGTCGATAATTTTTTCTTTTTTTCATACTGAACTTCGTTCTGGGGGGAACCATCATGTCTTCAGCAATTGCCCCAACCGGCTCATGATGCGTGCCGGCATCGCAGCCCAATCAAGGACACGAGGAAAAAATTAAACAGACTCAAACCAAAGGAGGCCAAAAAAAAGAGGCCCAATGTAAAGAACCCCTGCACCGAAAACCGGTATTCCGTCTGAGAACTTCGAGCTCCGGTTCGAGATTCCGTCGTCGCCGTTCGCGTCGTACAATCTCTTCCGCAACGAAGTCGCGCCGGATATTATCCTTGAACGTCCCTCCACTATGGATAGAATCCATGGTAAGATGAACTCAGTAATCTACATTTCGGAAATGATATTGTGAGGTTCCCGAGTTTCCGCAGTATATCTTTTTACCGTGCAGATTAAATGAGAGAGGAGAATACAATGGCATCGTATCGGAGTCTTCAGGATCTATTAAACAGAGCACTGAGGTGGGAAAAGGAGCTGCTCAGTTTTTATGATGTGGCAAAGATCGGTTTGGGAGACGAAAAATCGAAAAGTCTGGTTACAAGACTCGAGGCACAACAAGGCAGAAATATAGAAATTTTACGTGATATCAATGTTGAAAAATACGGTCCTAATGAATGGGTGAGGTTTTCCATCGAATATCACGATGAACAGCTTATTCCCAAGAAATCGGTAAAACGAGACAGTAGACCCGAAGAAATTGTAACGGCGATACTTGATTACGAAAAGAAGCTGAAAAAATATTACGAAATCATCCATAACTCAGTGGTAAGTGATAGTCAAAGAGAGCTTTTCGCTTCCCTCGTACAGTTTCGAGATAAACAGATAGAGCAGTTACATGCTCTTTTATAAGTTGACCGTAAATTGAAGGAACATTCCGGATGAGACAGAAAGCAAAAATTGAATCTACAGAATACTCAGATCTGGCCGGTGTGGTTGGCTGGTTTATCCAATTGCGGTGGATCGCGGCAATTGGCGTTTTTGCTGCTCTTCTCCTCAGCGACTTCGTATATTCCTACAATCTACCATATATGGCGCTGTATTCTCTGACGGGGATTCTATTTCTCTTGAATAGCTCATTGGCGCTGTATTTTTTCCAGCTTAAGGCAAAAAATTTGACGAGAGGTCAAATGAGTCTTGTTTTTCACTTTCAGATTGTAAGTGATTACGTTATCCTCTTTCTGCTCATTTTTCTTACCGGTTTTTTGAAGAATCCGCTTATCTATTATTTCGTGTTTCATGTTGTGCTCACCGCCTTCATCTTTCCTCGGAGGACTGTCTACGCATATGTTATCTCGCTTGTCGTTCTTTTCATTGTGACGGCTGTGGCGGAGTGGAGTGGCTGGATACCAACATTCAGATCCATTCCTGGTTTACCAACTCTGAGTGAGAGCTACCCAACCGCATTCCTCTATATGTTTGCTCTCGTCTCGACAATTCTCATCACCGGCTATCTTATTACGAATATAATGGAACGAGTGGAGGAACGAGGTCAACGAACAGAGCTCGAGTTGGATCACTATAAACGGCTCGATCAGGCAAAGAGCAACTTCATTCTTCAGGTGACCCACGAACTGCGAGGTCCCCTTGCCGCGCTTAAGGGGTACCATGAGATGATACTTAAGGGTATCACCGGGGAAATATCTGAAAGGACGCAAAAATCGTTGCAACGGGCGAACCAACGCACCCAGAACCTTCTCAATATAATCGATGAGATGCTTGACTATGCCTACATGAAATCTGAAGAAAACAAGGAATATGAAATTGAGGATCTTTCGTTGAAAGAGGTCTTGAACCATAACTTCGAGCTTTACGACATTTTGGCAAAAGGGAAATCGATAAAGCTTTTGGTCTCTTGCCCGAGCAGCATCATGGTGAAAGCCAGCAGAGACCTCCTGGATATCATATTGGGCAACCTCATTACCAACGCTATAAAATACTCATCTCCAAATACTACGGTTAGTGTAAACGCGGAGGAAGAAAATGGCGAAGCACATCTTATGGTGAAGGATGAGGGGATGGGTATCGAACCGGAAGAACTGGCGAAAGTTTTTGATGAGTTTCACCGAACCCGTCGGGCAAGAAAAATTGAACAAGACGGCACAGGGCTTGGATTGTCAATTGTACAAAAAGCCGTGAATATGCTACATGGAAAGGTAACCGTGTATTCTGCAGTCGAGAAGGGAACGAGTTTTCATATCTATCTACCTCCAGTTGCAGTACCCGGACAAGACGCGGACAAATGAAAGTTTTCAGGAGGATACGATGGCAAAAGCAAGAGTTCTAATAATTGATGATGACAAAGACATTATCGAGACGACCGGCGCGCTTCTGGAGTACGACGGGTTCGAAGTCCACCACTCTGAGTCTGTAGAAGAAGGTATTGAAATGATCGGAGTCACTTCGCCGGACATCATATTGTTGGATATTATGTTTCCTGAAAAGAAAACCCGCGGGTTCGAAGCAGCCGCTGAAATTAAGGAGAGCTACCCGAATATTCCGATTCTTGCCTTTACCGCTATCAATCGTGAATACGCTTTCGATTTCGCAAAGGAAGACATTAAAGCCGAGGAGTTTATCAACAAGCCGGTCGATACTGACCGGCTCATCAACCTGATAAATAAACATCTGAAATAGCGGCTATGCCAGTGCCTATGCCAATAGGTCAAGCAACGCGGATAATCCTTTGGTCCCCGGGTTATTTGGTAAACAAACAAGGGAGGCACGGGCGGCTCTAAGATGCTCTTCGACTGCTTTTGATACTTCATCCTTAAGCAAATAAATCGCATCCTTATCGGCGAGATCGTCAAGTAGTTGGTAAACCATACCGACGTGCCGCCCGAAATCAACCAACGCCTGCATTCGGTCTTTGGTTGCCCCGGCAACTATACCGCCAGCCTCACAACAACCTGACATGAGTGAGGCTGTTTTGTTCTCAATCGTATCAATGTAGAGATTAAAGTCCACTTTCATTTTTCCCGCGCGGATCTTCTCCTCGTAGACCTCACCAAAACACATTCTTCTGATCACGGTCATCAACAGATCAAGCAAACCAAATCGCGTTGAAGCATCCAATTCGGTCAAACCACTTACAAGTGTATAAAACTGGGTGAGCAAAATATCGCCCGAAAGAATAGCAATTTTGTTGCCGTATCTCGCGTTTGTCGAAAGTCTGCCGCGTCTGAAGATGGACTCGTCTATCACATCGTCATGAACCAGAGAAGCGGTATGGATAATCTCTACCGCCGTAGCCAACTTTATCACCGTCTCTTTTTCGGGAAGGGGATGCGTTGCGGCGGCTTGTGCGGAAAAGATCATCAGAGCCGGTCTTAACCGTTTGCCGTGAGATTTAAAAGGATGATTCAATGCTTTGTCGCTGTGGCGAGATAACGAGTTGGTTTGGGTATGGGAATACTCAATATCCTTGAGTTGTTCATGTAACTCCTGGTCAACGGCGGCCAGATAGCTTTTGATCGGATTCACGATGTGAATGAGTTGCTCTTGTCGGTTCATCGCACTAGAAGTCCTTTTGTACAAGTCAGCATCTTACGTGACCGGTTGGATCATACAGGAATTCGACCACGGGTTCCACCGTTAAGAGGTCGCTTCTCAAGACAGTACAATTGTTTTATAAAACAGTTATGTATACAAGACTGAAGAGCTATGTTCTGGCGACGCGACCATGGTCGTTTACGATGACGTTGATTTCCGCGGCTATCGGGACTGTGCTTGCTACAATCAATCCTGATTTCGAGTTGGTCCTCATTCTTCCCCTTGTAGTCGGACTGATCTTGACTCATGGCGCCACCAATGTGCTGAACGATTATTACGACACCAAACACGGGGTAGATACTGCGGATTCTCCAACAGCTCAGTATCGCAGACATCCGTTGATATCGGGCGATATTTTGCCAAGATCACTAAAAATGTATGCCGTCATTTTGTATATTGCGGCGATCTCTATAGCCGTTGGATTGACGTTGTATCGAGGGTTCCCGGTACTACTGTTCGTGTTGCTTGGCTTGTTGGTCAGCATTTTTTATACCGCCGATCCGGTTTCCTATAAGCACCTTGCAATGGGTGAATTGGCTGCGTTTTTGATGTGGGGACCCGCAATGACGGTTGGCAGCTTTTTTGTCATGGCCGGAGGATGGGAAGGTGTCATTCCCGTTGTGCTTGTTTCGATTCCCCACGGTTTATGGGTTGGCCTCGTGCTGTTTGCCAATAATCTCAAGGATATTTCCTTTGACGGTACGGTCGGGATTTCTACCCTTGGCACGAAGTTTGGTAAACAAAGAAGTGGAAAAATATTTATCGTTATGATTATTGTCAATTACCTGGTTGTATGTGTTGAAATCCTGTTTCAGATCCTTCCCCTGTGGTCGCTGCTTGTTATTCTTAGCCTTCCCTTGACGGTGCGACTCATAAAACAGCTGTTCCAACAGGAGGAAGTACCGGCAGACGCCGACCCGAAAACCGCGCAAATTGGAACGGTCTTCGGGCTATTGCTCGTCATTTCGCTCTTTCTGGAATACACGCTGTTATGAGACGTGGTTTTTCTAAAAATGACAGTCTTTTCATACCGATCCTCTTCCTGGTAGGTGCCGGCATCATTTGGGTTTTTGCCTTTGTCGTTGAGTATGGAAACTTCTGGCTCAAACTTCCACTGGGAGTATCCATACTGGCCGTTTCTTCGTTTGCAATTTCCCGACGTGAAGATCGAATTTCGTTTGCGCTTACCGCCCGGTCCGCAATTATTGGAGTAGTCAGCGCCGCCGTGCTTTATGGGATCTTCGTTCTGGGAAACGAACTGTTGACCATTTTGTTCCCGAACGCGGAAGGACAGATAGCAGCGGTACATCGAAACAAAGAAATCCTCTCTCTTCAGCTTATTGCTGTTCTTCTGTTTTTCGTTTCAAGTCCCGGGGAGGAGATTTTTTGGCGCGCCTATATTCAGCGCCGGTTTCAGAATCACTTTGGTCCTGTACCCGGACTGGTGGTGGGCATCTTATGCTATGCAGGGGTGCATCTGTTCACCGGGAATCTTTCTTTGGTGCTTGCAGCCCTCGTGGCGGGGTCTTTTTGGGGCGTTATATATCATATCGAAAAAAATATTGTTACGGTGATCGTTTCGCACAGTCTCTGGACTCTGCTGGTCTTTGTTCTTTTTCCGGTAGGAGCGTGATATGTCTGTCGAGATTGTTGAAATGTTTGACACAATCGTTCCCCGTTACGATCTCCTCAATAGATTTCTGAGCCTCTTTTTGGATCAACGGTGGCGACGGGAAACGGTTGGGCGCGTCATACAATGTGGAGAAGTGTTCCTGGATGAAACGGAGGGTGGAGGAGGGGGGCTGCGGATTATTGACGGCTGTACCGGGACCGGGGATCTGGCGATACTACTTGCCAAGGAGCCGATGGTTGC
>CAZCAE010000069.1:0-10543 GCA_964496635.1 uncultured Spirochaeta sp.
AACCGATACGGCGGACTACATCTGGATGGTCTTTCTCGACGACAGCCAGGGCATCGGTGTTGATACGGGTGCGTACACCTTCCCGGACGGCGGGATCGACGTTGCCGTAGATGCAACGGACCTGGATATTTCGGCCGACGGGACAAATAGTACTCCGGATATCTACTATGACACCCGTCCCGCCTCGGACTCCCCCTTCACCCAAACCGACGCCATAACCGATGCTACGGGCACGATCGGTCGGGACGGGGAGCTGTACGAAATAACTCTGAGCTTCACATTCGAAAGCGGTGGGACTCTTGAGAAATACTTCAAACTGCCGGTGGCGCGGGAATACGACATGTCCGGCGCGATGAGTGTTCGCGTCTATTCCGAGAACTGGAGTGACCCATCTGATATAACGGAAGATCTGGAGTTGGAACCGATAGTGCGGGTCACTCCTGCAATTGGCGGGCAGAATCTTTTTGTCGGTGATGATCTTGGCTACGTAGAGATTGACAGTGTGCCTCCCGGGGATTACACAATTCATCCCGTATTCACCGATGGAGCTTACGATATTGAGGTCACCGTCAGTACCGACGACGAGGTCGAACAGACGATAGCACTGCCGAGAGACGGACTCTACTATTACAGTATTAATGCGGATTCCAGTGTGACCCAGCTTGGCCAACGGGACGTCCGTCGTGCCCTGGCAATCGGTATCGATCGAGAGGATATGATCAGCGCCGGAGGCGGTGGTGAGCCGGCTGCTTATAACTTGATGCCTGCAACCCTTACCTCCGACGGTATCACCGGCTTTGATTCACTCACCGAGTCAACTACCGAGGCGACAACGCTGCTATCCGGGATCTCCACATTCGATTTCGAACTTCTTCACAATGAGAATACCCAACACGCGGACATAGCGGCGGAGTTCAAGAGTCAGTCCGAAACGGCAGACGCCATTGGGACGGTAACTATTGTTGAGAAAGAGTGGGATGCGTACCGGGCTGACGTTGTAGATGGGACCTTCGACGTGGCCCGGGCAGGGTGGATACTGGATTCCAACAACCTTCTCAACTACCTGGAAGCGCTGCTGAGTAATGTAGATTACAGCGACGACACCACAGTGCAGCTTATCTTCGAGGCTGAGACAGCTCTGGACGACAGAGATCTGGCAACTCACGCCGCCAGGATCGTCGAGCTCCATAACCATCTTCTTGATACGATGGTGATAGTGCCGATTTTTCGGTACGAGTAAGACGCTGCACGGAAATCCATAATCCGTGCCCCCAAAATCCTGTACTCAGTTTTCTTGACGAAAAGTAGATTCTCTTTTCACACACCAAATTCTGTACGTTCGTACAATAGCGGGCGCTGTTCATGTACGCGAGAATTATAAAATAAGAGAAGATTTGGGAGGTATTTCCAATGAGTACGCGGAATCGGTCATTCAAGGCAATCGTTCTCGCATTGGTATGCGTTATCGCGTTTTCAGGCTGCCCGAGTCTTTTCCAGACCGAGAAGGACGGCGGTGGCCGATCGCGACCGGGGTCCATTCATGGACATGCATTCCTCTCGGGACACACCGATCATTCCGGTATCTCAATTTTCATTGAGGAAGTCACCGATTCGAAAGCGGCGTCGGTCCGGGAGATCCTTGGCAGTGCCGCTACCGACGGTAGCGCGGTTACATCCAGGAGTGTGACTGAGCAGACCTCCACCGATAGTTCCGGGTCCTACTCCGCATCCAATATAAAGCCGGGAACGTACACGATTTACGCAAGTCACGACCAGACCAGTGAGAAAGCGGTGGCACGCAGTGTAACAATTGAAGCGAAGGCGGCAATTACGGTGGAAGATCTGTACCTGACACCCGCCGGTACGATATCCGGGGTTGCCACCACCGCTGGAACGGCACCGGACGGTGGTATCGTTGTATACATCGCAGGTACGTCTTACATTGCCATCACCGACGAGAATGGTGCCTACGAAATTACCGGAGTACCCGCCGGCAGCGACTACGTTCTCGTTGCATCCAAAAACGGCTGGTCCGACGCCTCCCAAACGGTCGCGGTAACAGGATTACAGGAAACGTCCGCAGATTCGATGGAGCTGGCCGTCTCTTCCGGTGCCGACGGCGACACCACACCGCCGGTAATCGGGAGCATAGCGCACATTCCCGCTACAGCCATCGCCGGTCAGCCTGTGGTACTCATCGTAGACGCCCAGGACCCGGAGTCGATCCTCTCATTGAGTTACGACATGGATGGTGACGGTGTATATGGCGTGACCAACACAACCACCTTTGCAGCAGCGGGTACGTATACCGTCTCCGTTACCGCCACCAGCGGCGGCGGTTCCACCACTCAAAGCCACGAAATTGTGGTTGTGACGGCGGACGCGGCGGGATCCCTGCCGCGTATCACCGGGATCTCCCACAGTCCCTCACCGGCTGAGGTTGACCAGGAAGTGACGATTACGGTTGACGTCGCTGAAGCGGGGGTTTCGCCGACAATCACCTATGATACCGATGGTGACGGCAACTTCGATGATACTGCCGTTGTCACCTTTTCCGAAGCGGGAACCAAAACGGTTCAGGTTCGGGTGGTAATCAGAGATGTTGCGGTGGTGCAGACGCACTATGTGACGGTAGTGGAAGCCGGTGGCGGGCCAGGCGGCGGTGCAGATGCAACCCCGCCGGTAATCCAGAGTGTGACCTACTCGCCGCAACCGGTGACGGTAGGTACTGTAGCCTCCCTCATTGTGGATGCCCAGGACCCTGAATCGATCGTGGCATTAACCTTCGATACCGACGGGGACGGATCCTTTGACGACGACAGTACGCCCGTCTTTGCTACGACGGGTACGCATACGGTAACGGTGAAAGCGACCAGTAGCGGCGGGGAAGCGACGGAAACGGTAGATATCGAGGTGGTAACGGGTGGCGCTGCCGCCTCGCTGCCACAGATAGTTGGTATCTCCCACAGTCCGGCGCCGGCGTACACCGGAAATACAATCACCATCACCGTAGACACCGCTACCGAAGGCACACCACCAACGGTGACGTACGACACCGATCTGGACGGCGCGTTTGACGATCCGGCGACGGTGAGCTACGGCACAACGGGAATCAAGACGGTGCGGGTGAAGGTTGCCAACGCCGGTGCCTCGGTAATTCAGACCCATTATATTCCGGTCCTCTCCTCGGGAGCCGCTGAGGACACAACACCGCCGGTGATTGCAGGTATTACCTACGCGCCTATTCCGGCCCGGATCTACTCGGCAGTAACGATTCTGGTGGACGCCCAGGACCCGGAATCGGTGGTGGCCGTCACCTACGACACCGATGGTGACGGAAGTTTCGACGACACCAACACGCCTACCTTCACCACCCAGGGTATCCATACCATCACGGTGAAAGCAACCTCAGACGGTGGATCGGTGACTCAGGACTTTGATATTGAAGTCGGCAGCGAACTGCCGGACCAGTCCAGGCCGCATATTCAGAGCATCACCCACTCACCGGACCCGGCGTACACCGGGATGGCGATCACTGTCATTGTCAGCGTGATCGAGAACGAATCCACTCCGACCATAAGCTACGACACCGACCTGGACGGTGATTACGACGACACCGATTCGGTAACCTACACCTCCAGCGGCACCAAAGCGGTAGACGTCAAGGTCACCAGCGAAGGTGGAGTGACCTACCAGACCCATTACATCACCGTCCTGTCGTCGGACATCAACCTCTCCGTAGCGGGACCGTCCGCATCCAGTGATACCACCCCCACCTGGACGTGGAACGTTCCCACCGGTGTACAGCAGTTTCAGTACCGTCTGGAGCGGGTCGATTCCCCCACAAACCAAGTCATTGTCGACTGGACGGAAACGGGAGACACCGGCACCACCAGCTACACACCGGCGGCGGAGTTGACCGTTGGTGAGAGCTACATCTTCAAGGTGCAGGCCCAGGATGCCTTTGGCGAGTGGAGCGAGACGGCGTTTCGAACAACGTTGATTATCGAACCCTCTTCGGTGTACTCCGGGGATTTCTACTTCGATGGTGACGAAAATGGCTTGGACGGTGACGATTTCACCGACGACATTGCCGCGTGGAACGCCGGCGGGTATACCGAGGTCACCGGAGATGTGTACATCTACACCTACAATGCGCCGTCGATAACCAACCTCGATTTCCTCGCCGGGTTGCAACGCGTCGGCGGCAACCTGACGATTTACGGGCTGAACCTCTCGGACCTTTCCGGACTGAGCGATCTCGTTGAAGTGGGTGGGACACTACGGGTAGGTTCAAGTGGCAATCAAAGCTTGGTCCCAACGCTGAACGGGCTGGAATCTTTGGATACAATCGGATCGGAATTGATCCTGGAAAACTGTCCCAACCTGGTCGATATTACCGGCCTGTCGGGACTCCGGTCGGTGGGAGGCTACATCGATATCTCCAATTGTGACAGCCTGACCAGCCTTGGGGGGCTGCAGAACCTCAGTTGTGAGGTAACGAACTTGATGATTGACTACAACGACGTGCTTCAGGACATCTCCTCTCTGAGCGGCGTCACCGTCAATGGAGTTAACGTTGCATACAATCCGGACCTGACGAGCCTGAACGGTCTGCAGGGGGTGCGGGGAAACGGCGGAAACAGCGTACGAGTGGTCGACAACGACAGCATCACCGACCTCGCGGGTCTTGAAAACCTCGGGTACGTCGGAAGTTCTGTGATCATCAGCGATAACGACCTCCTGCAGACGCTGGACGGGTTGGGAAGCACCTACATCGACAATACTCTTACGATTTCGGGCAATCCGGCGCTTACCGATATCGGTGAATTGAGCAACCATACCATTCTTAACGGGTTGATAATTGACAACAACGACGCCCTCACCGCGCTTATCGGACTCCACAACGTATCTACCGTCGCAGGAAGCGTTACCATAAGCGGCAACGCCAAGCTTGGAGACTTCTCCGCCATTGACTTTGACATCGTCGAAGGAAGTCTCACGCTCTCCGACAACGGCGACAATACCGGCTCATTGATCGATTTCTCGGCCAACGGCGGATGTTCCTTCGGATCGGTGCAAGGTTCGATCACGATAGCCGATCATCCATACCTCGAATCGTTAGCTGGATTGGGCGTGTCCGGATGTGGAATCGATCTATCCATCTATCGGAACACGGTGCTTTCCAATATTCAGGCGCTGTCCGGTCTTTCTGGAAGCGATGCGATGGATCTGTATGTCTGGGACAACTACGCCCTGACCGATCTGGCCGGATTAAGCGGTATGACCCGTCTGTACGACGTATGGATTTATGGCAACACGGCGCTTCTCTCTTTGGACGGCCTTGATAACGTGGCGCGGGCAAACACCTTTCAGGTCTACGATAACGCTCAGCTGACGGATCTTTCCGCTCTGAGCGGCATGCGGTCTGAGCAGTTGCGAATGTGGGGTCTAAACTCGCTTGCAGACTTCACCGCCGATGGTGGCCTGTCCGGAATGCGGATCGATGACTCCCTTGAAATAGGGACCAGCGCAAACGGCGGCAACGCCAGTCTGGCAAACCTAAACGGCCTCACCGATCTCACATTGAACTCGACTGCAGTTGGTTCGCTCTTCATCTACGACAACGACGCGCTGACGGACATCTCCGTATTGGCCTCCAGCGTCACCACCTTGGAGGATCTCAGAATCATAGGAAACGCGTTGCTTCCGGATCTCTCCGGTCTGGACAACCTCACCGCGGTGACGCAATACCTCTGGATAGAATCAAACAGTTCTCTGAACGACATCTCGGCATTGGCGAGCCTTTCCACTGTGTACGACGTGGATATTGAGAACAATACATCGCTGCAGAATCCCGCCGGGCTGGAGGGGATAACGACGGCGTACTCGCTGATGATCCATAACAACGATCTACTGTATCTGGCCGGCGGGGCCGAAGAGTTTGATATCACCGTGGGAGCCGGAGGCGCGTTTGCCGACGGCGGTGGCACCGGTGACTACTTCACCTTCCATGACGGCACGACGACGTGGAACGTCTGGTACAACGTGGATGGCGGTGAAACGGCGCCGGGGGGCAACGGTATCGAGGTTGCAATCTCAGCAAGTGATAGCGCCCAGGTGATCGCCGAGCTCACCGTAGAAGCCATCGCCGCCGGCACCGCCGATGTGTATGTGGACCCCCGGGACAGCTTTACCGGCGCAGACTATAACTGGGACGACAACACCATTCATATCATGAACGCCACTATCGGAAACGTGACCGATGTTTCGGCGACAGCGTCCGCCGGAGCGATCACCATCGACGCAATCCGGCAGGGAACGGCTACCGGCACCGGTCTGATAAACCTTACCGATGTGACTTACCGGCTGGACATCACGCACAACGGCTCGTTGCAGACGATCGGACTGGCAGGCATTGACGGTGATTTGATGGAATACCTGTACGTTGAGAACAACACGTCCCTCAACCAGGGTAAGGCGCTGCGTCTGTACGATCGGTTTCTTGATGATGACGGTTCGGGACATCCGGCGGGCAATATTCCGTATGGTAACAACGGATAGACCCGAGGGTGCCCTGACCGCCGGCTTGGTACTGGTAAGTTATGAACGGTCGGTTTATCCTGAGAAAAGGTGATAATTGAGGTACTGAATGTCCTCTCATCAGTTTTCTGCTTTTATCTTCTTCATGTTGTACGCACCATAAAGGTGAAAGGACCGGAACACACCGTTCTCTCGTGGACTCTGCTGGCCCTCCTATGGTGGAATATCCTTGCGATTTTCGTCTATCGTACCGGCAACATTCGAGTTGTCGCCACACTTCTGCCAGTTTCCTGCATAGGGATGTTTTTCTTCTTTCCGTTGCATCTTCACTTTTCCTACATCTTGTGGCGTAAGCGGTCACTTCCAATTCGCAGCAAGATCATTCTCTACGTTCCGGCGATGGTTCTGACTGTAGTCAACATCTTCGTACCCGTATCTGTTACAATTGTTCCGGATCCCACAGGGACAATCCAGCTTCTGCCACCGGTTGGTTCCCTGGTGAACGCGATATGGATTCTTTACGCCGCTTCCTGCTGGTTGCTTCCAATCGTGTGGTACCTTCGGGTGTACCGGGACACCTCGTTCCAACGTGAGAAGCGACAATCCCGGCTGTTGATCTGGGGGGTGATGCTGACTTCCGTCTTCACCGTATCCGAGTATCTGGCGGTCATTTTTTTTCCATCCAGACAGTTTCCGACGCATTCGCCGCTCTTGATCAGTCTGTGGGTAGGAACGATGGTCTACGCAATCTGGCGATACGGGCTTCTCCGGGTATCACCCAGGTTGCTGGCTGAGGAGATACTCGACTCCATTTCGGATGTTGTATTGCTCTACAATCTGGATGGTACGCGGGTGTATGCAAACAGTCGAGCTCGCTCCATGCTGGAAATCGGACAATCTTCTGCAGCGGTGGCGACGGACCCCCTCACCGCGTCGGTAGGGTGTGCAATCGGTAATCCCCGAAACTGGGTGCCGGCGCACCAGGTCCATAGTATTCGGTTGCACCTTGACGACGCGCATCGCTCAGGAGCGTGGTCTCCGGTAGATTTCCTTGGCAGACCGGTATTCGACGAATTCAAAGACCCGATCGGCCTCCTGGTCATTGGAACTGTCGTGCTTTCAGTGCCGGACGGGTGTCACGAATATCACCTGACCAGGCGTGAGTCCGAAGTGATCCAATATTTAAGCCGGGGATGGACCACAGCGGAGACCGCCGGCGCCCTCTCGATCACCGAGCGAACGGTGAAAGCACATATCACCAGCATTTACGAAAAGACGGGAGCTACCAACAGGGTGGAATTGCTCCAGGCGCTGAACGGCGGTCGTCCCGAAGACCAGTAGCACCTGGCACTTTCCATCTATCCAAACAGAAGCAGTAGCATGTCCTGGGGATCCTGCAGAGAGAAGCCTTCCGGGACGGCTATCTCGCCGATATCATCTCCTTCAGGAACTTCGAACTTGCTCTCGTCGACGCGGTACCCCAGGTCGTCGTAGGCGTAGTGGTAGTACCAGATGCGATCGTCCTCGGTGTCGTAGCTTGCGAACTCCGCGGTCCGGCCCTCGGCGTCCAAGGTCAGGAGGAAGTAGCCGCTTTCGGTGTAGCTTTCCGACGCCGCGTCGTACCCTTCGGCGTCAATGCGGATCTCACCGCTTTCAAGGTCGTAGGTGAACACGTACCTGCCCAGTTCATTCTCATCACCATCGAACTGCGTGATCGTGTCTACCCGACCGGCGAAGTTTATGAGATCGAACCCTGACCCAACGGCGGACTCCGCGTCGGCCGAGCTGTCCTCTTCATACGCATACGCATACGTGAAATACTGAACCAGGTCCCCATCGGGCTGTTTGATTTCGATTTTAACCGGTACGTAGGTATCGTCTTCGTATGTGATGTGATACTCGGCTGGAAAGAGCACGCTTGCACCGGTGACACTGACCGACTCTACCAGCGTGGCATCGTTGTGTTTGGTGTAGGTGAGGCTCACGTCGAGCGCTTCCGTACCGCCGTAGCTGGTTACCTTGCTCACGGGAAGCCCGCCGGCATTGTAGGTGACGTCGACGTTAATAGGCTGGTCGAGGTTTTCGTCGTCAATCGTGAGGAGGAGCGGGCGCAGGAGCTCTTCGCCGTTCAGCTCCCCGTACGGCTCGTAGCGTACCGAATAGGAGCCGCCCTCGCGGTACCACCAGCGCTGGGTCCATTGAAGCTCGACGGCGCTTCCCGACTGCACGTCCGCAAGCGAGTCGGTGTCGGGAAATCCCGTGATGGGGTCGGGGAGGGGGAGGTCGAAAGCATAGTGGTCCGAATCCGTCGGGGTTTCAACTGCGGCGGCGTGCACCGTCGAGATCCGGACACCGGTAATCTCCGGCGACGGTATGTAGCGCTCCTGGACGGTCGTGTTACCCTCGGCGTCATATTCGTATGCGTAAAGCCATTCCAGCTCAACATTGCCGTCAAAACGTGCGTGCCGGGCCCGTTCTCCATTCTCATACTCGTACGCTTCAAACCATTGCAGCGTCCCGTCGCCGTCAAACTCCGCGTTCTGCGTAAGGTTGCCGTCCTCGTCGTAGGCGGAGCGAATATAGTACCTGAGCTCATGCTCCTCTTCCGAGCCTGCCGGAAGATAGAACGCCTCCAGCATTGTGTTGCCGTTCTCGTCGTAGGTATAGAGCCTGGTCCACTGAACATCGTCGTCGGCCGTGTTTCGCCGACGGCCGATGCGGTTTTCCTCGTCGTCATAGCGGCTTTCTTCCCAATAACGGAGCTCGTCGTTGCACGTATAGGTTAACGTGTCCACGTAACCGTCGTTGTTTCGATCCTCCTCCACTGTGTAATCCGGGCACGTCGGGCCCCCCGATGAATCGTCCCCCGCATCGTCCAGGAATCCCAGACTGCAGCCAAGAAAGAGCGTGAAGACAGGTATGATGATTATCGAGTACGTGACAGTTCGTGCCATAAGATTCTCCATCGGAGTCGCTTTGTGCGCAGGGGCAACTCGCTTATACTGATACAGGTAATGTATCGTACCGGCCGCGTGAATTCAAAGTACCGGTTCAGCCCGGCGACTCGACTCGTTTGGAGGATACACCCGATGGGTGTCGGTACAGCCATCTTCATTCTTGGCCTCATTTTCTGCGCAGGCCACCTTCCGGCCCAGATCGCAGTGGAAATCACACCGCCCACGCTTGATGACGGCCTTGCCCAGGTGGAAGCGCTGGTTGCGGTGGAGGTCAACGCCGCCGCCGCGGAAGTGACCGACCTTGTAAATGCGATGCTCCGAAAACCGGGAATTCTCCGGGGTATTGGTGATGCTGCGGCCGCCGCAGCATCGATCAGGCCGTACGCAATTTCGGAAGCGAACGACCAGTACCGAATCAGCGTTGGAAGTGCCGTCGGCGTGGCAGCCGAAACGCTGCACTGGGACACCATGAAAGACCGGGTGGAACGCCTCCAGGAAACCGACGACCTGTACGTCGGCGCGGGGGTACATCCGCTTCTTTTTTCGGTTGCCTTTCCCGCAGAGCGGCTTGTGCGGGGGCTGTGGTTTCAGACCGGGGTGGGGTACATCGACTCAACTGCGGCGGAGTTTGACGTCGCCGGATTCGGACTTTCCGCCGGGGCGGGATACCCGATGATCAAGCAAAAACCCCTTGGGAGCTACTTCAGTCACGCCGGTCTCACGGCGACAGTCGGCGGGGCCCTGCTCAAAAATGAAATATCCACGGTTATAGAGCCGGGCACCGTTACACAAACCTTTACCCTGGATCTGGACGGAAATCGCGGCCCCCTTTTCGGCCAGGAGGTATCCGTAGAGGTGGACCCCGAAATAGACGTTGCCCTGGAGAGCTCGGTGTACGTTCTCTCACTTGGTGCCGCAACCGGAATCCGGTTCCTCGATGTTGTTGGCCTCACTGTCGGTGGTACCGGCGAACTTGTCTACGGCGAGTCCGCGTTGCGTCTCTCTTCCGACGACGAAATAGAACTCAAGGGGTACCTCTCCTC
>CAZCAE010000069.1:10643-14112 GCA_964496635.1 uncultured Spirochaeta sp.
ACCGGTTTTCCGGTGGCGCTGGTATCGGCGGAGGAACCGGTCTACCCGGCGACAACGCGCTTCTTTCGTCCCTTTGTGAGAACGGGGGTGGTGGTTGCCCCGGGCCGGGGCGGTGAACTTTCCGGCGGTCTCCGGTTCACCTCCACCGCTCTTGAGCCTGCCGACGGCATTCTGACGAGCGGCTATCGCGCAGTTTTTGACGGAGAACGTGCTCAGGCCGTGCCGTTTGTCGGCGTGGGCGGTGGTTACAGAGTGACCCTTGGTGGCCTCGTCGGCCTGCTTCCGGCGGCGGGCATCAATCTCTCGCTACCCGTTGGAGACGCGGCTTCCGGACTCGTTCCGGAGTTCGTCCCCGAGTTTGTGACGGAAATATCCGCACGGGTTCATCTCTACGCGAGGAACTTCCTCACTGTGCACACGACGCTGAGCGTGCCCGTTGGATCTTCCGCGTCGCCGGCGATTTCCATCGGCTTCGGGATCGAGCGATCGCATCCGGTGATGGTGCCGCTTCCGCCGGTAGAACCCGCATTGCAGGTGCAGCCACGTCGTTTCTCCCCCGATGATGACGGCGAGAACGATGTGCTGGAGGTGCGCATCGACACCAGGGCGGAGCGTTCGGTCGCGTCGTGGGCACTGCACATCTACGATCCCCGGTTGCACCTCTTCTATTCCGAAAACGGCACCGGAGCGCCACCGGAGGCCATAACCTGGAACGGCCGGGCGAAAACCGGCGAGCTCGTTTCATCAGCAAGTACCTACACCCTGGAGTTTACCGTCACCGACCGGGTGGGGCGCACAGAGGTGCTCCGTGATGAGATTCTCGTAGATATTCTGGTGTCACGGGAGAACGGCCGGCTCAAGATTCGCGTTCCAAGCATCACCTTCCCGCCGGACAGCGCCAATTTCGCGCTGCTTACCGACGAGGACGCCATCGAGACGAATCGGAAGGTTCTCCAGGAGCTGGCCGAAATATTTTCAATCTTCCCCGAGTACTCGATCCTCATTGAGGGCCATGCAAACATGCAGTATTACAATGATCCCGCGCGTGGCAGAGCGGAGCAGGAGGAGGTTCTCATCCCCCTGTCACGTGGGCGTGCCGAGGCCGTGAAGGACCAGCTGGTACAACTCGGTATTGACGGTACCCGGATAACTACCGTCGGGATCGGAGCGGAGTCGCCGCTGGTTCCGTTCTCCGACGAGCAGAACAGGTGGAAGAACCGGCGGGTAGAGTTTATTCTGGTACGGCCCGGCCATCAGGCGGGGGCGGATCAAGATGCCACTCCAGGAGCAACGTCCACAGAGCAGATACGATGACCCCGGTGCCCCCGAGAAGAAGGCCTTGCTGCAATTGCGGCGAGTCGAACCCCCGATCCACTGAGCCAAACACCCGATAGATACCCATCGCGGAAAGTGCAAGCCCCGCTGCGGTGCCGGTCGCCCCGGTGACAATCCCGGCGGTCCGCCCGACACTGAGGTCAACCACGGCGGCAATGGGCCGTTCCTTCTCGGCGGGTGGCACAAATCCTTCCGTTGAGTCGCCGCTATCGGCGTGGCTCAATGCCGGCAGGAGAAAGACAATTACAAAAACGAGTACCGGGAGGCGCGAAGCGGTTCGCATGGCGAGGAAAGTGTAGCATGCCGCGTTGTGCGTGCTAAGAGGCCATCGGTTTGTCTTCTCATCATTGCCCATGTAATCTGCCGTGTTTCGATCGAATATGGTCCGAATGTGGCGGGCCGTAGTAATCGCGGACCGTGCGATACCCGATGTTTTCGACAATGTAAAAGTGCGGCGACCGCGGATCGAGGGCCGCTACGGGAACCCCTTCGGGAACGGGGACGTGGATCTCTTCCACCCGGGCTCGTACCGCTGCGGTTACAACCGCATCGTTTCCGGTCACGTTGACGGCGATGATACGATCCGGAGAAAACGTCTTATATGCCTCAACGACCGGGACGGCCGCAATCCGATCCGTTCCGGGATCAACGTGTTCCAATGAGGTTCCGGGAAAAAGAAACGGGTTGTTGACGCTTCCCGCTACCGCCGTAGCCGCCGGCTCGTCCGTCGATACGACCAACTCCACGCCGTGGTTCCGTTTCGCCAGGTACGCAGTTGCAAAGGGTATCTGCATATCAGAGGATCGGGCGCCGCCGAGATAGACATCAAGGACCTCGGCGAAGCGCGCGTTGTCCATCTCTTCCACCGTCATTCGACCGTATATTGCCCCTACGATCGCTGCGGCGGCGCCGACCGCGACATTTCCCGCCGACAGTGCCGTTGCTCCGGCCCCGGCGGCGGCCGCCCCGGCGGTTGCACGACGGATTCCCACCCGTTTCGTCTCCTCCCGATATAGATCGATAAATTTCCCGTACCGCTCGATCTGATCGGACTCAGGGTCGGAGGCGTACAGAACACCGATGAGAGAACCCATGCTGGTGCCGAAGACTGCATCGGGGGTAATCCCCGCCTCGCGAAGGGCTCGAATCGCCCCGATGTGCGCGATCCCCCTGGGACCACCGACGGACAGTACCAGCGCAATCGTTTCTCGTCGAAAATCGACGGAAACCGATGTGTTGTCGATGATCGGTCCAATCTCAAAGGAACCACCGTACCGCACATGGTCGGAGGGGACGGTCCGCCCGTTCACCGTGATCGTGTCGGTGACGTGGTGCCGTGCCGGGGCGATGTGTACCGTCACGACGGCGCCTTCGGTTACCATACCCGGGGTGAAACCGCTCACGGACCCGCCGTCGGAGGCCATGACCTCAAAGGAATAACGCGGTGCCGGCGGCTCGGGGGGCGGTGGCGATGACGTTTCCGGCAGTGCGGATTGCTCCGGTGCACGCTCCGAAACGGTCGCACACCCGCCCGCGAGAATCAGGGTGATCGATACGGCGACAAGCGTATGGAGCCGTAGATGTCGGCGTTTGTCCTTCATAACTTCCGTAACGTATCGCGGGGAAGTGGGAATTGCAGGTATGACGAGCGGCCGGCCGATAGGAGCGCGTGCCTGCCGGCCAGGCGCCGGCTACGCCCCCACCACCGTAACGGTGCCGCCGGAGGGAAGTTCGCGTGTCTCCCAGGTGAGGCGCTCTTCCCAGGGTGTGGCGCGCCCCGTCGCGGTCCGGTCAAAGACCACCAGATAGGCGGCGGCGTTGCGGTCAATCGTGTCCCGGTAGCGGGCGATCTGGGTCAGGCCCTGCTCCACCGTCTGCGCCCGCCCCCGCCGGTTTACCAGCTTGATCTCAATTACCGTCCAGGCTTCGGCGTAGTTCACCGCAATGTCTACTCGTCCCCGTCCGGCGGCAAACTCACGCTCAATTATTCCCCCGCCGTTCACCACCCGTTGCAGGAACGCCATCAAGAGCAGGTGGGGGAACGCCTCGGTATAGTCCGCCTTCACCTCCCAGATCTCACCGTGCTGCGCCCAGAAATCCTGGAACTCCCGCAAGAGCGCGTTCATGTCAAGCG
>CAZCAE010000070.1:0-13891 GCA_964496635.1 uncultured Spirochaeta sp.
TGCCGCGTCGTAACCATGAGTCGGAAAAAGCTCACGGTTGACTTTTTATAGGAGTGATCCCATGATCAGAAATAGCATTGTATTGTTGCTGCTGCTTACGATGGCGGCAACGGGCATATTCGCTAACGGATCTACCGCTGAGAGCCCCTACACCAGCACTGATGAAAAACTGGAAGTCCTGCGGACGGTACAGGAGGTGGTGGCGGGACGCATACCCGTCTACAACGCCTGTATTCAGCCGTCCACCGAGCTGGTTCTCCGGGAGATTGACGCGGTTTCGGCGCTGAAGCCCGATTTTATCGTGGTGACGACACCGTATTACTACGGCGTCACTCAAGAGACAATACTGGATCATTTCCGCGCCGCCGCGGCACACAGTTCCATCCCGGTGATTGCCTACGATATTCCGTCATGCACCCATAACCGGGTGGAGTATGACACCATGGTTCGCCTGCCGGAAATAGAGAACCTCGTCGGCATTAAGGACAGTTCCGGAGACTTCGCGAAGTTTTCCCGGGCGGTCCGTGCAACGGAAGGATCAGGATTTGCCTGGATTCAGGGTGACGATTTTCTTGACACAGTGTCGCTGATGATCGGGGCGGCAGCTGTTGTAACGGGAACGGGAAATATTTCACTGGAACCGTATGTTCGTTTATGGGAAGCTGTGAAAGGAAAAACCGCGGAAGAAGGTGGCCCGGGTACGGCAGAGACGCGGGCCCCGGTGATGGCCCTGCAAAAGAAGATAGACGGGCTGTGCCGGGTCTTTTCCGAAACGGGACAACAGGTCATCCCCGCCATCAAGGCTGCAACGGCGCTGCTGGGCCGCAGCAATACCCGGACACGCCTTGCGGGCATGACCGTTGCTGAAAATGTCATTCCGGCGATTCGGGCAATACTGAAAGAAGAGGGCCTTCAGGTAGACTGAGGCCTGCAGGCATCACCTTCAGTCCGGTCGTCCCCTACCCTGAGCTCCTTGAGGTCTCGCCACCCTGAACACGGCTGATCACCAGAAACGATGCCACCATGACGACGGAAGAAAACAGAAAGATGGACCGGAACCCCACGGCGTCGACAATGAGACCCGTCGTCGGCGGCGTCACAATGGCTGCAGTCTGAGAAAAGACGTAGTAGACGCCGGTATAGGCGCCCATATTGTCCAGACTGGCCATCTTCCAGAGCATGGGAAAGCTGTTGGTGTTGGCGGCACCCCAGCACATGCCAAACAGAAAAAGAAGCCCCCAGAAAGTAGCCACCGCCAGCCCCCGGGAAAGCCCGACCCGAAGTGTCCACGCTTCATGACTGAACATGAGAAAAGCCAGCACCGCCATCCCGACAAGTGCAATCTGAATGGTCCGCTTGCGGCCGATCCGGTGCGCCAGCATCCCGCTGGGTATAGCAAAGAGAAGATAGGCGACTGCGAACATCCCCGTTGAAAGGCCGGCAATACCCTCACTGAGCCCCAGATACTCAATGACGTAGAGCGTCATAAAGGGGCGCATACCCCAGTAGGCGGAAAACCAGAGAAAGATGGCCACCAGAATGTACACCGCCGCCTTGTCCTCCTGGGTGAATATCGCCTTCAGGGACTGCAGCACCGGGGTGCGCTTTTCCGGGCGGTCCGGAAGGGGACGCTCACGAACGGTAAGGCGCAAAAGGATGGTGGCAATAACGATGAGAACACCCGCCAGGATAAAGGGCAGACGCCGGGAGGTATCTCCGATCACCGGCAATGTCAGACGCAGGTCCATCATCGGTGCCAGCAGAATAGTGCCCACCACGGCGGCAATGCCGCCCATCATGTTGATAACGCCGTTGGCCTCACTGCGATACTCATTGGGAATCGTATCCGGCATGAGGGCAACCACAGGCCCCCGGGCGGACTGCTTGAAGAGGTTGAAGCCCACCACGGCAATGACAAAGGCACCAAGAGTCGCCGTTCCGGCGTAGGGCAAAAGGGCGAAAGTGACCGCACTGAGAGGCAGCAGAATTGTCACAAAGGGCATACGCCGACCAATGGGTGTCCGGGCGTTGTCGCTCCATGCGGTCACCAGAGGAATCAGCAGCAGTGCCATGATGTTGTCAATGGTCATGAGCGCGCCGATGAGCGCACGGGACGCTACGAAACCGTTGAGAAAAACGGGAACGTAGTTGTCATAAAGGGGGTCCATGAGACCCATAGTGAAAAAGCCGAGGCCGATCATGAAGGTGGTCTTGTAGAACCCCTTGGGAAGGTCTTTCTTTTCGCCGCTCATACCGCGGGATTGTACTACATATCGGCCGGTAGAACTTGTGAATTCGATAAAAACGTCCCAGAATACTGACATGAATTCTTCAACCCAACGCAATACCTCCCGGAAGCCTCATGAACCGATGTATCCTGAGCGGAAGGTTCTGCTTGTTTCGGGCAGTCCCCGTCCCGGAGGCAATACAGATACTATCCTGCGTCTGTGTGCGACGGAACTCAAAGAGCGCTCAATTCCAACGGAGACAGTTCGACTCTGCGATATTGAGATCCACCCGTGCACCGGCTGTGAGGCGTGCCGGAAAACCGGAACGTGTTCCCGCTTTTCCGACGGTATGAGCAACCTGTATCAGACGATAGAGCTGAGCCGTGGATTGATTATCGCCTCGCCAACGTACAACTACACCGTCACTCCCGAAATCAAGGCATTTATAGATCGATACTACCCATACTATGAGTTCCAGGAACCACGCCCGGGACCGTACCGCCCGCGTCTGGCCGGACAGGGACGTCTCATGATACCGATTGGAATCTGTGAACAGAATGAAGCTTCAGAAATGCGCTACACAATTCCAGTCATGCGCGACGCTCTGGAGGTAATCGGTTACGAGACGGTAACGGAAATTGCCGTAACGGGACACTTTTACGCGGGAACGGTATCAAAAGATTCTGCCGTCAGAGAAACGATATCCGTTGCAATCTCGAAGCTGGCAACGCGATTGGCGGCATAATTACCTTGAGCAGCAACTTTCCATTAACTGGAATACGCCGAAGCAACACCGTCCTGTACTGCCGCAACTGGAAAGAGACAGTCAGCTTCTACCGCGATCGCCTCGGCCTGGTTGCCGCAATGGAGCGGGACTGGTTCGTGGAGTTCCGTCTCAACAACGGGGCAACCCTGAGCGTCGCCGATGAAACACGCACAACGATCTCTTCGGCAGAAGGCCGGGGAATCACTATCAGCCTGCATGTAGACGACGTTGAGGAACTTCACAGCCACCTCACCACCCGCGGCATCGAGCCGGAACCTCTGCGAACCATCTGGGGTTCCCGGGCATTTTTTCTTTTCGATCCGGAAGGCAACCGCCTGGAGTTCTGGTCCTAAAACACGATCTGAGATTGAGCCGTCTCCCTGTTTTTTTCGTTTGAACCATCCGGTTCCGTAGGGCCATACCGCCTCAGGAGGATACATCGGGCAATATCCCACTCTTCCGGGGTATTCGCATTGAACGTAGCGTCGGCGTTCTCAGGCCGCACCATATGTACTCCGCAATTCTGAAGAACCCTCCGGGGACTGAAAGCCCCTTCCTGAATGAACGGAAGAATTCTACCGCGAGACCTGGGTTCCCAGATTGCACACAGCGGCTCCGGAAGAAGCGATTCTTCGCCTTCGAACTTCCGGATATTGGTCACCGCCAGAGCCGTGGCAATTTTTCCGGGATTCCGAGCGTGAAGCAACAGCCGGAGATCTGTAACTTCCAGAAGTGGCATGTCACAACTCAGGACCAGCCACGCTCGCCCGGGATGCTTATACAGGGCCGTCAGAATACCCCCAATGGGACCAATGCCGACAAAACGGTCTTCGAGTACGGGCAGATTGGCAACATCCGCAGGGACACCCTGCCCCGGCCGAATGCTCAGGTACACATCATCACACACCTGGCCGGCAAGGCGGGCCGCTTTTCCTGCAGCACTCGATCCGTCACTGTATTCCAGGGTACTCTTGTCCCGATTCATTCGGGTGCTGTACCCGCCAAGCAGAATCACCGCAGAAACCGCGGGAACTCCCGATTCCGGTTCGGTCCGTGTATCTTTGTCGAACATCAGAACGGAACGAAGTTCGCCCCCCACTCGGTCGCAAAAGCCGCGACGAGTATTGCCGCAGTCCAAAGCGGCCGGACAGGCGTCACCGCACGGGTCCACATGGCACGGAACAATGTCACCAGGAAGGCAATGATCCCGGCGTTCCAGAGGGAGTCAATGGTGACAAACTGCACCAACACACCTACCGGCTTGGACATAATGCCGCCGGTGATGCCAAGAGCGATATTCACGCCAAGGAAGAGTACCCGCCAGGCTACAGCGACAAACAGAGCAACAGCCGACAGTGATATCATCTCCGCAACTCTACCGCCGTGGGCAGGAACATCAGCACCGATACGATCCTCAAAAAACCGTAGACTGCCTGCTGCCGCAGCAACGGTTACCACCGCGCCTTCGGCAAGGATAGCCAGCACCGGACTCCTCACGAAGTGAAAACTGACTGCCGGCAGGATCAGACTTGAAGCCTTTATGGCCGCCGCAACCACCGCGACAGCCATAGCGGCGCTGCTGTATCCAGTTCGACGGATAGCCAGAACCATGAAAAAGAACGCCAGGGGAAACATGATCGCCCCCGCAGTATTCGGCATCGGCAGTATCCGTGCCATGGTGTGCAGACCGAAACCGAGAGTAGCTTCAGCCATCCCCCACATTCCACCAATGGTCAATAGTGTTACCACGTACGCATTGCGATCCTTGGTATTCAACTCATTCATCTTCTTATACCTCATTCTCGATATTGACTGCCGCCCACTTGTAGTTGGGCTCAAAACTGTACGGGTCAAAAGCCGGGAAGGTGAGCGGATTGGTCTCCTGGTAGTGCATAGGCATAAACACCTGACCTTTGGCCATTACATTGGTAACCTGGGCCGCCACGACAGAGCGGCCCCGGCGCGAATGCACCGTCACCAGGTCACCGTCGGCAATCCCCAGCCTTTCTGCATCCTCCGGGCTGATTTCCACGTAGGCGTCCTGGGGATAGGATTTCTTCAGCATTGCCACCTTGCCTGTCCGTGTCTGTGTGTGAAACTGGGCGGTGGAACCGCGACCGGTGAGTAATACGAAGGGATAGTCGTCATCCAGTGGTTCCGGCACGGGCACGATTTCGGTGACCAGAAGGCGGGCTTTCCCGTCATCGGTAAAGAATTTTCCGTCCTCGAAAAGGCGCCGGTGTTCGTCGTCGTTTGGATTTTCCGCCGGATAGGGCCACTGGATACCACCCCGCTCTTTTATCATTTTATATCCGGTAATTCCTGAGATGTCGCACGGGCGGCCCCTGGATGTCCGGGTGAGAAAACGGAAAACATCTTCCGGTGAGTTCCACCGGGCGAACATGTCACCGACGCCCCACGCTTCGGCAATGCCCTTGAAAATATCAAAATCCGCTTTTGCTTCGCCAGGAGGGTCCATCACCTTGTCCACGATGCCGATCCGTCGTTCAGAGTTGATAAAGGTTCCGTATTTTTCGCCGCTGCCGGCAGCGGGAAGAACCAGATCAGCCATCTGTGCCGTCTCGGTGGTGCCGTAGAGATCCTGTACGACCAGAAAATCCAGCTTCTTGAACCGCTCAAAGAGGGTGTTCCGATCTATCCAGGAATGGCCCGGATTGGTGGCGATAATCCACAACGCCTTGAACTGACCCGTCTCCACACCCTCAAGGATCTTGTGGTAGGGAAGACTGTTCTTCTGAGGAACCCGGTCGGCGTCGATACCCATAAGTTCGGCGATATACCGCCGGTCCGCTTCTTTTGTGAAGTCATATCCTGCGTAGAGACTGGTGGTATTGCTGAACAGACGGGAACCCATCGCGTTGGCCTGACCGGTGATGGAGTTGGGACCCGTTCCGGGGCGGCCGATATTACCGGTAATGAGACAGAGGTTGATCATCGCCTGGGCGGTCCTTACACCCTGGTGACTCTGGTTTACCCCCATGGTCCACCAGAAGGAAGCCGCGTCGGCCTCATGAAACTCCCGGGCAAAGGTACGAATCGTAGCGGGGGGCAACCCCGTCACATCCTCCACACTTTCCGGAGTGAATGTCGCCACGTGTTCCACCAGCTCGTCATACCCGGTGGTATGGGCATCGATGAAGCCCGGGTCTACCCAGTCGTTGCGGATTATTTCGTTGGTCACGGCGTACAGAAAGGACAGGTCCCCCTTGGGGTTGATCTGAATATGCTGGTCTCCGGAACGGGCCGTCTTGGTCCACCGGGGATCAACAACGACAACCTTTTTGTCCTTGCTGTTGCTCTTGATGCGGTTCCAGAGTACCGGGTGAGAAATCATGGCGTTTGAACCGAGAAAGACCATAAAGTCGGACTCTTCCAGGTCGGTATATGTAAAGGGTGGAGAGTCAAAGCCAAAGGCCTGCTTGTACGCCACCGCGGCGGTGGCCATACACTGCCGGGTATTACCGTCACCGTGAACGATACCCATGCCGAACTTGCCAAGGGCACCGAGAAAGGCCATCTCCTCCATAGGAATCTGGCCGGTGCTGAGAAAGGCCGAGGACTCCGGACCGTGGGTATCAAGGACCTTCCGGAACCCTTCTGTAAATCTGGTAAAGGCTTCTCCCCAGGAGACAGGGTGGAGCTCTCCGTCCTCACCCCGGGCCAGCGGGTGGATCAGTCGGTCGTCAGCCCGAAAGGGTTCAAGGAGGTTGAAACCCTTGGGACAGGAACGGCCCTGGTTAACTGGATATTTCTTGTCCGGTTTCCAGGACGTTACAGTTTCGTCTTCTACCGTTGCTATGAAATTGCACCCCACGGAGCAATAGCTGCAGGTCGTTCTGATCATCTCTGTTGCCATTTCAGGCCTCCTTTGTGGCGGCGATCTGCCGAAAGGACCGGGCTATCACCGCTATTGTGATCATTGAAATAACTGCCAGTACCAGAAATACCAGGAATCCCCGGGCGTATCCCTGGACACCCCCGTTGAGAAATACCGCCAGGAGGTTGGGAATGACAAAACCGCCGAAGGCACCGAGACCGCCAACCCAGCCGGCAGCGCCACCCACCGCCTGCGGCACCGCCTGGGGCACCAGTTTGAAGACCGCCGCGTTGGCCACCCCCATGGAGACCGCCATGACCAGCATGGCCACCACAGCGGACACTGTTCCGCCCGGGACGGTCATCCCGACGGACCCCACAGTCAGGCCGACAAGGCTAACCATGGCGGTCATTTCACCGCCAAAGCGGTCGGAAATTTTTCCGCCGGCTACCCGGGACAGCGACGCCAGTACCGAGTAGAGGGCGGCCATACTGCCTGCAGCGGCAATTTCAAAGCCGTGGTAGCTTTCCCAGTACTTGGGAAACCACCCGGTAAGAGCCATGAACCCGCCGAAGGTGGTGAAATAGACCAGCACCAGCCCCCAGGTCTGCCAGATTGCCGCGGACCGGGCCAGTGTCTGCAGAACCGTACCGGCCGGAAAGAGTTCCTGCCCCGCTTTTGTCGCCCTGGCCCGGGCATCATCTTCAGCAACTCCGGCCTTGCGCAATTGGAAATAGGGGGCATTCTTGCCAAGATAGAAATAGGCGGTTGTGCCGATGGCCAGGAGAACTGCCCATATGATATACGACGCCGGCAGACCGAATCGGGGAATAGTGACTGTACTCAGAAGAAACGCAAAAACCCCGGGGGCCAGATTCCCCAGTCCGGCAAAGGTTCCCAGGGCGCTGCCCTGCCTGTCCCGACCAAACCAGTATGAGGTCTGACTGATACCCACAGAAAAAGTGGCGCTGCCAAATCCGCCGAGGGCGCCAAAAAAGAGAAGCCACGGGAAAAGCTGTGGCAGCATGTCTGCAGGTTGGGAGATTATTGCGGCAATTCCGACTACTCCGACCAGTGATACCGACAGCAGGATAAGAAAGGGTTTGCGACCACCGTCTCCGTCCACCATGGCAGAAAAGGGTATCCGCAGGAGGGAACCGGTAAGATTTGGAATGGAAATCAGCAGACCCGCCGCGGCGGCGCTGAGGGCCGTGGCGCGATGCAGATACGCCACCGTGGGCCCAAAAAGAGATACTGCAGCAAAACCGATGAAAAAACCGACGGTGGAACCCAACAGACCCAGTTTTGGAGTCCCTTGAATGACGACGCCGTCGGGCGTATTATAAGTACCGGTATGTTTCATGGCTGCCTCCGTAGGAATAAGTATCCCGGAGGGGCGAAGTTTGGTCCGTAACATATGTTACAGAATCACTAAGCATTTACGGAAAATTAAAAGTCCGGATGGGTCAACAGAACACGACGCCAATTGGAAAACTGCCTCTGTTCGCTACTCTTCCGAAGCACGAAACGATTCAACTGAATGAGCAGCTCTCCGCAACTGCCAGAACAGTCCAACAGGGCCACATTCTGGCAGAACGAGGAACTCCTATGGACCACCTCTTCATCCTCATTGACGGCAATGCCCATGCGGAAATCATAACCGGAGACGGCCACGCTTTGATCGTTGAAAGCTTCCACGGACCCGACGCTATTGCGACTGCGATGCTGTTCGCGCCGCAGCCCCATTTTCCCGTCAGCTTGATCGCCGATTCCGTCTGTATATACACATCGCTTCCGCGAAACTCCCTTTTGGATCTGTGCCAGAAATATCGGTCCGTCCTGGAGGCGTTACTGACAGACGCGGGACGACGCACCGCATTTCTTGCGAGTCGCCTGAGGTTGACCCAGTTTGCTTCGTTGCGACAGCGCATCGCTGTCTATATCACGGAAGCAAAACCGCGAAAGGACCGAAACGGCGTGGAATACGTGTATGTTCCCCACTCCCGGCAGGAGCTGGCGGACATGTTCGGTGTCGCCCGACCGTCCCTCTCACGGGAACTGAGCCGCATGGGTGACGAAGGCCTTATCTGGGCCGATGGAAACACCGTCCAAATCATTGATCGTCCCGCCCTGGAGACGCTGGTTACCGGATGCGAGTGATCTTTTTGTTGTATCCCCCACCGGATAGCTATAATATATAAGCATTTCCTGTATACATATTGTTGTTGCAGAATCGTCCATAATTGCTTATGCCGAATGGACGTGGGTGAGTCGACGTTGTCCGACAGCCAGAACTCACACCAGTTCAACAAATTAGTATCGACTCTGCAACACGATTCTGTATACCCGACAAGGAGTATACCATGGCATGGTCACAGACACTTGAAGATACAATTGTTTCGATGGAGGACATCGCAGATCGGCTGAGAATTCCCGAAACCGAACTGGAGCAACTGCGACAGATAACGGAAATTCATCCCCTGCGGCTGACTCGCCATGTACTGGATCGCATTGATCCGGATGATCCTGCCGATCCCCTCCGGTTGATGTACGTACCCAATGTAGATGAACTGGATCTGGAAGGCACCTATGACACCTCCGGTGAACAGGAGAGCACAAAAACACCGGGTCTTCAGCACAAGTACGACCCCACGGTACTTCTCCTGTCTACAAACCGGTGCGCCATTTACTGCCGGTACTGCTTCCGAAAGCGCCTGGTAGGTCTCTCTTCCTCAGAAATACTCGGCCGTTTTGATGAGGCGGTAGCCTACATCCACGCCCACCCGGAAGTCACCAACGTCCTCATTACCGGCGGCGACCCTCTGGTACTGCCCACCGCCATTATTCGGGAGTTTCTTGACCGGCTGGCGGAGATAGATCACCTGCAGTTTATCCGGTTTGGCACCAAAACGGTAGCGACCCTTCCGGAACGCTGGCTGGAAGATGACGAGCTTGTCGACATGTTGGCAGACTATAACAGCCGGATAAAGCCAATCTATCTCGTAACGCATATTTCACATCCGAAAGAGATCTCTCCGGAAGTTGCCGATGCGGCGGCACGCATTCGACGAGCAGGCCTGGTAGTGAGCAATCAGGCGGTTTTTTTGAAAGGGGTCAATGACGACTCGGGAACCCTGGTTTCACTGATGAACAGTGTTGTCCGCATTGGACTGGTACCGTACTACCTGTTTCAGTGCCGCCCGGTAAAACGGGTTCAGAAGAGTTTTCAGATTTCCCTTGAACGGGGATATTCGATTGTCCGGGAAGCCCGAACGAGGCTGAACGGCCACGCCAAGCGTTTCCGCTACGCCATGTCCCATCGCATTGGTAAGATCGAGATCATTGGCATCTACAACGACGAGATGATTTTTCAGATTCACGAGTCCCGGGTTACCGAAAAGACCGGTACCATTTTCACCCGCCCCCTGAAGGAGTTGGGCGGATGGCTGGGTGATCTCACCGATATTTAGTTTCATATCAGCGTCCCGGCAAGAGAGGCGTCAACGACGTTTTCAACGATTCATTCCAGGCGTCTGAAATAGCCCCGGTAAATGGTCCCGGTGGCCCTATCACAGTCGAATCGATCTGTCGAACAGGCAGGACTCCTCTGGTGGCCGAAGTGATAAACGCTTCAGAAAGGCGTCCCGCCGCAACATCCGCAACAGTTACCGCCGTCATCTTCACCGGCAGGATGGCCGGTGCTGCCGCCAGCACCATCCGCCGGGCGATACCTTCAAGAATACCCTCCCCTGCGGTCTGCAGGGTACCTTCCACGATGGCGTAGAAATTGGAAGATGCACCTTCCAGAATATGGCCGTCACTGTCCGCCAACAGGTACTCGTACACATCCCCTTCCCCGCCAAGATGTCGCCGCCTGTGCATCCAGGCGGTACTCTTTACCGTCGCCCGCTCCCTGGCGGCATCCCGGGCAACTGCACAGATGACACCGTCCCGGCGTAACAACGGGTGCGGTTCTTGCGCGTGTTCTGTGGTAACTACGTAGCGCACGGGATCGTCAAGGACTGCGGTCACCCGAAAGCGAATATCCACATGCCCGCCGGTCGCGGCAGCAGTGGCAGTAGTACCGGTCGCGGCGCTCCGCCGCCGGATATCCTCCGCCAGAAGCTCCCGAATTCGAACCCGGGGCGCCGCAACGGCCCTTCCCAGAGCGGCGGCGGAGCGCTCCAGTCTGTCAAAATGGGCATCCAGCTCCAGAACATGACGGCCACCTTCATAGGTTCGCGCCACAAGATATACCCCGTTGAGGGGCTCTTTTGCTGTGGGGTCTGAAAGAGACTCGACAGAACGAAGTTCAATATCCGAATAATCTTGAGCAATTTCGTTGTTCATTCTATACTCCGGGTATGAGAATCACCACAAAAGGTAGATATGCGTTGCGGGCAATGGCAAATCTCGCCGCCTCCTACCAGGGAAAGCCTCGACCAATCAAAAAAATTGCTGCCGACGAGGATATATCGCCGGAGTTTCTTGAGCAGATTTTCTTCAAGCTGAAGAAGCAAGGCATAATTGGATCCGTCCGCGGCCCCGGGGGTGGTTTCATTCTGGAAAAGGATCCCTCTGATATTTCCATAAAAGATATTTTTCTGGCCGTTGATGAGGGCCTTGACCTGACTCCCTGCACCGTCTGTGGAGATTTCTCCGGTGGAGCCCACTGCCAGCGGCAGGAACAGTGCCTCGTCTACTCGGTATGGAAAGACGCATCGGACCACATAATCGACTATTTTACGAATATTTCCCTCCAGGACGTTCTGGACAAAAACCATGAGAAGGTTCAACGGTTTCTTGCCGGAGGCGATATTTCCGCCTGATCCCCGGGAGTATCCTTCACATGCAGGTCCATCTGCGGGAAAGGTATGACAACTCCATGGTCCCGGAATGCCCGCCAGATTTCCAGGTTGGTCCAGCTGAAAGCAGGGACCCGATTGACCGCATCGTCGATCCATGTGCAGATTCGTACCGTTATTCCAGAGTCATCAAAGGACCACACCCGGTATAGCGGTTCTTCGCCGGGCGCCGCGTAGGGGTTTTTTCGGGCAAGTTCTATAAGTATCTCACCGACCCTGTCAAGATCACTTTCATAGCTCACCTGCACAGAATTGCACACTACAATCCTTACGTCGTCGTAGGAGTAGTTGTGCATGGTGCTGCCGGTAATCCGTGAGTTGGGAATGATGATCGTTTCGTGGGTTACCGTTTCCACGACGGTATGAATCAGTTTGATCTGCTGAACCGTACCCTCAATCTCATCTACAAGAATGCGGTCACCCTCTTTGACGGGACGGGCAAAGATAATGACAATTCCGGCAAACATGTTTCCGATTACGTCCTGCAATCCGAACCCGACACCAATTCCAAGGACGCCGAAGAGAACCGCCAGCGAAGACAGATTGATACCGATAATGCTGAGTCCCACGATGATTGTAAGACCCATGACGAGAAACCGGACCACATTGAGAATGGAGAACTGTCGTGCCCGGTCAAGCTGGAAGCGCGTCAGAACGTTTCGTTCCACCACCTGGCGGCTCAAACGGGAAAACCAGCCTGCCAGATAAAAGACCGGCAAGACGAGTACAATGGTGACGACGGAAATTTGAGTACTTCCCGAGGTGAAGAAAGGTTGGCTGAGAACCCGTACAAACGTTCCGGTCCACTTGACCAGCTCCGCCCCGAGAAGTCTCCCCGCAAGAATAACCACAAAAAACGCTACAATCAGGCGGATAATGCGTCGGGTCCATTTGAGAACCTTTGGTGCGTTAAAGTCTTCCAGCTGCACCCGTCGCGCCCACCGCCTGATACCACGATACAGAATGTAAAACGCGATCCATATTGCCAGAACGGGCAATACCAGTTGGGTCCCGAACTCGAGTATTGAAAAGGGTACCGTCAGCGGACCGACAGTCAGCGGCTGTGACAGAAACGCGGGGAGTTCAACAAACTCGATCATTTCGTCATACTACCAGCATGCGAGTCACTTGTGACAGTACATCTGCCGTTATCATTGACGTTCAGGAGCGACTCCTGCCGGTGATGCACCAGCCGGAAGAGACCCTGAATCGAATCATCACCCTCATTCGAGGTTTGGGGATTCTTGAGGTGGCTATGATTAAAACCGAACAGTATCCGAAAGGGTTGGGACCGACCGTTCCCGGGGTTTCCGCGGTGCTATCGGCCGATCCGATAGTTAAATCGGCTTTCAGCTGTTGTGACGACAGTTATTTTTTGGCCCGGTTGGAAAACCTCGGTCGCAAATCCGTTCTTGTCGCCGGGATAGAAGCTCACGTATGCATTCTCCAGACCACCATTGATCTTCTGGAACGGGGATACATACCTGTTGTAGTCGCAGACGCCACGTCCAGCCGAAATCCTCGGGACCGGGACATAGCCTTTCGACGCATGGAAACCGAAGGAGCCCGTCTGACAACCGTTGAATCGGTTCTCTTTGAACTGACCCGGGAAAGCGGGACGCCCCGGTTCAAGGAAATATCCCGACTGGTCAAGTGAGCGTCTCTGCCGGCCCTATGAATACCGCAACAACCCTGGACACCGACCTTCTTCGCCACGTTGCAGACGTCATCTCCGGAGCAGACTATCTTGTGGCCTTCACCGGCGCGGGTATTTCCGTGGAAAGTGGTATTCCCTCCTTTCGGGGAGAAAACGGTCTGTGGCACTGGTACGATCCGCACGTGCTGGAGATCGGCTATTTTCTGAGAAATGCCGAAGAGGCGTGGCCGGTCATCAAGGAGATTTTCTACGATAACTTCGGAACGGCTCTCCCCAACACAGCCCACAAGGTACTTGCCTACTGGGAGGAAGTTGGTCTGTTGAAAGGGCTGATCACCCAGAATATCGATGACCTGCACTACAAAGCGGGCAACCGTGAACCTATTGAGTACCACGGCAACAGTCGCATGCTGGTTTGTACTCAGACGGGTAGACGGTACGAAGCGACGGAAGAGCGCATCGCGGTTCTTCCTCCGCTGTCGGAAGACGGCGCCCTCCTGAAGCCTGATTTCGCCTTTTTTGGCGAGGGCATTCCCC
>CAZCAE010000071.1:0-13611 GCA_964496635.1 uncultured Spirochaeta sp.
CACGCCGCCGGTGCGATGGAAGGTGGTACAGAGGAGTACCACCGTCACGGTGCCCGAGTATGCTGTCCGGGATCTCCTGGCAGCAATTTCAACAAGGTTCTGAATACTTTACGCGTGTTGTACCCTCGGAAACGCGGTGCGACGAGCGTCTTTCCCTGGCCGACGTGATCGCAACCTGTGCCGAAGTGGTGGATGTGCCCTTGCCCGATAACAGCGCTGAAGACAGCAAGAGCTTCCTTCCACTACACACCGCTGGAAGGGGAACCGGAAGGTCAGCTCTTTAACATTGAAGACGACGTTCGAGAGACAAACAATCTCTGGAAGAGCCGGCCGGATATCGTGCAACGGCTCCATGAGATTCTTGATCGATATCAGCGGGAAGACGAACGGTGATTCACAGATAATAGCCTTCATCATTCTCTAATACGCCGGAGGTACCCTTTCGCTATGGCGGAAGAACGACTCTTCGAGACGGAGGAGCGCGACGGAATCGGAATTGTCCGTTTTCTCGATCGCATCGAACTATACGAAGCGGGCCGGATTCGAACCGATATAACAGAGTGGATAGACTCCTCAAAGGTTCGCGGTATTGTCTTTTCGTTTGCAGATGTCCCGTACGTCGACAGTTCCGGCGTGGGCGTGTTTGTGAGCCTTCAATACCGTCTGGCAAACCACATACCGATACGGCTCTGCCGATTGTCGGAAACGGTGCGTGATGTCTTGGCCTTTACCAATCTGGTATCGGTGTTTGTTATAGACGAGACCGAAGAAGAGAGTATCGCCAATATTCGGCTACAGATCGGGGCTGAGTGAACACATGACATCTTCGAAGTCGACAACCACGTTGATAGATCTTCCGGGAAAGTATCTGCTGACCGAATCCGGTGTGCGATACTTCATCAGGCGACAGATTCCAATGCATGAGATCAGAACCCGCCGGGGTACGATTGCCAACGGTGTAGTGTGGCGACGGTACGACTCCGCCCATGTTCGGAAGATGGTGGCCTACGAATTGCTGCGGGAGATAGAAATTCAGCGAACTGAGTTCCTCACCCGCCGGTCGGACATCATGCAACTCACGGTGCGCACGCTGGACGGCATCCTGGAGAAACGGTTCCGACCGGAGTTGAAACAGATCATTCGTGACAGTGTGGTTTTTCAACCGCTCTATGATCGAGTCGCGCACACCGCTCCCGAACAGATCAGAGCCCATCTGTTACGCAACGAACGTGCCGTCAACGCGGTACGAAGCAGTTTGCTCGTAGAAACGATCGGCATCGTGGAAAAGGACGCGGCGCTGGAACTCTCCGAACGGCAGGAGCGGGTGGAGAATATTCACCGCCTGGTAGACGCGATCGACTCGGAGACGTGGTTTCTCCTGTCACTTCTTCCTGATACGTCCGGGCGCACGCAGCTGCTTCGGGATATTCATGCGTTGATCCTCACATACAACGTGCGTTTGCGAATTGGCGACTATCTGGCCCTCATCCTGTTGGAACTTCTGGAGTACGCGGAACAGACGCAATTGCTCAACTTTGCCGAACGGGACCAGTACGTGCGGACTCATCCCGGTGAACTGGCGAACCGCCTCGCAGATCCGGAATTCCGCGAACGGCTCTTTCGCCGCGCCGCAGCCAGTAACAGCCTCCTGAGCCTCAACTACCGTTTCTCCGGGAATCCGTATAGTCCGACGCGGCGCCCGGAGCTCGAAATCGCAGTATCAAACAAGGGGCTGGTGGGCTATGAAAGTCGCAAATCTATCCTCGATGTGAAGCACCGAAAGGTTCACAACGTACCCCTGGCAAAGTTTTACGGCACGGAAAGCCCAAGTCGCTTCGATACGACCCTCGGCATGTACTACCTATCGTACGTCGAGTCGGCCTGTGAGCGGGTAGGCCTTAGATTTGGTGCGAACATGACTCGGGACGAGAAGAATGAAGAAACCACAACGACGCTGTATCTGGCGTTTTAAAGTTCGTCAACAGGAGTTAAAAATATGTCGGTTTCCGCACTCCAACAATCACTCGGTACGTCTCGTGCGTTTATAGGTCTGTTGCTCACGTTTGCGGCGCTCCTTCTTGCCGCGCCTCTGCCTCCGGCGCACTCCGCCGATGGACAATCTTCCCCACCCGATCCGGCCGGACGGGTGCCCGCAGTGGTTGATCTTTCAATGCACCCGGCATGGGTCACTGCAGGGTTCTCCACAGAGGACCTTCAGCTTGATCCCGGGACTCTGTCGTCTCCTCGCCACCATTGGGTTCGAGTCGAATCGCGGCAGGGACGTGGCCGGCCGATACGGATTCCCGAACTGGATTTGCCGGGTATTCCGGAGCGATCGTTTCTTTCACTTCGACGGTACGCGCCGATGGAGTTCACTATCTTGATTCCGTTCGATCTGGAAGAGCGGGATGTGGACGGGTACCGCACGTCGGTGCCCGCTCGGGTACCCGGCCTCTTTCTCGCAAGTATCGGCGACAACTGGAGCCTCTACCTGAACGGCGCTCTCCTCAGTGAAGAGATTCACCAGACACCGGACGGCCGTATTCGACGACACGCCATCTATCGAGACGTAGTCGTTCCGTTTGATGCCGATCTGCTCCTTCCGGGAACAAACGTCTTTGCGGTGCGTGTTATCGGAGACCCAACCTCCGGATTCACCGGGCTCCGTAAGGCAGGATCATACCTGTTTGGTCCGATTGACGAAGTCGATCGATCCGCAACGGCCTACGCGGATGTGCTTCTGATCGGGCTGTACCTTTTCGTCGGCATCTACCATCTGTTCATCTTTGTGGTACAGCGCCGGAATAGACACTATCTGTTCTATGCGCTTTTCTCTATCGGAATCGCTACGTACGTCTTCACTCGGACCAGCGTAATTCAGATCCTCTTGCCGAACCATGAGGCGGTGATCATTCTCGAACTGATCAGCCTCTACACACTCGTCCCGCTTCTTGCTGCCTTTATCGATACCCTCGAGGGAGAGCCTGTTCGGAAAGTAACGTACGGGTACGCGTTTCTGATCCTCCTGTTCATCCTGACGGTGCCGGCGGCGTCGGTCCCGCTGCGCTATGATGTCCTCACGGTATGGCAGATATCGGCTCTTGCGATGGGGGCGTATCTTTTCTGCTACCGCCTGGTGTGGGATTTCGTCGTCCATGTGATGGCTCGTCGTCATCGTGAACTGGGATCGGGGAAGTCCGTCTCGTGGGTGTGGGTGGTGCGCAAAGAGCTGATTGAAACGCCGAAAGGTAACCTGCTGATCGGTGGGACGGTCCTCTTTGTCTCCGGGATGTTTGATGTAGTGGACGCTGCGGTCCTCCATTGGGACGTTGTTCTCACGAAATATGGCTTCCTTCTCTTCACGCTGGGTACTGCTATGGTCCTGGCAAACCGCCTCGTCTTCCTCAATCGCCGTATTTCGGATCTTAACGAATCCCTCGAAGGGCGGATAGAAGAGATCAGTAAAACCAACCGAGAACTGGCTGCCGGTGAGGCCCGCTACCGAAGTCTCTTTGAGGGGGTCTCCGATCCGGTCGCACTTACGGACCTCAATCTTGCCTTTCTGGCGCTCAACCCCGCAGCCCGTCACGTCTTCGCTCATGTTGAAGGACGGGATAACGCTACGGTAGTCGACTGCATCTTTCGGGACAGCGAAGACGACACGTTCGGGATACAGGAGCTTCGGTCCGTTGTCGCCGACCTACGAGAGTCTCGCTCCGTAGCGGAGCTTCAGGTCCGGTTCCTGTCTCCGCTCGGAGAGCCGGATATTCGGCAGGTCCGGCTGCAGTTGATCGGAGAAGACGAAATATTGCTCCGAATTGTTGATGACGGTCACGATCCGATGCTGGACTGCCTGGTACGGGGCGGTGAGGAGTACGAGATCCCAAGCCTCCTGTCGAGCGCTCGCGCCATCAGTCGCCGAGTGACCCTACCGTTATCGCGTTTCCTCGGAAAGGCAGAGATTGACTTCCTCGCGATATGTCTGAATGAGATCCTCATCAACGCGGTGGAACACGGAAGCCTGGAGGTGACATTCGACGAGAAGAGCCGTGCTTTGTCCGAAGAACGGTACTTCGCGTTCCTTGCGGAACGGCAGAGAGATCTACGCTTTCGCGACCGTCGCGTGCGGGTCGAGTGGTCGGTCAAGGTTTCACAGATGGTTTTTCGAATCACCGATGACGGACCAGGGTTTGACCACAAGCGTTTCCTCGCCCGGGTCGACGATCCGGGTCGTCGAAATCTCGAGCACGGACGCGGTTTGATGATGGCCCTCAACGCTTTTGATCGCGTCGTATACAACGACCGCGGGAACCAGGTGACTCTCGTCAAGAACCTGGAGTCAAGAGATGGGCTGTGATTTCGTACATGCGATATGTCGGGTCCGGTCAGGACGGATACGTTCTTCCGGATTGTACGGATAGTGAATGAAAACGAGGCGAAGCGGTTGCGCATCAGGCAAATGACGATGTTGGTATCAAGGAGATACTCGAACACGAAAACGGTCGATCCTGAGGTTCCGGTTGGTCCCGTTGGACCATGAAATCCGAACTGACCCCGGGGGTGTCAAACCAGCTGTCCCAACCCTCTCCGTGCGGCACGATCAGACGCGCCCTGCCAAGGGGTATGATATCCACGCCCCGAACCGACTCCGGCAGGACGACCGGTTTCGGTAAGCGCCAATCCGTACAGCAACGTGACGAATTCAACCAGCTTGCACGCCTGTCTGTATGATTTATATTACAATTATAGTAATATATAACACGTCGCGCGGTTGCGCGAGGAGGGTGCAATCATTTCTATTGCCGTGAAACAGACTGACGCCACGTCCGAGCTCAATCTCGTTTCCGATCCGATTCCCCGCTTGATACGTCGCATCGCGATACCTGCCAGTGTCGGCATGATCTTCAATACGATGTACAACATTGTGGACACGTATTTCGGCCAGTTTCTGGCGACAGAAGGTCTCGCGGCGCTGTCGCTTTCGTTTCCGCTGTTCTTTGTAATTATCGCCACCGGAAGCGGTATTGCGACCGGGGCAACCGCGCTGATTTCCAACGCACTTGGTTCCGGTGACAAAGAACTTGCGCGGCGGTACCAGGTACAGGCGATCTCCTTCGGCGTTATCGCGTCGGTCGTACTGACCGTCGTCGGATTGTTGATTGCTGAAAGCGCATACCGGTTTATGGGGGCCAACGATCTCGTCCTGGCGCTGGGAATGAGTTATATGCGAGTGATCCTGCTGGGAACCGGCTTTTTCCTGCTCAACGCGATCGTCAACGCCGGGCTGGCATCCCGGGGGGACACGAAAAGCTACCGCAACGTCCTGTTTATCGGCATGGTTCTGAACATCGGTCTCGATCCGCTCTTTCTGTTCGGATTTGCGCCGCTGGGGATACCGGCGATGGGAGCCGCGGGTATTGCGCTGGCCACGGTTTCTATTCAGGGTGTGAGTCTCGGCTACATGCTGCTTCGCGCCCGTCGCGCCCGTTCCTGCGCTGGTATGCGGTTTCGGGATTACCTCCCACAACGGTCGTTCTACCGGGAAATTGCGGTACAGGGAATTCCAGCGAGCCTCAACATGATGACCGTCGCGTTAGGAATGTTTGTTATCAATTTCTTTATTGCCCGTAACGGATCGACGGAAGGACTTGCCGCCTACGGCGTTGCGTTGCGGATAGAACAGATCGCCCTTCTTCCCAGCGCGGGGTTACACACCGCGATGCTCACACTGGTGGGCAACAACTTCGGGGCAGGCCGATTTGAACGAATCCGGGAAACGTACCGGACGACGCTGTTGTATGGCGTTGTTGTCATGGCGGTATCTCTGGGAATCATTCTCCCGCTGGCGGGACTCCTCATGCGCCAGTTCACCACCGATCCGTTGGTGGTTGCTATGGGCCGGCGCTATCTCTACATCGAAGGGCTGGTGTACTACGCGTACGTGGTGCTCTTTGGTTCCGTCTCGTTTATGCAGGGACTCAAACGGCCGATGCCGGCAATTTACGTCGGGTTGTACCGGCAGCTCATTGCTCCGCCGCTTGTGTTTTTTCTCTTTGCGGAAGTATTCGGATGGGGCCTGGACGGTATCTGGTGGGGAATATTTGCCGTTACGTGGTCGGCTGCACTGGTCACACTGGTCTGGTCCCGCGCTACGTTTAACCGGATTGCAGGGTCGGACGGCGGAGTGACCGTTGCTCCGGCTCAGACGTAAGGGGCGAGGGTTTCCGTGTATAGAGAATCGTGTTACTGAAAGCACCGTAACTATCACAGCAGTGGGTACATACAAAGCCTGTCGGGAATTTTTGTCGCCGACCGGCCATTTCAGCTTCCTCAGGAGGTTTTTGTATGTCCGTTCCAACCCACTGTCCCAATACAACGTGTCCAGCTTATTCACATACGGAGAGATGTTCTACGAAAAACAGTGATACGACTGAGAACAGCTCCGGGCGGAACTGGGGCAGGATCTGGAGTTCATGTACGTCAATCACGCGGCGAATAGACGAGAAGTCCTCCGATGATAAGTCCGATTTTGCCGCGTTGGGTCATACGATCCTCGCGGCGATCCTGTGAAATCATTTCCCTCGATGACCCTGGATAGACATTTTGCGATAGCGCTTGGAGAATGGTTTTACTACATTTATATTGGTGGTGAAGGATTGCGCAGCGTACCAAGACCGGGGAGACACGGTTGTGAGTGACATCCCGCTTTACTAACAGGCACGCTCATCTCCGGAGGTGATGGAATGGAAACTCTTTTTGACCGACTGGTAAACGACCTGACCGAGGTTCTCAAGCACTGCAGTGCGAGCACGAAACAGGAGTTTTACGAACGGTTGGAGAGGATTGATCCCGAAATGACCGCCGAACTTGAACAGCGCATGTTCGATTTCGATATCATTCTGGATCTGACGGATGACGCCATTCAGGCGGCGCTGCGAGGTGCCGGCATGGATGAGCTGGCTCGAGCCCTTAAGGCCGCCGGAAAGGTGGCTACGGATAAGGTCTTCAAAAACATATCCAGCCGCGCGGGCGAACAACTAAAAGAGAGCATGGACCACTTAGGGAGCATCCCGTACGCGGATGCACTTGCGGCGCAACGGTCGTTTGTGGCCAGGCTGAACGCGGCCGGATAGAGGCCCCGTCCGTCGTCATGTTTGGTGACGGCAGTGAAGTGGTTCAAGCTATTGGGCACTAGCAATGAAGTATTGAAGAGGAGAGCTTTGAAATGAATGACCGCGGCGTTTGCCGCTTCGTTCTGTGGTTTCAGGCAGGCTGTTGCGATCCCTGTCATAGTGCAACGAAAGAATTTCATAGTCGCCGTGGCTCTCCTTGCCTTTCTCGGTTCCTCTTTGCGGACAGAAGAAGTTTCTGTCACGACATGGAACGTCCGTTTCCTTCCTGGTAACTCCCGCGATGATACCGAGCTTGCCTAAATCGCCGAGATCATCCAACGTTACGACTTCACCTTCGTGACGATCCATCTCCTAAACGGAGACGGTAAGGCTGACCGTCGAGAAGAGTTGCTCCTGATGGATGAAACAATAGTGGCGGTTGATCAGGCGAATGGGGCTGAACGGGACATCATCCTGGGCGAAGATTCCAATTTTAAGGCAGACGATCATGGCTGGGAACTTTTCGGGAACAGTTCGGTTATCCCGCCTTCTGTTCCAACGACAATTACCGATCGGCAATGACGAGCGGCAGGTATGTATTCGAGCGGTCAAAGTTCGGGGGACTATTTATTTGAAAACCCCAAGTGGTTAGCCGATCGATGCGTGGAGTAACTGGCGGTGGCGGGTTTGATTTTTGTGTGCCGCGAAGCGGCATGCAAAAATAATCGGCATCTCGTTGCTTTTTGGGTTCTCCTGATTGTCGGAACAATCGTTCCATCCGCCGCGACGTCTGGATCCAATTCAGATACGAAGCACAACCGCCAGTTGGCAATGCTGCATTCCGTCAGTCGCCTGAATTGACCTATCGATGGTCTCCAAACTGGTCGTCGGCGTTGTTCTTGACCAACGGAGAGACGCATGAGACGGCAGACATCAGCGGTTTCGATGGAAGCTTTTCGTATACAAACGAGGAAAGCTTGCGTCTTTCGGGGCTCCCGGCTATCTACCATTTTGGAGAGGTCGTGGATTTCGGGATCGGCGCCGGGATTACCTATCGTCGATGGAAAGTCACTGAAATCGGCAGCTTCGAGTTTGGTAGTCTGCAGACGTTTGACAATCGATACACGGTCGACCAGGTGGGAATAATGATCGGGTTTCGATCAAGCTACGTTTCTCAACAAGTTGTTGTCCGCTACCGCGCTGAGTGTCTTCCCGCTCCACGTACGTCAATCGATCCGACAATCCAAATTTCTCTGTTGGTCACAACCGATGGAAGAAACTCTGACATGACATGGTCTGGGTCATCTTTTCAGCAAGAAATCACCGCAATAATTGGCAGCTATTTCGGGGCAACGTTTTATCACTCATGGGATCAATTGGTAATTAATTTGCTCGGTCTCGCAGTAGACGATTCAGAATACATATTTTCGGCATCTAAATCCGAAATCACGACGGTGTCCTTTCGGATGACCGGCTCATAGAGTATCCCGCTAGGTGCGGCAGATATTCGCGTTGGAGGCGGAATCGATTACGAACGGATTTCTGATACCTCATCAGGCGAACAGCTGTCTGCATCGGAGAATCCGATTTTTGTCATCGGTCCTGGATCAAATGACGCCGGAGAGGCGCAGTATCCAGTTTGCCGCAGGATTGCGTTCCGGATCAGTGGAAGTTCCCAGACGTTCATAACCGTACCTGCATGCACTTACTGGAGCTGACTACAACTCCAAGACGAAGTACTCCTTCCGAATTGATGAGACGCCCCTGGACAACGGGTCTTCGCTTACCGATGCATCCCTTCAGGAACGAAATAACGACGAATCGTCAGCAACAACGGCTTATGTGCAAAGGGATCAGCTGGGATTCCTTGGCGTGTACGATCTGGACTTCTTTTCCATTACAAACGATGTAGCGGACGGGCAAGATCTGGTTTGGACTGGTGTCTTCCCGACCCTGGACTCAATTATCAGCGACACGACGCCCGCTTTCAGTTGGAATAGCTTCTCCGGTATCGAGTCGTACGAGTTCAGGATGGCAGAGTCACAATCTGCGTTGTCTGGGGCGTCGATAGCTCCTGTGTCGGATGCGACGTACCAGATTCCTGCTGGATTGGCGAATAACACTGTTCATTATTGGCAAGTTCGGGGTGTCTCTTCTTCAGGGTCAAAGACGGACTGGAGACCGGCGTTCAGTTTCACAGTGAGCTGGGGAGCGATGACGGGTCTCAGTCCCACAGACGGAACTACTGTAACGGATACGACACCGACATTGAGCTGGGACGAGATTGAAGGCGCAGTGAAGTACGAGGTGCAGGTGGCGGAAAGTGAATCCAGTTTGGTGGGTGCAACTGCGATTGAGGTCACAGAGACGGAGTACACGCCAAGTGAGGCGCTTGAGATCGATACGACATATTGGTGGCGGGTCCGTGCGGTTGATGCAGAGGGACAGGAAACGGCCTGGAGTACTGTAATAAGCGTTGCGGTGAGCGAGAATACAAGTGCCGACCTTCCCGATCCAGTAACAAATTCGACAGCGACGGCCGGCGATGGACAAGTGGCACTGAGCTGGAGCGATCCGTCAGATGCCGACCTGGAATCGATAGAGATTACGTGGAGCCCGGATGGCACTACCGGTAGTACCGCGAACGCAGGGACTACTGTGTCCGGTCAGCTGTACTCGTCAAACGACGAAGACTTCTATGCGATTTCGGTGACCGAGTCGAGCGTGATCAACGTCTCGTTCGATTCGCCGAAAGACGAACTATATAACGACTGCTTCACCGTCAGCAAAATAAATGGGACGGGTACGATATTGAGCTCTACAGCGAGTGGAAACGACATAGCGCTTTCCGCCGCTGCGGCGTCGTCCGGAACCGACTACGTCAAAGTAGCGGACGGATACTTTCATGCCGATGAGCAGTATTCATTTACGGTGACGGTAAACTGAAATCTACAGAGGGCGGCGTGAACTGCAAACGGATGCGTTCGTGTATCACGTCCGAAAACACCGGAGGTTGAACTCCGGTGTTTTTTCGACTGACTCGACCGGCGTTTCGGAACCACGCCAAGCCGTATGTGTCTTTTCTCCCGACGACAAGGCCAAGTTCCGGCCGGAGCCGTCGGTCGAGTTGGCAGAATTATAGGGTATTTCTGAGGCGTCTCTCAAGCGAATAGAAAGAATCGTACCGTCTCTATCGCCTCAACACATTCCCCGTATTGCGATATAATCACCACGTACATGGATACTGAGGATTTTTCGGTCCGAAAAGCGGCGGAGCGAATACGCCGGAAATCGGAGACTCGGGAGAGGGAGCGAGCCGAGCGTCGTGAGCGTGCAAAAGTGTGGGCGCGCCGGGCGGCGGCGCAACTTGGAGAATGTGATGCATCTCTTCGACGTGTCTTCGGATTTGGGTCAACCTTCGAAGATTGGCGGAACTACCGGGAGGATTCGGATATCGATCTCGGAATAGAAGGCGGCGACTGGTCGCTTCTCATGAGATCGCTCCCGCCGGGTGAGTTTGAGGTCTCCATTGTGGAATTGAATCTCCAGAACACTGAGTTTGCCGACTATGTACGGGATCACGGAGAGATACTCTATGAAAAACAGTGATACGATTGAACAGCTCCGGGCGGAACTGCGACAGGATCTCGAATTCATACACGTCAATCACGCGAAGAACCGGGAGATGACGCGGCGAATCGACGAGACATCCTCCGATGATGAGTACGATTTCGCCACCTGTTTCGAAACCTGTACAAGACACCCCTCATAACGCAAAAGGTTCTCTTCGCGAATGACTGCGCGGCGACGATATGTGACGCGTTTTCTGCCTACCATGATCGGTTTGATACATTTCTTGCTCACTTGAGCGATGAATTGCGGGAGTCGAGTCGGTAAGCGGTGTTCCGTACCCAGCGGAACGTAGTTCGATATAGATACAAAAAAGCGCGGTCGCGTTCCGGTCCTGCAAACGCGTAGGTGCCTCCGGCGATCTGTTCCGCGACAACCGCTTCAGGTTTCGCACCTCCCCTACGCTCACACCAAATCGAGCGGAGAACTGTTGCGTTGTCGCAAAAGACTGCCCTCGGTTGTCGTTTCAGGCTTACGCCTCGAGATAGGATTTTCTTCCGGGCCCGGTCACGCCTCAATCAAATCCACCGATATTCCGAGATCGGCGCTGATTTCCTGTTCGAGACCGATGAGCACGAGAAGGTCGAATTTGTAAGGCTGTTGCGCGGTGATCAGAATATCAATGTCGCTGTCTTCCGAATGGGTCCCTCGTGCCCGCCCGTTTTGCGGTTACGCCCCGAGAGCGGCCCTTTTGGTACGGCCACTACCGGTCCCACCCGTATTTCACCGCGAGAAGCGCCGCTTGCGTTCGATCACGAAGGTCGAGTGCGGTGAGGATCTCGGATACGTAGTTCTTGACCGTGCCGGGGGACAGGTGTACCTCCTTTGCGATCTCGCTGTTTGTCGCACCCCTTCCAAGGAGCCGAAGGACGTCCCGTTCGCGATCGGATAGGCCGTTCCACATCCGTTCGATCTCCGGAGTCATCGCGACGTCAACACTCCCGGTGGCGATGCCGTCGCGCCCGCCAGGAACGCTCTGGATATCGGTATCTCCCATACGGTTTAGGAGCGAATCCATCACCCCCGGAGCAATTTGGTAAGTTCCCGTGTGCACTTGTGTAATCGCCCGGGCGAGATCATCCGGCGGGAGGTCCTTCATCAGGTACCCGTTGGCGCCGGCGCGGAGTGATTTGACGACGTACTCCTCGTCGTCAAAGGTGGTGAGCATCAAGATTCGGGTGGTCGATCCGGTGCGCCGGAGCTCCTCCACTGCGGTGATACCGTCCATCACCGGCATCCGGATATCCATAAGCACCACGTCCGGGGCGTGTTCCCGTTCCAACGCGATTGAGACGCGACCGTTCTCGGCCGTTCCGACAACGTCAATACCCTCTTGTAGCTTCAAAAGGGAGGCGATCCCGTCGCGAACGAGGTGCTGATCGTCAACGATCAATACGCGTATCGGTGTCATCATCTCTCCCAATCAGTATAAGAGGATCCCGGGGAACCTTCGCAACGAGGGTTGTACCGCTTCCCACACTATCATCATCAGACGGGTGGGACGATATTTCGATCGTGCCGCCGATGAGTTCGAAGCGGCGCTGTAACCCCGGCAAACCGAGCTGTTCGTCTAACGGCACCCGGTCGCCGGCGGTGGAATCGGTTCGATCGATAGCAGTCACATCAAATCCTACACCGTCGTCGGAAACGCGGGCGGTCCCACGATCGTTTCCAAGGTCTACTTCGATTGTAACGCACCGTGCTGCGGCGTGCTTGAGGATATTGGTCGTTGCTTCCTGGAGAAATCGGTAGAGTCCGAGGAGGACCGCGTAGTTGTACCGCGTCTCTACGCCGTGAAACGTGTTGGTAACCGCTACGCCGGTATCTTCGAGGCGTTTTGCGAGACGAGCTGCGCTCTCCTTTAAATTGATCCCCTCGGTATCGCCGTTGAGGCTCCCGATCGACTCTCTCACGTCGCTCATCGCGTCTTTCGCGGTCGTGTGGGCCGCCGTTACCGCTTGGCGCGATTGGTCGGTATCGACGTCGAAATAGGCGAGCGCTTTGGTGAGTTGAATCCCTATCGCCGTGAGGGAGTGACCGATGTTGTCGTGGATATCCCGCGCCAGCCGAGTGCGCTCCTCGAGAGCCACCGTCTTCCCAAGATCGGTCGCGTATTGGCGAAGTTGCCGCTGCGACGCGTGGAGCTCCGTCAGCAGACGTCTGTTCTCCTGGCTTTGTATTCGTTCGGTATCCCAAAACCACGCGAGGAGGTAAAAGAAGACGATCACTACCGTTCGAAACACCAGAAACCCTAATTGATCGGGTCCCGGCACGCTCCGGGACGCCCCCGCCGTTGCGTAGTCGATCGCGATCGGAACGATCGTCGCGAGGAGCACGAGGATGCTCCATCGACGTTTCATGAGAAAGAACGCGTAAAAAACGATCAACGGAATCATCGAGGAAACGACTGGATTGTGCCGAAGCGGGATATCGTTGCGGGGGAACACGTACCAGTACGAGGCGATCGCGCCGACCCGTAGGAGGAAGAGAGACCACGAGACGACCCGTTTTTCCCGTCGATATCTGAGAATCGCGAACTCTATCACCTCGGCGATGAAGAACAACGCGAGAACCGTGATGCTGATCGTAACGAACGATTCATGCACCTGCCCCTCGCGCAAACGACGGATTCCAAACATCGCCGGGACCATGAAAATGAAATAAAGGGAAACGAACATAAAACGGATCACGTCGTTGCCGTCGGGTCGATCGATTCTGTGTGCGATTCTAACTGTCATCGTGCTGAAGTGTACCACCACCGCGACCGATCAACTATGAGCGGAGTCACCACTTCTGGTGTAAAGACGATGACCCAGGTCACGTAAAGTCGTGCGTACCGGCACTACATTTCGGCGATCTATCGCGGGAT
>CAZCAE010000072.1:0-13039 GCA_964496635.1 uncultured Spirochaeta sp.
AACTGGCATCAAACGCCGTGACTCACGCTTTTGATGGTGTGACCGAACGGGTAGTAACGTGCGTGATGCGCCGGTCCGCCGGTCGGTTTCATGTTGTCTTCCGGGACAACGGCCGGGGGCTCCCTGACGGTTTTGATCCCGGCGATGACGAAACGACAGGCCTGGGCACAACAATCATACGCTTCCTCGTGGAACGTCTGGACGGTTCTGTGGAATACCGGGTTGACGGCGGTACAGTTGTAGAGATCGATCTACCGCTGCCGTAGCCGGCACCGGTAGATTCCAATTCATTCAGCGGCTACACTTCGCGATGTGAACAAAACAGTCGCAGTAATAGGTGCCGGTATACACGGAATGGCTACCGGCCTGCTCCTGGCCGACAGGGGCTACGAAGTAAAAATTATCGACATGAACGACCGTCCGGGTGGTGTGGCGAGGGTATACGAAACGCAGGGGTATACCTTTGACATGGGACCGACATGGTATCTTATGCCGGAAGTCTTTGAACGATTCTTTCAGCACCTCGGTACGGAAGTCAAAGAGCAATACCATCTCTTTGACCTCGACCCATCCTATCGTGTCTTCTTTTCGCGCGATGATGTGGTAGATATCAAACGGGACCAGCAGCACAACTGTCGGGTTTTCGACAGCTTTGAACCCCGGGGCGGAGATAGCCTGAAGCGCTATATGCGTGAAGCTTCCCGGAAGTACGACATCGCTCTGAACCACTTTCTGTACCGTGACTATGTGCGCTTCACCGATTTTCTTGACCCTACCATTATCGCAAACGGGCTTCGGTTGCATGCGCTCAGCAAACTTGACTCGTATGTCAGAACGTTTTTTTCCAGCGACAAAGCGCGAAAAATCCTGGAATTCAACACTGTCTTTCTCGGCTCGAGTCCAAAGAAGACACCCGCCCTCTACTCCCTCATGGGACACGTCGATCTGCATCAGGGCATTCGCTTTCCCGAAGGGGGCATTGGTGCGTTCATTGATTCCCTCTATCGGAACTGTCTGAATCGGGGAGTGCAGTTTTTCTTCAACAGTCCCGTCCGTAAGATCGTAGTGGAAGGTGACAAAGCCCACGGAGTGACCACCGATACAGACTTCCTGTTTGCCGACATTGTGCTTGCCACGGCGGACTATCAGCATGTGGAGACCGAACTCCTGGACGAGGACGTGCGAAATTATCCCCGCTTCACATGGGAAAAGCGGACAATTGCCCCCGGGACACTTCTGGTCTATCTGGGAGTTAAAAAGAAGCTCGAAAAACTGGCGCATCACAATTTTTACTTCGCCCAGGACTGGGACCATAATTTCGTCGAAATATTTGACCGACCGGTGTGGCCGGAAGATCCGAGCTACTACGTTGGATGTCCGTCGAGGACCGATCCGTCCGTAGCGCCGCCGGGCAGGGAAAACCTCTTTATACTCGTTCCCGTCTCGCCGTATCTTGATGACACCGACGAGATCCGCGATTCCTACGCTCACAGGATTATCCGACACATGGAAGAACTGATCGGCACGTCGATTGCCGACTCTATTGAAGTCATGCATATCTACTCCCATCGGGATTTCAAGAAAAACAACAACCTCTTTCACGGGACCGCCCTGGGGTTGGCCCATACCCTCTTTCAGACGGCAATCTTCCGACCCAGCCACACGAACAGGCGGGTTCCCAATCTATATTACGGGGGCCATTACACACAGCCGGGAATCGGAATGCCTATGGCAATGATCGGTTCGGAACTGGTGGCCGATCGCATCATTCAGGAACACCCGATCTTCACATGAGTGCAATGAACGCGACAGTCGAAAAAAGCGATGTAGTGGTAGTTGGCGCCGGTCTGGCCGGGATCAGCTGCGCCGTACAGTGTCGGCGCGCGCACCTGAAGACGGTAGTACTCACCAAGGTGCATCCCCTGCGCAGCCACTCGGGAGCTGCCCAGGGAGGAATCAACGCCGCACTCTACGAAGATGACAGCGACTCCCACCGCTTTGACACTGTCAGGGGCAGTGACTATCTGGCGGATGCGGATGCTGTTGAGGTTCTCTGTGAGACCGCCCCTGAAATCATTGCCGAACTGGACAGGTATGGAGCCGCTTTTTCCCGTACCCCCGATGGAAAGATTGCCCGGAGGCCTTTTGGTGCCCAGGGAACGTCCCGGACGTGTTATGCGAAAGACCGAACCGGACTGGCCTGCCTGCATACAGTCTACGAACAGGCTGTTCGTGCCGAGGTCGGCTTTCGTTCCGAATGGTACGTCCTGGATATTCTGTACGATCCGCTGGAAAAGCGCGTGTATGGAGTCGCCGCTATGGACTTGCGCAACTCGCGGATTCACCTCATTCAGGCGAGGGCGGTACTTTTCGCTACCGGCGGATACGGTCGGGCCTACAGTCGAACCTCCAACGCCCACGCCAACACCGGTGATGCCCTCGGGATAATTCTGCGAAATGGGCTGGCGCTGGAAGATATGGAGTTCGTTCAGTTCCATCCAACCGGCCTGGCCGACAGCGGGATTCTGATATCCGAGGCTGCCCGGGGCGAGGGTGGCTATCTCCTCAACTCAAAGGGTGAGCGATTCATGCTCGGTTACGATCCGCAGAAGGGAGAGCTTTCCTCGCGGGACATCGTGAGCCGTGCATGCGAGACTGAGATACGGGAGGGCCGCGGGGTAGGGCTGCGAAAAGATGCGGTCTATCTCGATCTGCGGCACCTGGGAACCCGCATTATCGAAGAGAGACTACCGGAGCTCTATTCCCTTGCAATGACGCTGCAGGGTGAAAACATGCTCGATCAGCCGGTCAGGGTAGCACCGACGACTCACTACTCTATGGGAGGTATTCCAACGGACCTTGACGGACAGGTCAGGGACCATCGGGGCGAATCTGTGGAAGGGCTGTTTGCCGCCGGCGAATGCGCCTGTGTAAGTGTTCATGGGGCCAACAGGCTGGGTGGCAATTCCCTGCTGGAGGCTCTGGTTTTCGGCAGGAGAGCCGGCCGCCACATTGCACGCATCCTGGCCGAAACGACGGGGCGAGGTAAAACCGGCGCATATTCGAGAGAGGTTACAGACAAAGATGCGTCTGCCGCTTTCCGGCGAATCAGCAATTTCTATGCCGGTGACCGTACACTGAGCTTTTATGCACTGCGCCCGCAGTTGCAGCAGTTGATGACCACCGAGGCGGGAATTTTTCGCAGTCATGAAGGACTCGATCACGCCCGTCGGGAGCTACGTGGTATTGCCGAACAGCTGGAGAGAACGAAGGTGACCGACACGTCTCCCTGCTTTAACACAGAGTTGCAGGAGGCGTTGGAATTCGAGAATATGGTCCTGTACGCGGCGGCCATTGTCGAGAGTGGTCTTCACCGCAGGGAGAGCAGGGGAGCCCACTCCCGGACCGATTTTCCGCGCCACGACGACGGCTCGTTCCTGTCTCATACCTTTTTTCATTTCGAACAATCGGAGCCTGTACTGGATTATCATCCGGTTCGCTCCTCTGAACTTGCACGGGAGAAGAGCATTGGCAGATGATGTTATCCGCTTGAGTGTTTTTCGATACGATTCATTTCGCGGAGAGTCACATTCCTGCGACACCTACGATCTGTCCTACCAGCACAATGATCAGTTGCTGGACCTGCTGGAGCGGATAAAGACGGAATACGACCACACGCTGAGTTATCGTCGTTCCTGCCGGCACGGAATCTGCGGTTCATGTACGATGAAGGTGAACAGCAAGCCGGTGTCGGCGTGTTCCACGCCGATCCGCGAACTTGTGGCGGAGTTCGGGTGTGAGCTCACTGTAGAACCCCTCAATCGGACCCGGGTCATTCGTGACCTCATCAGCGACATGGACGATTTCTGGCAGAAGTTTACCAGCACCGCACCCTACCTTACACCATTGGCGGAAAGTGGCCCGGCACTTCCCTCGGCGCTTCTCTTTCCCGGCAGCGCCAATGCGATAGATGACACCGACCACTGCATAATGTGTGGTGCCTGCTATGCCGCCTGTCCGGTGGTCTCTCTTCAGCCGGATTTCCTCGGTCCGGCCGCCTTTACCCGGACCTACCGCTTTGTCAGGGACGTGCGCGACGTGCATCCTTCCCGGCTTGCTTCTGCGGGAAGCGCCAAAACGGGCGTATGGGAGTGTATCAAGTGCCTGAAGTGCACCGAGGTCTGTCCGAAGCAGATTGATCCGTTCGCAAAGGTGAGCCGTCTTCATCAGGAGGTTGTTCACAGTCGTTTTTCTCCCGGGGGGGTCCGCTCCCGACACACCCTGGGCTTTGAGCTGAACATCCTGGCCAACGGTCTTCTGAATGAGTTTCCTCTGGCGGTATTTGCATTGCGGTTCCGGATGATCACAATGCTTCGGCGCGGAATCAAGATGTTTCTGCACGGGAAGCTGGTTATCAACCCCTTGCGACCGCGCAGCCGGGGGTACCGGCAAATCCGCCGTCTTATGAGGAGAAGTCGATGAATCGCTACGCTCTGTATCCCGGATGCAACCCGCAAATGGCGGAACCTGAACTGCTGAAGTCATCACACGCGGTGGCACAGAAGCTGGGCATCGAACTCATACAGCTGGACCGGGTTTCCTGTTGCGGCGGCGCGCACCTCCAGGACAGAAACGCGTTTCAGTCCCTGTTACTCAATGCCCGGAATTTCACCTTTGCAGAGCGCATGCAGCTGGATCTTGTCACTATTTGCAATACCTGCCAGTACATTTTGGCGGAGGCGCATCACACTCTCACAACCGATGCGGATACCCGAAAGCAGATAAACTCGAGGCTGGAGACGGAGAAACTGGAATTCCGGGGCACCAGTCGGCCCCGAAATCTTTTGTATGTATTGCGGGAAGACGTTGGCAGGGCCGCGATCCGACAGCACGTAAGCCGGCCATTGCGTGGATTACGGGTCGCTGCCTACAGTGGCTGTCATCTTTACAGCCCGAGTTCCGTACAGGCTTCGCATACCAACGGCGAAAGCCCGTGGAATCCTGCTGCTCTTGAGGATCTCATACGGGACCTCGGCGGAGAACCGGTTGCGTACCATTCCCGGAACCAGTGCTGCGGGTTTCACAGCTCTCTCTACAATCCCCGTACATCACGTACGCTGGTTCATCAAATTCTCGACGACGCGCGGAGCAACGATGCGCAGGTGCTTATCACTCCCTGTCCTCTCTGTCATGCCAACCTGGAGGCTTTTGCCCCGAACAGAAGCATACCGGTTCTCTACTACCAGCAGCTGATGGGGCTTGCCTTTGAACTGCCGTGGAAAGTCCTGGGCCTTCAACATAATATGAGTGTCAGGAAAAAAGAACTGTTGAATCTGATACCGGCCGTACCGGAATACCTGCAAGGGTAGTCTGACGTGAAAATTGAGACGGTGGTGAGGGCCTCCCGTCCGAAAACACTCGGAATATCGGTCGGCCCCGTCTTGCTCGGCGCCGGTCTGGCCTGGCAGGCGGACAGTTTCAGTCTTCCCGTTACAGCGATTACCGTCGCGGCGGCCCTTTCAATTCAGATCACAGCAAATTTCGCCAACGACCTCTTCGACTTCCTTCAGGGTGTGGACGGGGACAACCGGCTGGGTCCACCTCGAATGACCGCTACAGGGATGCTTTCTCCCCGATCAGCGGCGGTGTTGACCGCGCTCAGTGCGGGGAGTGCCGTACTGTTCGGGCTTCCTCTTGTATTGACCGGTGGTCTGCCGATTCTCGTTGTAGGAGTTTCCGCCATCTTTTGTGCCGTAGCATACTCGGCAGGTCCCTATCCGCTTGGAAAATTCGGTCTGGGAGAGCTGTTTGTGTTTATCTATTTTGGTCCGGTTGCGGTCCTGGGCAGTTACTATCTGCAGGCGGGTCCACGTTTTTCGTACGTTCATCTGCTGGGCGGTGGAGCGGTTGGCCTGTTGGGCGTTGCGCTGCTGGCGGTGAACAATCTTCGGGACATTTCGACCGATGCCGGTTCAGGAAAGCGAACTCTGGCGGTGCGGTTCGGCCGGGAATTCGGCCGGCTGGAGATATACGCCTCGATTGCCGGAGCCTTTACGCTTCTGTCGCTGACCGGTTTCACCCGGAGAGTTCCTTTTATCTGCAGCCTGAGTGGACTCACCGTTGTCCCGCTTATCGCTTTTCTGTTCCGTGTTGGCCGGAAGGAATCGGGACCGTGGATGAACAATTTGCTTGCCCGGGTGTCCCTGACCGTTTTTTCCGTCGGTCTCAGTGTGTTTCTTCTGTGTACCCTTCCATGGTGAGGCTTGTATACACTATCGTGTTGAGCCACCTCCACCCGCCACTCACGTTGGGTGGGCAATTCCACTTCCGAATTTGCGCTTTCATGAGCTACCGGCTATTGTGATACCATGGCGGCCCAACGCAGGCTTTTGACGATTTTCGTTTTTGCTATGCTGGTAGTTCCGGCGCTGTTTGTCCCGATGGCTGCTGCTGCTGAGGTCGACGCGCACGGCGTGGAGGTGGGGCACACTCTGGAGCACCGGATGACCATGCTGGCCCTGCAGATAGGGATTATCCTCTTTGCCGGCTATTTCGGGACTCGAGTGGCAAAGCGGCTGAAGATCCCGGTCATTCTGGGTGAGCTGGTGGCGGGGATCATTATCGGCCCCTGGGCGCTTGGGTCGGTAGCGCTTCCGGGATACCCCGAAGGGCTCTTTCCACGGGTGGCCAACGCACTTTCCATTTCTCCGGAGCTGTACGGTTTTGCCGTGGTGGCGTCCATCGTTCTTCTCTTTCTCATGGGGCTGCAGACCGATATCCGTCTCTTTCTGAGGTTTGCCGTCAAGGGAAGTGTAGTCGGCTTCAGCGGCGCCGTTCTGTCGGTCATTGCCGGAATTACCGTGGGGCGGCTGATGCTGGGGGCGGGGCCGGGGGATCCCCGTAGTCTTTTTCTGGGTGTTGTGGCCATCGCCACCTCCGTGGACATCACCGGCCGCATCCTCAGTGAGCGCCACAAGATGGCAAGCCCCGAAGGGGTGACCATTCTGTCGGCGTCGGTCATTGAGGACGTCATCGGTATCACGCTGCTGGCCATTGTCCTGGGTGTGGACGCCATGCAGAATGTCGCCGACAACGGGGTGATCTGGCGGGAGATTCTGGAGATCGGCGGCCGGGCGCTGGGGGTGTGGCTCGGTTTTACCACCCTGGGTATCGTCTTTGCCCGCCGGATCAGCGCGTTGCTGAAGGCTGTACGCAACCCAGCCCAGATTGCCGTCCTGTCGTTGGGGCTGGCGCTGATTCTGGCGGGCCTCTTTGAGGCGGCCGGGCTGGCCATGATTATCGGCGCTTACGTCATGGGGCTCTCCCTGGCCAACACGGACATCGCCTATGTGGTACAGGAAAAGATAGAGACGGTTCACCAGTTCTTTGACCCCATTTTCTTTACCGTCATCGGCATGCTTATCAACATCTTTGTCATCGCTTCCGGGGAGGTTGTCTTTTTTGGCCTTCTCTTCGGGTTGCTTGCGGCGGCCAGCAAGCTTTTGGGGTGCGGGCTGCCATCTCTGGGGTTGGGGTTTACCCGGGCGGGAGCGCTGCGCATTGCAATGGGCATGGTGCCCCGGGGTGAGGTGGCCCTGGTCATCGCCTCTATTGGTATTGGCTCGGGCGTTCTGGATGACAGGCTTTTCGGCGTCGTTATCTTCATGACACTCTTTTCAACACTGATAGGTCCTCCCATATTCAACCGGATGCTGCAGCGGGATGTCCGTACTACCCGACAGATTGTGTCCGACGAAGAGATGGTGACCACGGATTTCGAGTTTGGCTCCGAGGAGCTTACCCGCTTTCTGCTGAATGACGTGGTGGGAACGATGAGGGCCGAAGGTTTTTATGTGAATGCCGCGGAAGGGGAGCGGAAAGTCTACCATATGCGGCGGGACTCGGTCTTTATTGCCATGATGGCCACATCCGTGAGTCTTCACTTTACAAGCCGCCGTGACGACGTAACTCTGGTGAACAACCTCATTTATGAGTCTATTCTCAGTCTGCAGCAGCAGGTTGCTCATATCCGGAACATCTCCAAACCGATAGAAATGCGGAAGCACCTGGTGGAGTCCGAGAGTCGTGCCGTGGTGGACTGGTACCGTTACCTGCCGGTGGAGTGCATTCACCTTGCTTTGCAGGCCCGGGACAAGGAGGCGGCCATACGGGAGCTGGTGACGTCCCTGGTACAGGCGGGGCGCGTGACCGACCAGGACGCGGTGCTGGAGGCGGTGCTGGAACGGGAGCGTTCAATGAGCACGGGGATGCAGCACGGTATTGCTATTCCCCACGGCCGTTCCGACGGGGTGACGGGTCTGAGCGTGGCGGTGGGTATTGTTCCGGAGGGGCTGGACTTTCAGTCCCTGGATAATGAACCCACAACCATTATCTTCCTGGTGGTATCGCCGAAGGACAACCCCGGGCCGCACCTGCAGGTCCTGGCGGGAATTGCCGGGATCGTCAACAGCGAGGTTGCCCGGGAGACGATCACTATCATTCCCTCCCGGGCGGATCTGCTGCGGTTTCTGGTGAAGCAGTCCCAGGCGGGGTAGTGGGGTATGGCGGGCAATGGCGGGAACTGCGTGTGAAACCTATGATAGCTGTGAAACCTATGACAACTGTGAAACCTGTGGCAACTGAGTCGAGGATGGGTGGTAAATTTCTCATTCGCTGGGCCATTCAGGCGATCGTTGCGGGGGTGGGCGGGGCCGTTCTGGTCCGGTCGTTCGAAATGCTCCTGACATTCCTGCCTGTGTATAGGGCACAACCGCTGCTCCATCCTGTGGCAGATGCTGTAATGGCAGCCCTTGTGACCGGGTTCTTCCTGTACTGGTTTGCTCCGGGGGCGGCGGGTGAGGGTATTCCAGCGTATCTCGATGCGATCCGGGACCGGGATGGTTCATTGTCCTTCAAAGATACCGTCATAAAATATCCTGCCGCTCTGCTGGCCCTGGGATTCTGGGGGAGCGGTGGTATGGTCGGTCCCGTCGGGCGTGTCACTGCCGGCGTTTCCCAGTCAGCGACGTTGCAGCTACAAAAGCTCTTTCCCCGGCTTTTTGCAGACCACGACGTGGAGAATATCCACTACTACGCTCCGACCACCGCCGCAATTGCCGGTATGGCTGCAGCGGTAGCGGCGATCTTCGGAGCTCCTATCGCCGGAGCAGTATTCGCAGTGGAGGTGATTCAACGCGATCAGTTGCGCTACCATCAACTTTTTCCTGCAATTCTCTCATCATCGGTGGCGGTCTTTCTTATGGAAATTATGGGGTGGTCAGCGCCGTTCAGGGTTGTCGTCACGGCTTACGCACCGGAAGCACTGGTGATTGTGCCGGTTGTCCTGGTGGGTATCTTCAGTGGATTTGTCGGACGAGCATATACGGCTCTCTATCGGTTCATGTCGGATCGCTTCAGGCGGCGTCACCATGCCGGGCGGGTACCTCGATTGGTGATCGGCATGGTCGGTGCTGCTGTTGTCGGATTGTTGGTGCACCCGACGGTGTTTGGTACATCCTCGCGCTTGTCGATGTTGTTGAGTATCGGGGATATGGAGACACTCGCCGTGGGATGGTTGCCCGCGGGCGGAGCCGTTCTCCTGCTGGTTCTGCTTCTGGCAAAGATGGTCACCAACTGTGTAACAGTTGCTTCCGGAATGAGTGCCGGTTTTACCGGACCAGCGGCCCTGACAGGTATGTTTGTGGGAGCAACGGTTGCGTTGCTGTTGGGGTATGAAGCGGGAGGGCATACCTATACGACTCTGGTCGCCGCGGGGTTTGCCGGAACGCTGGCAAGTATGATGAACATTCCCCTGGCGGCTTCTATCCTCGCGATGGAGGTTTTCGCACCTACATTCGGTGTGCCGGCAGGCATAGCCGCCATTCTCGGCTTTCAGATAGCCCGGTACAGTACGATCTATGATGCTGCTCTGGAAAACCGTCGGGCCGAGGGCAGTATATAGAATTGTGTTGCGGGGTGTGCCGTAATTAGTTGTCGTGTCGGGGCTGATGGTTGTTCAGAAGCGTTGGTAGATGTAAGATTCTATCGCAGAAGTAATTATACCGTTTTGTGCAACAGAATTGTGTATACAAGAAAAGCCATATTTCACTTGCAGGTTATAAAGCGATGAAAAACATTATTTTTCGTGGTGTACCGACCATTATTTTTGTTACCGTGATGATGACAGCTTGTACTACCGGATCGAACGACGTCACGCCTACGGAGTCACGCCCGGAACCCCAACAACATTCTGTATACTACTCTCCCTGGCCCGCCGGGGTTGACGCGGCCTTTCGGGAGGGCGCTTTTGTCCGGACGGAGGATATCGGTTTTTCCCACGCTGCAGACTGGCTGTTGGCGCGGAGTGCCGGGGGGGATCTCCTGGTACGGACAGAAGATCTTGACGGCGTGATAACGGTACGGCCGTATTCCCGCGGTTCGGTTGAACCTGTTGACCGCTTCCTGGCATGGGTAAACATGTCGGGTGGTACCGTTGTCTGGAGCGACGAAACGGTAAGCACGATCGGTCCGATGTTTCTTGCCATACTTGACCGCAACGGGCAGGCTGTTGGAGTGCTCTGGGCCGGCTCGGAGAACAGTGAAGTGGTCCTGAAGATCACCGGTTCACGGGAATCTGTGGAGAATCAGATGCCCCGGGCGATACGGCTGATGAAGACGGTACAAGTCTTTGACGACGGCTCGTCCCGACCCGAAGAGACGCGGCAGCTTGCCGGGGGATTGCTCTTCCAGAGAGGGGGTGCGGAGTGGCGATGGCAGGAGGACCTTCAGACTGGATTTCTGCTGCGAAACGCGGCGTTGGATGCGGCGGTGGCGGTGTGGATAAACAGTGATGGAACCCACGGATTTAACGTGATTGACGGCGATGTTCCTGCAGGGGAACTGGAAGATATGTTTGTCCGGAATCTGGCGGTTCGCGGAACCGGGGAGGTGGACTGATGCATTTTTCAATGCGACGACATATGGTTGCGCTGTCGCTGTTTCTCTGTATGTCTATGGCGCCGGGACCAGCAACTGCGCAGAGTGCCGCAACAGTCGGAGTTGCCGTTCTGGAACATTCCGGCGGATCAACTCTCTCGGCGGTTTCCGATACCGTTCGGGATACGGTAATTACGGTGCTTTCCATGACAGGTCAGTTCGATCCAAGCCGGCTCGGCCAGGGATATTCTGCCTCAGCGGAGCTGCTGCGGCAGGTCAGCGACGAGGCTGGTCTGGACAATATCATTACCGGTACCGTCGAGACGGCAAACTCCGGAGAAACGCGGATCACCCTGGCGGTCTACAATCGCCGTGAAGACGCGGTGACCGTCCGGGTCAGGGAGAACGCGGAGACCCTCTTTTCGGTCTTTGACGCGGTGGATCGGATTGTTATCGCCCTGCTGGAGGGACTGACCGGAGAGCCTGTCACCTTTGGGTCGATCATTATAGATGGAGACTGGCGGCCGGGAACAGATCAGCTCTTTCTGGACGGTCGCCCCTATGAGGTCCGGGGTGGGCGGGTCTCCAGCGTTCTGGTCCGTGAGTATGAAGTATCCCTGATACGGGACGGTGCCGGAGAGATAGTACGCCGGAGCATCGCGGTACCGCCGGACGGACAGGCGCGCCTGACGGTACCTCTTCTGGAACTCTCTCTGGGAGCCATAGACCTGGTACGACAGGAACTGCCGCAGGCGCAGCGAGTGTTTGCCGAGCATGCGGGTTCCGACCTGACTGTACCCGACGACGGAGATATGCAGACGGCTTCTCCGGGGGACCGTATTACACTGGGTCAGGATCTGTCCGGCACCACTCTCCGGGTATATCGGCTGCGGGACGTGTACCAGCCGGTGGTAGACGAGTTTTCCCGACGTACCGGTATAGAGGTTGTGACCATTCCGACGGAAGAGCAGGACTGGCGTCTTGATGTCGCTCTTGCCCGGTCTGAACCGCCGGAACTGGCTGTTATTGCCCAGCCCGGTGTCGTTTTCGATCTTCTTGCTCTTGGGCTGACGGAGGATACCTATCGCGCTCTGGACCGTGATCTTCTTGCGGAGCGGTACCGAACCGATATTCTGGCATTCACGGAACGGGACGGAGGCTCGGCCGGACTGGTAACGGAGTTGGCCCTGAAGAGTATGTACTGGTACGCCCCGGAGTGGTTTGATGACCGGGGATTATCGGTACCGCAAAGCGGGTCAGAGCTGGCGCAGTTGGAAGAAGAATTGATCGCCCGGGGTGAGGTGCCCTATGCCTTCGCAATTGAGAGCGGGCCTGCCGCGACGGGGTGGCCCTTTACAGACTGGGTGGAAGACCGCATGCTGCAGAGGGCGGGGCCGCGACAGTATGACGCATGGGTCCGGGGAGACCTCCAGTTTGGTCTACCTCCGGTAAACGACATCATAACGGAGTTAGTCTTTGCCTTGAGAAGAGAAGAGTATGTAGCCGGCGGTCCGCAACGGGTTGTAAACACCCCGTTTCACCGGTCCCTTGAGGCCCTGACCGCTAAACCATCAGAAGCTGCCATGGTCTTCGGATCCAGTTTTCTTGCAGGATGGTATACGAATGATCTTCACCGGCTGGACTTCTTCCCGACGCCTCCGGAAGATGCCGATACCGGCGAGACGCGCAGGATGGTGGGTGGTGAAGTTATGGCCGTAGTGAGCGCAAGTCCCGCGGCTCGGGCATTTCTTCGGTTTTTCTCCGGGGAGGAGGGCGCGGAGATACTCGCCCGGTCGCTCCCGCCGGGGTGGGTTGTAGCGCAGAATAATCACAGACCGGAATGGTATTCACCTTTCGGACAGAAAGTTTCCCAGGTTATCCATAAGACCGATGTGTTGCGGTTTGACGGTTCCGACAGTATGAGTCTGGGCCGGGGCATGCAGTCCTTTGTACCTGCCGGGCGGTCGCTCATGAACGGTGCAGCAATACGGGGAATACTACGCGATATCGACGAACAACGCCGATCGGTACCGTAAAGTCAGGAGCGAATGTGTTCTGTCAAGCAGAATTCCCGGTTTTTACCGTGATAGCTTCCCGGAAATTA
>CAZCAE010000073.1:0-12798 GCA_964496635.1 uncultured Spirochaeta sp.
GCGGATATGAGCCGCTTGCTCTACCGACTGAGCTACGCCACCGTGTGGCGGCGAGAATAGCCCGGGTACCACCGACATGTCAATCCGCGAGATAAATCCAGACGTGTTACACGAGATTGTGCTGTCGGGCGACACTCATGAGTCGACGGTTCCAGGTGTTTTTCCGCAGGTATGAGAGCTTATGCGCATACTCGTCAATCCTGCTTGTTCGTTCCTGCACGAGCTTGACCGACCGGCCGAGAACGGTTGTCCGGTCATCCCGCTCGCCGGACCGTTCCTCCGGCAGGACACTGGAATAAAGAAAGTTATACAGACCGGTGTACGGATCGAGAACCGAACCGCCGTTTCCCCGGGTAAGGGAATAAAAGATCGGAACCGCCTCGTCCTGGCGTCCCAGATGGGAAAGCGTCCAGGCGTAATAGGCGTTCAGAATCCGCAGAAGTTCTGAGCTTCCCGGTCGGTCGGCGATCATCATATCCTCAATGGAAGCAAAACCGTTATCCCAGCAGACGCTCAACCTCGGCCACCGATCCACCGATTCCTCCGCAGAAATTGCCCTTTCCAGCAGAGGAAGTGCATCGACAAATCGACCTTCACCGGCAAAGGACTCGGCAAGAAACAGCAGTGTCTCCGGCAAGGCGGTCATCTTTTCCAATTCCTGTTGCACCGGTGCAGGAGCATCACCATTGCTGAGCCTGCTGCGAAACATCCACGCCCGAACCACTTCCAACGGGGCCGAAATACCGCAGCTCTCGCAGTAAAGCCGCAATGAATCAAAGGTGTTCCGGGCAAAATCATAGTCTCCCAACTCGTACAGGATTCGTCCGTGAAGAAAGCGGAGAAGAAGATACCAGTCGGTGTATCCCTCTTCGAGCAGCGGCGACAACTGGCCCATTAGGGTAACCAGAGACCTGCTGAGATTCCCCACCAGAAAAAGACGAATCGCTTCGAGTGACCGCGCGAGCAGAACTGAGCGGTCCTGCTCGACGGAGTGTTCCATGGCGAAACCCAGATACCGGCCGGCGTCGTTCAGCCGTCGCTGAGCAAACATGATTCGGGCCATAAGCAGATGACTGGCCATCTCTTCTCCAACGGTATCGGAGTTGTCGACTTCCTGTCGGAGAAGAATCGCCCGTTTCACCTCGCTTAACGCCTGGGGATAATTACGCATGGCAAGGAAATATTCGCCCATGGACAGACGAGTATCCGCTTCTCTGTCGGGAGGAAACTCTCCTTCGGATAGCATCTTCCTGACGCTCTGATAGAGGTCTCCACACGATTCAGGACCCCGGGAATCCCGAAGGTACAATCTCAACCTTCCCGAGGCATTGCTTAACTGTACAGCTTTTCCGTCACGTCCGGTGTTTCCCGCATACCCTTCGAATACCGGGAACGAGCCGCCCGCTGCGATTGTATGAATCAGAATGTGGTGGTATTCCTCCTCCGTCTCTTTGGGCAAACCATCACGGATAGATTCCCACAAATCCGGTGAAAGATGAATGTGTTTGGCCTTTATCTGTCCCAGGACAAACTGACGGAATTGTCGCGTCATATCGTTCGCGTCGGGACCGAGAATACGATCAACAACCGTTCCCGCGAGTCGGTGTATAACCGGATACTGTTCATTTACCAGAAGACCCGTTCGAAGAAGGTCTCTGATAATCCTCGTACGTTCCGCTACGGTGATTCCCTGCTGCTGAAAAAACAGATCTACCAGATGAGGCGGTAAAAGTGACGCCGTACGATGTAAAATAAAAAGCGTCATCCGGTGCCGGGACGTCAGGACCTGCGACAGCACCTTGGAAAGGTCCTGACCGTCCTGCCCGCCCAGACCGGACCAGTACCGATATGCCCGCTCAGGGCTTTCTCCGGGTACCTCATGCACATACCAGGACGGCTGTTCACTCTGTTGGTCGTCGGGAGGGGCATCTTCGGATATGACAGCTATACTCCCCGGATACAGCTGCGCAACATCCGAGGCAACACCTCGGGAATATTCATCGACTCCTTCAAGAAGTAACACGGCAGCATCGTTGTCAATATCAAAGAACAGGTGAAGCACCGTCTCCAGTGCCAACTTCAGTTCTCCCGGAGTATACGGTGTCGGCAGGTGACGGTGTCCGGGTTGGATGAAACGTCGGAGCAGATCGATTTCCGGTCTTTCTGCGGAAAGAAACACGTCCGGTTCCGGAATGGATGCGAAGACGATGCGAAGAAGGTCCAAAAGAATTGTATGTGGAGAGCGGTCGGAACAGGCAATCTGCAATGTGTTCTGTTCCAGAATGGTCACAAGAGCCGCTGAAACGGCGGAAATATCGGAAGTAACGAACCAGAAATTTCTTCGCCCTCCATCGATCAGTGTCTGGGCAACTGCATGATGGAAAGACTCTTCCGATACAAACTGGTTGTACGTGATGTCGGTGACGTTGTAGTCGTCTCTGAATGAGACGATTCGAAAGAGACTGCCGGACTTTTCGATTTCTACGACGGGTTCCAGCGCCAGAGCCACCGGTCCGGTAATGTACGCAGCTCCCTGTGCACGGACGTGACGGAGGTAACGTTCCATCGTTTCAAGGATATTTTCTTTCCCGGTTTTGTCCCGGAAATCACCCAGCACAACGTAGTCCATGAGAAATTCACTGTGCGTTGCAAGTTCACCGCAAAGAAAATGGATGGTATCCGAGAACTCTTCGGGCTGCCGTACCGAGGTCAGGGCATCGCGAAAGACGAAAAGGTCTCCATCCCTGGCGAGCAGTCTGAAGGTCCGCGCCTCCATTGAATGAGTAAGGCTTCGGACGAACTCTCCGTGCCACACAGGGTGTAACCGGGACGCCTGGCGCAGGCCGGCCGCTTCTATCAGCAGATGGTACATCGTACTACTCTGTATCGGCCGAATGATCCGACCTGTTGACCCGCTAACCCTCTTCCGATACCGGTAGAAACTCCAGATCTACCATGCTGCCGTCTTCAGAATAGATCCAAAGGTGCCACCACGATCCAAACTGACCACGGATAAGTACATGTCCCGTAGTCCCCTCGCTTTCGAGATGATATATACGGTCCACCTCTCCGACGGTATTTCGAAAGGCGTCAACCCGGTCGGTTACCTGTTCCAGTCGATCTGGCGGTACAGGCGGAGGACTTCCAGTCTCAAGGACAAACGAAACGAACGTATGAAGAAGCAGCGGCACTTCCGGGCTGTCCGAAAGGTATACGGGCGTCCCCGTCTCCAGAGACCGTGGCGTAGCGGCTGCGAAAGAACGGGGCGTTTTTTCACCATTGTCAGTGTCACCACCTGTCGACGCTGACATGACCAGGTCGTAGACTTCTGCAGAAAGGGAAGTGATCGGCAACGGAGACAATATGGCATCTGCGGCCGGCTTACCAGGGGAGTCAGGAACGACGGAAGGAGTGTTCGGGACCGATCGGGCACGTCCGGGAGGTCGTACCATTTCTATGGACCGGGGTGTTCGAGGCTCTTTCTCGACCTCCGTATTCTCTACCTGTTTCTCTACCTGCTTCTCTTCGGCGTTCCGATCCACCATCAGTACCGCCCCCAGGGCGACCACCATAACGACAAGTGCCAGGAGGGTCGCGAGAAACTGGATAACACGCCAACGGGTCTTAGCATCCTTCACCGCTCAATGGTAGTATGCCCGGTACATTCGGACAAGCCGATTCGAATGACGGAGGGCTTCTCACATGGATACCCGGTCAAAAATTCGCGACCACCTGGAAACGGCGTACACCGCCCCTATACGCGATCCGTTATGGGGACACATCTATCTTTCTCCGGCGATGCTGCAACTGGTTAACACACCGGAGTTTCAGCAACTGAGCCGGATCAAGCAGCTGGGACCTACCTTTATGGTATATCCCGGAGCAACCCATACCAGACTCAACCATAGTCTGGGGGTATTTCACCTTGCTCGTCGAATTCTGTCCAGGATTGTCTACCACCCTGAAGCACCCGGCCTGACGGCAGAGGGTATAAAGTCTTTCCTTGCGGCGGCACTTCTCCACGATGTCGGGCATTTTCCCTTCACTCACAGTTTCAAGTCCCTGCCTCTGGAAGAACATGAACACCTGACCGGTAAAATCGTCCAGACCGGCAACCTCAGGAAACACCTCGTTTCAGATCTCGCGGTGGACCCTGCGTTCGTCGCCGCTATTGTCGATGAAACGATGAACAGTGAAGGGAATGACGAAATCACACTGTACCGCAGCCTCCTTTCGGGCAGTCTGGATCCTGACAAGCTGGACTATCTGAACAGAGATGCCTACTTCTGCGGCGTTCCATACGGAATCCAGGACATAGACTTCGCAATAAGTCGTATTCGTCCAAACGGATATGACGGTATCGGCCTGGACGAGACCGGCGTTTCCGCGGTGGAAAACATTCTCTTTTCGAAGTTTCTCATGTACCGGGCGGTTTACTGGCATCGGACGGTCCGTGTGGCAACGGCAATGATCAAGAAGTCCATCAATATGGGTCTGGACGACGATATAATCCGCCCGGAAGATCTCTACGGACTGGACGACGAACTCTTCTTTGCACGTTTCGGTGAACACCCGTATCCACCATTCGACCTGATTGCCGAGGTTAGCCGCCGTCATCTGCTGAAACCGGTGGCGACACTCTCCTTTGACCCTACCGATCCGCGGCACCACCGGATCAGCGATATTGCGGCACGCCGGGAGCTGGAAGCAGCCCTGGCGGCGCAGTTTAAAGTCGCCGAATATCGAGTCATTATCGACGTACCGGACCCCATTTCATTTGAGGCCTTTTTCCCTATATTTGATGGAGACCGACAGTATGAATTTTCGGAAAAGAGCGTCTTTTCGTCCGATGTAGTGCGTAAGTTTACCGAAACTCTCAGAAAGATTCGCCTTATGGTTCCGAGGGATGTAGTAACGGACGATTTTGACGGCACTGCCGTTATGGAGAACGCCCTTCGTGAGCTGGACTGAACTGGTCAATTCCCATCCACCGAAAAGCGTAATGCGATTCCTGAAACGAACGGGTCAGGGATTGAACCGCTACCGCATGATCGGTGATGGAGACCGGGTGCTCCTCTCCGTTTCCGGCGGCAAGGACTCTCTGGCACTGGCCCTGGCACTGCGAATGCGTCTCCGTTTTGTTCCTATCACCTACCATCTTGAAGCGGTAATGATTAACTGGCGGGAACATCCCCACACACCGGAGGCTCTCGTTGACGTGCGTCGTTATTTCCAGGACCTGGATATTCCCCTCACCATCATTGAAGCGGACATGAAGCCGGAGTCCTTTGGAGGACGATTTGACTGCTATCGCTGCGGCAGAAACCGCCGCCGAATCCTCTTCGACTTCGTCAGGGAATGGGAAGGACGGCCGCTTATCGCGACGGGACATCACCTGGACGACCTGGTTCAGACTACTCTCATGAATATGACACTTTACGGGACCTTCGCAACCATGAACCCGGTGCAGCCATTTTTTGACGACGCCCTGCGGGTAATCCGCCCCCTCTGCGAAGTCAGGGAGGAGACCATCCGGACGGTGGCCGAACGGTTTGCCCTTCCCGTTTCTACTATAGACTGTCCCTTCCGGACGGCCAACATCCGCTCCCGGGTAGCCCCTATCGTCCGTGATCTTACACGACTGCATCCGAATGCCAGAGAACAGATTTTCCGTTCCCTCCACAACATCAATACCGAGTATCTGCCCGCGAGTTGTGAACTCCAGGAGGATGATATACACTCGGAAGTCCGATGAAACCGAATCGTCTGATGCAGGAGCGCATTCGCCGCGTAAACGTTCTTTTTCACGAGTTGGGGTATGAACTGACTGAAAGTGACGTCGGCGAGGAAAGTTACAGCACCGGTTTTGTAAGCCCCGACAGCTTTCAGGCGGGACTCTTTATTGACGCCGACTCGAAATTTCTGGAACTGGCATTTACCTTTACCTTTGCACCGGAAATGGCAAATTTCGTGCGGGAGCGCCTTGAAGAGGCGATGCACTCCCTGTATGAGTTCGGTTGTTACTTTTCCCTGCAGACGGACCAGCAGGAAATTACATTCACCGTTTTCAGCAAGATCTATTTCGCGGGACTCAACTACTTCGCCCTCAAGGAAACGATACGGGACTTTCGGGACGCTGTAGAGGCCAATCAGGAGATCTTCGACGTCCCGATGGAGGACGAAAAAGGGGAACTACATGGAGATACATAATGTCATGGAAGAGCTGGTGACATCGGTTGTTGAAGAGGTTGCCCGGGAAGATACTGAAAGTGAATCCCCCCGTTACGCCGTCACGGAAGAATACCTTATCGATGCAATTTGTTACGTCCTCAACCGGGTGCATCCCCGCTATGTCAGCTCCGGCAGGGGCTTTGCCCATCTTACCAGTGAACTTCAGAAGGATACCCAGCTGGGAATTGACATTGTCCGGCTTGCACATGAAGGACTTCACCGGGTCACGGCGGTCCGAAGAACGTTCTACGGCAGCGACAATCCCCGCCATCCCGGAGGACCCTGTTACAACTTCGGTACCATAAAGGGACGGATCCTCGACGGTGCCCGCTTCTCTCCCGTCAGCGACGTGGATGTCCTTCTGTTGCATGAAGGCCAACCGGTGGAGATGTTTGACAACCGGTGGTCAAATCCATACCGGATCCCATCTCAGGCACCGGGCAACTTCCACTTCTGGCCCGCTCCAACAAAAGCGGATGGTTCGGGAGATACCCGGGAGTTTCCTTTTGAACTGCGTATAGAAGATACGCGGTATGAGACTCTGAGCCACTACTTTACCTGTACCGCCCGCATGGAGGAAACGGAAAACCGCGTGTTCTCGCTCGAACAGGACATTACCCTGCCGGACCTGTACGTTTTTGAACGATAGTCACCGAACACTGAACCGGCCGGCTACTCGTAGGATTCCGTGTGTGTCTGGACTTCCTGAATGCGACCGGGAACGATATGTTCAATAAACTCAAGAATACGGTGAATTACCCGTTCACCGTGGCGACGGTCATTGCTCACAACAGCTACACCCAGCTGGCTGAAAGAAAGACTCTCCTCCAGATCGACTTCGGCTACACTGACGCGAAACTTCCGGTTCACCCGATCACGAACGCTGTGAACAATTTTTCGCTTGTCCTTAATGGACGAGAGGTCGGGAATTTCTATAATGACCAGAAGCATTGAAACGATCACAAGAAACCTGTCAGCTGAACAGATCGTCCATATTTTCCAGTGAAAGGGCTGTGCTCTTCTCACCTTCCCGGGAGACGTCGTCCCGGTCCTTCATAGGCAGGAACACCCGATTGTACTCCACCGCCAGGCGATAGATATCGTCCCGACGGTAGTCTTCAGGAATTACCACTTCAAGAGAATAGTTCTGTTCACTCATGCCACGGCGCATGACGTGTATAGGATCGGTAACGGTCAGGGCAAAATGGGGGCTGTAAAAGAACATGAAAACGAGAACCATCGCCACGATGACCACGAAATAGCGCAGATTTGCAGCAGCGCCGTCCCGGTTTACCGGGCGAAGATCGAGAAACAACCGAACCCCGTCGCGCCGTATTACTGTGTAATCCTGGGGGGAAAACTGCCTGCTGTAGTACCGTTCATCGTACCGGCTGAACCGTACTGTTCCGGCCGATTCGACGGCAAGAATATCCGGTCGGGACGCCATATAGTTCTCTAACGCTTTCTCTTCGCCGGAAAAGACCAACCCCTCCGTCAGAATATAGTCAAGCGCGCTGTGTGCTCCGGCTCTGTACTCTACGTCAAGAGACGGCAACGCTACAAACATTCCGGCCACTGAGAGGATCAGAAGGGAAAAGACGAACGTTGATACCGATGCGGCACTGACAACAGCGACGTGGCGTTGTGCCATTTCCGATTCGGTGTTCTTGATCTGCCGGAAAACTTTGAGAACCCGCAAAAGACGAAGGACTCTGGCAATTCTGATGGCTTTCACAACCTTCAGGACGTTCATCATGCCGCCGATACCGCCAATTGGTAGACCACCGGCAAGCAGTGCCAGCAACCGGGGACCACTGTTCAACAGCAGCAACGGAATACTGGCGGCCAGGTCTATCCATCCACGCTCCTGGAAAAAATAATGGCGGAACAAACGCTTCCGCCAGGCGTCGTAACTTCGTACAACAAACTCCACGGTGAAAAAGACGTCGAAGAAAAAACCCGCGACGAGGAGAACGGCACGGAGGTTCACGCTCCAGGAGAGGAGGACGGCAAGATCTTCCAGAAAGGTCTGAAGAAGAACGAGAACAATGGCCAGAATTACGATGTTTTCCAGAAATGCTCGGGTCTTTGTCATATGCATCCTACCAGACATTTTCGGCGGCGATTTTATACATCTCGTCCAGCATTTTAACGTCAAAACCGTAGAACTTGAAGTTTCTACGGGCTGTGGAAAGCCAGCTTTTGTCGGGACTGTCGGCACCGCGATCGACCTTCAGGTTTGCCTGGTAGTTCCGGCCCCGGGCGCTGAAAATGGCGGCCAGACGGGCGGTTGCCTCAATGAAACGGTTTTCATCAAAGGAGACGTTCGCGTGAACCACGCTTTTCAGGACGCCTTCCGGCAGTGGTTTCAACTCCTTTTTAAGAGTGTCGAATGCTTTTTCGGCAAACTGGTTCTGGACTACCCCGGTCAACCGATCCTGGGAGGATGATCCACCGGAACTGACAAGAAAGACAGCCGGTTTCAGCAGGAGATTCAACTGTACGAAGTTGGAGACCTCTTCTTTACCCATACGCAACCGCTGCACCTTGGTCAGTTCGAAATGGATATACGTTTTTCGGTAAAAGATCTCTTCCAGGTACCTGTCCACCATACCCGACCACAACGCGGTATACGCCCCGGTAAAGGCACGACGAACTTCGGGCTTGCCCAGAAGCTTTTCCGTAAAAAGGTACACCAACTCTCCGATCTCGTGGGAATTCACCGCACGTTCATTGATGAGCTGTACAAAAGTATATTCCAACTTCTCGGTTGCAAGCTGCCGCAGATCGGGAAGAAGACGGGTATTGATGACATCGTACAGCGCGTTGACCAGCATACTGAAAATCTGATTCCAGTTTTTTCCGGGAAAAAACTGCCCCGAGCTCAGTGTAGGAGCCAGTTGGGCGGCGTTACTGTGCAGAAACTGAATAATCTGTTCTTCCTGCTGTAGAAGGGAAAACCCGTTCAATGCCGGATTCTGCAGGAGACGTCCAATAAAGGCCTGTGCTTTCTGGCTCTCGGTGTTCATAATGCTGTTGTGGAAAGCATACTATAGGGATGTGGAAGGCTCAAGTCACAGCATGATGGAAAAACACCGGAACTACAGGGATGAGTTCTTTCGCCGTACAGTGGTTGCACCACTTCTGATAGGACTGTTCTTCCTGGCCCTGACGACCCCTATGGACGTGAACGGCCAGACCGGATCTGTTCCGGGCAGCTGGCAGCCGGTAAACCCTTTCCCCGACGACGAAGCTCCACCGTATCTCCTTGATCTTGATGTAGGCGACACCGAGGTTGAACTTTTCGTGCTCGGGTCATGGATGGCAACATCTGAAGTTACCTTCGGTTTTGCACTGCACCCACCGTTGCCCGACTCGGGCCGGCGGGTAACCTGGGGATATCCTTTTCCCGAATTTGAAACGAACCTCTTCGCCCAGACGGTGGACCTCACCGTTTCGTTGTGGCTGTACCAGCGCTACTTTTTCGAAGCGTCCTTTGCAGACTATTCCGACGTCAATTCCATCGCTGCGGGGTACTTTGCCGCGGAAGATAAACTGGTCCGGGAGTTCATCATTGGAAATGTGCCTCTGGCGCTCTCCCGGTATCCCTACCAATACTCGGGAAATACGGGAAACCGGGCCGGTCGAAAACCGAACCCCGGATCGGTCCTGCGGTTGCAGACCGATACGACGTTCCATGAGTTTCTGGTTCAGCTGGAAAATTCCGTGGAAGAACGACTTCGAATTTCCGGCGGCCGTATCGTCGAAGAGACACGGATTCGTCCGGAAGACTACCTACGGGGTCGTTCCTTTGTACTGCCTGACCGGAATGTAGCGAATATAGAGCTCTTTCTTCAGGATGAGACGGGCTCAATTCTTGGAGAGGCGCCCGGTGACGCCAAACTGAAGCGATTTCGGCGCCTGGACGACTCTGCCGGGGACTACGTAGTCGACCTGGCCGCGGGAACCGTACGACTGGCCGAATCCATATCGAACCGACAGTCGCTGGCCGTCTATTATGAAACGTCGGCAGGGCCTGTCGGCGCGTCGGGCAATGGAACGGGGGGACTGGTCGCGTTGGACCCGAATACCACGGCACCAACGACGGGAACCAGAGATTTCTCGTTCGACGAGACCGGTCTGTTTGGACTCACCGGGGACAACGCCGCGGCGGATTTTGACGGCGCCGACTTTCGCCTTGACCTGTCCGACGGCAGAGAGGCTCTCCTTCTGCGCGTTCCCGGTCTGTGGTCGCCCTTTGAGGCGGCCAACCTGTACCGTCTGCCCGACAACGCCGGTGAGGACGCTCGATTCCGACTGGTCCGGCGGTACACCAGCACGCCTGTTGACAGCCCTGTCCAATTGCGCCGGATATCCGGCACATCACTTGTGCAGGCGGTACGACCGGGTTCAACACCGGTAAACGCGGGATTTCGGTATCCCTGGGCGGAAGAGCTTCCCATGGACATTCACTCCCGAATATACGGCCCTCGAAGTACCCCCGAATCCAGTCTCAGTACCAGCGATATAATGGTGGAGTTCGGCTATTCCGCCGATTCTGTCATCCTTACCGGTGACGTTGTTCCCGGCTCGGTAGCGGTCCGCTCCGGCGGCCAGTCTGTATCGGGATTCACTGTAGACTATGGCAGCGGCACGGTGGAACTGCCGCCGGAGGTTATCGGTACCGGGACGGTGGACATCACCTACCGTGTCTACGGTGAAGATAGCGGCAGCACCGATCTGGTAATCATTAACGGAAACAGGTGGACGCCGTCACCCAATCTGGATGTCTCCGTCGCAACAGGACTCCGATGGACCCTGACCGACAACGGCTACTCTGCTGAAATGAATCAGCACCCCGGTCAGATCACCCTTTCTTCGGGAGTAAACTGGCAGGGTGAAAACCTTCGTCTGGAAGCCGCCGGAGCCGCGCAGATTTCCCGGAGCGACACCACCGGACACTTGCGTCTCTTCGGAGGTGCTGTTCAGGATGTGACACTCAGACCGACGGCGGAGTCGGTATTTCCGCCCCGAGCGGCGGCAGGGCTGTCCACCAGGACGGACGATTACACGGGTCCGGAGCTGGATGCGACAAACTTTATCTATCCTCGATACCGGGACTACTGGTCCTCCGACGCTCTGGGTAATATTTCTCTGGGTACCTACTCCTCCCTGCCGGATGCCGACACCGATCGCACCAACGCCCGGATAGGCCCCTACCTAGCGCGCAGCGGAGACGACAGGTACAGTGGAACCGTCGCTATCGTAGAGTGGGACAACCTGCCCGGAGGAACGTGGACGGGCGGCCGGGTCAACCGGGAAGGGGAAGAACTGGACCTTCGGGATGCCCGAAGCATCAGTGTGACCTACCGCTACATTGACGACAGTGGAACCGGAACCAACGCTCCGGCGATTCTGTTTGAAATGGGCAGCCTCGGAGAGGACCTGGACAACGACGGCGACATGGACCGGGGCAACAGCGCCGTGGACGCGCTGGTGGACTTCAACGGGGCAGACGGAGTGCGTCGAGCGGGACAGGACGCTCCGGGACTCAACCGCCCCCACAGCGAGGACACCAACCGCAACAGCGTCCTCGACCCCGAGCCACCGTCGGCGGTCTTTTCTTATCTTTTGACAAAAGATGATACAGGCGAGGCAGCCGACGCCGCCAAAGGGTGGCGGACCGTGGAGATACCACTGGACGGTCCCACCGACCGCAGCCGCCTCGGCGCCGTCCGGGCGGCCCGGATCATCGCTGCGACTCCCGACGGCATCGCCGTCCCGGCAGGCCGCCTTCTCATTGGAGAGATTCGCGTGCGCCGCAGCCGCAACGTCACCGTTACAGATCCCGGCAACGACAATTCCGGCGTTGCCGCGATGGTTACGGACCCGGAACCAGCCGGAGGGACTCTACGCTCCCGATACGATGTGGTCGGGTCCCGTTTCGTTCCGGAGGCCGACGACCAGCGGGTGCTTTCCCTCTCCTGGCAGAACGGCGCCGACACGGTTGCAGCGGAGTTTCCGGTTTCCGACTTTTCCACCCGGGCGTACGAGACACTTCGGGCATACTTTTTTCTGGACACCCCGGTGGCCGGCGCCGCCGACAGCGCGAACGGGACGGTACAGTTCCGGCTGGAACCGTATCGAAACGCACCCGATACGGAGAGGGTTTCCGTAACACTCCCTGCGGATGCCCTGACAGGGCGGTGGCACGAAGTCTCGATTAACCTCGAAGAGGAAGAGGTCCGAGTTGACGACGGCCGGGTGGGCGGCGCCGTCGTTTCGGTAGGAAAGCAATCCGATCGGGAGCTCCTGCGCGTGGCAACACTGGAGATCCGCGGCATCGAATCCGGAACGCTCTATTTTGATGAGTTTCACGCCACCGACGCACGCACCGGCCTTGCCGCGGCCGGACGCGTCCGGGCAGACTGGTCACGAACTCTGGAATATGGTTTTCTGACGGGAGCGAAAGTTTACCTTTCGCAGACGGTGGCCGCCCAGGGTGAGAATTTCCAGGCCACCGGGAGTGCCTCCGCTGAAGATGTGGGCACCGGCGCCGTCGCTGCC
>CAZCAE010000074.1:0-12384 GCA_964496635.1 uncultured Spirochaeta sp.
ACCAGATCAATCCCCGTGTCCGTCGTCAGCGGCGCCGACTCAACCCCGTGCAACAGCAACTGCTCCTGCACCAGAAGTTCCCCCGCTCTCCCAATCTGTGCCGTTGTCAATTTCATCGCTGCGTCTCCGGACGGGAATTCAAGGTTGAACCCGAGGGTTGAGGTGAGTCCGGCACCTGCAGCTTGCCGGTGACAACTGAGGAGATCAGAAAACTGAGCCCTTCTCCAGGTCCAGTTTAGTCAACACGTCTGAATCGGTTCGAAGCTTGTCGATCGGTAGCGCCTGTTTGCCTCAAAGTATTTCGATGCTGACCTGCTCGCGGGTCATGTAGCTACAATTCCGTGAATTTGGCGCCCTGGGTTGGGACAATATATCGACGATCGGTGGGGTGCCGTTCAGCCAGACTGACTATCTTTGGCCACCGTCGAATCAGGACAGCAGCTTGTTCCCAGAACTGTATCTTGAACCAACTGGTCCTGAAGAAAAAGACCGTCAGGCCCGCCTCTTTCCACGCTGCAACTTCGTGTGGGTTTTTCGTTATCCGATAGTCAGAAGTCAATACGATCCAGTCACCTTCATTTCCAAGCGCACTCAACCATTCCTCGTCCGGAATTGCTTTGTCGAACTTCTGTTTTAAGTGGATAACAGAATGACCTTGTTCACCTTCAAGCGCGTCAAGTGCCTTCGACATTCTCGGTGATAGATTGTTGTCGAAGAAAAATCTCATGCTGCCAGCGAAGCCTCGAATTCAACGGCTTGCATAACGGAACCGGTATCAATCTCGTACCAATCGGCCACTTCTTGAGCTGATTTAACAGTTTCAAAGAGTTGGGCGAGGACGGCGGTAGGTATGTTGAAGGTCGCGACGGTTGGTCTTCCCATATTGTGGTGGGGGTCTACGAACACTCCGGCTTCACGACCTCTGGGCCACCACCGAGCAGCAATATCGAGGTCGCCAAAATCCAGATTTTCGTAGAGCAAGGGAGATACAAGTGTGTCGATCTCGTATTGATCGTCGACAAGATTGAGAAGTTCGGGGTCACCCGATGCCTCGGCAATACGGGTGAGAATATATTTCCCGTCGGTATAGAACGATCGTTTCGCGAACGGATGAGAGTATTCCAACATGGCCGCCGCTTTCTGTGCAGCTGTTCGAATCGATGGCCACGACACACCATGTTTCCGAAACGAGTCGACAAACAGTACTTCGACAAGATCCAGAAAACTGAGAGAGACGCGGTCATTCAAACGTTGGAAGTCCGCCGCAAAGACTGCGTCTCGATGCTGGTACCCGGTTATCCAGCGCCTGATCTGCGCTGAGCTCAATCCAGTCAGTGCTGCGGCTTCGGGCAATGAGAATATTCCCTTTCCAAGAAATCGGTCGGTCACTGCCATTTCGTTGAACACTTTCTCCCTCTGCTCCTAATACTATCGGTAAATCGGGAAGAATGCACGTTAATAACCTGATCTCACATCACCCCTGAAACGCGTAATCGTGCATCGCCTTTCCGTCCCGGCGCTCTTTCGTCGACAGGTCGGTCGCCGTCGAGATCCCGAACTCGGCCGCGACCTTTCGACCGTCTCAACTTTGCGGTGGAGGAAGCTTCCGGAGAACGCTGTTCCGAAACTGCGCGTTATACCGTGCCATTGTTGCCTCCTGCCTGATTCAGTTCAGGTGCCAACTACATTGGCACAGCGCGTGGACCAAACACGTTGTGCAGCCTACAATTGCCAAGCGGCATCGACAGATTTGCATAGTCGCCGAGCCCGCGCCGTAATCTCGTCGACGTTCCAGATGTCATGACTATTCGAAATTTCAGAAGTCATCGTGATCTCGGATTTCTGGTACGTTGGCACTTTATCGGAATACGATTTGTTTCCGATGTCTCCGTTGAATTTTGGTTCGATCAATGTAAGGTTACCAATATGCCATACGTATGGTTTTAGTTCGCTGGCATTGGCCCAATTCTTATTGGTGGAATTCTGAGGGAAGATATGTTCGATACTTGTTTTACCCATTTGGACTGCCTTGGTTTTCGACTGCATGGTGTTTGCCAGAAGTGTCAGAACGTATTGTGCTTGTGGCTTCTTTAGGTACAGATCAACCAATCCCTGTTCGATCTGGGACCTATCGGGGTTAATTGTTTTCAGTTTATTCCTCACTGCGGCGACGATCCCAGCACCAGTGGTCTTCGATCCCTTCATGTCGCGGATCGTCACCGCCGCATCGTATAACACGTCTTCCAAGTCTGACGGATTGAGATTCGCAATCAGTGAATGCCGCGTCACAATCGCTGCCGTGAGACGAGCAATTTTCGCGAAGTCTTCATCGTTCAGTTCGATTCGCGCGGAAAGCAGCAACGGATACGACTTTTCTGCGGTGAGAGCTTTCACTATCGCTTCAATGTGGTCCTTTGAAGCTGGAGGTAACGTAGGTTGGCAATCCACTATTTCAGAATAGGCGATGCATTCCGCAGCGGCATCCGCAGTGAATCTAGAGCTTGTGATGCCCCGGTTTTGAATGTGTTCCCGAATCTCTCGATATAGGCCCTGGCTTTTTACGTCGCCGTATTTGGAAACCCACATGTGCCGTAGAAATACGTTGATTCTTCTTACGCCCGTCGTTTCGATCATCTTGTCCCAATTCTCACGAATTTTGGTTCGCTGAGAGTCTGTCGAAGCCGATTGCATTAAGTAGTTGAGCAACAAATCCGGGACAGACAGTCGCAAGCCTCGGTCGTTCAGCGTTTCGAAGATCTGGTAGGCTTCGGGCTCGGATGTAACCTCAATCATGACCAGCTTGAGTTTTTCGACGACAGTGCTACGGAGCCTCTTCAATTCAGTGACAAGCTGATCAGCTTTGTTGATATCCAGCGAGGCCTCAATGTTTTTTCGAACTAGTCCGTATGCGTTCCGAATCAATCGATGCGAACGAATGGTGGCCCCGATGTCTCGTCCGGGCGGATCGGATTGCACGTGATCCTCGAAGTAGTGCCTGTCAAGATTGTTCAGTGTCAGCGCGTATAACTGCTCGTCCTCGTCGACCCAGATGTTATCTCGTTGAATATCACGAGCGAAGTCCCCACCTTTCAGACCGCCGTACTGGCGGGCCACGTCCCTGAGAGCAGCAAGAAATATTGTGGCTGTAGCCAATCGCTGTTGTCCATCAAGGAGGAGGACGCGACCAGTCTCGGGTAGTATTACTATCGGGCCTAAGAAATAAGTATCAGAAGACTTTGCCTTTGTGTGGAAGTCCCAGACATCATCCCAGAAGGTCGCGACGTGGCTTTTTTCCCAACTGAACCCGCGCTGAAAAGGTGGAACAACAACCTCTTTGGACGAGTCATTCGGAAAGCTGCTGCGGCCCAGCAGTGCGTTAAAATTGTATGTATACGAGCTAAAAGTGCTACCCATGAACAAATTGTAACATGCTTCGTTGGTTACATAACATATTCCATTCCCAACTTTTCAACCTTTGCCGCCCCAAAAAAGCATCACACTGCAACATCACGCCGCCCGCCAGCCGCACTCTGCATTCCCCCTCACATCACCCGCCCAACCCGATTCTCCAGCAGATACCGCTGAAACGCGTAATCATGCACCGCCTTGCCGTCCCGACGCTCCGCCGCCGACGGGTCCGTCGCCATGAAGAAATGGTACTTCCCACTCGCGTGCTGCTGCGCCAGCTCCGCAATCTCTTCTCGCGCTACCAGCCACACCCGGTTGGTAGACAGATCCACAAACGCAAACATCTCCGCCGGTGAGTCATCCGGCACCCACCAGTCCAGCGCCGGCTTCCCCTTGCCACCCCCCGGCTTGGGCCGAAGGTTCGCCTTCACCTGAATCGTGACAGCATCGGCCCGCCGTGGCGAATACGCCACCAGATCAATCCCCGTGTCCGTCGTCAGCGGCGCCGACTCAACCCCGTGCAACAACAACTGCTCCTGCACCAGAAGCTCCCCCGCCCGACCAATCTGAGCCGTCGTTAGTTTCACGGAAGATTCTCCGGACGCGAATTCAAGGTTGAACCCGAGGGTTCCGCGATGCCCGGCACCTGCAGCTTGCCGGTGACAACTGAGGAGATCAGGGCGCTCCGGCGTTCCTGCATCAGCGTGATGGTCTCTTCCGTTTCCGAAATTAGGCGGTCAATCTTGGCGGTTTCGCGGTCGACGTGGGCGGCGATGGCGTGTTGTTCGGGTGGGGGTGGTACTGCAAGACGCACAGCAATTAAGGTCTCTTGAGAGATATTCTGCATTGAATCGCTTGCACCAGAGGCGTTCAGTTCGATCAGGGCCCGAGCCGCCGGGCCACGAAGCTGCAGCCCCAAGAATCCGGGAGTCATCGATCGGGTATTGACTCGAAGGCGATAGATTTTGTCACTGAGCAATAGACGAGGGTAGTCCTCGCTCGCGACCGCAGTACTACCGACAAGCGCTCGTGTGTTGGCGCGTGAGACAAGGACATCCCCGTTCTTGATAGAGAGCCACTCGCGAGGTGCAAGGTCTTCCGGCAGCGCCTTGTTCTCTTGCGGACGAAAGGTTCCTGAATTGACGCAGCCTACTTTCAACACCCCCCATTCGTTTTCACCGGCTGGGTATGGATAACACTGAGGGCTCCATCCTTGTTCAATCGAGTCGATTACGTATCTCACGGGCACCACCTCCCACCTCTCCGGCACCTCGCCCAGCCATTCCACCCCGGAATCCTTCATCGGGAGGGTGGGATCAAGCCCTTTGGTCACGCAGTGGGAGATGAGAGCCTGCCGCTTCTCTTTCAGCAGCCGGATCATCTCGCGCAGCTCGGCGATGAGCGTGTCGATCCGCTGCGTCTCGGCGTCGAGGTAGTCGGCGATCGCCTGTTGTTCGGGGAGGGGAGGGAAGGGGATTGGTAACGCCACGACTTCACTGGCATTAATCGCTGGATAGCTTACTCCCACTGATCGTGCTATGACTTCCGACACGAAATAGTCTGACTGAACGATTCTTCCCAGATAACTCGAAGCGAGACGTTTCCCGGGCCGAAGCACGGCGAAACCAGTGGAAGCAACATACGGAATCTCACGATCGGGAACAATCGCGATTGCTTTCAGGTACGTTCTGACCGTTGAGACTAACACGTCTCCTATCCGGGCAATTCGTCGAGCTCGCGAAGGAGCGTTGCCGAAACTAACTTCGCTGTGATCGTGTATCCAGTCATCAATAGTGACATTCCCAATCTCGATGTAGTCAAACCGGAAATCATCGGGGGTTGATTCCAGCAAGACTTCGTCATTATGAGTTCCTACGTACTTATAGGGCACCACCTCCCACCCCTCCGGCACCAGCCCCAACCACTCAACCCCACTCTCCTTGTACTTCGGATACGGCCTCAGCGCTCCGCTCATACCTGGCTGATCTCCCCGAGGAGCTGTTGAATCGTGGCGACCTTCTCGTTGAGTTCGGCGTCGATCTCCTCCAGCGGGCGGGGTGGCTGGTAGGTGTAGAAGTAGCGGGTGAAGGGGATCTCGTAGCCCACTTTGTCCTTGCTGCGGTCCATCCACGCGTCGGGGACGTGGGGCAGAACCTGCGTGCGGAAGTACTCGTCGATATCCGTGGACAGCGGAACGTTCTCGGTGTCCTTCTTTTTGGGGTCCGGTTTGGGGTGGCCCTTCTTGTCCGTCACGGGGTTGCCGCTGTCATCCAGCAGGGGGCGGTTGACCGTCACGGTGGTGTAGCCGAACTCACTCGTAGGGACGATGCGTACGAGGTCGCCCTCGGTAAACTCGCCGTGGAGGCGAACGATCGTTTCGATGTCCTCCGGTCCCAGCATCTTGCGCTTGGAGCCCAGGCTCTTTTTCATCTTCTGCCAGAGGGCGGTGGCGTCGATGAGCTGCACCACGCCGCGACGCTTTTCCTCTTTCTTGTTGGAGAGAATCCACACGTAGGTGCTGATGCCGGTGTTGAAGAACATGTCCACCGGGAGGCCCACGATCGCCTCAACCAGGTCATTCTCCAGCAGGTACCGGCGAATCTCGCTCTCGCCACTCCCGGCGCTGCCGGTAAACATTGGACTGCCGTTGAGGACAATGCCGATGCGGGAGCCACCTTCTTCCAGGGGGCGCATCTTACTTACCAGGTGCATCAGAAACAGGAGTGAACCGTCGGATTTGCGGGGCAGCCCCGGGCCAAAGCGACCGGCAAAGCCCTTCTGCTTGTGTTCGTCCCGGACCTCCTTTTCCACCTTGCTCCAGTCCACACCAAACGGGGGATTGGCCAGCATGTAGTCAAACGTTTTGCCGGATTACCCGTCGGCCGACAGGGTGTTGCCGAAGACGATGTTACCCACGTCGTGGCCCTTGATGAGCATGTCCGCCATGCAGATGGCGTAGGACTCGGGGTTGACCTCCTGACCGTAGAGCGCCAGCTGCGCCCCGGGGTTGTGCCCGGCGATGTACTCGTCCGACACCGACGGCATCCCGCCCGTTCCGGCGCAGGGATCGTAAAGGGTGCGCACCGTGCCCTACTGAGCCAACAGCAGGTTGTCCTCGTGAAAGAGCAGGTTCACCATCAGGGTGATCACCTCCCGGGGGGTGAAGTGCTCCCCGGCGGTCTCGTTGGAGAGCTCCGCAAAGCGCCGGATCAGCTCTTCAAAGACGCTGCCCATCTGAGTGTTGGAGATCGCCCGCGGCGAGAGGTCCACCGCGGCGAAGCGCTGCAGCACCAGAAAGAGCAGATTCGAGGCGTCCAGCCGGGCTATCTGGTTGGCAAGGTCGTACTTCTCGAATATCTCCCGCGCCTCGGTGCTGAACCCGTTCAGGTAGTTGAGCAGGTTGGCCTGCAGATGGTCGGGGTCACCCAACAGCTTGGGCACATCAAAGCGGCTGGTGTTGTACACCTTGAAGCCCGCTGCCTGCCGGAAGAGGTGTTCCTGCATCGCCTCCGGCGAGTTCCGGTGCTTCTCTGCCGTCTCCAGCACCGCCACCTTTGTCGGTTCCAGCGCCTGGTCCAGACGCCGCAGCAACGTAAAGGGCAGGATCACCCGCCCGTATTCGGACTGCTTGTAGTCGTTGCGCAGCAGTTCAGCGATTGACCAGATCAGGCTGGAAAGGTTGGTGTCGGGCATGGGGGTACACTAACCCGAATGGAAATTCGGCGCAATTCCGGCTCCCGTGTGTCTTGAGAGAACTTACAGATCCGGTGCCGGTGCTACTGCAAGGGAGTTCTCCCTCTCCATTTTGATATCATCTGCCATTGCACGAATCAATGTTTCCACTTCATGTAGGTCGGGAGGGCTGCCGCGAAACGGGACATCGGATACCAACTGTATCGGGAAGGTGGTAAGACGATAGACAAACTCTTCCCGCTCAAACTCCTGTTTCATGGCTGCTTCCCGCAATATTTCAGACCAGGAAAAATGAAACCCTCGACAGATTTCCACCAGATCGACAACATCGCGTGCTTCATCCCGGGAAAGGACTGCGCCTACCTTGTTACTGAGGATGTTTCGTACGGTATCGATGTATCGACCGTCCCGATTCTCGGGAATTCCGACTCGAGGCGACCGATCACCGACGAAATCGATTTTCAGCGTACTATCGGTTTTCGCTACGAGAATCCGTCTAAAATCCCTGGCATCGATTTCCGATAGTACCGATGTGAATGTGTCCTCAAGATCGGACCGTATCACACGGACCGCATCTCCAAACGAATTGATCTCATGCGTAAAAAAATCAAGATCATCGCTATACCGATGGTCCAGGAAAAAGCGACTCAAGGCCGTTCCGCCGGTGAGATAGAATCCCAGCCGGCGTGAAAACACCACGTCCATCACAGAGTTCTGCAACAGGTAGAGTTGCTCGTACCTATTGGTTGCCATTGCGCGACACCTCTCCGGTTTTCCCGGATACCGGCCAGTCGAGTTCGGGAATCGCCTCGCGAACACCGCAGTACACCCATCGCCAGACTCGCCGGCGCCGTTCCACATGAGGTCGAGGCACCGGTCTGTCCATACCGGACAGGTAGGTGCGAATTTCATCCCGGGAAAACAGATCGCGGACATCGCTGCCGTCGACGGATTCGAAAAAGAGGTGCTTGAAGAGGTTTCGTTTCCGTTCCTCGTCATCACCTTCAAGTATTCGTCTCCAATCCTCGGCGTCGACAGTGATATTGCCCCAGGTGGTCCGCTGATATGCATTCCGAATGTTATCGTGCACTCCATTACCCACCCCCTGATAATAATCGACCAGGACGTCGAAAACAATCGGTGAATTTTTTGGGGTGGGGAATATACACAGCGCGGGACGACAATGAAAGAGCGATTCAGCGCAATTCTCGCTTTCCTTCGCGGTTGGGTATGCGGCGGCTTACACTGGTATTTATAACCAACACAGGAAGGTGGAAAAGATGGAATACAGATACCTGAGTCGTTATCTACTATATGCACGAATGGGATGGCCGGACACCCCTTGAAGAGATGCTTGAAACGCTGGACACCCTGGTGAAACAGGGAAAGATCCGGTACATCGGCTGCTCCAATTTCTCCCGGTGGCACATCATGAAAGCCCTTGGCGTCAGTACCTAGAATCACCTGCAGCGCTTTGTAACGCAGCAGATCCACTCCACCCGGCACCTGCAGTTTGCCGGTGACAACCGAACTGATGAGGAACGCGCGTCGTTCCTGCATCAGCGTGATGGTGTCTTCCGTTTCGGAGATGAGGCGGTCGATTTTGGCCGTTTCACGGTCGAGGTGGGCGGCGACACGAAACTGTTCAGAAACCGGTGGGATGAGAACATCGATCGTGGCCATTTCATTGCTCATTATCTTCGCACCATTCGTGTCTGGTCGTTAGACACCGTTGTTCCTCGTCTGCGATGAATACACGGGATAAGTGCCATTCTCGGAAAGTTCTTCAACTGGAATGACTCGTCCACGACTAAGAGCCCGTCGGACTTTCGCAGCATAAATTGACCGAAACGACGGCGATCGCCAAGCACTCGCGGCTCAAACTACTGACTACAGCTATGGCGCTGTACCAAAAGAAGAGTGTCATCCGCGTAGTGGTCATGGAGATTCACGGAAGCAAGGCTATGCGGCCAATAGTCCTACGCGCTTTCGCGGCGAATGATGAGTCCACCGACAGTTATATGTTCTGGAGCCTTGTTCGGGCCCATCTCGATGCGATCTACTAATAGTTGCATACACCGACGGGCAATCAGTGCTCGAGGTACTTTCGCCGTGGTGAGGCGGGGACGAATCAGGCGACTGGCCGGCAGATCATCAAAGCCTACAACCGCCATGTCGTTGGGAATCGAGATGTCCAGATCCTGACAGGCCTGGATGCTGTGGTAGGCCATAATATCGTTGACACACAAGAGAGCACTCGGCTGTATTTTTCTCGATGCCAGCAACTTCTGCATGGCCGCCGGACCGTCGTCGTCTGCGGGAAGTCGGAACAACCACTCCTGATCAAATTGCAAGCCCGTTTGATCCATGTAGTAGAAGAAAGCCTTTTCCCGCAGATCAAGGTTTCGCGAATAGCTTTTGTCCTGGACGAGCCCAATGCGCGAATGGCCTTTATTCAACAGATAGGCGAGCAGGTCATGTACTACGTTGTCGTTGTCCAATGAAACGAAATCCGCATGAATACCGTGGTCGAAGCCTTCAACGAATACAATTGGGGTATCTACGGCCGCCAGCGTCTCAACATCATTCTGGTTCAGGCTTGCTGCCATTATTATGGAACCATCTCTGTTGGAGCTGTGGATCAAATCTATAAGGTCACCCATATTGTCTGTCTCGCGGCTGTGAATCTCGAGGGCGAAGTCCCGGTTTCCAGCTTCATAGGCAATTGCTTGAAGGAATTCGACGATCAAGGGTTCATACAGGTCGTTGCGGTGATCTTTCGATGTAAGAGGTTGGATTAAGTTGAGCGAACAGCGATTACTCCTGGATTGGTCGTCGGTAATGTATCCCATCTCGAGAGCGATTCGCCTCAAGTCGTCGGCTTTTTCTTTGCTCACACCCTTTTTGTTGTTGAGTGCCATGGATACAGCTGCAACCGAAACACCCGCTTTGTTAGCGATTTGTTTCATTGTGACACGATCTGAGGATTTCTCCGGCGACAAGTGTTCTGACATGGGATCCGATACTCCTCCGTATCAATGGAACTAAGAATACCAATTACATCTGTCTGGAATCCTACCGGTAGGGTGCACTACATGCAATGCCGCCGGATGTAAACTTTATAAGAACTTAATTATTGACAAGTATATTAAGTTCGATTAAGCTATCGTTAAGTAACCTGGTGAGGTGATCCAGTGGTTTGTAGTTGATTTCACTTCTTCCAGGAATCAGGAGGTTTGGTATGAAACATTTCGGTTTACCCGTACTGGTCGCGATTCTTGTCGTACTCAGCACACCGGTTTTCGGGGGAGGGCAGTCGGAATCGCCGCAAGAAGGTCCGGTGACTCTCACCTTTGCGATCACCGGCGCGGGTGTTTGGGAAGAGCCAATGGGCGCGATTGTGGACGAATACAACGCGTCCCGGGACAACATCAACGTTGAGGTTGAGTATTATTCGCATAATGACTACTTCTCGACAATCAACCTGCGACTTGGATCAGAGTCAACTGACTATGACATCATAGGTGTCGATGTTCCCTTTGTTGCTCCCTATGTCTCTCGTGGATGGCTGTATCCACTCGATGATTTCTTCAGCGAAGAGGAGCTGGCCGCATACGTTCCTTCGGCACGCGAAGCGGGATCATGGGACGGCACGTTCTATTCGCCGCCACTTCAAAATTCCCTCGTGCTTATGTGGTACAACACCGGTTTGCTCGAAGAAGCCGGACTCGAGATGCCCGAAATGAGCGTAGACAATCGCATAACGTGGGAAGAACTTACAGCACTGGCCAGGGAAGGCGTAGAACGACTCGACCCCGATGGAAGCAGAGGTATCTCCGGTATCGACTTTGAACAGGTCAGTCGGATCTATCAGATTGGTACCCTCATAAACAATCTTGGATCTCCCGTTCTTGGGAAAGATGGATTGACGGTGGAAGGCGTTGTAAACGGGCCTGAGTGGATCCGTGCGATGGAATTCTATCAGGCGCTGTTCGAGGATGGATTGTCGCGACGAGGTACCACCCCGGTTCAGAATCAGGATCAGTTCGTTGCCGGAAATACGTTTTTCTATCTCGCCAACGGCCGGCTTCGAAACGCTGCACAGGCCAAAGGCATGATTATGGAAAACCTGGCAGCAGCACCTCATCCGGTGTTTGACGGATATCAGGACAGCGCCGCAGCCGGCACGGGTAGCTGGCACATTGGGGTTTCAGCTTTCTCGCGACACCCCGAGGCCGCAGCGGATTTCGTGAAGTATTTGACGCAAGGTGACGGTCACGTTAGATGGATTGAAAGCTCAGGTGCGTCACCGGGTACAGTAAGCGGGTTGGAACGAATGATCAGTGGCGGCGATATAATGCCGTTCAGGCGAATTATTGCTCATGACTTGCAATACGTCGCATATCCGCGGGCGATAACTCCCGGGTACAGCGAGTTTCAGACGATTATTGAAGCCACGCTGGAAGATATTCGGAACGGTGCCGACGTCAAGAGAGCTCTTGAATCGGCAGTGGACCAACTTGACGATCAGTTCTCCAAGTATCGTTGAGTGTGACTGGCGTATTCAATTTTGAAACCGAGCGGCCCGATTTTATGCGGGCCGCTCTCAGCCAAAGACAGGACTGATGGGGATGGCGATTTGTATGGACAACAGGAAGGAGCGCGCCAAGAGTGTATATGAAGCGGCTCTGCCGTATCTTCTTATTCTACCGGCGATTGGTCTGATCACGTTCTTCAAGCTCGTTCCGATTTTCAGCACACTTATCGACAGCGTCGTTGTGAATCAGCACGCGACTTTGAACGTGTATCGCAGGTTGTTTGACTCTACACAATTTTGGCAATCCGTACGGGTTACAGTGCAGTTGATCATTATTATCGTACCGGTTCAGATCGTCATAGCTTATTTTTTGGCGGAACTCGTCCGTAATCAAATCCGCGGCATAGAGTTCTTCCGGACTGTCCTCTATTTTCCTGTTGTCGTTTCCATGACCGTGGCTACGATTCTCTGGAGTCAAATGCTGGCTCCGGGCCAGGGGATCGTTAACAGTATTCTCGTTTCGATAGGGATGGAGCCTCAAGGGTTTTTCATTGATAAAGAGCAGGCGTTGGGTAGCATCATCACCGTGTCAACCTGGAGAGGAGTTGGTTACTGGATGATCTTTTTACTCGCCGGAATGATGAATATCGATTCGTCCATTTATGAGTCTGCTGAAATGGATGGGGCGCGGCCGCTGACCGTAATGATCCGAATTACGATTCCGATGCTGCGACGGGTCATGCTGT
>CAZCAE010000075.1:0-12088 GCA_964496635.1 uncultured Spirochaeta sp.
CATGAATAGCGGCCTCACCGTTAAACACATGAGTTACCTTGTACCCGTTCCCTTCCAGCACCATCTTGGTACTCATGGCAAGAAGGGCTTCGTCTTCGACGATTAACACAGTCTTTTGTGACATGCTGTCCTCCAGCAACGGAAGAGTCAGAAATATCTGCCTGAATCTGTTCAAAAGAGATTCAACCCGAACCCAACATTGATACTACCACGGATCATCTACGCATCACAGGCGAGAGCGTGTTCGGCCAGAGCCTGGTTTCGATACCGAGGATCTCCGGTGACGTCACGACCGAACCAGTGCGGCGGAACAAACTTTGCGTACGTCTCCGACGACGGAAACTCCACTTCGATCAGTACCAGACCCGGGTTGGGCGCCTCAAAGCGGTCGATTTCCGCGATCAGCGACTGCGAAGCATCGATTTCAACGACAAAGCGATCCTTTCGGATCTCTTCGCCGGCGACGAGGGGATGAAGCTGGTTCCACTGCGCCGCTGTGAGCTCAATTTCAGCTTCCACGCGCGCCGGCATCATACCGCGTTTCACCGTCATAAGCCGGCGCTCGGTGCCGGCGGTTATAGTCTCACGGAGACGCAGCTCTCCCTCGTCGCCGGCGCGGAGTATATACCCCTGGCGGATCGCTACACACTGCTCGGGAGTACACGCGTCAATTACTTCAAGAAGTTCCGGCGAGGTTGGATCGGGGAGGAACTTACGCTCCCGTTCGATTGAAGCGGGTGTGCTCACGGCGTTATCACACCGGCGGTACGCGCCGCATGGTCCCACAGGCTCCGGTACGCCGCCAGCGCCTTCCCGGCGCGGGGCAACTCCGCGAGTGGGAGGCGCCGGCTGGACATCTGCTCCACGATCGACGCATACGGAATCTCTACCGGCCAGATGTCGGTAAAATCGGTTGCAACCGATTCCATAACTTCCCGGTGAAGCTTCCGCCGGCGGTCAACCATCGAGAAAAAGCCGCGAAGGAGCGGTCTCTTCGACGTTCCGCGTCGTCGTTCCAGAAAATCCCGCATCTTTCGGTAGCTGTCCACCGACAACGGACTGGGAAGAATCGGGACGAGTACGAGATGCATCGCCTGCATGATCGCCTCACTTTCCATATGTAGTCCGGCGGGAGCATCGACGACAACAAGGTCGTACCCCTTGCCGACTCGTTTCAGCATATCTCCCAACCGACCAATGCCGTCCTTCTCATCCGCCAGCATCTGTGGCAGCTTTCGCAATGAGAACGACCCCGGTAGAAGATCGAGATTCGGAAAATCGGAGGCGAAGATATGATCGATCACACCTTTCCTGTTGCGTGCCATCGCCTTCGCTTTTGCCCCGTCGTCCGCATCAAGGCGAAAAATATATCCCGCCGCGCCCTGTGCGTCGAGATCAACCAGCAGGGTGCGCAGCCCCGTCATTGACGAAAGGTGAGCTATGTTTACCGCGGCACTTGTTTTTCCTACGCCACCTTTGAGGTGGGCAACAGCAATTTTCTTCATTGGACCTCCCTGGATAACTCCTTAAGCACCCGCTTCCGCGCCGCGTCCTTTTCCCGCTCCACCTGTGCGAGCATGTACGCCGTCGCCGCGCGAGCATCTCCGTAGGATCCTGTGTCTCTTCGCGTCAGAATTTCATGAAAGCGCGATTCCTCCACAACCAGATCGTTATACGAGCCGAGCAGGTTCTGGAGCTTCCGGAGTTGCTTTACCCGTTTTGACGAATACTTCCCTTCGTCAAGGACAGGGAGGAAGATTTCGTGCAGATAGCGGTACTTCTTTGCCGCTTTTCGCGAGGCATGTATTTTCTCGTCGTCGATGTCGTCCCCCGCCAAAGCGTAGGCGTCTTGCAGACGAGCCACCAGTTTCAGGAATTTCTTTTCTCTTTTATGAACCCAGCGGGTTGCCTGTGCATCAAGGTGCGTCTTCGAGCTCCATTCGAAGCCGGGGCCCCAGCCGGGACCGCGAGCAAGCAACTCTATCTCCAGCTCGGCTTCGTACCCAACCGGGAGACACCGAAGCAACACCGCGTAGCTCTCTTCACGCAACCCGGCAATTCGGTCAAACAGGTGTTCCACCTCGTCGTGGAGGGGAGCCGGTGCCGCAGAAAGGTAGTGATTGCGACGCTCCAGAAACACATCGAAATCCCGGGCGACTCCCGTAGCTTCCCAGATCTCGTCCAGAAGTGCTACGGCGTGTCGGGTTTGCGCCGGTGGCGGCGGCGCGGATGATGGCGGTCCGAGACCGGCCTCCTTGAGGTAGCTCCGAAGTCGCCGAAGGGCTACCCGGTAATCGTGAAGAAACTCCGGATCTCCCACACCCCCGATTCCCGGCCGCACTGCCGCCATCGTACCCACAAGGCGGGACACCACGTGCCGGTGCGCGGCCTGGGGGTCGTCATCGCTCCGGATTGGAAGGTTCAACCGCGTGTCAAAATCAAAGGGCTGCCGGCCCGCACCGGCAGCGAGGGCATCCACTACCCCTTCCACTCCAACCGGCGTGCCCAGGGGGATCGATACAATCCGATGGTACCCCCGAAGGGGGCGTCGCAGGAGAAATCGTTGAGGCCGTTCATTGCTACCGGCGGCGGTACCGTCCACGGCAATTTCATCAAGAATTGCCTCGGTCTTGCCGGCACTGTTAACCAGTCTTCCCCGCCGAAATGATACCTCTCCACATCCCATCTTCAGAAGGGCCCGGGGGGCAACACAGTCGCAGATCGGTGCCGCCGGAGCTATCGGCGCGGGAACGGGCACGGATGCCTCCAGCGCGACAGATTCATCCTCTTCCCTGCTTCGATCCCGTCGATAGGTATGGTGGAGTATTGTCGGTTGCAACAGTTCGTCCCCAAGGAGTACCGCCACCCGTCCCGAGTCGAGAACGCGCCAATCAAAGGTATCCACCAGCGTTACACGAGACCTCCGTTCGTGATCGACTATCACCCGGTACGGCCGGCCTCCCTTCCGGAGACGGTTTCGTAGCGCCGAAATACTGTCGGCGCACCACGGGGCCGTTTCAGCGGAAGGATCCAGCGTGTACAGCGGATCGTCCAGGAGTTCCGTCATCGGGAGTCCTTGGTAAACAGGTACCGAACTGAGCTGATGATATGTTTATGCCCCAGCGATTCCGCCAGTTGTTCCAGACCATCCCCGGCGGCAAGACGACGGCGGGCATAGGTGTGGCGAAGCAGAGACGGCTTCACGTCCGTTTTGATACCCGCGGCGGTGCCGTAATCATGAAGCATTTTCCGAATGTATCGATTCATGATACGGGTACCTTTGGTTGTGATGAAAACGAGATCCAGGTCGCATTGTGGCCGCACCGCCAACCACGCGTCCAGAAACCGCGCTCCCGAAGGCGGTAAATCTACAGTTCGGCGCGAATCATCCAGCGGTTTTCGCAGTACGATACGTCGTCCATCCGCTTCTCCCTGAACATCTTCCAGGCGAAGTCCACCGTGAATCTCCTCAGTATCACCCTCTTTGCCAACCAACTCTCCCGATTTTGCACCGGTCTCCAGCATAAGCAGGATAATTGCCATATTGCGGATTCCCACCTTCGTGTGGAGGTCGGGTTGTTTCAGCAGCCGTGCGAGCTCTTTTTCGTTTAGTACGGTATCACCCATCTACATATCCTTTAAGTACCGAATTATTATTTTTCGGTACTTTCGAACCGAATTATTACCGGCCCCCGGCAAAATGTCAAGAATTGAACACCCTTTCCGTTTCATAGATCATCTACCGCAATTCAAACCGTACGGGATAGCGGAAACGGACCGCTACCGGCACATTATTGGACTCGGCGGGGATCACGCTTACACCGTCGAACGCCGCCGCTGCCGCGTCCCCCAGCCCGAAACCAGGCTCCTTCAGAATCTCAATCCGGCGGATCACCCCCGTCTCGTCGATGAAAAGCTCGAGATAGACGACGCCCTCAATTCCCTGACGATTGGCCAGGACGGGATATTCCACCCTGGAACGTATCTCCTCGGTGGGAATTTCCGGCGGACGGGATATGCGATGCTGCGGAAGAAACTCCCGCTCCCGCGGTTGCGGAGTCGGGGGCGGAAGTGGAACGATCTTCTCTTCCGTCTCGAGGACGATCTCCGCCGGCTGGTCGATGACGATCACATCTTCCTCCGGCGGCGGCGGTTCCGGCTCCTCCTCCGGCGCCTCCGGGGCGGGAGGCTGGTATTCCCTGACGTCAACCATCTTGAGAAGCGTCGTGTCTTCACGCTGTTCCTGCATCCGCGTGGTTATTGTGACTGTAAGAAGAACTACTCCATGGAGAAGAAGGACCCCGGCGAGAATGCCGAACCGCAGCCACCTGTTCATTGGGTGCCTCCACTGCCGTCGCTCACTACCAGGGACAGCACCCGATGTTGGAGTGTTTGCAGGACTTCAATCACCGCGGCCACGTTCCGGTATTCCGTGTGGCGATCGGCAAGCAGGTGGATGCGTACCGATGGATCGTCGGCTATCGCTTCGGCGATAATCCCTTCCGCCTGCCCGGCAGTTACCTGTTGACCGCCAATCACTATCGAACCGTCCCGACGCACCCAGATCTCCAGGTTTGCGTCTGCCTGAGTCACTTCGGTGAACTCCGCTTCCGGGTATTCGATGGGCTCTTCCTGTCGGTAGTTGAGAAGACTGATGAGCATGATGAAGATAAGCAGGAGGAACGCAATATCTGACATTGCGTTGACCGAAACTACGGGCCGCCGCCGGGGACGAAGGATCTTCATGGTGAATCCATCCGGAACGAAAAGTTGTCAACATCGGCAATTCGCGCCAGTTCCACCAGGGAAACGAGGGACTGATACGAGGCGTCGGGGTGTATCGTTACCACGAGGGTCATATTGGGCTGACGCTGCCGTCGTCCAAGAACCGCGCTCCGGAGCGTTGCGATGTCGACGAAATCACCCTCGAGTTCAAAACGGTTCGCTGCCGAAACGGCCACCCGCATGAGATCGTCACTCTGGACCGTCGTAATGGAATTGCGTTGCGGAAGCCCCAGTAGAAAGCCGCTGTTGATGTTGAAGACGGCGATCACGATAAAAAAGATGATCAACAGAAACGCGAGGTCGGACAGGGCTCCCGACTCCGCTACGTCGATTCGTGCCCGACGACGCGTCCGCAAGTTGAGCATCAGGAACCCGTCGAACCGGAAGGTCCCTGGACCATCACGGTAATGAGATCGTTGCCGGACTGCTCCATTTCCGCGGCAAAGCGGTCCACGAAGTGAGCGAAGAGATTGTAGCCCGTTATCGCAACCAGAGCGATCGCAAGACCGAACGCAGTGGTAATGAGCGCCTCAAAAATGCCGCCGGCTACCAGCTGTGCGTTGACATCCGCAGCAGTTGCAATGGAGTTGAACGCCGCGATCATTCCTGAGACGGTCCCGAGAAACCCGGTAATAGGCGCGATGGAACCGAGGGCAACCAGCAGATCGAGACCCCGTTCCAGGTTTCCGATCTGCCGCGCGGCAGCAGACTCGAACGAGCGCTCAATGAGCCCTTCTCCCATATCTCCCACGGCAACAGCCGCGCCGTACACATCACCGACAATCAAACGCGACGGTGCAGCTGCGCACGCCTCCCGGGCAGCCGCCCAGTCGCCGGAACGGATCATCGGGAGCAGCTGGTCCCGAAGCCTCTCCGTAGAGAGATCGCTTCTGATCAGTACCACCGCCCGCTCCACGAAAAGGGCCAGCGTTGCAATTGAAAAGATCACCAGGGGCCACATGGCCCACCCACCAAGTTCAAACAGGTCTATCAGCGTCAGTTCCATTTGTTTACCTCATGTCCAATGTCAGGGAGTCCAATAACCTCCCATTGAAGTGTTCCAGGTTATAGAGCGCGACCAGCATTCCCGATGCCTCTCGCAGATCGCGATCCAGGGATTGTGACTCGTGCAGCGGGATAAGCCATTCCGGAGCAGCACCGCTATCGATCGCCGCCTGAACCGCCTGTCGGACCTCACTCTCCATCGCAGGGCCGTACGCGCCGTCACGTGAGTCCGATCCGTACGCCGTGGGTCCGCCCCGCTCTCGCAGCCAGAAAGCTACTTCTTTCAGTCGGTTTACTCGTCCCCGGACACCGATGAGCCCGTCTTCGCCCAGCAGATACGTATCGAAGTGGCGAATACCGCCATCATACAACGTCCAGAGTTCTACCGGTTCGTCCGTGTGCAGAGAAAACCGGGTGCCCGCCACAGGAACCACACGGAGTATTCCCGATGCCTCAAAGAATGCCTCGGTCCATCCATTGGCCCAGTTCGCAAAGAGGCGTACACCGGTAACGTAGACCGTCGTTCCCTCAAGGTTTCCAAACAGTTCGGTTCCCGGGAGCCACGGCGTTGTAACCGTCACCTCCGTCCCCGACCGTTCCACTACCAGGGCCGGCTCCGCATGTCTGCGCTTTCCCCGATGATCAAACTGCTCGCCGGCAACGTACCGTTCGTCTACGGAGGCGCATGACGTGATGAGGAGCACCGCCAGGACAAGTACACCGCCGTAACTCTTGCTTCGCATCAATAACTAACCCTCAGTCCGACACTCACAATAGGAAAACTGACGTCCTGGTCGGCGGCGCGTGTATCCTTTCCAGTGTAGCGATCCGTGGTGACTGAATCGCTGGATGGGGCAATTCTGCTGATGAGCGGAGCAAGGACATCCTCTCCCCCGATGTAGATCTCGTTATAGACCTTGCTGTTCTTGCGGTACCAGTGAAACGAAGCACGCATATCTACGGGGAGCACCCACCCTTCCCGGTTGGTATCGCTGTAAAATTGATCCCGATTGTACGTCTCCGCTACCGAAAGCCCTCCCGATTCGTCGGCAATGAAGACCGGCACTATCTCTTTCTCTCCATACGCCGGGGCCAGAAGTCCCGTCGCAAAGGTGACGGTGGTAGTAATCGTCAACCAGTCCAGGGGTTTCACGTTAACCAGCGTGTTCAGTGTGTGAAAGCGGTGAAAAGCGGGATAATACCACCGTCCACGAGGCTCTGAATTGGGGCCAACCGACAAGCCAAGGCTATCAGGGTCCGGTGATTCGGGATTGCGGTAGCGGGCATAGATAAAGGAGTACGCCAGCATCCCGTCTACCCAGCGACTGGTGCGCCTGTCGAGCACAAGGTCGAAGCCTCCCACATGGCCGGTACCATCGGTGTGGACGGTCGGTATCGACTCGGCCGTTCCGTCATCCTGTTCCCGGTCGGAGAAGTTAATGTAGAAGCGATCGTACAGGTGCTTGTAGTACCCCTCAATCTTGAACCGCCAGCCGCCTCCAAAGCGCGCTTCCCAGCCACCGAGAACCATTGCGCTTTTAGGAGCGGCAAGGGCGGAACCGGAAAGCTGCAGGTCCTCATTGATCAGTCCCGCACTGAAAGGAACCTTGGAAAAGATTCCTGCACCCAGCGTCAGCGTTGTCTCTTCTATTCCCGGTCTGGTCGGCCGGGGGGTAAGACGGAGGAGCACGCGTGGTCCCAGAGCGGGGACGGTATTTAGCTGAAATCCCTCTCCGGTGAGAAGGGCGTGGTCCACCCGTACACCGAGATCCGCAGCGAAGAGCCCCGGAACGATCTGCCACTGGTCATTGATGTACACAAAGGAGGTAAAGGTGCGGTTTGCCGGCGCCGCCTGATCTAATGTCACGAGCCTGTTACTCACCTCTCCCGTCGCACTGTCCTCCTCCAACATCCATAGTGAGAAATCGGCGACGTACTCGTTGGTAGAAAGAAACGATCCTGTCCCGGTCTGAAACAGATGTCGATCGTTGATGTGGTAGTCCGCATCGCCCCGCAACTGAAAATGGTGCAGCACGTCGCTGTTGAAAAAGCCGTTGGGCTGGTCGATAGAGAACGATTCCTCCGGGGTAACGAACGGACGATACGCCATGAAGACGGGGTTGGTCTGGACCTCATCAACAAACTCATCGGAATAGAAGCGGGTGCCTCGCTCGGTGAAGGCGGCATCAACGGTGTTTTTCACGTACTCGTACCCTGCAACACCGGAGAGGAGAAGGCGGTCGCCTACCAGCTGGTTGACACCTACCCCGGTCAGGGAGACGTTGTTGTTCCAGCGAAAGTCGAAAGTGTTGAGAATCTCTTTGTCGGGGTCCACATCCGGTTGAATTGCCTTCAGGCCGATACCGTCGACTCCAAGGAAGCCGTTGACGAACCACTCGGTAGCCGGTGTCGGCCGACTGTACCAACGCAGATATCCCGCATAGATATACGGTATTCGAGAAAAGGTGACCCCCTGTTCCTCCAGAAACTGGCCGGTCATCGCAAACACAAGATCGTAGTTGGTAAGACGCGTCCCGACAAGGAGCCCGGAGTTGTCACCAAATGGAACCTGTGCGTACCCCTCCAGGGTACTCGTTGACTGTGCAAACTCCCAGCGAAGATCCTGAACGGGATCGACACTGGAAACCTCCATCAGCCCGCTGGTGGCCTGGCCGTAACGGACGGAGAAGATCCCGGCAGAGAGCTTGACGGTATCAACAACGTGAGGATTGAAGACGGAGATACCACCACCCCAGTGGTACGGATATTTGACGACCAGGCCGTCAAGGACGTGAGTCAACCCGTCCGGTTCGCCGCCCCGGACGGAAAGAAAGGAGTTGAATCCGCCGGCGTAACTCACCCCTGGCAGCAGTTTGACCGTCGACATGACGTCCTCAATCACCCCGATCATCGCGCTGGACTTTATGAAATCCCGTTCAACGACGACCGAGACGCCCGCCTGATCGTCGGTTCGGCCAATCCGGTCGGCGATGACAACGAGTTCTTCCGCCACAAGCACTCCCTGAATTACCATCGGAATTGTCACCACTCCATCGCGCTCTCTGACCAGCGTGCGTACCGGTTCGTAGCCGGGAAGGTACAGGTCTACCACCACACGGGACGAAGGTAATGCCGGGTCGATCGTCACCCTGCCGCCGGCATCGGTGTATTCCGAAAAATTGGTAACTGCTTCACGGACCAGCACCCCTTCAAGGGGTATATCCAGGTCACGATCGTAGACTCGAATCTCCAACGCCTGAGCAGTCAAAGACACGGTGTGTGCCAATCCGAGAACGAGTAAAAGTATCGGTACCAGTCCCCGGTAATTCATGACATCACGCCTCACAATCAGTACAACACCCTTTCGTCAGGATCGTGTTACCAACCCGGAGCGTTTCGGCCTTTCCCAGCCCAAACGAATACAGTTTGTCGGGCACCGGTCTGCACACTCTCCACATAAAATGCAGTCGTGGTGCTCAATTCGATCCGCGGATACCATCGTCTCAACGGGCAGACTCATCGGGCAGACGGCGGTACAGCGACCGCAGGCGACGCACCCTTCCCGGTTCGAGACGAGGCGCACACCCGGAATGCCCATATTCCGGCCCAGTGCGCGACCGAACACCATAAACGGCGCAATCCAGCATATTGTGTGACACGGCGCGCGCCGTCCTACCGCAACAGCCAAACCAAAGAAGACAACCGCTACGAGAAGGTACGCAATCAACGCGTGCACGTCCGTTACGGACATGCCCGCTACCGTTGCGTACCCCGGTTCTACAGCATGAACACCCCCGGCACCGAGTAGCAGGGCAAGCAACCCGGAAAACCAGGGAAGCCATATGACATACTTACCCCATTGCAGCCGTCGTTGCCTCACCGCTCGCGGTCGGGCGACGGCGGCCACATCACCTATCGCTCCACCGGGACAGAGCCAACTGCAGAATAACCGACCGGTAAAGGGAGCCGTCAAGAAGAGAATCGCAAATACCACGATACTTCCCGTAACAATACCCGCCTGCGCACCCATGAGGGAGATCACCGGGGAAAGGTAGTAGAACGTAGCCGGAAAGAGGAGCAGCGAGAAAAGCTGCACTCCTCTGCGGATCATTTGTCGCCGTTTCACAGGGTTTTTCATAGCGTGATTATGGAGCTGTCCGACCATCTCGGCGATAGGGAAATCCCCCTATATGCACTATTCCTGCCTGTGGGCCATCAACGTTTGATACAATTGAATCCGATTGCTGACCGCAAGTTTGTTGTAAACGCGATACAGGTGGTGCTCCGCAGTCCGGGGAGATATTTTCAGGACCGATGCCAGATCCGGTACGGAGTACCCTTCCATGACGTATTCGGCCACCTCCGCTTCCCGTTCGGTCAGACCGAATCGTTCCCGGCAATATGGTGTGACACGTTCATCCGCGTAGAGTGCGGGCATATTGAACCGCCGCAGCGCAAATACAAGAGAACCAACCATAAGGAGAATGAGGTATACCGGTAGCGGCAGACCGTCCAGATAGCGCCAGGGGGCACCCCATTGGAGCGTCGTCACAAGAACGTCCATGACAAACAACGGAAGAAAGGCGGCACTGACCCAGAGAAAGGTTCGCAACTCCGGTCCGCTATCAAGATCTTGTGCGCCTGAGCGCGGCGAATCGCTCCGTACGCGGTCGCGCCGCTGCCACCACGCCGTCTGCACTAACGCCCAGGCGATGCAGGAGTACAGAATGGTAGTCAAGACGTACGCGATCCAGTGCTGGACCGGTCGGACAATAAACGCGCCGCCCAGTATCGCCATAATACCGGATAACGTTCCGAATACGACTCTCACGGGCCGGGAGGGATAGCGATTGTTGATTGTAAAAATAAAATGTGGCAATACCGCAACGTGTACAACTCCTCCAATCGCTTGCAGCACGAAACTCACGTTGCGGAGGCCGGGCAGTTCCATTGAATCGGTCAATGTCAGGAGACCCGTCGCCCCGGTAAAAAGCACAATCGTCCCGACAAAGAGGAGGTACAGCTTGAGCGCCCGTGTCTTCCATCGGGAATAGAGAACCGTTGCCGCTCCAAACGCTACGGCGGTTGTGAGAATAGCTATCACTGCGGCAATCAACGGCGCTGCCATAGGCCGCTATTGTCCGTAATTTGGCGGTTCCGGGCAAGCGCGGCGCGACGGCAGCCGGTATAATGACGTAATTCTTAACCGGAAACGAACGATACCGTGGTATTCTCAAGAAACCTGTACGTTGAGGAGGTTTTTGAATGGCTGGAGTCCTTGTTGTGTATGCGAGCTGGACGGGTGCGACACGCTCCGTCGCGGAAGCGATCGGCGCCACGTTGCGCGGTACCGGTACGGATGTCACCGTGTCCCGCGCCGGGAAGGTTAAAGATCTCAATCCATACGATGCGGTGGTCGTCGGTTCATCGGTACACATGGCCCGGATCCCCGGCGAGATCAGGCGCTTCTTTCGCCGCTACCGGGAAACGTTGGTTGGTAAGCGGGTAGCCTGCTTCATTGTCTGTCTCGCGGTGACCGACGATACCGAGGAAAACCGCACAGCCGCCGACGGCTACGTACAGAAGTTGCGGAGCCTTGCTCCCGATATTGAACTGGTGAGTGACGTGGCGCTCTTCGGAGGCACCGTTCTTGCGGATACTCCCGAGTTCAAACGGCTCTTCCCACTCCTGAAAGTACCCGTCAAGGCGATGTCGCAGCAGCCCGACCATCGCGACTGGGAGGCGATTCGCGCCTGGACGGAATCAGTTGCCCCGATGCTCCTTCCCGGCGACCGGTGATGCGCGCAGCCGTCACGGACCGTTATGGCCCACCGGACGTTCTCCGTATCGTCCAGGTTGAGAAGCCCGCTCCCGCGCCGGACGAAGTCCTGGTACGAATACACGCTGCAGCCGTTACGATGAGCGACATCTTCATCCGCTCCGGCCGCGTGACACCACTCCTCTTTGTCCCGTTTCGCCTCATGATCGGCTTCACCAGACCGCGGGCGCGGATACTCGGCTTCGCCTACGCCGGCGTGGTTGAAGAAACGGGTAGCGCGATCACCCGTTTTTCGCCCGGAGACGAGGTGTACGGGATGACCGGCTACAGTCTGCAGGCGTACGCCGAGTTCCGCTGCGCCAAAGAGAGTGAGACGAAGCGCCACGGATGCCTGGCGCTCAAACCGAAAAACCTCACCTTCGCGGAGGCGACCGCCGCGATCTACGGCGGCTCCCTGGCGTTGCAGTACGCGGACACGGGCAATATCAAGCCCGGCGACCGCGTCCTCATCTACGGCGC
>CAZCAE010000076.1:0-11948 GCA_964496635.1 uncultured Spirochaeta sp.
CGGTTTGTCTTTCGGGCAGGTCCCGTCTTTTCCCATTTGCTGCTGGTGGATGAACTGAACCGCGCCACCCCCAAGGTTCAGTCGGCCCTGCTTGAAGTCATGAATGAGTCATCCGTGACGGTAGGAGACCACCGCCATATGTTGCCGTCCTTTTTCATGGTAATCGCTACGGAGAATCCGCGGGGAATGGAAGGCACCTATCCCCTTCCACTGGCAGAACTGGACCGTTTCGCCCTTCGGCTGAAAATGGGTTATCCCGACGAAGAGACGGAGCACTCCATTATCGTCGAAGATCCGGCCCGCACGATCCTGCCGGACCTGAAACCGGTGATCTCTCTGGAAGAGGTGCTGCGGATACGGGAAGAGAGCCGACAGGTGTACTGTCACCGTACCATCACCGAGGCGATCACCTCTATCCTTCGCGCTACCCGCACAGATGATCGCATCAGGTACGGCGTATCTCCCAGGGGCGGCATTCATCTGTTGAACCTTCTGAAGGCGCTGGCGCTGGTCCGTCATCGGGATTACGTAAACGACACCGATCTGGAAGACCTGGTGGTACCGGCCCTGGCACATCGCATTCGTCTTCGTGATCATGGTGGTGACGCCGAGAGCGTTCTGGCGGAGATTCGCGACGCCATCCTGTCCCGCCTGCGGAATCACCCCGACTGGGAGCCATCTCCGTGAGACGTGACCTTGCCGTAACTGTCCGTCCCACCCCTTCAGGCGCCGCTTTTTTTTTGCCTCTATCCTTCTTCTCGCCGTCGGAGTTCTGCGTCGGGAATTGACAATGCTCGTTCTGGGGACGGGTCTGCTGACGGTTTCTGGTTGTGCTTCCATATGGAGTATAGTCCGGCGACTATCCCGTCCGCCGCCGGAGGTGGTCGTATCTCCGGGGCAGCACGCTATTGAACACGCCGATTCAATCGCCGTCGCGGTGTCGGTAGCGGCAACGGGCCGAATTCGGTGGTTGGCCGGAGACGTGCGTACCCGGGTCCGCCTCCTGTCGGGGGATCGCTCTGTGGTCCTTACCGTCACAGGTACCGGTCCCCGTTCCGTCGTTACCGGGCCGGTGCTTCGGGGAGTTTACGTCCAGGGCCATACCGTGACGGAGTGTTTCGATCCTCTCGGGGTAAGCCGTGTCATCTATACGATGTCCCCCCGGGAAGGAGAGCTCCTGCGGGTGTTTCCTCCCCGAGGGGCGGCCATACCTGTTCGATGCTGTGTCGCGTCGACCGGTGAGTCCCGTCCGACCGGCTACACTGTTTCCCGGAATACCGAGTTCATTGAATCCCGGCCATACGTTCCCGGTGACGATCCTCGCCGGATTCACTGGACGCACTACGCCCATACGGGAGAGCTCTTTGTCCGACAGGGAGAAGAGGTTCCCCCTCCCGCAGGTACGTGTCGCATCGTTCTGGACGCATCGGCGGCCGCTACACCGGCTGAGGTGGATATCATAACGTCCATAGCCCTGAGGGCCGCCCTCTCAGCGGAAGATCAGGGGTGTCACGTGTCTCTGGGGCTCCTGGAGGGGCTCATGGAGGGGCGAACGGTGTGGTACGATTCGGTGGCAGCCGCCCGCTGGGAGTGGTCGGGACTGAATTCCGCATTGCCGGGACGGGACATGACAGTTCCCCCGGAAGTGGACATTCTGGTGACCGGCGGGTCATCGGTTCTGGCGCCGGAGATGTGGCAGGCCGGAGATTTTGGGCTTGTCTTTTCCGACCGCCCGGGAGTGGTGATTCATGGCGAGTGACCGACCCGGACTGACCGCCGACCTGGTAATTCGCCACGTCCTGCTGGGACTTTTTCTGTATCTGTTGCAGCGATACCTCTTTCCTCTGGTACCGTGGTGGGGAGTCCTGGCCTGGCACGGGTGGGGGCTCGTTCTTCTGTTCCTTTTCGGCCGGAAGGTCGCGCCGGCGGTGCTACCGGCAACTGCGGTGGTCGTCCTCGGTCTGCCGTTCCTGGGGTACCGCGTTGGTCTGTTTGGTCCCGGCAGTGGTATAGAGAGTTTCATCGTCCGGGGCAGCTATACCGTCCTTCTCCCCGCCGTTATCGCTCTCTTCCCGCTCGTGACGGAAGTCTGGTATGTGCGATTTCGACGACACCGGAAGTATTTCCCCCTCGTTGCAGCGGCTGCGATCGTTCTTCTCTTCTGGTCCCAGGGCCACTACCGGAGCGGGCTTTTCCCTCACCCGATGTGGTACGTTCTCATCGCCCTTCCTGCGGCGGTTCTCCTGACAGGTCATCAGATTCTCGTTTCCGGGGATGAGATGGGAGCCAACCGTAGGGATCTTCTTGTACGCTGGATTGCCGCGGTACCGTTCTTTTTGCTGCTGATTTTCCCCGTGTATACCCAATGGAGCCGTGGTTCTATCGAGTCTCGAGGAGGTCTGATCCGACCTTCCGCCTTTCATTTCGACTTTTCCGACTACGTTTCCCTGGAATCCAGTATCAGTATGTCCCGGGGTCTTGTACTTCTGTATAGGGAAGACTCAATGCCGGCTGACAGACTGATCCGACGATTCGTTCTGAGCGGATACGAACCGGGTCGGGGCTTTTTTCGTCTTGGTGCAGATGAAGAACCTTCCCCGGTGCCTCCCGATTCGGTCACTCGTGCCGCAGGCGGATTTGTCACGCCGTATGCTTCCGGCCCGATGCAGGTAGCGGTAGAACAGGAGTACTATCTTCTCAATTTCGACCCCGATGCACTTCTGGGTGTGCACCAGCCGGTGGCGGTCAGTCCAATACCCGACTGGGATCGCTCGTCCTTCAGCAGTGCCTACCGGGTACTGTCCGTGCGACCCCGGGGAACTCCAAATCAGCTGGCACAGGTACAATGGCCGGTTGTTTTAGACCGGGAATGGCGAAGAGCCTATCTGGGAGGGGACTTTCCCGATGAGATAGCCGCCCTGGCACGGAATGTAGCTCCGGAAGACGGCGGCTATTACGAGACCGTTGTGGCTCTGGAAGAGTACTTTCTCGATAATTTTTATTACAGCCTGAATCCGGGAATATCTCCGACGGGAGATCAGTTGTCCCATTTTCTCTTTCAATCACACAAGGGATATTGTTCCTATTTTGCCTTTTCAATGACACTTATGGCCAGGTCTCTGGGAATTCCTGCCCGTGTCGTTCTGGGCTTCTTTACCGATCCCCAATCAGGCGTTCTCGGGTTTTACCCCGTCAGGGGAGATATGGCTCACGCCTGGGTGGAGGTGTGGTTTGACGGTATCGGCTGGGTTGAGTTTGATCCTACTTCCCGTACCCTCGCTCCGGGGGAAGAGTTCTCTGCCGATGCAGACGGAGACGGTGAAGAACTGGCGGGTCTTGTAGAGGAAATACTTGCCAACCGCCGGGGTGAGAAATTTCGCCCGGGAAGTCCGCCCTCTTCAGAGGCGGACTCGACCGGGAGATCCAATGTGTTCCGGAACCTTCCGAAATGGACGACTCCGTTGTTTCTGGTTCTTGCCGCAATATCGGGTCCCCTTTTCGTGTACCGTCGAAAGCGTCGCCTCCGGAAGTTGTTGCACCGGAAACCGCGTCTGGCCGCCGATGTACTCTATCGGCGAATGCAGAAATTCTACCTGCGCATGACGCGAGCGGGCATCGTTACCGGGCCGATCGATTTTTCTTCTCCGGCGCGCCTGCCGGAACCGCTCACAGAGATTGGTGATCTGGTGGATCGCAGCCGTTACGCCGAGACGTTCGGTCCGGGAGAGGGTAAAAGGCTGTATTTCCGCTATCGGGCGGTAGTGACGAAACCACCGGTCTGTTCCCGGATTCGTCGTCTGTTCTGGTTCGTTTTCATTCGAATTCCCGCTGCATTTCTCTTTGTCGTCCTGCTCTTTCTTCCGGTGGAGTCCCTGCCGGGACAGCCCGGCCCCGACGAGCTGGTTGAGTCGGTGCATCAGGCGGTAGACGCGGAAAACTACGCCCTGGCGCTGGAACGGCTGCAGGAAGGAGTTCAATCCTATCCGACAGATTATCGTTTTCCCGACATGGCGGGAGACCTCTATTATCGGGAAGGTCTCTTTGAGTCCGCCCGGGCGTCCTGGCAGGAAGCCCTTCGTCGGGGTGCCCCGGGTTACGCGGTACGGTATGACCTGAGCAGAGCGCTCGGACGGCTGAACCGTGACGCCGAAGCAATTTCTCTGTTGGAACGCCTGTATCGGGAAGTCCCGGAAGACAGCTATGTAGTGGATGATCTCGCATGGCTGTACTACAAACAGAACCGGCTGGAGGATGCTCGGGACCTTCTGGAAAATGCTCTTGTCGCCGGTGGGCCGGAACGGGACCTTTCCATGACACTGGCGACGGTATACGCCGGACTCTACCGCTATGACGACGCGCGGGCGGCGTATCGCCGTGCGCTGGTTGCGGCCGACCCGGATGAGCGGTACTTTCGGTCGGTTGTTCATTACAACGAGTCTATCCTTCATGCCCGGTTTCGCGTCTGGGACGAAGCGGAGCGATCCGTCCGAAGATCCCTGGAAATGGTTGAGCGGTCTGCGGGATATATGATGCGGTCTGAATTGCGGCTGCAGCGAATGGATGTTTCCGGCGCCATCGCCGATCTGGAACAGGCGGTGCAGCTGGAGGAAGAAAGCCCCCTGCCGGCGTTGGCGCTGGCGTCGGTACGCCTGGAAGCGGGCGATCCTGATACGGCAATTGCCCTGGTGGAGCGGGTACAACGTCAGACCCATGACGGTTGGCTCTACTTTTTTGGTACCAGTCCCGATCGGTATTTGTACCAGCTCTATTCGATCGCCGCCGATGCATGGGAGGCCGCCGCCCGTCGGGACAGCCTCTTTCGTCCGGGGTCTCTGTGGCAACGGACCTCCCGTTTCGTCCGCAGTACGTTCCGCCGCGTAAAAGGGTGGTACTACCGCGGTCTGGCGCGCATGCAGAGCCTCTCCGTTGCCGATGAGTTTGATTCAGGCGGTCGGACTATACAGGCGTCCTACCACCGAATGGTTGCCGGTGAACAATGGAAGACCATAACGCTGTCGAATATGAACATCGCTGAAGAGCTGGAGGTGAAGCGCAATCCGGCGATAGCCGGAAACTACCAATTGATTCGCGCCACGACTACCGGCGACGTGGCCGCCCTGCGCGGTCTTCTGGATATGTTTTCCGGTCCGTGGGAACGGTACGAGCGGCTTCAGGTTCTCGTTGAGTTGTACGACCTGCTGGGCCGAGACGACCCCGAGGCTCTTCACTACGCCGCGGAAGCGTGGATGCTGCATCCGGGTGCGTTTCTTGTCCGGGGTCGGCCGGTTCCCCTGAATATCGCCGAACCGGGACAGATGCGTACCATTGTACGGCGACTCGGTCTCGTTCATGCACCGGAAAGCCCCCTGACCCTGGATACAACCTGGAATGACGGTGTTCTGAAGTGGTGGATCTTCCACGATACAGAGGGGTACATATCCGGCGGTGAAATTATCAGTGCAGACGGCATATCCGGTCGCCTTCGCGCTGCGGTCAGATACCGAAGGGTCCTGGAAGAGCTGGCGGAAGAGCTTACCGGAGGGGTGAAGGTGCCGGACGGGACCGGCGGCCGACCGCGCAGTCAGTAGTAGAATATACTCCCGCCAAAGGTCAGGCCACTGCCGAATCCAACGGTCAGGTACGCCTTTCCCCGCTGCAGAAGATCCTTTTCATACATTTCGTTCAGGGCGATAGGAATTGATGCTGCAGAGGTGTTTGCGTATTCCGCTATATTCATGTAAAAGCGACTTGCGTCCCAGCCGCCCCGCCTGGCCGCCGCGGAAATGATTCGTTCATTGGCCTGATGCGGAATAACCCACTCGAGATCGCCGAATTCCAATTTGTTTCGTTCCAAAAGCTCCCGAATGACGAAACCCACCGAAGAAACGGCAAAGTTGTACACCTTTCTTCCGTCCATTTTGAGCTTCAGATCCGCCTCATCGGATTTCCCGGGAGTATATGCGTGACGCGTGCCGCCGTGAGAGCGGTACAGAGACTCCGCACCGGACCCCTGAGAACCGAGAAGCGCCGGAAGAATGCGCGACGAACCGTCTGTTTCGGCCGTCCTCTCCGTTTCAGCCTCGCCGTCAACCGCCTGAATGACCACCGCGCCCGCGCCGTCGCCGAAGAGAACGCAGGAACGCCGGTCCTGCCAGTTTATGATCTTGCTGTACACTTCCGAACCGATAAGGAGAACGTTCCGGGCCGCCCCGGATACAACATACGCCCGTGCCGTCTCCAGTCCGTAGATAAATCCGCTGCAGGCCGCCATAAGGTCCATTGCCCCGGCATCTTTTATGCCCAGGCGGTCCTGGACGACACACGCTGTCGAGGGCAGCCCGATGTAATCGGGGGTGCTTGTGGCCAGCAGTACAAGGTCGATATTGTCGGGTTTCAGGCCGGCCCGCTCCAGCGCCCGTTTCGCCGCCGGAACCGCCAGATCCGCGGCCGACTGGTCTTCGGAGGCGATATGGCGGTATCGGATACCAGTGTGTGAATAGATCCACTCGTCGGATGTGTCGACGATTTCTGCAAGTTCATCGTTATGCATGCGTCGTTCGGGAACGTACGCCCCGACCGATGCGATTTTCGCGTGTGTCATTGAAGTCCTTTGACGGTAAAGATAGCAAAATGGTCTGCACCTGCCAATGTAACGGGTTTACAGTATACTTTTATCGGTCGCGAACCGACATCTTGAGCAGGACGTACCGTTGTGATACCGTTTGCCTATGGATATTGCTTTTCTTTTTCCCGGACAGGGCGCGCAGTTTTCCGGCATGGCACGTGATTTGTATGAACACAGCATGGAAGTTCGCGAACTCTTTGAAATCGCTTCGGGCATTGCCGGCAAGTTGATGGAAAAACTCCTCTTTGACGGTACCGAGGAAGAATTGAAACAGACCGATAACACGCAGATCGCTATTACCCTTGCAAATCTTTCTGCCCGGACAGTTCTGAAAGAGTTTGGTATAGCGCCTTCCCGCTCCGCCGGGTTCAGCCTGGGGGAGTATGCCGGGCTGGTGGACGCCGGCGTTCTTACACCGCACGACGCCTTTACTCTGGTTCAGCACCGGGGTGGAATAATGGAGCGGGTAAGCCGCAGCGCGGACGATGAAACGGGCCCTGCCGGTATGAGTGCCGTCATGGGAAAGGACCTGCCGGAGGTGCTGGAGATGCTTTCGGAAGCCGGCGTTCACGACGTGTACCCGTCTCTCTACAACAGCCCACTGCAAACGGTCATCGGGGGAAGGGCAGCCGCCCTGTCCGCAGCGGCGGAGCGCCTCAGGGATGCGGGGGTACGGAAAGTCATACCCCTGAAGGTTTCCGGCCCGTTTCATACGCCACTGATGGCTCCTGCGAGGGAACAGTTTTCCGACATTGCCTGCGATATAGACTTTCGGGACCCACTGCATCCGGTCTATTCCAACGTTACCGGTGCACCGGTAACCTCCGGTGAAGAAGCTCGATCCCTGTGCCTGGACCAGCTGGTGAAAACGGTCATGTGGACCAGTGAGGAGCGGCGTATTCTGGAAGATAGCTTCGCCGCCCCGGCGAGCTCGGCCGCCACGGCCGCCACAGAAACTCACGTCGACCAGCTCTTTCTGGAGGTCGGCCCCGGTTCGGTCCTGCAGGGACTCTGGAAGGCTATAGGAAAAGTCGATGCGACCTGGCCGGCAGGCCGCTTTCGCACCGCCGGGACGCTTCCGGAGATCGAGGCGATTGCGAAGGAGCTGGAAGATGCTGATTGACGGAAAAACAGCCGTAATTACCGGGGGGTCCCGGGGAATTGGAAGCCGTATTGTTGAGACATTTCTCGCCAACGGAGCGATAGTTCACTCCCTCTCCCGAAGCGCCGGGAACTCGCTGGAAGACTATCGTTCCCGCTTCGGTTCAGACAATGTCTTTCATCATTCCGTGGACGTTTCGGATGAACAGGCCGTAACCGAGGCGATTAACACGATTCTCGATACCCACGATGGTGTAGATATTCTCGTAAACAACGCCGGGGTTACCAGAGACGGTCTTATCATGCGTATGTCCGCCGAGGACTGGAAGACCGTCATGGACGTTAATCTGGCGAGCGCTTTTTACACCAGCAAGGCTCTGGCTCGTCACATGATCAAGCGTCGGTCCGGATCAATCATCAACATCACCTCGGTGGTGGGAAAGATCGGCAATGCCGGTCAGGCCAATTACGCCGCCAGCAAGGCCGGGCTTATCGGCTTGACCAAAAGCCTTGCCCGGGAAGTAGCCGGCCGAAGTGTTCGGGTCAACGCCGTAGCCCCCGGCTTTATTGAGACGGAAATGACAGATAGACTCAACGAACAGCAGCGAGAGGCGCTGATCGCGCAGATACCCATGGGCCGCATAGGTACCGCCGAGGAGGTGGCAAAGGTCTGCCTCTTTCTGGCATCGGATATGGCCTCGTACATCACCGGAGAAGTTGTCACCGTCGGCGGTGGCCTGGCTATGTAAGCGGTCCAACTGGCCACGCCGAAATCGCCACAAGGAGCATATATGAAACGAGTAGTAATAACGGGCATGGGGACCCTGAGTCCTGTAGGCAACACCACCGCCGACTTCTGGAAAGCCGTAAAGGCGGGAACCAGCGGTGTTGGACCGATAACCCGTTTCGATACCACCGATTTTGTCACCAAATACGCGGCGGAAATCAAGGATTTCGATCCGAAAGAACGTATCGACAAACGGGAAGCGCGCAAGATGGACCGATTTTCGCAGTACTCCGTCTACGCCGCCCGGGAAGCCTTCGAACAGGCGGGGTTGCTGGACAAAGAAGATGCCTATGATTCGGAACGCGTCGGTGTCGTTCTGGGAGTTGGTATCGGCGGCTTTGAGACCATTGAAGAGTCAATAGGCATTCTGAATGCAAAAGGCCCCTCCCGGGTGCCGCCAATGACCATTCCCAAGATGATTTCCAATATCGGGCCGGCACATATCGCCATAAACCTTCGGGCCTTCGGTCCCGTGTACACCATTAACACCGCCTGCGCCAGCGCCACCGACGCTATAGGTAACGCCATGCGCCACATTCGGGAAGGTCTGGCTGACATCATGGTCGCCGGCGGCGCCGAGGCGCCTATCACCCCCCTGGGCATCTCCGGGTTCAACGTGATCCAGGCTCTCAGCAGCCGCTACACCGACAATCCCACAAAGGCGTCCCGCCCCTTTGACAAGGACCGCGATGGATTTGTCATGGGTGAAGGCGCGGGGCTTCTTGTTCTGGAAAGCCTGGACCACGCGCTGGCCCGAGGCGCCAACATCATCGCAGAGGTTGGCGGAAACGGCTTTACCAATGACGCCAACCATCTCACCGCCCCCCATCCGGAAGGAACAGGCGCGGCCAAAGCGATGACCCTTGCCCTCCGTGACGCCGGTCTCAAGCCGGAAGAGATTGACTACATCAACGCTCACGGCACATCAACACCGATAAACGATCCCACCGAGACAAAGGCCATTCGCCTTGCATTTGGCGACCACGCCGATACGGTGGCCGTCTCATCCACCAAGTCCGTCACCGGCCACTGTCTGGGTGCCGCCGGCGCCATTGAAGCGATAGCGTCCATCATGGCAATTCGGGACAACTTCATACCGCCCACAATGAACCTGGACGAACCCGGCGAAGGGTGTGACCTGGATTACGTACCCAACACGGGCCGCTCCGCCACCGTCAATGCCGTCATGAGCAACTCGCTCGGTTTCGGCGGCCACAACGGCGTCCTCGTCTTCAAACGCTATCAGCCCTGAGCAAGGTTTCGGAGAATTCCAATCCTCTTTTCGCCGGCGTACGCCGGCGGAACTTGCGTTCCGCGGAGCTCCGCCCTTTCATCAGGGCCGGGGCCACCCCGCTCGCGGGGCACGGTATGCGCGAACACCGACAGTTCTGGCACATTTGCAAAAAAGTTGTATACTTCCTGAAGCAGGATTGAAATTTTGGGTGTGATTCCTCACGGAGGAACAACAAAATGAGTTTCGCATGCCGCTTTGCGGCATCCGAAATAACAAAAATACCCGGCTGACGCCGTGTATTTTCGTAATAGTGACCCTATGGAACTGTCGGAACAACATCTCGAGACAATCGGTAACTACGTCCGGCAACATCTCCCGGAGTGGATGGTTGACATCGTGCAACTGCGGGAGTCGGATACCCGGGAACGTCTGGTCAGGGTGGAAGAGGGCCTGAAAGCTCTGCGGGAGGTCACCTTTCGCGGCTTTGATCAGTTGAACAGACGCATGGACGATCAGGAGAAGCGCGCCGACCAGACCCGGGATGATCTGAGCGAACGCATCGACGGTGTGCGGGATGATCTGAGCGAACGCATCGACGGTGTGCGAAATGATCTGACCGAACGCATCGACGGTTTCAGGAGTGACTTGACGGCGTCCTTGGACCGGACCCGGCAGGAGATGGACGTTCGCTTTGGAGATCTGAACAGGCACATGAATCGGTGGTTTGTCGCGATTACCGCCATTCTCGGACTTCTCAGTATTGCCATGTCGGTGCGATTGTTCGGGTTGTAACGGCGGCCCGGCAGCGTCACACTTCGGTGTCGGCTCCGGTGACTTCTTTCCACGTTGAACGAATAAGTGCGTCCTGCCGTTCCCGAAAGAGCGAAATAAAGCTGACAAACCTGGCTCCATCCTCGACCGAGCCTGCCCGGTCCGCAGGTCTGAGCAGCATCCACGGTTCTACCATCAGGGCGTCCGCCAGAAGAAGAAATGTCTTTTCCGAAACCCACTTGCGTCCGTGTTCTATGTCGTTTATATGACCGGTGCTGATATGGGCTGCTTCAGCCAGGTACTGCTGGCTGTAGCCGTTACTTCGCCGCATCGTTCGAATGTTTTGCGCAAGAATCTGACGCAGATTTATCAATTCACTTTTCATGATTTATCCTGGGAGGTGACAAAACATCTGACAACTGGCTGTTAGCAACAAATAAGTATTGCCAAAAGCGCATTATCGGACTATAGTAAAACATCTGAATGCAACTGATATATGGTTGCAAGAATAGATTTTCTGGATATTGGTGGTCTGCCATTGACGTGACCCAGTTGCAGACGCCTGGCCCGTATCGGTAAAAAAGTATATAAAAAGCAAACTCAAGGAAGTACGCGGCTATGGAAACGTGTTATGTAGAAAGCCACCGTGTTACGGCAGAGCTTGTCCGCACAGCTTTTGAGGCAGAACTATGTACTATACAAATATATACCAATAATTCGGAAAATTCTTCCCGCTTTCATACGTGCGGGCCGGAAGAACGTCTTACACCGCTCCTTGAAGAGATTGAAAATCGTCTTGGGTACTCTCTCGAACGGGCTCCGGTGTCGCCGGTTCCGAATAATATGGAGCGTCACGACAGAGACCCCTATGTTATGGCTATTCGCTGTGAAGAGTGCCTTCTGGGACATATGATACTTCTTGGGGCCGATGGAACTCGATTGCAGTCCCGGCATTATTCGGAGCTGCTGGAACACCACCTGCGGGCGATTGTCGCTATGGAAAGAGCGTTGGAGCACCACCGGCTTCGGGAAGAAGAGTTTCACATGCGGCAACGGGAGGCCGCTCACCGCATGAAGAACAGTCTGCAGTCGGTTTCGGGACTCCTTTCCCTCCAGGACCGGGAGGTTGGTGATCCTCGCCTTTCGGCCCACCTCAAAGAAGCGGCGGGCCGGGTCAGGAGTGTGCAGCTGCTGTACGACCACCTGGCGAAAGAGGGATGCTCAGGCGAATTGTCACCGGCCTCCTACTTCGGGCGCCTTCTTGGAGCCGTTCTGGAATCGTTTGCGCCGGACCCTCCGGTCAATCTGAAGCTGGACATAGACGATGCGCCATTGGATTCGGCAATTCTCTCAACCCTGGGCCTGGTAGTGAATGAACTGGCATCAAACGCCGTGACTCACGCTTTTGATGGTGTGACCGAACGGGTAGT
>CAZCAE010000077.1:0-11363 GCA_964496635.1 uncultured Spirochaeta sp.
GATAGGTTGCTCATCTCTCTACCCCAACCTGTTGCTTCTCGAACTTGAAGACGGGCTGCAACACGTTTCTGTATACCCAGGTCAGCGTCCCTACAGCGGTTTGACGGGAATACAGATGTCCACGGTGAAGGTTCGACCCAGCTCATCAGTCATTTCCGCTTCAGGATCCGTGTCGATGTACTTCTCGTAGCATTGTCGGTCGTCCGGGTGATATCCACTGTCTGGCAGCCACACGCCATATACCCAGCTCCATGCTCCGCCGAACTGGGTTGCATCCACCTTAAAACGCGCTTCCGCGTACGTTCCCGCCGGAATTGTCAGCTTTCCGATCTCTCCGCTCACTTCTGTGTCGGGAGAGACATTTATGCCGCAGCTGATACGAAGTTTCTCCGGTTCTACCGTCTCGGGATCGTCATGGTAAATAACGATCTCTTCGGTGACACCTCGTGTGATCAGGTTGCGTGGTTCCGCCCATTTGTACAGTTGTGTGAAGAGCCGCTGAAAGAGCCCTTCGTCTCCAAAGTAGGGGCCGGTGTGCCGTACATACGCTACGGTGAGATCCGGCTTTTCCAGAACCGTTACGTTTTGAGCCGGAATGGGCTCTACTGAAAGTTGGGACATATCTTTACTCCTTGTGTTATATGATATGTCCGTATCGTAATCATCCCGTTCGGATCGCGCTTTGCCGTAATTGCTTTCCGATATGCGCAGGTTGCGGTTTTTCATGGAGAGGTCGTTCCGGCGGGTTCGGTATTGGCTGGCGGACATTCCATGGGTCTGACGGAAGGCCCGCGAAAACGCCGCCATGTCGGAAAAACCTACTGAGAGAGCGATATCGGTGATTGGTCTGTTTCGATGAGCCACGACGAGCATAGCTGCTTTTTCCAGACGCAAGCGCTGAACGTACTGGCTCGGTGTCTCTCCTACCTGGGCAAAGAAAATCCGGTGAAAGTGATACTTGGAAAAAGTAGCCACCCCGGCCAGCACCTCCAGTGACAGGCAGTCGGCAAGATGCGTATCGATGTAGTCCATAGTGCGGTTGATGCGTTGGATATATTCACTTCGGGATGTCTGCATCTTCGTTTTCCCAGATAACAATGTTTTCGTCTGTGCCGGTTGCAACCCTTATCGGCGCGGCCGTAGCCCATCCGGCTACGCCCGTTTTCTTTCCAGATACCGCCACGGTAGCCAAATAGGTGATGATCAATTTGACTGAGCCGACTCCGTCGGTACGATCGGGAATGGTAGTTGTTACCGTTATATATTCGCGACTGTTCATTTTCGCTTCCGAATACTGTGGAAGAGCATTCTGCCCTCCCGGGAAAGGGCAGCCTGTAGTACGGGGACGAACAGCGCCAACGGAATAACCCGAACAGTTGCGCTTCCCCGGAAATCAAGGGTCGCTCTGTCAAAGCATGGATAGATATTAAGGCCCGTAGACGCAACGACCCGCTGGGCCAACGCATATCCTTCGCCCCAGAGAACGCCGGTGTCGGCGGGGTCGTTCAGTCCAAGTCGGAGTTCTCCATCGACAGTGACGGAAAAACTTCGGATGACCCGGCGTATGAGAGTGAGTACGACCCGTGTGGCTATGGGGATGTCCGACGGGGCAATTCGGACGGAGCGCCCCGTCTTTTTTGCTCGGCGTTTCTTTCTTTTCGGGGTACGCCCAGGTCCTCCCGTTCCTCTGCTCTGATCACCGCCGCCAACGGGAAACTGGATCGCCCCGAACAGCCACAGAATCTTACCGCGATACCCCTTCGGTTTCCCGCTACCGGTAAGGCGTACTGCCACCGGTACTGCCAACAGAAAGAGCAAGACCAGAAATACTGAGCCCGTAATCCAGACGAATACCACCTGCGGATCTTCCGGTTATATCAGGTATCCCCGGATTTTGATTTTTCGTCCATAACGCGTTGAACGATTGCGGCAACCGATTCGATAAGCGACGAGGACGCCTGTTTGACCGGTTCAACCCGGACGCCCTTGGTATCGGAAATTACCAGGGCTATCGGTTTGATTCCTCCACCGGCGCCGGCCCCCTGACCACTCTCGCCGGCTCCTTCATGACCCCCGCCGCCTCCGAATCCAAAGCCGATACTGAGAAGGGGGAGAATAGTCGCTTCTCCGATCTGTATAGGATCACCCACGACCCGCTCACTGCTTAACAACGATTTGATCTGTTCTACCGTTTCCGAAACAATTTTTTCCGCGTCTGCCATAGTTCCTCCACTGCGATTGATTCTTCACTTGATTGTAACACCGGTGTGTTCAAATGGTGTTACCGTTTTTTACTTTTCGGAAGGATGAAAGATGAGGCGATAGACGCGGTCCCTGTCGGACTCTCTGATATTGCCATAGCGTACATGGATTACCTTTCCCCGCCGGGAGGTGCGGACAACAGTAGCTACCAGGTCCAGGGTAGTATCGCCGTCGGGGTGAAAGGTGAGCTCCACGCTGTCACCGGCCGAAAAGCGCTCGGCGGGATTGCGGATACTTGCTCCACCGCCACCGATATCAAGGAATTCCGATGCCTCCGGTTCTTCATCGCTGAGAACGCCGCGAATATACACCGGTAGCTTCAGGGGCCGGCGGTAATGGCTGCGATCCTGGACTGAGGAGATCTGCTCAGAGTGCTGCAGCTGAATCTTGTTGATGTCTGTCAGCAGGACGGTAGAATCGAAGGTAAATACACCGGAATCGTTCTGATACACAACATGGACCGATTCGCCGGTAGGCAATGAGGAGTGCCGATCTTTCAGGCGGACCCTCAGGGAGTCGGTCCCTGCATTTGTCACAACGCCTTCAAATTGGGCATCCCGGGACGTTTCGAGAATGATAGAGGAAGAAGGAGGAATCTCGGTGCTGGATCGAGGGCGCAATCCGACGGGACGGCCGGTGAAACCGAGTTTTACCCGCAATGCCGATATCTGGCCCGGTCCAACTTCGTTGTCGTCCAGTGCCAGCGCGGCAGTCTGGTTGAAGGTGCTCTGGCGTTGAAGGATCAGGTGCTTTTCTGACGGATCACGCAGATATTGGGCGAGACGATCTATGATGTCCTCATCGGTAGGGAGCAGGTTCCGCATGCCGACCAGCTCGGTGTAACGGCGAGATTTTTCTTCTGCACGACGTCGCAGGTACACTCGATGTCGGCGGACCCCGTAAGATACCAGAACCACCACAAAAAGGATGACGATCAGAAAGAAGGCGGCAATTTCTACCGGCGATGTCCTAAATCCGGCGGCTACGGAGTTTTCCATTATTCTTCTATAAGACCGCGGCGGCCCGACAACGGGCCACCGTACCAATACTCGGTATGATCAGCGTGACGGTTGCCATGGGCCGCTGCGTTCTTGCCCCTCTGTTTCCTTAAGAATACCAAAGTACTGAAGAGTCTGGAAAAGGTCCACCGAGAACCGGTAGTGATTCCGGGGCGACAAAACGGCGCCGGGCAGAACGCAAGTTCATATATAAAAGAAGAGATGCACAAAACGGCGGGTCCGCGCTATGATGGGGTCATGGTCAAGCATATTGTCATGTGGAATGTGGTGGACAGTCACCAGGGAATGGGGAAGAAGGAGCTTCTTGGAGAGATCAAGAAGCGGATAGAGGCGCTGAAGGGCGTGGTACCCCAGATCAGGGAAATCGAGGTAGGGTTTGACTTCAACGGGTCCGACGCGGCCTTTGATATTGCCCTTTACTCGGTCTTTGATGACCGGGCCGCCCTTGATGCGTATCAGGTGCACCCCGCCCACGAAGAAGTCAAGAAGTTTGTCGGTGCGGTTACGACCGCCCGGGCTGTTGCGGACTACGAGGTCTGAGAGGCCCAGAAGGGAAGCTGAAAGTAAAGACGGTCTGCGTGCTGCAGGACCAGAACAGCCGCACCGATAGCCCCGGTATCGGGGCCCAGGGTATTTCTGGTGATGTGGACCGCCGAGAAGGGATATGCCATGGCGTGTCGGCGGGTGTACTCCTGAACCAGCTCCGTGAGTAACGGACTCGCTTCCGCTACCGGTCCGCCCAGGATGATGCTCTGGGGGTTGAACAGATTGATGAGGTTACCCAGGGCGATTGCCAGGTAATCGGCAACACGATCGACTACGGCCGTGGCTGTCGGATCCTTCTGTTCCGCCGCTGCAAGCACGTCAAAAGCGGTGAGTACTTCCGGGTGGTTGCCGCATTTTTCTCCGAGAATGCCTCCGGGTTGGGTGCGCATTGCTCGACGGGCAGCGTTTTCTATTGCCTGCTCCGACACCAGCTGCTGCAGGCAGCCTTTGTTTCCACATTCACAGAGGGGGCCGTCGGGAAGGACCGTCAGATGTCCAAGTTCGCCGGCGGACGAGTTGGAACCGGTGAAAAGACGACCATCCAGAATGATTCCGGCGGCAACTCCCGTTCCCAGTGATACGTAAATGAGGTTGGTCGTTTCCGGTCTTGCCACCCGCCAGAGGACGGCAAGGGCGCCGGCTTTGCTGCGGTTGGCTGCGACTACGGCCAGACCGGTGCGGGCGGTAATCTCCGTCGCAACGTCTACTTCTCTCCAACCAAGGTCGACGGCGCTTTTGATTATTCCTTTTTCCATATCCACCAGACCGGGAGGGCCGATGCCGATAACCGGCAGCAGACGTTCCGGGTCCAGGCGGCTCCGCAGGCGGGAAATACCGTCGGCCAGCGCAGACAGGGCACCTTCAGCCGAGCGGTCCCGGAGAGCTTCCGTTTCGTGATCAATAACAATAGACGTCAGGTCCGTCGCGACGATGCGCCAGGCGTAGTCGTAGAGACTGGCCCCGATGGCGTAGGCTGCCGTGGGGATGAACTGAAGGATAATCGGTGGTCTTCCTCCCCTGGGGCTCCCCGCTCCCGATTCGGTGACCAGTCCCGCTTCCAGGAATTCATCAACGACGAGTGCGACGGTGGCCCTGCTGAGTCCGGTGATCCGGGCAATTTCCGGTCTTGAGATGCGGTTGCGCCCCGCAAGGACCTGAAAGACCCGGGACCGTGTGGAGTCTCGGGAGGTGCCGGGAGCGCAGTCGGGACGGATACTGTGAATCATCGTCTTTCAGTGTACGGTACAACGGACTTTGGTTCAAGGATAAATAAACATCCTGTGAACGGCGGTTTTAATCGACTGGAAAACTCTAATATTCCGCGCCTGGAGCGCCGTTTCAGGTCTCTTTGTCTTTTTATTTGACAAAGGTAGAAGACGGGTCTACACTGATTTTGTCAGAGAGCACCTATATGAAACGCCCTTCCGATGTAACCGTTACCGACACTGCTCTCTATTTTATCCCCGTGCGCTGTGAGCGGCCCCTTGCGTTCGGACGGGCAACGGTAGAGGCGGTAGTATGCGCCCGCGCTTCGGTGACTGTCGTATCAGGGACGGGCCGGTATGCCACTGGATGGGGTGAGGCGCCTCTGAACGTTCAATGGGCGTGGCCGGACGGGGATGTAGGTTCCCATTCCCGGGATATGTGGCTGCAATTGGAAAGACCGCTCTCCGTAAACGATCGGGAAGAACGTATGAAAGAATTCTGCAAGGACCTGGCCCGGCAGCTACGGGTGTTTCCGGAAAGTGGCCACCCTGTTGAAATATCCACGCGTTTCATGGCCGGGAATTACCACGACAGCGCGACGCTTCCGCCGCTGGCGGCACAGCTCTGTTTTGCACCATTTGATCTCGCTTTGCATGACGCCTTCGGACGACTTCATGGAACGGGAGTGTTTGAAACCCTCACAGAAGAGTGGATGAATGGAGACCTGGAATATTATTTCGGCGAGGATGCTGCGTTCAGCAACATCCAGCAGCTGTTTCGGCGGCGTTATCCTGGATCGTACCTGGTCGGGAAGCCGCAGACTCGCCTCCGGGCGTGGCACCTGGTAGGGTACCTGGACGCTTTAGAAACGGCAGCCGGCCCCTCGTCGCTGCAGGAATGGATAGCCGGCGACGGCCTTGACCTTCTGAAGATCAAACTTCGAGGATATGATCTGGACGCGGATCTTGCGCGTATGGAAGCGGTAATGGTGGCAGCGGGGGTCGGAGAATCCGGTGGTGGTCGGAACGGCGGGCGAACTCCACTGCGGATGCCGCCGATACGGGGTCTCTCTCTTGACCTTAACGGCACTCCCGAAGACGCCGGGTATCTGCACACCATTCTTGACGCCATGGAGCGGAACATGCCCCAGGCTTTCCGCCTCCTTATGTACGTGGAAGAACCCCTGGCGCCAACGCTCGTACGGGATAGTCGGGCGGTGACATCCCTGGCACGACGGAAGCCCCTGTTCATGGACGAATCGGCGGTCCGCTGGCACGATCTGGTCTGGGGGCGCGAAGCGGGATGGACCGGGGTTGCCCTGAAGACTGCCAAGACGCTTACCGGATCGCTTATGAGCAACTGTTGGGCCGGTGAGTTCGGAATGCCCGTTATGGTGCAGGACCTTACCAACCCGATGCTTGCTCAGCTGAGTCACCTGTGCCTGGCATCCCGGGTGCAGACGATCTGTGGTGTGGAGTCCAACTCCATGCAATTTTATCCGGCTGCGTCGGGACCGGAAGAAGCGATTCATCCGGGAGCGTACCGGCGGAACGAGGGAACCCTGGATATTTCTACCCTGCGGGGACCGGGGTTCGGATATCGACTTGAGGAAATGAAACGGGAATTGCCCGAACGGGCCGCCTGACAGTGCGGTACCTGGTAATCCCGATTCGATAGAAGACGTCAGATACAACAGGAGGTATCAGATGAGACGACTGATTGGTGTATTGCTCGTATTGCTTGTGGCAGCGGGCATGGTCTTTGCAAGTGGTGTACAGGAAACTGATGGATCCGGCTATTCCTGGAATCCAAACCGTCCGATCAACCTGATTGTTCCCTGGGGTGCGGGTGGATCAACAGACCGCTCCGCCAGAACAACTGCGGCAATTGTTGAAGAGCAACTTGGTGTAAGCGTAGTTGTAGTGAATCAGGGTGGAGCATCCGGTTCCCTCGGAACGAAAGCTGCTCTTGATGCTCCCCGGGATGGCTATACATGGACGGCCGGTGCGGTTAAGGATCTGGGAGTCTACAAGGTCATGGGGCTTCTGGATACCACTCTGGACGACTGGCATCTCTATACAAACGTGGCAATGCCGAATGTCATTTCTGTGCGGGCCGATTCCCCCTACCGGACCGTCGACGATCTGATGCAGGCGTTCCAGGACCGGCCGGGAGAAATCAGAGTAGCCACGGCGGGTGTAAACTCAGCGGGACACACCGCTATGGAACTCCTCAGCTCCTATACCGGAATCCGTTATCGCCACGTCACGTATGACGGCGGTGCACCCGCGGTTACCGCAACGGTAGGTGGTGAAGCCGATGTCGTTCCTCAACTGTCGGTAGAGCAGGTGGACATGATCCGGGCAGGCAGACTGCGACCGTTGGTGGTCCTTACCGATAAACCGCTTGAACTGGAAGGTGTGGACGAGCCGGTACCTCCAATTACCGATTGGATTCCCGAGTTTGAAGCTGCGCCGATCTATTTCGGTATCTTCGTACCCAAAGGTGTTCCCCAGAATGTGGTGGAGACCCTTGATGCAATCTGGAAGGATCATGTCATGACATCGGACTCTCTCCGCACCTGGGCCCGGGAAAACGCTGTTGTCTTTGACCCCGACTACGGTGAAGCCGCGGTGCGCAAGTCTTTCCCCATGGTTCAGATTGACGCGTGGCTGAAACACGAAGCGGGTGATACCGTTATGAGCCCCAATGAGGTGGGAATTCCCCGTCCATGAGTCTGACATGAGTCTAACTGTCGGACTTCTGGTATAATCCGGAACCGACTGCCTGGTGTGGCCGCTGTGACAAATGCGGCCACACCATCCTTCAATTCCGATAATTCCTTGTTTCCGGAGGATCAATGTCCGTATCAAGAAACATGCATAAAGCGGATTTTGTGACGTCTCTCGTACTGTTGGCGTTCGGTGTCACCACAATTGGCCTGTCTGTAACGATGCCGCGGCTGGAACACCGGGGCATCAATCCCTTTACTATTCCGGGACTGGTTCCGGGGCTGCTGGGGGTGGCAATTGTCATCATGAGTGTGATGCTCTTCCTGCGTTCCGTATACAACAAGGGGTATTCCTATCGCTTTTCCCGGCAACGCATATTCGAGATCAGCGCCATACCACAGGTCCGGAGGGTGGCGGCCACCCTGGTAATCTGCCTGTTATACGCTCTTGGCCTGATAGGGCGTCTCTGGTATCCGGCTGCGACGTTCCTCTTTGTCCTTGGTTTTGTCGTTGTGTTTGAATATCAGCGGGAACAACCCCTTCGCGGGCAGTCGCGACAGATTGTTACAGCGGGTATTGAAGCGCTTCTGACGGCGGCCGTTGTCTCAACGGTCTTCCGGTATCTCTTTCTCGTCCGTCTTCCCTAGGAGTTACAGCATATGTCTTTTGAAGGATTGCACATGCTCGCTCAGGGCATCGGAGAGTTTCTCACCGTGAGAACCCTCTTTGATGTGCTCTGGGCAACGCAATTGGGAATCATTGTAGGAATGCTTCCGGGCCTCACCGCCACAATGGGCATCGCCCTCATGACGACCCTGACCTTCCGAATGGCTCCCGGCAACGCCGTGCTCATTCTGATCTGTATGTACATCGGCTCAATCTACGGAGGAAGCCGCAGCGCCATCCTGCTGAACATTCCCGGTACCCCGGCAAACGCCGCTACCGCCGTAGACGGTCATCCCCTGGCTCTGCAGGGAAAGGCCGGTCAGGCCATTGGTCTGGCAACCACCGGCTCCTTTCTCGGTTCCATCATCGGTATGATCATGCTGGCCCTCTTTACGCCGGTGATCGGACGGTTTGCCCTGAGCTTTCAGTCTTTTGAGTTTTTCTGGCTGGCCATATTCGGTGTTGTTATCAGCGGAACCCTGACGGCACCGAAAGACCCCCTGAAGGGGTGGATTGCCGGTTTTCTCGGTCTCATGATCGCGATGGTGGGCATGGAAGGTATTCACGCCCACGTGCGTTTTACCTTCGGTATTATGGACCTCTCCGGCGGGATCCGCCTCATCCCCGCCATGGTTGGGGCCTTCGGATTTGCCGAGGTCATTATGATGATGAAGCACACCCGGGTGGACGTCATCAAGTCTGAAATTACCCACGTCATTCCCCGGGTGCGGGAGTTTGCCAAATACTGGAAAACCGTTATCCGGTCCGGTCTGATCGGTACCTTTGTGGGTGCTATTCCCGGTGTGGGGGAGGACATCGGTTCCTGGGTGAGCTACGACTTTGCCCGGCGCGCAAGCAAGGAGCCGGAAAAATTCGGCAAGGGCAGCATAGAGGGCCTCATGGCCGCGGAGGTGGGAAACAACGCCGCCGTCGGGGGCGCAATCATCCCTGTGCTGGCCCTGGCTATTCCCGGTTCAGCCCCGGCGGCGGTTCTCATGGCGGCCATGTTCATTCACGGAGTCCGCCCGGGGCCGCTGATCATGATAGAAAACCCCCAGTTTGTGTATTCCGTTGTGGCTATGTTTCTGCTGGCGACGACGGCAATGTTCATTCTGGGCCTTTCCATGGTGCGGACGCTGGTAAAAGTGTTGGAAATACCCAGAACGCGGCTCATGCCGGTAGTTTTCGTCCTGTGTGTCATCGGCGCATATGCCGTGGAATCTCGAGGCTTTGATGTCGTCATTATGGTCGTCTTCGGGTTGCTGGGGTATCTCATGCAGGAGATGGACTATCCCGTGGCTCCCATGGTTCTCGGAATTATTCTGGGCGATATTCTGGACAAGAACCTGCGACGTGCCCTCGTTCTCACCGACGGTGATCTTGTGCCGTTCTTTACCCGGCCTATCTCGTTGGTTCTTATTCTGCTGATCCTGTTGAGCCTGGTGGGAAAGACCCGCTGGTTCATCCGACTCATGGGCACGTTGAAAGCGGGAATCCTTTCTCTCATACAACGGAGGAGTACATGAAAACGCGACCCGGACTGACCGCTGGTCTCGCCGGCTCCGGCTTTGCCGCCCGTTTCCACTTTGAAGCTCTTGAGCGGGTCCACGGAGCCAACGTGGAAGTTGCCGGCGTCTACTCGCCCACCAAAGCAAATTGTACCGCCTTTGCCGAAGAGCGGGGAATCAATTCCTTTCACTCCCTGGACCGGCTGATCGAGGCTTCAGACGTCATACACGTCTGTACGCCCCCTTCTACACATGAGGAAATAGTCCTCAAGGTGCTGGAAGCGGGGAAGAGCTGTATCGTGGAAAAGCCCTTCACCGGCTACTTCGGTGACGGTTCGGATTCGTTCAACGGTAAGACTTTTCCGCGGAAGGATGGACTGGCCGGGGCGATGGGAAGCATCCGCCGCATGCTCCAGGCGGAGAGTGGCAGTGCCGGCCACATCCTCTATGCCGAAAACTGGGTCTACGCCCCGGCCATCCAGAAAGAACGGGAGATACTGGAAAAGACGGGAGCCCAGATAGTCTGGATGCACGGTGAGGAATCCCACTCCGGGTCGCACTCACAATTCTACGGCATATGGTCCCATTCCGGCGGCGGGTCCCTCTTGGGCAAAGGGGTCCATCCCCTCACCGCGGCGCTCTACCTGAAGAAGGTGGAGGGTCGCGCCCGCTCAGGCGTTCCCATCCGGCCCGCTTCCGTCTCCGCCCGGACCCACGCTGTCACCACCTCGCCCCAATACCGCGACGAAGACCACCTGCGCACCTCCTATACCGACATCGAGGACTTCGGGACGATGCACATCACCTTCGAGGACGGCACCTTTGCCGACATCTTTGCCTCGGAGCTGGCCCTGGGGGGCGTGCACAACTGGATAGAGGTTTGCGCCAACAACCACCGAACGGTGTGCAACATCAATCCCAACACGGCCATGCAGACGTACAATCCCCGGGAGGAGAACTTCAAGGACATTTACGTTGTGGAAAAGACGGGGACCAAACAGGGGTGGGCCTTCACCTCCCCCGATGAAGACTGGTTTACCGGCTACCAGCATGAGATGGAAGCCTTTTACCGCTCCGTCGCCGGGGACATCCCCCCGGAGTCGGACAGTCTCCTTGCAGCGGATACTATCGCCACCGTCTACGCCGCCTATCTTTCGGCGGAGCAGCAGGGTCGGCAGGTTGATATTCCCCGGCCGGAAGCGGAGGGATAACCATGGCCCACAGTGACGGCATGAACTACGCCCCCCGGGGCCAGGTGAATCACGTGTGTGAATCCGGGGAGTTCCGCTTTTCCGTTATCGGACTGGACCACGGTCACATTCTGGGCATGACCGCAGGCCTCCAGGACGCCGGCGGAGAACTGGTGAGTGTCTATGACGCGGACCCCGCCAAAGTAGACGCCTTCAGAAAGCAGTTTCCCTCGG
>CAZCAE010000078.1:0-11358 GCA_964496635.1 uncultured Spirochaeta sp.
TCGTGCATATGGTTCCTTTCTATAAACGGTGGTACCGGCGATACCACGCCACAAAGTGCCTGACACCTTCCCGTATCGGCGTGTCCGGCAGGTACCCCGTGTCGCGCTGCAGGGCGCTGCAGTCCGCCCAGGTGGATGTGACGTCGCCGGGCTGCATTGGCAGCATCTCCTTCTGTGGGGTGATACCCATTTCCTCTTCCAGCGCACCGATGAGCTCCATCAACGGAACCGGCGAGCCGTGACCGATGTTGTAGACCCGGTACGGCGGGTTGTCCCTCGGCGGCCCGGTTTGTTGTCCGGGTGACGGGGCGGGCGGGCGGTCCAGAACCCGGACCATCCCCTCGACAATGTCGTCTACATAAGTAAAGTCCCGTTCCATCTTTCCATGGTTGTAAATCTGTATCGGTTTGCCGGTCGTCATGGCGTCGGCAAAGCGGTACAGCGCCATGTCCGGGCGGTACCAGCTGCCGTACACGGTAAAAAAGCGCAGCCCCGTCACGGGGATACTGTAGAGGTGGGCGTAACTGTGGGCCATGAGTTCGTTGCTGCGCTTTGACGCGGCGTACAGACTCGCCGGCCGGTCCGCCGCCATCTCCTCCCGGAAGGGTTGCTCCGTTTCCAGGCCGTACACCGAGCTGGAACTGGCATAGACCAGATGCTTCACCGGACTCTGCCGGACGTGACGCACCGCCTCCAGGAGGCTCAGAAAACCCTCGACGTTGCTGGATACGTAGGAATGAGGGTTACTCAGGGAATAGCGGACACCCGCCTGGGCCGCCAGATGAACCACCGCATCAAACTGTTCCGCCTCAAGCAGGTTTTTGAGCCCCTCCCGGTTTTCCAGGTCCATCTGTACAAAGCTGAGGGTGGCGTGTCGATCACTCGAGACCAGCCGTTGCGGCTCGACGGCGTCCACCTTACCCGGTGTTACCCCCAGTTCGGCCAGACGCCCAAGCTTGAGGCCCACGTCGTAGTAGTCGTTTATGTTATCCAGGCCAACGACTTCGTCACCCCGCCGCAGGAGCCGTCCGGCAAAGTGAAACCCGATAAACCCGGCCATACCGGTAAGTAATACCTTCATATAGAGACTGCACTATGCCATACACTGGTGGTTACATCCATATGTCTTCGCGTGATATGCTTTCGGCGTGAAGGAGAATTGCAATTGAATGCATCAAGACGTGGTTTTGCGGGTTCTGTACTTGCAGCGGAGGCATTTGTGTTCACGGTAGCGATGCTGCTGCTCGGTTGGCGTATCGCTCTTGTTGTGGCATCGATACCAATCTCAATTCTTATCATGAGTGTACGAGCGTGGCCGCTCGTAATGAAACCGATCCGTCATCTGATTAAAACTACCAACAAGTCCTCTCTCTCCCAACTTCAGGGTTATGCAGGTCTGGCGAGTTTTCTTGGGACAGATCGTCCGTTGCCCCCGTTAACGGGTTGGACCCTCGCGGCAGACAACGCGTTAGAGCTGATACAAATCGCGTTTGATAACAAACCAAAGACAATCGTTGAATTGGGAAGCGGTTCGTCTACAATCCTTTTGGCGACACTTTTAGCAAGACAGGGCTCAGGGAGGATATACAGCTTGGAGCATGACAAACTATTCGCGGCCATTACTCGTCAAAAATTGGTAGAAGCAGAATTAGACAAATGGGTTGTGGTTCTAGACGCGCCTTTGGAACCGTTCAGCGGAAATGACGGTTCGACCTTTCACTGGTATAGCGAGTCTGCAATCAAGAAATTACCTCCCAGGATCGATCTCCTCCTTGTCGATGGTCCGCCCGGACGTGAAGGGCATCTATCGCGTTACCCTGCGCTCGAAAGACTGAAGGACCGATTGGTAAGAAACGCAGTTGTTCTCCTTGACGACGCGAAACGGACGGACGAGAAAGAGGCGTTTCATCGGTGGAAGACTGAAAACCCGGAATTCGAGTGTACAATTCTACAGACCAGTACTGGACTCGGTATCATGAGAAAAAAAGAATAACGCTAACGCCCGTCGAATACAAAGTCAAACGACAGCGTTCCCCGGAGCGCTACCGGTACCGCGTCAGTTGTTGTATGGGTCCATGCACCGCCCAGAGTCAAAGATGTCCGGGGCGAAGACCATATATGCACCCCCACAAGAACGCTTCCGGCAAATCCGGTGGATGTTCGGGAACCGTCGTTTCCGGTAATCACACCACCCTCAATACCGACGTACGGAATGAGCCAGGTCCGGTTCAGCCGCCGGGATGTCTCCGGTGAGACTGTCCAGCCAACTGCGGAATACCCGCCGTAACTGTAACTGTCCCCGGACAGCCCCAGGACAGGCCCAACCTGAAGGTACGCCTGCCACCGGCCGCGGGTTGCTACCGTTGCCTGCCGACGCCCCGCATCGAGGGTCGATGCCAGCAGGTGCCGATAGGACGGTACACCAAAGCTACCCGATTCTTTACCGGGCGCGGCAAAGGCGGGGACGTACCAGTAGTCCACAGCCAGCGACGGCTGGGATACCTGGTTAAACGACTCCACTTCCCGGTGGGGAGTTCCCTGGGCAGCCGTAGCCACCTCTTCTCCCAGAGCATCCCTTGCAGCAGCGAGGTTGGTAAGATCGTGCTCCCAGGCGGTGGTTGACCGGACCGGACCGGAACTGTAGCCGGATGCCCGCGCTCCAGTGCGAGACATGTATTCATAATCTTCCAGACCGTCCCGCAGCAGTTTCATCCGCAGAGACGCCACGGCACCGTGTCCGGGGCTCCACGGAAAATCGGGAACGGCCGGATATACGAGAGTACCGTCGCCGTTCGCGTTGAAGTAGTACTGATTTTTCCAGGGGTCGTTTCCATCCTTGTACGCCTGAGTCACCCGAAAGTAGACCATTCCGGTTGCGTCAAAACGGTGTACCACCCAGGGGATAATGCGACTCGCCGCCGCCGGCGCGTCAATAAAAAGATTGGGAAGATCGGCGTACTGTGCGGAGGTACACGTGTAGAGCCACAGCTCTTTTCCCGCATCCATTTCAGCCCGATAGACGCCTGCGTCGGGATTCATTTGAAAGTCCGGCTGCAACCCCGACCCCTTTCCAAATACAGGGAAAAACGGCACCGGCTGGTTCAGCATGGCAATGTCGGGGCACCATATGTCTATCAGTCCGGCAAGCTGCGGGTTGTAGGACTCCGTCACAAGACGTCGCAGCTCCGGTACCGTCTCGGCAATCTCCCGGGCGTCTGCGATGAGACGGGTGTAGTCTCCCATAAGAGGTTCATCGTCAACGTAATAGAAGGCCCGCTCCATAAGCCCTTCACTGCGCAGCCTCCCGGCAACATCGCGATATAAATCGCGCCGCTCCGATGAGCCGTCAGGTTGACGGTTCCGGGGAAAGCGAATTGCCGGGGCGGGCACGCCGTCGGGGGTCAACTCACCGCGATACAACGGCAGCGACACCGACTCAAAAGACTCCCAGGTAAACTCTTTTTCCGGCGACGGATCATACGGAACAATTCGATGCGTCCGCAGCAGCGTCAGGTACCGCAACCAGAGCTCACCTTCCTCCTCCGGGAGGAGACCGTACGTCCGGTGCAGGTCAAAAACATCCTCCGGAACAATCCCCGCCAGGAGCGGCAGGGTGTGCTCCTCCGGCAGGTCAAAGCCAAAGGGTTCCACCCGAAGAGAAGGGAAAGCGCCAGTGCTTTCGCCTCCGTTGGACCGCGAGGTAACGTGAACCCGGACCAGTCCGGCCCGACGGGAACCGCCCCGGGGGGCCCTGATTTCAAAGAGAAAGTACACACTCTTGCCGGCAGTCACAGCGGGAACAAATGAAATATCGTATCGCAGGATACCGTCTATCGGTGTTGGCCCGGCTGGCGGCGGAGCCGCCAAAAGAGGTACCACCGGGTCAAACCACTCTCCGCGAACGGAAGCGGGATCAAACCAGCGGGTCTTCCGCTCTACCGTAAAGGGCGGGAGGTAATAGACGGCGACGTGGTACCCCCGGGGCAGTTCCCTCACGTCCACGACAAGTTCGTCCGCGTCGCCGACGCCGCTGTCGGAACTATGAACCCCCATGACGGCCATTTCGTACTCACCGCCGGCAAGACGGACCACCGGCGAGGCGTGCATCTCTCCGGCAATTCGGATTTCTTCCGCGGAAAGGGGACGCTTGATGACGGGATAATGCCAGGTGTGGGTAGCCCACGATGCGGGGGCAAGAGCAGTGTCGGCGTAGACAGCGACTGTACTGGGGCCGGCGCCGATTGCAGACGCCGCTACCGCAATCACCAGAGCGAAAAACCCACGGGAGAAAACGCTACACTCCATACCACAAGACTATCGCAATAACAGCGACGGTTCCCACCAGCAGGTTCAGAGGCAGACCTATACGCAGAAAGTCGCGAAACTTGTAACCGCCGGCGCCCTGGACGATCAAATTGGTCTGATACCCGATTGGCGTAGCAAAGCTTGCGCTGGCGGCGACTGCAACCGCTACCAGAAATGCCGCCGGTTCGCTGCCGGCCCGCTGGGCGGTGGCGATAGCGATAGGAAACATCAGCGCCGCCGCAGCATTGTTGGTAATGATTTCGGTGAAGATGGTAGTGGCCAGGTACACGGCAATGAGCGCCCCCAGCACGCCGAAGGGACTCATAGCGTTGACCAGACCATGGGCCACCATCTGGGCCAGTCCACTGTTAAAGAGGGCCTTGCTGACGCCAAAAGCGGCGGCAATAGTGATAAGAACATCCCAGCGGATAGCATTGCGGGCGGCGGCGGGGCGGATAATTCGGACCGCCAACAGCAGAAAGGCAGCTCCGGCGGCGGCGTAAAACATGTCTATCCGGTTACCACCGGAGCCGCCGCCCGCGCCCACAGGTGGAAGGTATTCCCCCAGAGCGGCCGCCGCTATCATGGCGACAACAACAGTGAGAGCAAGCCACCCCTTGCCCTGGGCTTCCGGTGTAAGCTGATCCAGACGGCTTATCAGGTAAAAATGCTGACTGTCCCGCCACCGCTTGCCGAAGGTGGCCTGGGCAAGAAGCACCAGGGTGTCCCCGGACTGCAGACGAATGTCGCCAAGGCGGCCGCTGACCCGCTCACCGTTACGACTCACCGCAATGACACTGGCGTTGTAGACGCTGCGGAAGTTGAACTCCCGGATGGTCCGGCCGATAGCGGGACTGGTGTGGCTCACAACCACCTCGATGAGCCGGTTCGCCAGCCTTCGGGAGTCCCGGTCAAGCTGTTCCTGGTCAACCGGTGCCAGTCCGGGCATGGCCGCCACGGAAGACACCGCGTCAGTCTGTCCGACAAAGAGCAGACGATCGTTGTCCTGCAGCACTTCATCCGGGGCAACCGGACCGATATGGTGGGAGTCCCTCTCAATGTCGGTGAGGTACACACCGGTGAGACTCCGCAGCCGGGCCGCCTCGATTGACTTTCCGGTAAGCGGGCCACGGGGCTGTACGGTCATCTCGATAAAATACTCACGCGGCTCCGTATCTACTTGCTCCATCAGGTCCCGGTTACCCGGCAGCAGCCGCTGCCCCACCACCGACAGATACAAATAGCCGGCAAGTGCAACAGGAACTCCGATTCGGGCAAGCTCAAAAAATCGGAATCCCTGTAGCCCCAGATCCAGCGCCAATCCGTGAACTACCAGATTGGTGCTCGTTCCAATGAGCGTACAGACACCGCCGAAAATGGCGGCATAGCTCAGAGGAATCAGAAACTTGCCCGGTGAAAGACCACGGCCTATCGCCCAGCGACGAACAACCGGCGTAAAGATAGTAACGATGGGGGTGTTGTTGAGAAACGCGCTGAGAAGGGTGACGGGAGCCATGATGCGCAGCATCAACGGAGTAAGACGGTTGTTCCGGCTCCGTCCCAGCTCCAGAAAACGGTCGGCAATAGTCTGAAAGACACCGGTATTCTGCACCGCCTGGCTGACGATAAAGAGCAACCCCACCGTGACCATGCCCTTGTTGGAAAACCCGGCCAGGGCCTCATCCGGCGAAATAATACCCCCAAAGAGCAAAATCACCAGAGCCGCACCGAAGACCATATCCGACGACGCCAGGTCAAAGAGAAGAGCTGCAAGAATTGCACCCAGGACAATCAGAGTAAAGTACATGTGTTGATTCCATTATATTCCAGCGTTCGAAAAAACGACAACATTCTGTTGCAGAAAAGAATAAATATGAATACATTTGAAGCACGAAAGGACGCAATCATGTCAAAGACAATAACGCTTCGTCTGGACGACAAGACTTATAACCTGATTCGCTCGGCTGCTACCGGTTCCCGACGGAGTATTTCGAACTTCATCGAATATGCAACGGTGGCATACCTCGCCGAAGATTCGTTCGTTTCTGATTCAGAAATGGCAGAAATCCTTGCAAATACGGATCTTGTAGCAGACCTGGAACAGGGACGAGAAGAAATTGCCAACCAGCGATATACCGTCGTCGAATAGCGGACAGTTCCGGATCGCCGAAACTGATGGGTTTCGGAAGCGATTGGAGAAAAACCCTGACCTGAAGCGAATCTACAAGAAGATCACTGAATACGCATATCCCTTGCTCCGTGAGAATCCATACTACGGGCCGAATATAAAGAGACTCCGCGGAGACCTCTCCGACTTCTATCGATTTCGAATTGGCAACTACCGATTGTTCTACGTGATCAACCAGAACGAAAATCGGTGTATCAATGAGACTTGCCCAGACTTCCGGGAGACGACACCGGTTACCATCACGGTCCAATATCCACCAGAATTACCCTCAAAATTGATATGATGACGGCAGCCGGATGCGAGGAGAAATAATGCGTTCGCGATCAATTTCTCCGTTCAGCCTTGTTTCCGAACCAAATACGTATTATCTTGAACCAAGAGGCAGAACCATGAGTTCAATCACCATTCACGATATCGAGGACGCTCTCAACGAGAAACTCACCATCGAAGCGCGACAACGACAGGTAAGCAAGAACGCCCTCATCAAACAGCTGCTTGCGGAGAAAATGGGCCTTCCTATCCAGGGGAGTTACGCCGACGACTATCGTGAGTTTGTAGGGCTCTGGACAGCGGAAGAACGTGTCGCCTTTGAGAAAAGCCAGGTCAAAAACGATTCCGTCGACCACAGTGATTGGGAAGGGCTCGCCGATTGGCGCGGCCGGCACCGATGAGCCGTGTTCTCATAGACACAAACGCATACATCGCCCTGATGGCGGGAAACGGTACGATCGCGGATATTCTCGAAACGTCGGATGCCGTCATCCTCTCGCCGATCGTCATCGGCGAGCTCCACGACGGGTTTCGAAACGGCACCCGCTACCGCGAAAACCTCCATATCCTTGATCGCTTTCGCGCTCAACCTCGTACCGTCACCGTCCCTGTTACCGATACCACCGCCGAGTGGTTCGCCGAAATCAAGCAGGGACTCCGCCGTCGGGGTCTTCCAATCCCGATCAACGACGTGTGGATCGCCGCCTCGTGCATGGAACACGGCGCCCTCCTCCTTACACTGGACGCCCACTTCGACGCCGTCGACGGCCTTGGGCGTCGCGAGCTGTAGGCTTCAGGTTCCGTCGGTGATCCCGCGACGGAGTGCGCCTTCCTGCGGAATTATCTTGACCGTTTTACGAATATAGTCATATAGTCACTCAAGGACACCACAAGACATGCCACGGAAATTTCGCAAGGACGAAGAAGAGACGATACGGGCGGCCCTCCTGGAAGCGGGCGGTCGCATCATGGGGGCACGCGGTGTTCGTAAAACGACCATCGATGAGCTGGTCCGGGAAGCGGGAATCTCCAAGGGGAGCTTTTACCGCTTCTTTCCGGGAAAAGAGGCGCTGGCCCTCGAGGTCCTGGCGCGGTGGGAACGGGAGTTTCATCTGCGTATACGGCAACTCTTCCAGGAGTCCGCACCCCGCGGCGCGGGGGAAACGGCCGAAACGCTACGCACCGTTTTCATGGAGGAATTTCCCCTCCGCGTCGCGGAGTCGGGCCTGCAGGGACTCATGCAACCCGACGAGATAGCGTATATTGCACGGGCGGCCGACGCAGAGCACACCCGTCTCATGGATGAACAGGATATGCGTCTTTTCGCGGAGTTGAAGCCACTGTTCCGTGACGCCGGCCTGCACGTATCCGCTCGGGACGAAGTGGTCATGGCGGGACTTCGGCTGCTCTTTGACGCCGCGCTGGGAATTCTTGCGTCCGAGACTAAGGTGACAGCGCCGCGCGCGGGGGGCGATCCGGCGAGTTCGCCCCCCGGAGAGCCTCTCGGGGACGTGCCCGCAGGCGCCCTGGAAAGCGAGCACTTTCGGACCGCCCTCACCCTTCTCATACGGGGACTGCTTTCGCAATCTTGCACACCGGAGAATCAACACCATGGGTAAAACCTGTATCGACGTTCGAAACCTTTCCTTTCAGTATCCCTCGGCACCTGAACCGACCCTGCGGGATATCTCCTTTTCCGTCGGGCGTGGAGAGGTCTACGGCTTTCTCGGGCCCAGTGGGGCCGGCAAGTCCACGACCCAGATGATTCTGTACCGCATGCTGACCGGGTATTCCGGCGAGGTTCATCTCTTCGGCAAGGACCTCACTCAGTGGGACACTTCTTTTCTCGAACGGATCGGAATCGCCTTTGAGACGCCCAACCTTTATGTAAAATTGACGGGTCGGGAAAACCTCGCCTTCGCGCTCGCTCTGCGGGGACCGTCCGCCGCGGTCGGATCGGGCGTGGTCGACGCCGCCGCCGAACGTCTCGGTCTCACGGATTCTCTGGACAACCGCGTTGAGACGTACTCCAAGGGCATGCGAATGCGCATCTCTTTCATACGGGCGGTTCTGCACAACCCGCCACTGCTTTTTCTTGATGAGCCGACCTCGGGGCTTGATCCGTACTGGGCACGGCAGGTGAAAGACTGGATTCTTGAACTCAGCCGTTCCGGTATTGCCGTCTTTCTCACTACCCACTCCATGGATCTGGCGGACGAACTGTGTGATACCGTCGGTTTTCTGGCGGACGGAGAGCTGGCTGCACAGGACAGTCCTGCGAGTCTGAAGCACCGCTTTGGCAATCCCGGAATAGTGGTACGCGGCCGGGACCATAACGCCACTGATATAGTCCGGGAATACCCGTACCGGCATCTTACCGAAAACCCCTTGAACGAGTTTCAGGAGATAACGGAGGTGACCAACCGTGACGTCACTCTGGAAACGGTCTTTCTTCAGGTGACCGGTCGGTCTTTGCAGGCCGCGTTACAGGAACGATCAGAGCGTTCGGAAACGACCGTAGCGGGAGCACCGTCGTGATGGCCCGCCGGGCCGGTTTCAGGCGCCTTCTCAAAACTGAAATGGCGCTGCAGTACCGCAACGGCCTGTATCTGATCTATCTCGTTCTGACCGCGTTCTTTCTGATTATCATCTCTCTGGTTCCCGCATCGTGGCGGGAATCGGCACTGGGAATAGTCATCCTGCTGGACCCGACTTTTATCGGATTCTTCTTTGCCGGCGGTCTGGTCCTTCTGGAACGGGAACAGGGAATTCTCCCGGTTGTTGCGACCTCTTCCGGAGGGTTCCAATCCTGGGCACGGCCGAAGATCGCGGCCTTGACGATCCTGGCGGGAACGGCGACGGTAGCGCTGATAGCGGTGGCAACTCTCTTCGGATTCGTCCGCCCGACTGTGCCGGGGGCGCTGCGTCTGGTTGTCGGTCTTGCCCTTTCTATACCGATTTTTTTCAACCTCGGTATTACCATTGCGGCGTGGAGACCCCGCGTCCTTGAATACTTCGTGTATGCTTCCTTTGCGCTTCTTCCGCTTATGATTCCCCTGGCCGAACTGGTGGGAATACCTACCGGGGCTGTCGGTATGGTGTCACCGGTCTGGGGAGCCATGACGCTGATCACGTCGGTCTTTGCAGACGGCGTTCCGTTACAGCCCCTGGCGGTGGCAGCAGGAAGTCTCATTGTCTGGAACGTTCTGACGACTCGCTGGGCGTCCCGGGCCTTTCTCTTCCTCGCCGGAAGCGGGAGCCGGAAGGTCGGTTCCAGGAAGTCGGCGGGAACCCCGCGAGCGGGTGTGCGCCGTGGCGGCCCCGCGAGGCTGTCCGGTGCGGCGGTAGATATCCGATTGATGCTTCGGGATCCCGTCGTCGCGTTGATGCTTGCGGCACCGCTGTTGGCTGCGGCCGTTCTGGGTCGGGTAATCCCGTACGCCGCACCGGCTCTGGCGGGAGTCCAGGACAACATCAGATCCTTTGCCCTTTTACTGGGAGTCGCTATCTACGGGATGGTCGGCGCATTTCTGATTCTTGACGAAAAGGACGGCGGAGTCATTCCGTTTCTCAAGACCGTTCCGGGTAAGCCGGGGTGGTATATTCTGCGCAGAGGACGAATGTTGCTTCTGCTGCACCTGGCTATCGTTGTGCCGACCGTTATGGCGGGAAATCTCTTTCATGCAACCCCGCTGCAGTTTCTGCTGTCGGTGATAGTTGATGCTGCAATGCTCCCGGTTGTGTATCTCGCTGTCGCCGTCATTGCTGAAAACAAGGTGCAGGGGCTGGCCGCGGCAAAGATCATCAATATCCTTACCCTGCCGCCACTCCTGCTGATTGCGATACCCGACAGGTGGTCGTGGGTCGTCGGAGTCTTTCCGTCCGCATGGGGTAGCCTGATCCGGCTTCATACCTCCTCAAACGGCAGGGCTGTTGGAGCGGCTGTGGTGGGTCTGACATACGGAACAATTGTTACTGCGGTACTGTACCGACGGCTGACTGCGACATTGGCTGTGAGTCCGGGAAAGCCATAGATATTTGATTGCCCGCTTCAGTTTTCCAGAGGAAAACGGATAGCAGTACGGGTTCCCGGCAGGAAGTCTGATCCGGTGTCATCGGCCCGCTCGTTGGCCGAAACCTCAATAGAACCACCCAGCTGTTCCACAAGTCCTTCAACCAGGTACAGACCGAACCCCCCGGGCTCACCGTTGTTTTCAGACCGTGCATCCGGAGCGTATCCGATTCCCGTATCGGCAACAACAAACTCTGCAGTGGCGGAGTCCGAAACGGTCAGGGTAACGGAAACGACACCGGCGGCCCCACCCGGAAAAGCGTACTTGAAAACGTTGGTCACCAGTTCATTGAGAATGAGCCCTACCGAAAAGGCTGTGTCCGCCGGGACCGCAACGGCCGCCAGAGAAAGCCGTAACTCTATCTGTGCCGACTTCCGGTGAATCTCACAAATCCGTTCAACCAGGAAGCCGAGGTACTGTCCCAGATCAAGGTTTTCGCGACCGGTGTGGTGGCTCAACAGATCATTGATGACCAGCATTGACCGAATGCGCTGTTCCGCCCCGCCGAGCGCCTCGGCTACG
>CAZCAE010000079.1:0-11328 GCA_964496635.1 uncultured Spirochaeta sp.
ACCAGTGACCCACGCCTTAAAAGGGCGTTGCTCTACCAGCTGAGCTAGCGGCCCCCGTGGTGGGGAAATATATATGCGGGCCCCGGCTGTGTCAACACCTGTTCTTTATTACCGGCGGGACGCCGTCAGAACCGAAAGGCAAACTCCAGGGCGGCACCACCCACCTGCCGGTCACCGGGGTAACGGCCGTATTCCTGGCTGTATATGGCGTATTGAATTTCCAGAAAGCCCAGGTCCAGGCCCGTACCCAGGGTGAAATACCCCTGATTCACGCCAAAGCGAAGATCGAAGAAGTTCAGGAGTGTCAGCTCCGTCCCGAAATGAAGGCGTGTCCAGAATGAGCGGGGCTGATCGCGGTTCTGATCGGTTATCTTGAATGGGTCGGTCACCTGAGCGTGCAGTTTTGGATCAAAGACCTGGAAGTACTCGCCCAGATCGGGTCTCCAGGCGGCGCCGAAACTGATCTCTGCGGGGATTATGTAGGTATCTGAGACGTAACTTGGATCACTTGAGTCTGTCGGTTTGGAGGGCAACCCCCCGGCCCGGGCAGCGTCCAGAATCTCATTCAACGAATTGTTGGAATAGTCCACCCGTGTATTCAACAGGTTCCGTCCCTGCACACCCAGTGTGAAACTTTGATAGTTCAACAATAACCCTGCATCGAAAGACACACCCCATCCGTTCAAAGCGGTAATTGTGTCCAACAGGTCATCCGACGAGCCATCAGCCTCGCCGTCACCGGTTTCTACCCCGGTAAAGGTCGTTATCAGATCGGCGGCCGTTTCGGATCCGATAAATGAAGAGACCCGAATAACGGGTCGAAGTGCCCCTCCAAGGGAGAGCGATACGGGACCAAGGAACAGTGGCTGGGCGTATCCAACGGCCAGGCTTACCTGTGTCGTCAGTTCGCCTTCCAGACCCAATGGAAATGTCTCGCCGTAGAGATAGCTGTTGGTACCGATTTCAAGGCCAAGTCCGACTCGATTTCTCACGTATCCGGTACCGAGAGCTGCGCCCAGGCCAAAGCCGTTGGTAGTAAACTGCTCTCTCAATACATCTATGATGAGTTCTTCCTGACTCTTTTCTTCGCCGTCAGCCGTTGTATCTGAAGCATCTCCGCTGAAAGTTCCAATGGTAGATAACAATAGATCCGGCCGGGAATGGACCCAGACTGTGACTGACGGGAGGGTTAACCCGTTGTCCTCTTCCGAGGCGAGACCGGCGGGATTGGTGAAAAGCGCCGAATATCCTGTCGCTGAGGCAACGCTGGAGCCACCCTGCCCCATGAGAATCGGATCCATGCGACGAAACTCCGGCTGCCGTACGGTCTCCGCATGCAGGCCTGAAGGGAGTACCGTTACCAGGAATAACAACACCGGCAGCAGCAACGTTCCGCCGCGGCGGGTACGGCTGCGGCGGTCAATCATCCTCAAAGAGGCCCCCCAATCCACCGGCGTCCAGAATGTTGTCGAGACTCTCTGTATCGCCTGGAAAGTTATCCAGACTGGTGCTGGTAAGATCTGCCTCCGGATCTGCCGCCAGTCGAGCAAGGTTTTCGGAACTTCCTATTCCCGGATCTTCGACAAGCTTCTTGACGGCAATTGCGACTGCGGCGTTTTGTGCCACCGACGTCATATTGGTGCCGGCAACACCGTCTGTCCTGCCGTCGCCATCGGCATCTTCCAGGGTGCCACCCAGTGCATCGTACGCGTCGCCGGCGGCGACCAGACTGTCTATTATCTTTTTAATCGCTGTTGCATCGTTTCTGGCGCTGTCGGGGATAACGGCGTCTAAAAGGTCCCGGGGATTATTGAAGGAATCCACTCCGGCATCGGAGGTGAGGATTTTGGAGACGTTGTTGATTGTATCGGCGGCGGTGGTTCCGCGGATGCTGATTTCGGCGGCGAGCAGGCTGGCCTGTTGGCGGACGGCCGGGTCGGCATCAGCGTCGCTGTACACGCGTTGCAGAGAACTCGACAGTTCTGCCCGTTCAGAGTCCTTGAGAGAAGTGTAGAAGCGGTTGCTCCCCGAGGCGTCTCGCAGGTCACGAACAAATTTATCCGGGTTTTTCACGTTACCGTCGGCGTCAACGTGTTTACTGAGAATCTCCGACGAATCGGGAGGACCGTCGAAGTTCTCAAAGAGATTTCCCTCGAAGAGATTCGCACAGGAGGAAAAAACGAGAGCTGTAGCTGCGAGTACCAGTAGATGCGCCTTTACCTTCATACATGACTCTCCATGATCTTCTTTTACTGTATCGGAGAGTATACCACCCGAGATGAGTATTATCGGGGTGTTCAGGAGTCGAGACGTTCCAGACCGCTGCGCGCTTCAATCAGGTTGGGGTCGCGCTGCAATGCCGCCTCGTAGGCTTGCCGGGCGTATTCGGGAGAGCCCGCCATTTCCCGGGCGTATCCCAGCCGGGCCCACCAGCGGGCCCTGCTGTCGTCGAGATATAGTGCCGCCGTCATTGCGATGTCGGCGTGGTGGTACTCTTCAAACTGAATATGAATTTCACCAATCAGAAAATACACTTCGTCAATCAAGGCACCCTGCGGTGCCAGGGCCGCGTAGTTCTGCAGAAACTGTAACGCTTCCGGATAGTTTCCCAATTGATAATGGGCCTCACCGACGATATGAACCAGCCGGTGATCAAATCTGCTTATTTCAAGTCCCCGGTTTCCGTAATCCAGAGCGTCTTCATAGCGGCGCAATGCCAGGAGACTCCAACCAAGGACGGTGTAGGAGTCCAGATTCCGAGGATTTTCCTGCAGTTCTTCCAGTGTAATCTCGACGGCCCGATCAAACTGGCCCTGCCGGTACAGTACCAGTGCGTCCGGGCGCGTCTGCGCGGCGATGCTGCTGCTCATAACCAGGAGCATTGCGAAAACGACGATACGGATTCTATCGTTCACTGTCCGCTTCCTTTTCAGTCTCGGCAACTTTGTCCTTCCGGGCCGGGGGTACACTGCCGCCGGTCCCGTCCGGCATGGCACACTTGCCGGTGAAATGACTTCCACTCTGGATAATCAGGTCCGGTGAGGTGATATTACCGACGATGGTGGCACCGGAAAAGAGCTCTATCCGTTCGGTTGCATCAATATCGCCGCGGACGGTTCCCTTGACGGAAACACGGGCCGCCGAAATATTTGCCGCTATCTCGGCGGTGTCGGATACGTACAAATCAGATTCCGTTTTAATTGCTCCACTGACGGAACCTTTCACCAGTAACGGTTGTGAAAACTCTATTGTACCTTCAAATTCTATATCGTGAGCGAGAACGGTATCAAGTTCCGACTCGTCAATTGTTCGTACGCGCAATTCCGCCATCGGGCTCAGCCTAATGATCCTGCTTTTCCGCGTCAAGCAACAACGACTCGGTCGCTTGCAGCGCCCGGGAGAAATGTCCGCGCATTTCCCGGGTATACGGGTTATAACGCTGGAGGTCCTGAAAGAGTTGCAGCGGATCGTTGCACGTCTGTTCCATCACCTGCAACAGCCTGGTGTAGCCCAGGGTTGCAATAGGACTGGGTTGAAGATCCATTTCCCGGAGAATTCGTCCTACAAAATGGGTAACTCCCTGACTGAACGCGGCTTCCCGGTCATGCTCGTCCGGGGTCATTTCGAACACCTTCATGCGAAGTGACTGAAAGAGGTCTTTCAGGTATGTGTAGCGTCTGTGATGATCCCGGATCGGCCATGTAATAACGGGAAGCCTGTCGTGTCGTTCTCCCGCGGAATCCGGCCCGAACATAGGATGGCACGCCACGATATCCACTTCCTGAGGGAGAAGCCGTTGCATTTCGGCGGATGGAAAGACTTTCACTGAGCACGTGTCGACTACCGTTGCATCCCGGCGAACTCTCGGTGCGATTTCCCGAAGTACTTCCGGAAGAGCGGAAATAGACACCGTCAGAAAGATGATTTCCGACTGCAGGGCAACTTCCAGCGGAACCTGCCGCACTCCTTCGGGTAGATCAGAAATTATCCGTCGACTCGTTCCCGATACTGTTCGCTCCCGGGCGAGCATTCCAGCCCAGAACAGGCCAAACCGTCCGAGGCCGATTACAGAAAATTTGTTCCCGGATTCGTTGCGCTGTTCTGCCATTCCCGGCCAGTATGCCCGAACCTTCACAGCTCCTCAAGTAAGGTGTGCGTTCCTAAACGCGGTGATTTGTGCTACCATGCGTCCATTGGAGGAGATTATGAACTTTGTTGAAACGATGAAAGAAACCGCCCGGACGTTGCAGCGTCGTCTGGTCCTGCCGGAAGGCACCGAAGGCAGAATGATACAGGCCGCACGCATACTGATCGATCAGAAACTGGCCGCCGAGGTCGTTCTCATCGGGACGGAAAAGGCCGTTGGCGCTGCCGCCGGCAAGGAAGGCGTCGATCTGAAGGGAATTACCGTTCTTGATCCCTCCGGATCGGATATGCGCCGGGCCTACGCGGACGAGTACCATGAACTGCGGAAAAACAAGGGCATGACCCCTGAAGAAGCACATGAACAGATTGTAGACCCCCTGAAATGGGGTGCCATGATGGTCCGAAAAGGGGACGCCGACGCCATGGTTGCCGGGGCGGAAAATTCCACCGGGAACGTACTTCTGGCATCGTTTCAGATCATCAAGACGGCACCGGGAACGAAGTTCGCCTCCAGCTGTTTTGTTATGAAAATGCAGGACCCCAAGTGGGGTGTAGACGGCCATATGATCTTCTCGGACTGTGCCACTATTCCCAACCCCACGGTGGAACAGCTGGCGGAAATTACCGTAGCGGCGGCGGAAAGTTGCAGGACCTTTCTGAAAACGGAACCCCGAGTGGCCATGCTCTCATTTTCCACTAAAGGATCGGCAAAGCATGAGGATGCCGACAAGGTTCTGCAGGCGCTGGAGATTGTGAAGGAGCGGGCTCCGGAACTGAAGGTGGACGGTGAACTGCAACTGGACGCGGCGGTCGTTGAGAGTGTCGGTGCCAAGAAGGCTCCCGGATCGGACGTTGCCGGTACCGCCAACACCCTCATCTTTCCCGATCTTGACGCGGGAAACATCGGATACAAACTGGTACAGCGTTTCGCCGGCGCCGACGCTTACGGCCCCTTCCTGCAGGGTTTTGCAAAACCGGTCAGTGACTTGTCCCGAGGGTGTTCCGTGGAAGATATTGTGACGACCTCGGCGGTGACGCTCTGTCAGGGCGTGGAATAGACGAAACGAACCCGGGGCTGAGCGACCAAAAAGACGTTCGTTACCGGACGTCGATAAGCGTCAGGAACCGGTGATCACATCGGCCATGGTGTACAGAGCCGGAGCTTTCCCCTGGAGGAACTCCGCCGCTCTGATCGCCCCTTTGGCAAAAAGGGAGCGGGAAAAGGCGCGATGGTTGATCGTCATCACTTCATCTTCGCCGGCGAGTACCACTTCGTGTTCGCCGACGAGCGTTCCGCCGCGGATTGAGTGAATCGCGACGTCTCCCGCCCCACGGGGCGGAGAGTCCGGTCCGCGGCCGAAGACCGTTTCTCCCTGCGTTTTCTGTACCTGCCGGACCGTCTCCAGGAGAGCCATTGAGGTACCACTCGGTGCGTCGGCCTTGCGGTTGTGATACGCTTCTATCAGCTCAACATCAAAGGTATCGCCCAGGGTTTCCAGGGCAACGGTAACGAGGCGCTGCAGAAGGTTGATACCGATCGACATATTGGCGCCCCGGAGAACGGGAATCGAATGCGCAGCATCGGAAATCCTCTGCATATCCTTTTCGTCAAGTCCGGACGTGGCGATCACAACAGGCACACCCCGGGCGACCGCAGCCTTGAGAAGCCCCGAAACTCCTTCAGGCCGGGAGAAATCTATGACCACATCTACCGGTTCGGCCACGTCCTGGAGCAACCTGTAGACGGGAAAACCACACTCTTCACCGGAGGATGAAACATCTATCCCAGCAACCACACTATGGGATGTGGTTGTGTGTACGGTAGTTGCTACTGTTCGTCCCATCCTGCCGCAGCAACCTTGTATCGCGATTTTCATCTCGACCCACTCCTTGCATTGTACGGTGCGTCGGTCGAATCGACGGAGATCAAGCGGTTAGGCGTTGCATCGATATGACCGATCCGAAGTATTTTCGATCAAACGCGACTTTGACAACCGCGGTCTGGACGTTCCGTTTTGTGACGGAGACCTTGAGCACCTCACCCTCACACACGGCGTCTCCGTTTCGGTCACACAGTTTCACCGATCCGCCTGCAACTGGATAGGGCAGGTATTCATAGGGAAAACTGATTGTAGCCCGATCGTCGGCGTAGGTGAAGTCCCTGACCACGATCGCAAGCCCGGGGCAGATAGGAACGCACAACCCGCATCCTATACACTTGTCACCATCCAGCAGGGGAAGGTTGGTGATGTCGTCTCCGACGATGATAGCACCATAGGGGCACGCCGGCTGACACGGATTGCACGGTATCCGTTCAACACACTCGATAAACGCCACCGGGCCTTTTCTGTACCGTTCTTCGGTGGGATAGCCGCCTGACACAGTGATCTCCTGCAGTGACGGCGTACCCGTCAATTTCACCCCTTCCGCCGGGTTTCGGCCCGTCTCCGTGGCGATCATCGTTATCTCCGATTCCTTCGTATTCCTGTTCATCGCGGCACTGCCTCGCCCCGACGCTGTCCGCCGGCATCATTTCCCGTTTCACCTCCGGCGATGAGGACCTCTTTTGCAGCCCGACGCTTTTCTCCGTACGGGCCGGCGCGTAACGAGTCCAGACGTATCCATACTTCCGAAGAGAGCTTATCCGCTTCGTCGTCGGTGAGGAAACCAAGCGCTCTCGCTGCATTTATACCCGACAGCCTGCCCTCTTCCATGGCAGTGCTCGCTTCCTCTACGCCGCATACGTCCCCGGCTACATAACACCCCGGAACGGTAGTTCCCATTCTGCGGTCATGTGCAGGCATCCAACCCCCGAGAACAGGCACATACGCCTGAAGACAACCGGCGGCCTGGGTGAGTTCGGTAAGTGGCGTCAGTCCTGCGGCAATGCAGATCGTATCGACCGCGAGGGTGGTTTCACTTCCGGGGATGTGGTTCCACTTTTCGTCGAGGGCGATGATCGTTGCTTCTTCTACCTGTTCATTGCCCCTGGCCTGGAGAACGGTATGGGATGTGTAGAACGGAACCCCTGCCCTGCGGGCTTTGGCGGTATGTACACCGTATCCACCGAGAGTCGGGGCAGCTTCGACAACGCCAACTACCTCGGCTCCTGCCTGAAGCAACTGGTAGGAGACGATAACACCGACGTTCCCGGAACCGATCATCAGAACTCGGGTACCCGGAAGTACCCGATGGACGTTTATCATCGTCTGCGCCGCGCCGGCACTCATCACCCCCGGAAGGGTCCACCCCGGAAAGCTCACGGCGTTTTCGGTTGCCCCCGTCGAAATGATGACAGATTTTGCGCAAACGGTGTGGGACACGGTGTGGTTCTTTACAACCCATACTTCATTGTTGTCGTAGATACCGCACGCTTCGGAATTCAGCCAGACATCTATATCGAGTCGTTCCGCTTCTTCCAGCAGTTCTTCCCCGATCGTGACGCCCCGAATTCCCGCTCTATGGTCTTTCGAACCGAAGAACTTGTGTATCTGCTTGAACAACTGCCCACCCGGTTTGTCGTTCTCGTCAATGAGAACGACTTGTGCCCCCGCGCGGGCGCATTCTATCGCGGCGGAAAGCCCCGCCGGACCGGCACCGATGATCGCAACGTCAGTTTCGGTCATCCGAGTCTCCCCACACACCGAGACCCCGTTGTGTCTCTATCTTCATCCCGTCCCGCACCGGAGTGATACACGTCCGGGTATTGGGAACCCCATCGACGATCATCACACAGTCGGTACATCTGCCTATTCCGCAGAAGAGTTCCCGCGGTTCCCCCCGACGATTGGTGTACCGGAATACACGTTTTCCGTTTGCAAGGAGCGCCGCGGCAATCACCTCTCCGTTCCTCGCCTCCATTACGACTCCATCCACGGTGATCGTTACCGGTTGCACCGGTTGGAGAGGACCGAGAATCGGATGCTGGTCAATTCGGGTCACCATCGGCCTCCTCATCGAACACATCGAACTGTACCGGCCGCATCGGCGATCGTGTGGATGCGGGAAGTACCTCTGCAAGGGGCTTCCCCGTTCTCTGTGCAATCACTCTTGCGATTACCCGCCCACACGTTCGTCCCTGGCACAGGCCCATTCCGGCCCGGGTGCGACGTTTCACTTCGTTGAGGGTGTGGTAACCGTCGTCTATGGCGGCTTCTATCTCCTCTCGTGTCACCTCTTCGCAACGACACAGGTATATGGAATCATCAATCATTACACTGCCACCTCCCGCAAAACCGCCAGGCGTCGGCTGCGGATGACTGCAAACACGATCGTAGCAGCGGCCACGCCGAGAATTGTGATCCGAACGCTGTAGCGATTGATGATCTGCGGCTGCGTCGCCAGAATTACCAGGGCAAACCCGGCAATTCCCAATACGACACGCTCCATGCCATTGATGATTCGAAGCAGGTACCCCCGCATTCCCGAGGAAAGGAGGATGATTGCCAGTACTATCAGGGCCGAAAGCGTCACAATCTCGAGCCATGTTCCCCGCATCAGAAGCGCGGGATTATATACGAAAATGTAGGGGATGATGAAACCGATCATGGCAAGTCGCGCCGCCTCAAACCCCGTCTCCATCGGTTTAGAACCTGCGATCGCCGCTCCGCAGTACGCTGCGATAGATACCGGCGGCGTAACACCAGCAAGGATCGCAAAATAGAATGTGAACAGATGCGCTGGAAGGGTAGGAACACCCATCGACGCGAGAGCCGGTCCACCGATTGTAACGGCGATGATGTAAGATGGAGTCGCCGGAAGTCCCATACCAAGCAGAAGAGAAGTGAACATCACCAGGAACAGCGCCGGGAAGAGAAATCCCCCGGACCACGTGGAGATCACTGTGGCGATACCCAGGGCAATACCGGTATAGGTCACGATGCTGACGATCATGCCCGCTCCGGCACAGGAGATGGCAATCATGATAAGATTCTGTCCGGAAAGCCGAAAGGTATCGTACAACCGCCTCGGGGTCATTCGGGTTTCTTTTTTGAAAAAGCTGAGAAGAAAGGTAACTCCTATCGAGTAAACCGCGGCGATGAAGGGCGAAAACCCTTTGACAAGAAACGCGATCAGTACCACCAGTGGTATCAGCAGATACGAATCCTTCAACAGACGAGTCGCCGTCACTTTTGCGGAATCGTCTACTCCGCTGAGTCCTTCCCGCATTGCCGCAAAGTGGACACGGAAGATAAGGCTTACATAGTAAAAGATGGCACCAAGTGCCGCTCCGATAACTATCTGGAGATACGGAATTCCGGTTATCTCCGACATGACGAAGGCGCCGGCGCCCATGATCGGCGGCATGATCATCCCGCCGGTCGACGCGGCGGCCTCAACGGCGCCGGCGAACTGACTTCGGTATCCCAGACGCTTCATAAGGGGGATCGTAAACACCCCCGTTGCATAGACGTTGGCCGCCGCGACACCACTGATGGAACCGAAGAGTCCGCTACTGATGACGGCGATCTTCGCCGGACCGCCGGGACCGTTCCCGGCAAGTTTTGTCGCAAGTTGCGTGAAGTATTCTCCGGTGTTGGTGTTCTGCATGAACGCCCCGAAGATGACAAAAAGTGCGACGAATGTTGCCGTCACACCGACAATCGTCCCGTAAATACCGGCGTTCGTAATCAGGTAGTTGATTTCGATCGCCTGAGCGATCGTCATCGGTCGATTGTAGAAGATTCCCGGTAGAAGCGGCGCGGTAAAGAGATATACGAAAAACAGCCCCACCAGAACGGCCATTGCCGGTACTACCGCGCGCCGGAGCGCCTCGATAATAAGAAAGATATTGAACGCACCGAGGATCATTTCGATGGGTAACACCGGATCCAGGAGAGCGTACCTTAGATTCAATCGATCGTTCACGATCATGATATAGATCGGCGGAATTGCTGCAACTACGGCAAAGAGTATGTCCAGCGCCGTCGGTCGGTCCATCGGCGATTTCTTCGTCGCCGGAAAGAGCAGAAACGCCATCGGGACGAGGACCATGAGATGGACTCCACGTTGAATACGCGGCGGGTATACTCCGAACATCGCGGTGTACAGGTGAAACACCGCAACTCCCGCCAGCAGGACACTTATGGGCAACCGCGCCCAACCTTTGATTTCTCGCATCCCAACAACTCCTCAGATGCCGATTTGTTTCAAAACGGGAAGTCCGGCCCTCCATACGGAGAACCGTCCTCCCTTTTCCGTATCATTCGGCCCGTTTTGCTCGGGAACCGAATCAGTCCAGAAGGCCTGCCTCGCGATAGTACCGCTCAGCGCCGGGATGCAACGGAACAACTGTTCTCGGCGCAACCTCAGGAGAAAAGTACTTGGCGAAACTCGGGCTCAACGCCTGTACCTTTTCAATGTTTTCCATGAGGGTCTCCACAAAAAGATATGCTACTTCTTCAGGAAGACTCTCGCTGGCATTAATGCCGGTGGAATGTCCGATCGCCTGGACATCGCTGTCGATTCCGGTGTAAGTACCTGCCGGGATAAAGGACAGACCGCTGTCAAGACTGACGGTGCCCAGCGTCTCGGCGAAGTGCTCGATCACTTCGTCGCTCACCTCAAGGAGAGTCGACGGCCGACTGATAGCCATCTCGGTCATTGCGGCACCCGGAAGCGAGAGGGTTGACACGGCGAAATCTACGTGGCGGTCCTTGTACATGTTGACCATATCGCCATACACCGCGAACACCACCTGCCCACCGGCATCTTCGATATCATCGAACGACAGACCGTAATAATCGAGAAGGAACCCGGTCATCGTATTATCCGAAGTACCCGCCATTGGAACAGCAATCTTAACCGCTTCACCATTTTTGATCTTATCAACAAGCTGTTCGAAGGTGGATATCCCGGTCGATTTCGCTGCAAGATAATGATAAAAGTCGACAGAAAAGTTACCGGCAAGACCGTAAAAATTATCGAATGCCCTGTCGAACAGGGGTGCCGTACCGCTGTATGCTGCCTTGTCGATAAAGCTGACGCCCCACCCGATCTCCATCTGATCCGCTGCGAGTTTCAGGGGATTCTCCATCCCGCCACCGGGAACGACTTTGATCGTGATGTTCGGCTCCGCTTCTGTTACCATTGCCGCCATACCACCGGCGGAACTGTACCATCCACCGCCCATTCCACCGGCCGTCCACGTGTACGTGGCACGCTGGATTCCGCCATCGGCCT
>CAZCAE010000080.1:0-11063 GCA_964496635.1 uncultured Spirochaeta sp.
CAGCCGGTCCGCAAGCCCTTTCACCAGAGGCTCTTCCGGGCCGACAACCACAAGGTCCGGAGAAACCGACAGAATCTCATCGACGGACTGCAGATCGCGACAATCCAGACCCAGGTCCCGATCCCGATCCATGCCGGGATTACCCGGACTGACAATTACCCTCTGTACTGATTCCGATCGGGAAAGGCGCCACGCCAGAGCGTGTTCCCGTCCCCCCGATCCGACGACAACAACCGTCATGACTGCGCTCCTTTTATCACCTTCCGTATCTCTTCCAGCTTTCTGCGATGTTCACCGGCAATTGCCTTCGCCCGATCGGCGGCGCGGCCGGTGTATCGGGCTGGATCGCGGAGAAAGGACTCCGCGTCTCCTCCGGTGAGTCGTCGGTACGTTTCGGTGACAGTTTTCCAGACTTCCGCATCGCTACGGACAATATCAATAACCGCCTCTCCCGTTTCGTCGGCTTCGAGCGTCATCTGCCGCAACCGTTCGTGGGCGTCTCCGTACCCTCCGGCAGCCAGCAGAATATACAACGGCTCCGCCATGACACGACGAGCTCCCTCATCAAGATTGCGGGCTATACCGTCCCGGTCTACGTGCAAACGTTCAAGAATAGATCGCATGCGCTCCGCCGCCGCAACGAAACCGGCAAAGAACTCGACCACAAACCGGCCGGAGGCGGAGTTGCTCAGATCACGCTGATGTTCCGATATCTGGTCCATAAACCACGTCATCGCCCGGGGACTGAAAGCTTTCCAGAGGCTTTTCACGTGTTCCGCGTTCCAGGGGTTTCTCTTGTGAGGCATAGTGGACGATCCGACCTGACCGGCGGCAAAGTACTCGGAAAACTCGCCGATTTCCGACCGCTGCAAATGGCGAAGATCATCGGCCAGGTTGGCTATGATTCCAAAGGCGGTGTTGATTTCCAGAAGGAGCCGCAACAACGGTTCGGGACTGACAATCTGCGTTGCGTGTTCCCCCGCCTGGAGACCCAGCTCCGCCAGCACCGCCCGTTCCAGTTCTTCCGGTTCAGAATGGATCACACTGGTAGCGTTGTACGCCCCCACTGCCCCGGCCAGCTTACCGCGAAGGGCTCCGCTGCGCCGGGTTATCTCCTCAATGGACGCACCCAGGCGGGATATATATTCCGCCAGGGCGAAGCCCACCGTAATAGGTACGGCGTACTGTCCGTGGGTTCGGCCGATGGACACGGTCTCCGCTTCGGCCTCAACCAGGCGAATCAGCTCGCCCTGAAGGCGGAGCAGAAGGGGTACAACCACCAGTCGAGTTACATCGCGGTATCGCATAGCCGCGGCGGTATCGAGGATATCCACCGAGGTAGCACCCAGATGCACGAGGTGTGTTATCTCAGCCGGCAGATGCCTCTGAATAACGTTGACCACCGCCCGGATATTGTGGCGGGTTGTCTCTTCCTCTTCATAGACTTCTGCTGCCGTTACCACTGCCGGCAGCGCATCGGTCGCGGCGAGATACTCTTCCCGTCGGGAGTCTTCCTCCATGAGATGGAGGATAAGGTGCTTCAGCAGGACAGATTCAACGCGGACACACTGAGATACCGACGCCTCTTCGCTGAGATAGTCGGACAGCTCCTCAAAGAGCTGCCGGTTGGCGTAGTAGTACCGGTGATCCAGGGGAGACAGATTACGGAAGCGATCGTTCTGATGCATGGGCAATGATGCAAAAGGGAGCTCCTTTTGTAAACAGCCCCTCGCCAACCAGAGATCAGCCGTTCATCTCTTCAAGAGTATGAATCGCCTCAAGGAGTACTTCGTTTACCGGCGTCGGAACCCCCGCCTCCCGGCCCATTTCAACGACCCTCCCGGCAAACATCTCGACCTCAGTCTTACGCCCCCCTTCAACGTCCTGAAGCATGGACGTTTTACCGTCGGGAGATAGCGTGATGACTACCGAAAACCAGTGCTCCAGATCATCCTCGGAAAGATCGATGGAGCGGTCCCTTGCAATAGCCAGAACTTCCTTCATAGCCCGCCGCATGAGATTCCGGGCATGTATTCCCCGGTGAAAGACTCCGTACATCGCCCCCAGCACGGCGGACCACTGGTTGATACCAACGTTCAACATGAACTTGTTCCACACCGCCTTTTCCATATCCGCCGGTATCGTGAAGGGAATATCCGCCGCGTCCAGAAACGCCGCCATCCCCGTGACCCTCCGGTCAAGCCTGCCGGGATCGTTACGACGGCGGCCCAGAAAGACGGTTCCCAGTCGCGTATAAGTAACGGTGTTTCCATCCCGGACGGCGTCCATGCCGGCAACCATGCAGTACAGCACCCTGCCGGTATCTGTGGTGAGCGAATCGCCCAGCGCCTGAGAAAGAAGCGGCTCGCTGTCAATACCGTTCATGACCGATAAGACCGTCGTCTCAGGGCCGACAAGTCCCGGAAGAAGCCGAACGAACTCCGGCAGGTGCTGGTCTTTCAGTGCCACAATGATCCGCTCCGGTTTACTGCGCTGCTCCAATTCTCCCCGGTCAAGAACGGGCAGCCGCAGTGTCGTACCGTTTACGGTAACACCGTCACGGAGAATTCGCTCCTTCCGTTGCCCTTCGGCAAAAAAAGCGACATCCAGGCCGGAATCGTGAATTCTCCGGGCATACATCGCCCCCAGCGCTCCCGCTCCGACTATGAGCGTTGTTCCGAAATCGCTGTCTTTCATGTCAGGCTCCCCCTGTGATGCGTAGATTTACTGCAAGATGGTACACGTCTGTGCGATTTTCTGATAGCTTCATTCTCCATGATTCCCATTACTGTTGTGACCGGATTTCTGGGCTCCGGGAAGACTTCACTGATTGCGCACATGCTGGATACCGCCGGCGATCGCCGAATTGCGGTAATTGTAAATGATCTCGCCGTGGAGAGCATTGATACCGCTTTTCTTCTCGGCGGAGAACACATCTCCCTGAGCGACACAGGCCTCATTCGCACCATTTCCGGTGGTCGCGTCGGAGCAGGAAAGGGTGACGATCTGGAAGAGATCATTCAGGAACTGGCAGATACCGCCCCGCCCCCCGAAGCGATCGTCATAGAGACTTCCGGAAGTTCTCCCGCCATGGAACTCAGCGATCGCCTTTCCCGGAAGAATTCTCTGAAAGATCTTGTCTGTCTCGATTCCATAATCGCCATGGTCGATACGACCACTTTCGGGGCGTACTGGAAGGATGTTCAGCTTCAGCCTCTGCTGGCAGACCAGCTCGAAACGGCCGACCTGATCGTCCTTAACAAGTTCGATCGGAGCCGCTTTCTGGAGCGCTTATCCAGCAAACGCCTTGTCGGAAAGATAAACCCTGCCGCACAGGTCGGCACGACCGAATTTGGACGGCTGCCGGTAGAAGAGATCATCGCCACCGGCCGCCGGGAGCGTCGGCCGCCGGCGCGACCAACGACGCCCAGTAATCCGGCTTTTCATCCTCTGGTCGCCCGTTTCCTCAACGAAGCTCGTCCATTCCATCCCCAACGACTTGATGCATGGCTCAACACGGAATGGACGGGCATTATCAGAATCAAGGGATTCGTCTGGCTCGCAACCGATATGGAACATGTGTATGTAGTGGACGTGGCGGGGCCACAGCGGGAGGTAGGGATGGAGGGCACCTGGTACGCAGCTATTCCTGCAGATGAAGTCCCGGACGACCCGGCCATCAGGAAAGCGCTGGAGGAAGGAGTTTTCGGCGATCGACGACAGGCGCTGACGGTAATCGGGGTTCCCGATGCGGTAGAGCGGGAAATGAGAAATCTGCGGCAGTGTCTGCTCAGTCGAACCGAACTTGACTGTGGCCCCCGGGGCTGGCAACAGCTGGAAGACCCCGTCTCCGCGCGCTTTGCCGCCGAAGAGGCAACCGCTGCCGGTGCCGAACCGCAGGACGCGCGAAACTGATGCGAAACTAATCCAGGTATCGCGCCTTGGCGGCAAGATGATCCCGGAAGGTTCGTGTCAGAACAATTTCCCGGGTCGGTTTGTGCAAAAAGAAGAGATAGTCGTGCTCCGCCGGATACACTGCGGCCGTGATAGCCGGAAAACCCGGGTTGCCGATTGGACCCGGCGGTAATCCGTCGTTCTCGTAGGTGTTGTAGGGATGCTGAACAGCCGTGTCCGCAAAGGTCGGCTGGCGCTTGCTGGTACCCAGCACGTAATTGACAGTTGCATCGGACTCAAGGCGCATACCAATCTGCAGCCGGTTCCAGAAAACCCCGGCAACATCAAGCATCTCGGCGTCGTGAGCCGACTCATGCTGGACAATTGAGGCCAGGGCAAGAACATCGTGAAGGGTTCTGTCCTGTCTCTCGATTTCCGGCAGAATCGGAACAATTCTACCCTGAAAATTGAGCAGCATCCTTCGGACTACACTCTCGGGTGTACTGTCGGCGAAGACGCGATAGGTGTCGGGAAAGAGATATCCGTCCAGAATTGTATTGTCTTCAAGGGAGGTCAGGACCGGAATATCCCGATAGATATCCTGCATGATCACCGCCTCCTGAAAACGTTCCTTTGAAAAAAGACCCCGCTCTTCCAGATAGATCTCGATATCGTTGGCACTCCATCCTTCCGGAATGGTCACCGTCAATTCGTCGAATACAGCGTCACCGGAGATGATCTTCGTCAACATTTCTACCGGGCTCATCTGCGGAGAGAGAAGATACCTCCCGGCCTGCAACGCTCCGGCGTATCCCTGCCACCGGGCATACACCTCAAGCGGCAGCGCCCACCTGATCAGTCCGTCCGCCTCCATTCGGCGGGTTATGAGACGCAGTCCGTTTCCCGGTTCAATCTCAAAAAGTACTTCCGGTGAGTCCTCAAACGGGCTGGTCAGCTGGTTGTAAAGAAACCAGCCGGTACCGGCTGCAAACAAAGCCAGTACAACGATGACTCCGGTCCCAATCTGCAGTATCCGTTTCATTCGGCATGAAAGGTACGCCGAGGGAGACCGTTGCGACAAGACGGCGGGAAGGATATCTTACAGGAAGAATGGGAGCCGATACGGTCATATACGGGCATTCCCGGGGGTACCGTCTCCTGGCGATGCTGTCGGTAATCGCACTTTTCATATCTCTGACGCTGACGGTGAACAGACCGGGGGTCAACTGGGTGTCCGCCGCGGGAGTCCTTGGGTTCGCTTTCCTGTCCTGGTACTCACTCCAGCGCAGTCTCCGGCGAATCGAAGTCCTGAGAATCCTCGACGACGGCTTTTCCATCACAGATCCCGCCCAGCCCTTCGGCAACGTCGGGTTTGACGGAATCGAAGAAGTACGTATATTTGCTCTGCACGCAAAACCCAGGGTCGGTTTTCGTCTATCCGATCCCGATCAGATACGTCGTCAGGGACCGGTAATGACGCGAATCGTGGTAAAACCGCTATGGCGAATCCGACAGTACCAGATTGTGGTAGAACTGGATGAACTCAACGATCAGGTCGGGGCAATAAAAAGTGTGGCTGTCCGGGCGGGAATACCCGTCAGGTCGGAGCTGCTGTGACGGTTGTTCCGAGGTAACTGCCGCCCGGAACGTAAGGACGGTGGATGTTCTTGAAACGGGAAAGTCTGTCCTCGGTCTCGTTTACCGCCGGCACACTGTACAGGAAGAACGGGTAAATCAGTGGAACAGCGTCCCGGTTTTCTCCGCCGACGGTACGTATTCGGGGTTTCAATCCACAGGACGCGACATTACAGGTGGAATCGGAGAGGCAGATTCGCAATCCCGTGGCAGAACGAGATATTGACAAACGCGTACAAATACACGGAAAAGCGAGGGAACAAGCCAATTGAGGTGGCTCTTACCATCGAAGTTTTATCGGTATGAATTGGAGTTTGTCCTCAGCCGGCGGGAGTAGCGCTCCCGGCACCGGGCGGGCGCGAGTTATCCGCTCCCATCCGGGCCGCCACGGCATCACCTATAACGCGGCAGGTCGTCTCCCAGAGCTCCAGCTCTTCTAGACGACCCAACGGTACCCACTCTGCATGGGATGCATCGTCCGCGGCAACCGGGTCGCCGTCCCGCCATTCCGCCCAGAAATCTATCAAAGTGTAGTGAAAACGGACCGCTCCGGCATCATCGGGGATAATAGCGTCAATGACTTCAAGAAAGCGGGGCGGGCCAATCTCCACGCCCGTTTCTTCCCTGACCTCCCGGATCGCCGTTTCCCGCACCGTCTCCCCCACATTCTGGGAACCACCGGGCAGACTCCACTCCCCCGACCGGGGAGGCTTTCCCCGACGAATCAGCAGAACGGCATCACCTCTCAGGACAACTACACCTACTCCGACAAAGGGGCGGCGAGGGTACTCGCGGGATTCTTCGTTTCCGGAAGTGCTCACGACCTACTCCATCCGCGCCATGGTGGTGATGGACACATGTGCCTCCCCGACCCGGACATTGTCAGGCCCCGGACCTCCGCCAACGCGCTGGAAACAAGGCCGGCCATTCGCACGCCAAAAGGACTGGAAAAGTCCGCGTCCTGGTACAGCAACGGCATAACCGCAGCGCTGTAGGTATCCCCGAGATGGCTCTGCCGAGACGCCTCCAGTTGGTCCACCAGCTTGCGCGCCAGAACGTCCGCCGCCGCACTCACAGAGGGCGGACGAAACTGTTTCAGCGAACCCCTCCGTTCAATGGCACGACGTTCAAGCTCAAAAGGGGCAACGAGCTCACCCGCCACATCAACACCCGCGGCAACGCCGGTACCACCGGCAACGCCGGCCCTTTCCGCCAGAAGGTCCAGCGCACGGACAACGGTAAAGGCGTCATACAACGGAGAAAGAGCCGCCTCGGCGCGCTGCAACGCCTCTTCAGCGCCACGCAGATTACCACCGGAAAACGCCCGGTCAAATAATTCCACCCCGGACATAAAGCGAGCGGCTGAATCCTCCGCATCCCGGAGAAACTGCTCCCTGAGCGCGTCACCTCGTGCCGCCTGAGGGCGCTCACCGCCGTCGGCAAGATCGGAAACACCGTACCCACTGAGATACCGGGGCGGCTGATAGACCGTATCCCCACCAAAGAACGACACCCACGCCTGCCCCGCAACCGGCGTCACCGCAAGAACACACAGCACCGAGGCGGCAATAGCAAGAGTTGACAGCCGATTTCGAAAAAAAACATTCCGTCTGGACATCATAGTTTGATGATAGAACGGCACACTTGAATGGTCAAATTTGTGGAAAAAGAACTGACGTTCCGCTGAGAGCCGTTCTCGGCACTGGAGCGGGCTACCGGATCGGCCGGGTGTATCTGCCCTACTCTACTCCAGGAGCGCGAGAATCTCGTCCTTCCCGACTTCAGGATCGGCGAATGCGTCGGCAGCTTCATCAAGCCGTTCGGCGTCGTGGCACTCACGCACGATCGTTTCTTCTTCCGCAGTGAGTCCGAAGCGGCGGCGCAACTGCCGAACCAGGACGTCCGCCTTGCCGCGTTCCAGGCCTTCTTCTCGTATCGCATCCGCTATGCTTTTCATCCGTTTTCCCTCCTCTTCAGTATACACGCTCTCTTCTATCGCCGTCATCAGTGGTTGTCGGTATTGTTGTTCTACCTGATCGAGTACGTACGTCGTGATGGTATGCCAGACACCCCCCGGCAGGGGGCTGCGGGCAACCACTCGCGCAATGATCCGGATGTCGCCGGGCTTCAGGTTCCGATTGATGTATTTCATCGCGATCATGCCGGCATACGCCCGCGCCCGAGCCCGCCGAGCGATCTGTTCCGGCGGTATTGTACTGAGATCAAAGAGGTGGTAACGCAGGTTGACGGGGTACCCGCCGGGGGGATGGTGCTGTAGCGGAGACGTGGCGTCAGGCTCGGCCAGTTCGCGCAACCCGGTCAACTCCGTCGGGGCGGTCCAGGTTTTCGCACCATGGTAAAACACCACCGGCCTGGTCGCGAATCCACTCCGTGGATATCGCTGCTCGGCCATGCATCCTGGGATGTATCACAGGCATCGGCAGCGTCCCGTGCTTTTTCATGATCCCCGCTACGTAGCCAAGAAGCTGTACGGCGACGGTCCGGTCGCGGTACGACTTGTGCTCCACCAGGACGTACACGTACTCGGTGGTGTCGTCTTTCGTCTCTACGGTAAGCAGCAGGTCCATCCGGCCGGTGCCCGTTTCCTGGCTGGACTCCCGGACCGTGTTCATGCGGAAGCGGGAGGTAATCTCCGCCGGGAGGGCCATACTCACCAGATCCTGCTGCGCCTCCCGGGTGGAGAAGACTTCCTTGAAAAGGCGGTCGTGGGGGTGAGCGGTTTTCGGCGGTGAACGCGATTGGGCTGTGGCAGGATCCTGCTCGGTATGGTTCTTTTTCATCAATCCTCCGCCTATTCATACTGCGGAAGTTGACGTGCTGCTTCGTGAGTTGTGAAAAGTTACGTAGTTAGGCGTGGCGATTGAGGGAAATGACGGTGAGCGCGCGGTTGTCATCGGTCCCGGCGCCGCTGGTCCCGCGCTCCGCGCCATACTCCGCCTCGTACACCGGGGCAAAATATCGCCACCACCACGGTGACAGCCGCCCGAGCGTCACTGCACGCAGCCGCCGGGTTGCGTAGTGGCGCAGGATGCCAAGGTAGCTGTTGATGCTGGACCGGAACCGGGTGCGGTCCGCCGGCGAGGGTTTTCGTACTTCCGCCAGGCGGTTGAATCGATCCACTGCGGCGGCGCAGTTGCCCGGCAAGATAGTCGCTGATCCTGGGGATCAGGGCGGCAAGGAAATTCCGGTCGTGATGGACGATCACGAAGTCATCCACGTAGCGCCCGTAGGAGCGTATCGCCAGGGTGTGTTTAACGAAGTGGTCCAGTGGATTGAGGTAGAAGTTGGCGAAGACCTGCCTTGTAAGATTTCCAATGGGAAGCCCACACCCGTACCGGGCGGTAAAGAGGCTCTTGTCGGGAGGTAAACCGTGCCAGTCGCTCTTCCGTCCCCGGATCAGGCAATTGTTGGCGGGCTCCGCAAATATCGTCTTGCGGCACAGGTCGATGACGATCTCCCGGTCGGACGCGTGGTATCGCTCCTTCAAAAAACGCTCAAGCCGCGTAAAGAGCAATCTCCGGTCGATGCTCATAAAAAAGCCCTTGATGTCCAGCTTGAGGATCCACGCCTCCCGGGCGTAGTTGGCGGTCTCCCGGTGGATGAAACGGTTCACGCGGTTGATCCCGAAGTGGGTGCCCCGGCCGGTTCTACAGGCATAGCTGTCGTGGATGAACTCCTTCTCGAAAAGGTGGTTTATCTTGTTGACGATCAAATGGTGGACGATGCGGTCGCGGAAGTCGGCAGCGTTGGCGGTACGGTATTTTTTGTGAGAACTGACGTTCTGAGGAGTACTGTGCGATCAACCGGAGCAGGCTACCGGATCGGCCGGGTGTATCTGCCCTGCTCTACTCCAAAAGCGCGAGAATCTCGTCCTTCCCGGCTTCAGGATCGGCGAACGCGTCGGCAGCTTCATCAAGCCGCTCGGCGTCATGGCACTCACGGAAGATCGCTTCTTCTTCCGCAGTGAGTCCGAAGCGGCGGCGCAACAATCGGACCAGGACGTCCACTTTGCCTTGTTCGAGGCCTTCTTCTCGTATCGCATCCGCTATACTTTTCATCCGTTTTCCCTCCTCTTCAGTATACACGTTCTCTTCAATGGCCGTCATCAGTGGTTGTCGGTATTGTTGTTCCACCTGATCGAGGACGTACGTTGTGATCGTGAACCAGAGATCCCCGGGCAGGGGTGCGCGGGCAACCAGCCGTGCAATGATTCGGATGTCGCCGGGCTCCAGGTTGCGCTTGATGTATTTCATCGAGATCATACCGGCATACGCCCGCGCCCGAGCCCGCTCAGCGATCTGCTCAGGTGGGATTGTGCTGAGATCAAACAGGTGGTAGCGCAGGTTGACGGGGTAGCCGCCGGGGGGATGGTGCGGCGGAGATGCGGCGTCAGGCTCGGCCAGTTCGTGCAACCCGGTCAGTTCCGTTGGTACGGTCCAGGTTTTCGCACCATGGTAAAACACCAAGGGATGAATGATCGGCACCGGCGGTTTACGATAACGCTTCAAGATTCCGCCGATGTATCCCAGCAACTGTACCGCCACCATTGGTGCCGGGTACGACTTATGCTCCACCAGCACGTACACGTACTCGGATGAGCCATCGGTCGTTTCTACGGTCAGAAGCAGGTCCATCCGGCCGCTGCCGGTCTCCTGTCCCGATTCGCGCACCGTGTTCATTCGGAAGCGGGAGGTGATCTCCGCCGGCAGGGCCATGCTCACCAGGTCCTGCTGTGCTTCCTTCGTAGAGAAGACTTCCTTGAAAAGACGGTCGTGGGGGTGAGCGGTTTTCGTCGGTGAACGCGATTGGGCTGACGCAGAGTCCTGCTCGGTATGTTTCTTTTTCATCAATCCTCCGCCTATTCATACTGCAGAGTTTCACGTGCTGCTTCGGGAGTTTCAAAAAAAGTCCGGTTACGTGCGGCGTTTGAGGGAAATGACGGTGAGAGCGCGGTTGTCAACGGCCTCGGCGCGGTCGGGCCCACGCTCCGTCCCGTACGCGGGCGCAAAATACCGCCACCACCACGGTGATAGCCGCCCGAGCGTCACTGCTCGCAGCCGCCGGGTTGAGTAGTGGCGCAGAATCCCCAGGTAGCTATTGATGCTGGACTGAAACCGGTCGCAATCGGCAGGCGAGGGTTTGTGGGATTCGGCGAGGCGATTGAATCGATCCACCGCGGCGGCGAAGTTGCCTTTGGTCCGATTAGCAATGATGATGCGCCCCGGTTTGATGACGGTGCCGAGGTACTGCACTCCCCGGTGCGCCGGTTGCAGGTGGATCTTGCGGGGATGGAGGGTGAGGCGTAGTTCCCCGGTGAGATAGTCGCTGATCCTGGGGATCAGGGCGGGAAGGAAATCCCGGTCCTGGTGGACGATCACCAGGTCATCCACGTAGCGACCGTAGGAGCGTATCCCGAGGGTGTGTTTGATGAAGTGGTCCAGTGGATTGAGGTAGAAGTGAGCCTGTCAACAGTTTTGTGTAAATTCCTTCAGACCGGTACCCGGCCGTCGAAT
>CAZCAE010000081.1:0-10937 GCA_964496635.1 uncultured Spirochaeta sp.
GGTGCCGAGGATGGCGCGCATGATGTGTATGGCCGCTTCCGGGTGAGTCTGTACCAGGGTAGTGAAATCCGTTTCTCGCAGAGCCAGAACGAAGGACTCTTCCGCGGCGCGACAGGTAGCCGATCGCGGTTCATGTTCAAATATGGACATTTCTCCCAGAAAGTCGCCGGTGTGCAGTGTTGCCACAGTTATCTCGTCGCCTTTGTCGGTGGTGACACAGACGGTGATGGTGCCGGACCGGACGATGTAGAGCGCGTCGCCGGGGTCTCCCTGGTGAAAGAGTATTTCGTCAGGAGCGAGCCGGCGGGGAGTGAGAAGCTCTGCCGAGAAGTGCCGTGCCTCTTCGGGCGTATCGGCGAAGATTGTCACGTCGGCAAGAAAGAGGGCAAGACTGGCCGGATCCGATGGGAGGCTCATAGAGTGTCCATCTCCTCCGCGGCGTCGTCTTCGTAGACGGTGTTGCCGGGGCCGCCCCGGGCCTGCATGATCCTTCTGTAGGCGCACTGAAGCAGAGCGTCCCCGACCAACCCCGGCGTCGAGACGGCAAATGCGGCGCTGGCGGTGAGCGGGACCGGTGTGCCTCCGGTAAGAGAGGAAAGGTCGATACGGCGGACTCCTTCGAGGAGTTTTCCTGCCAGGGTGGTCGTCCGGCGAGGGCCGAAGCCGGGCAGAAGGGCCACCAGTTCGTTTCCCCGGTACCGTATGGCCGAGCCGACGGGGCTGACGATTTCACGAAAGAGACCGGCGAGCTGCTGAATGGCGGCGTCGCCGACGTCATGCCCCCAGGTGTCGTTGATCTCCTTGAAGCGGTCGGGTTTGAAAAACAGAATGGCCGACGTGGGCTGGGCCGGATTGGCCGGTGGCGGAAAGGTGGCCAGGGAGTCTTTCAGGAAGGCGGTGTTATAGAGACCCGTCAGTTTGTCCGTGTATACCTGCCGGCGGATTTCGGTGATGAGTGTGCTGTTTTCGCCCAGAAGGTGGTTGGTTTCCCGGATTCGACCTGCTACGAATGCTATCAGTTTGTGAAGGATACCGGCGAACACTCGCGGATTGTCGTGGAGGATGTCTGCGAAGGATGCAGAGTTGCCGGGAATGACGATCAGTTTTCCCGGCACGGCGGCGACGGCATCGGCGCTGCGGGGAGAACGACGGAGGACGTCCATCTCTCCGAAGGATTCACCGGCGATAAAGCGGGCGACGTCGCGGCTTCGGGTTTCGTCCTCCCGTCTGCGGATAAGGACGTCCCCGTCTGCTACGATATGGAACATCTCCGCCGGGTCGCCTTCGCGAAAGATCTCCTGATCGGCGTGCATGAGTTGTACTTCCGCATATTCCGCCAGAGCGTGTTGTTCTTCCGGATCAAGCTCTCGGAAGATGTGGCAGCGGCTGATGAGTTCCAGTACCTGCCGGTGGTCGTCCATTCCGGTTGCTGCTCCTCGTGTGTATTGTAATCGGTATTGGGAAGATTGTTGAAGAACCACGGCAAATCAACATACTCTCTCTGCCATGTCTGTTCTGCTCGCGTCACTGGCTGCACTCTTTTTCGGCACCGCAGATTTCACCGGAGGTTTCGCCTCCCGGAAGAACGCTATTCCCGCCGTGCTGGTCTGGTCCCAGCTTGCCGGTCTGGCTCTGGTTTTGTTGTTTATTCTGGTGGACGGCCGGGCTGTTCCACCGACGGTGACGGACGGCCTGTACGGCGCCGCCGCCGGGCTTGCCGGTCTGGGTGGCCTGGCATTTCTGTATCGGGGGCTCTCTCGGGGATACGTGGGGATCGTCTCTCCTCTGGCCGCTCTGGTGGGCGCGCTGACACCGCTGCTGGCGGGGTTCATCCTGGGAGAGCGTCTGTCCCTGACCGCGGGGCTTGGGGTGGCGTTGAGTCTGCCCGCTATCGTTCTCGTCTCATGGCATGGTCATATTCCCGTTCACCTGAAGGACCACCGGCGAACCAAGGAGTCTCTTCGAGACGGTACGTTGTCCGGGGCGCTTTTCGGCCTCTTTTTCGTCTTTATCAGTGTACCTGATGCCGCCGCGGGCATGTGGCCACTGGCGGTTGCACGGATGTCATCCGTATCGGCGACGGCCGGGGCGGTGATGTTGTGGCCGGGTATGCAGGGACGTAACTCGTGGCGCGGCTGGAATCCGTTACGGGCGGGGCAGAGACGGGCGGGCGTGGCGAGGCTCACCCTTCGTGGCGGGGTTCCGGTCGTGATAGCTGCGGGGCTGCTGGATATGGCGGCGAACATTTTCCTGGTTCTGGCTTTCCGTCATGGACTGTTGACCATTGTGGCGGTGATCAGCTCCGCCTATCCTGTACAGACTGTGGTACTGTCTCGGGTCTTTTTCGGCGAGCGGGTAGGGCGAATTCGCATGGTTGGAATTGCCCTGGCTCTGACGGGAATTGCGCTGATGTCGGTGTAAAGCGCCAGGGTTCCGGGGCTCGGCCCGGCCCGAGCCCGGCTCGGCACCGCGCCCGGCCCGAGTCCCTTACCGGTCTATCTCGACGAAGGCTACTTCCTGACCGTGAACAAACTGCCCTACCAGGCTGCCGATCTCTTCTACAAGCTGTGCAACTGCATTCGCGATGAGCCTTCCGTCAAAGCCGTCGTCCCCCAGCCGCTCCGTCCGGTCTATGGCGGTGACGCGGCTGAGAATTCGGCCAAGATCGACACGACGGCGCTGGGACAGGGTGCCGCTGACTGAGAAGTCCAGGATTGACCGAACCCGCTGTATGCCTCGGGCCGTAAGGGGGTGGTCTTTCAGGAAGTCCACCAGATTGTTCTGTCCCGACTGAAGCAGGGGTTTGAGAAAGCCGTCGCCAATCTGCTGGTATATCACGTCGTTGGAACCTTCAAAAATCTGAAACGGTCGGGAATCGGTGATTGCCCGTCCGGCGAAGTGATCCTGCCGGTACCCCTTGGCACCAACCAGTTGCAGTACGTTCTGCGCTGCAGACTGCATGTAGTCGCTCATCAGCGCCTTGTGAGTGTTGGCGATGAGACCCTCTTTCACCAGATTGAACTGAATACCCGATCGGGTTGCCGAATCGCGACAGAACGCACGGGCGGTGGTGACCCATCCCTGCAGGCGCGCCAGGTGGCGCTGAACCTGATCGAAGTGGACGAGAGGTTTTCCTCCTACCAGCCGTTGGCGGGTGTGCTGCAGCGCCTCATCAAGATTGCGGCGGATGAAACCGAGAGCCGTCCCGGGAAAGCGCATACGGCTGCGGTGCAGAAGGTCCTGCATCATTCGGAGTCCACCGCCGTCAAACTCCAGTTTGTGGTTCTGCGGCACGGTAAGGTCCAGCTCGTTTCGGCCGTAGGGAATCATGTAGAGACCCAGATTGTTGTAGTACTCCTTGACCCGTACAAGCTGTTCAGGACGGCGGGAATCGCAGAAGAAGAATCCCAGGTCCCGACTCAGGGTGCCGTCTTCTTTCTTTTTTCGTGCCGTCACCAGCCAGTAGTCCGCCCAGCCGCTCAGCCCGGCCCAGTGCTTTTCACCTTCAATGTGGTAGGTATCCCCCTTGAGCTGGTAGTGTGTCTGCATGTTCAGAGCGTCCGTCCCGTAGTCCGGTTCGGTGATCATGAGACCACCCAGGGCACCCTCTTCCCGCATGCGTTTCAGCACCGGTGCGGCCACCTCGGGATCGGCGTATTTGGACATAGGTTCGGCAAAAAGAGCTCCGTTGATGCCCATGATGAGACCCAGCGGAAGGGATTCGTACGCTACCGTATCCAGAACTGCAAGAATTTCCTCCGGATTGGCGCCGCGGCCGCCATACTCACGGGAGATAGAGACGTCCACCGGTTTTGCGGCGAGAAACTCCTTCAGAAAGAACGGAGGGATTCCCCGTTGCAGGTTCTGCCGGTTCTGGTCCATGCGCTCCCGCATAAGAAACTGCAGGGTATTCTGAAGCCTGTTGATATATTTCTGGAACGGTTCGGGCGTTTTCATAACATATAATTTATCTGATAATATCGATAAAGTATACAAAGACAGCCAAATGGACTGACGGTACTTGCTCCCGGGACGCCCCTTTGGGTATGCTGTCGAAACAATTCGGTTTCCGACCGATAAACTGAGGCTGTCGTTGAACGGAGCCATGTCCGCCGGCGGTGGCATATTCCAGTCACTCACAAGGAGGACTGCCGTGTCCAATTCGTATAACGCCGGGAATGCTGCCGGAAACGCGTCGGGCCCCGCACCTGGGGACACCGCGACGCCCGGCGCCGCTTCTTCGACCGCCGCCTCCACGCCCGACGCTTCCACGCCCGATGCCGCCCGTCCCTTCAATCAGCAACTGACACCTCGGGCTCTCATCATAGGCGCCATCGGTGCTGTCATAATCGCCGCCAGTTCCATGTATGTGGCTCTGCGCCTTGGCGCCCTCCCGTGGCCCACCGTTTTTGTGGCGCTTCTGAGCATGGCCGCCCTGCGGGGACTGGGAAAGACCAATCTCAACGAGATCAACGTGACTCACACCGCCATGAGCGCCGGAGCCATGATCGCCGGAGGATTTGCCTTTACCATACCGGCAATCTGGATTCTGCAACCCGATACGCCTATCAGCTTTACTCCTCTTATTCTGGTCGTTCTGGCCGGAACCATCCTGGGCCTTGTCCTCACCGCGTTGGTGCGCCGCCACTTCATAGAGACCGAGTCCCTCCCCTATCCGGTGGGAACTGCCGCCTACGAAACGGTCCAGGTTGGAGACGAAGGCGGCGGCAAGGCGACGGTCCTCTTCGGATCCATGGCTATCTCAGCGGCGTTTGTGGCCGCCAGAGATCTCATTGCGGCGGTACCTGCGGCGATTACCTCGGCCCGTCTTGCCGCCCGCAACATCTTCGTAGGTTTCTGGCTGGCACCCATCGCCGTAGGAATCGGGTACATCATCGACGTGGTCTACACCGCCGTCTGGTTTGCCGGCTCCATTTTCGCTTTTGTCATACTGGTACCGGTGGGTATGGCCACGGGGATCTTCCCCGACCTGGGCGCCGCCGACGCCTTCCGCTCCAGCCTGGGAATCGGCCTCATGGTGGGCACCGGCGTCGGCGTCCTCGTAAAAGGGATACTGCCCCGCCTCAAGACGATCTTTGCCGGGGTTGTGTCTGACCTGGAGAGCAGCACAAACCGCAAGCTCGCCATCAGCCTGCCCGTAGGAGCAGCCGTTCTCGCCTTTCTCCTTTCCATCCTCGCAGGAATTCCCGCCCTTCCGTCGGTGCTGCTTCTCTTCGGAGTAGTCATTGCCACCGTCATGGCGGCGGACCTGACGGGACAGACCGGTATCAACCCTATGGAAATCCTGGGCATTATCGTTCTTCTGGGAGTCCGCCTGGTGGTGCCCAGCCTTGGTCAGACACCGGCAATCCTGATAGCGGCGGTCACCGCCGTCAGTTGCGGCCTCACCGGGGATGTTCTCAACGACTTCAAGGCGGGGCACCTCTTTCACACCAGCCCCCGCGCTCAGATCACCGCCGAAGCGGTGGGCGGAATCATCGGCGCTCTCGTCTCTGTAGGCACTTTCGCTGTACTCCTGACCCGCTACGGATCCTTCGGTGGAGAACTGCCGGCGCCGCAGGCCCACGCCGTGGCCGCCCTGGCGGCGGGTATACCCGACGTCACCGCATTTGTCATCGGCGGCGCCGTGGGACTGGTCATTTATATACTCGGCCTGCCCGGCATGACTCTCGGTCTCGGTGTGTACCTGCCCATGATGATCTCCGCCCCCGTCTTTCTGGGCGGCCTCATCAGACTGGTGGTGAAGCGCCTCCGCCCGGCCTGGGACGAAAAGGGCGTCGTCGCCGCCTCCGGTTTCCTGGGAGGCGAAGGGGTTACCGGCGTCATCATCGCTATAGTTCAGGTGAGCCGGGGGTTGTTCTAGGCGCCGCCCGGCACAGTACGTTCGCCGCCCGGCTCAACCTGGTGCAGCCCGACTCAGCCCGGCCCGGGCCCCCGCCGCGCCCGGGGGCGCCACCTCGCCCGGGCCCCCGCCGCGCCCGGGGGCGCCACCTCGCCCGGGCCCCCACCTCGCCCGCCCCATTCTGTGGTAACACGTACCAGCCATGAGCGCTGATTCTTATCCGAATCCTGATCTGGAACGGGTTGTCACACGACGGCCCCTCACCGACAACGAAGCGGCAATCAATCTGCGATACTGGCTCTCCCGTCCCCCGAAAGACCGGGCCGATATCGAAGCTCTGAACGGCACTTAGCAACGGGACAGACCCGGACCCGAAAAACACCACCTTTTGCTTGACAACTTTGTATCACAAAGTTACTTTGTATATGAAAGACCAGTGAAAGGAGGCGGCATGTCTCAAGAAAATCCCGATCCGACGGCACGAGCTCACCCGGCCCAATCAACGCGGCCCGATCAGCACACGTACCCCGGTGATGCAGAACTGCGGCGCCACCTGGACGACCTGGCGACAATAAAAAACCTGATGATCCGTTCCGAAGAGCAGCCTCTGGTTCACCTCTGGGTCTTCGCCGTGTGGGGAGTGCTTGTGATTCTGGGGTCGGTCCTGAACGGCCGCTTCCTTCCGGATCTCGTCGCCGGCGGTCTGGACCCCTTGATAGCAATATGGCTGCCCCTCCTTCTGGTGGGCAGTATCTCCGAGACGCTGGGGGCAGTTCTCAAAAGCAGAGAGACCGGTATTCCGGTGATCACCCGGCGAAGGACGCGGCTCTATCTCGCAACAGTAGGTATTCTGGTCGTCTTCGGCATTATCATTGCGCATTTGAACAGCGTCGGGTTCACCACGGCAATACTTGTAGCCATGGGCGCCCTGCCGGTACTGATTTACGCCCAGGCGACATATTCCGCCCTCTTTGTACCGGCATTCAGCCTTCTGGCCATTGCCGTGATTGCGGCGCTTCTTGGTGATGTTGCCCAGACCGTGAACGTCCGGGTCTTCGGAGGAGTCCTTGTCGGTCTTGTCTATCTTGTTTCAGGATTTTTATCATGGAATTGCGAAAGAGGTGCCGGACAGCGTACCGGACGCGCCCGCCGAATCCGGCAAACGTAGCACATGGAAGAGCTCTACACCCGCTTCGACGGTGTCTTTTTCGAAAAGACGCGCCTGTCCATCGTCACCCTCCTGAACCAGGAGGAACCTCTGGCTTTCAACGCCCTGAAAGAACGCCTGGGTGGTACCGATGGCGCCATCTACACCCACCTGGAAAAGCTGATCGCCGCGGGGTACGTCACAAAAACACGGGAGCTTGCCGCCGGTACTCCCCGCACCCTCTATTCCCTCACCACCGCCGGCCGTCACGCCTTCGTCGACTACATTGAGTTTCTCGGCCGCATCATTCCGTCTCAGGGAGTCTCTCATGAAAGGTAATCTGAAAGAACTACGTTCCGCCGTGCTTCTGTTCGTTCTGTTGACGGGAGCCACCCGAATCGGGTGGGGGCAGGATGGGGCCGCCGCAGGCGGCCCCGACCCCGAAGCCCTCCTCGAGGAAGCACGCAACCTCAGCGGCGAAGAGCTCGTGGAGCTCGCCGATGACGCCCTCTTTCCCCGCACCTTTGTGGCGACCATGCGCATGACTACAGAGCGCCCGGGTCGGCGCACAACGGAAATGCTCTTTGAGAATTACCACCAGGACGGCGAGGGTACATTCATGGAAGTCAGCGAGCCCCGCCGTTCCAGCGGCATGCGCTTTCTCCAGAAAGAGAACGAACTGTGGATGTACAACCCCCGGTCCAGCACCCGTCGGGCAATCCGTCTCGCTCCCCGGGACTCCTTTCAGGGGAGCGTCTTCTCCAATAACGACGTCTCCGATCCCAAATACGCCGACGACTACAACGCCCGGACGGGGGAGGTGGAAACAATAGATCACCCCGAACAGGGCAGGGTACAGACGCTGCGTATCGACGCCGAGGCGGCCCACGATCAGTCGGCATACGGACGGATAGAGATGTGGCTGTGGCCCGATCGCGACAGCGGCGCAGGAGCCGCTGCAGTTTCAAAAACCGATCGTCCCCTTCGGGTCATCCCCCTGCGAATAGACTACTACTCCCGGTCGGGTCTGCTCTTCAAACGGATGACCCTCCTGGAAATCGGTGAGCTGGCCGGAGCGCGGCGGCCGGCGGTGATGCGCATGGAATCTCTGGAAGAGGAGGACGCCGTTACCACCGTACGCATAGAGTCCCTGGAAGCACGGGAAACGCTGCCGACCCGACTCTTCAGCCAACAGGAACTGACGCGGTGACCTACACTACGAGTATGGGCGCGCACAATCGTTACCGCATTACTTTTCGGCAGTGGGCAACTCTTCTGGGAGCGGCGCTGGTGGTATGGACTGTACCGCCAACCGTGTACGCCCAGGACTATGACCTTCTCGGTACGGTTGAACTGGGTGTAACCCACGGGCATTACAAGGATTCTCCGGTTGTCCACGCCCCGGTGAAAGATACGTGGGAACTTTCCAGTGGCATGCGTTTTGCCGGTAACCACCGCCTTACAACCGACCGGGTTGAATTGCTGGTGGATCACGCTGTGTCGGTAATATCCGGAGCTTCCTCCGTTACTGGCAGCCCGACGGACACTCAACCCGGCAGCGCCGGGGCGGGTGACGGTTCGGCGGCGGCGGTCACCGTTGCTCACGAGCTGTATCAAGGGTACGCATCGGTCCATCCGACTGAGTGGTTTACCCTTCGGGCCGGGCGGCAGCGCATGAACTGGGGCACAGCCTATACCTTTTCCGTCACCGACGGGCTGCATCCACAGCATCCCGATGCAGACATTGAAACGGGTTTCGACGGTGTCAGTTTTTCCTTCCGACCCTCTTCGGCGGTGTCGGTAGAACTTGCAACGGCACTTCAGAATGTTGTCGATACCGGTGATACTGAAGACATTCGTTTTGGTGCCTACGGAACGGCCTTTATTTCCCCGGTAGAAATTGGAGTTACTCTGGTGTATCAGCAACGTACCACCCTCCGGCCGGGCATGGTCACCTCCTTCCCGTTGGGCCCCGTCATGGTAACGGGAGAAGCCGCCGTAGAGGCCTACGATCCCAGGGGTGAACAGGTAGACTACCAACCTCTCTGGAGCCTGGGAACGGAATACAGCTGGTACGGTGATGTAATGGATCTTTCAGTTATGGGAGAATACCTCTACAACGGCCTGGCGAAACACTATCCTGAAACGGCATTCGGCGACATATCCGTCACCTCAGATTACGCCGGCGGTTTTGCCCGACGGGGGTACCGCTACGTCTCGGGAGGGCTGAGGTTGAGTCGATTGGACAGCTGGGCAACGTCACATACCGTACTGACAAACCTGTCCGATGAAAGCAGCTGGGTTTCACACACACTGTCAATGCTGCAAGTTCCAGGAATAGATCTGGAAGTGTCGGTTCTGTGGAACAGCGGCAAAGCCGGCACGGAGTTCGGTGATCTACCGCAGGATTTTGTGATGGAGTTCAAGACGATAGTCCACTTTTAGGGAGGATCAGACCAGGACGGTATACATAATGTTGTTGCGCATTGGAAGACAATTGGTTGTGGCATCAGGACATTTTCCGGTTGATACCGTTGGACAGAACTAACTAACGACGCAAATAGGAATTAAGGCTGATTCTGTAACACGATTCTGTATACCGTATAGAGGACAAAACGATGGAAGAACCGAAGGCTCTTGTTGCCGTAGACAACGTCACCAAAGACTATCCCCTGGGGAAAACCACAATCCGTGCGCTGCGGGGCGTCTCCCTCACCATCAAACCCGGTGAGTTTATAGCTATCGCAGGGCCCTCCGGTTGCGGCAAGACGACGCTGCTCAACCTGATCGGTTGTATCGACAAGCCCACCTCCGGCGAAGTCACCATGGATAGCCGGCCCCTGAGCAATCTCAACGATGTTCAGGAAAGCAGCCTCCGGCTGCACCACATCGGTTTCGTATTCCAGAGCTTCAACCTCATTCCGGTGCTGACGGTCCGGGAAAACGTGGAGTTTCCCACCATCCTGGCGGGTACGCCACAGCGGGAACGCCGGGAGTATATAGACTACCTTCTGGAAGCGGTTGGCATTGCCGAGTACGCCACCCACCGGCCGGACGAGCTTTCCGGGGGACAGCGCCAGCGGGTTGCCGTGGCCCGGGCGCTGGTAAACCATCCCAGCCTGGTCATCGCCGACGAACCCACCGCCAACCTGGACTCCGAAACGGGTGACCGCATCATCGAGCTGATGCGGCACCTGAACCACCATGACAACGTGACTTTTCTCTTTTCCACCCACAACCCGGAGATTCTGAACTACGCCGATCGGACCATTCGTCTCCGGGACGGACTGATTGAGGAGGCAGGTTCCGGCGGCCCGGCCGCGGCCGGGCCGCCCTCCCCCCAGACTACCGATGCCTCCCCCGGTGAAGAGGGCCCACGATGATCTGGAAGATCGCCTGGGGAAGCCTGCTCCGCCATGGCCGCAGGAGTCTGCTGATCGTCGTTGCCGTGGCCCTTTCGGTGGCGGTGATGGAGTTTGTGACGGGGATGATGACGGGCATGCGGGAAGACTTTTTTGTGTCCATGGTAAGCTCCGGCGGACACCTGCAGGTGGAACACGCCGACGCTGCGGAGGCTCTGGACCCGGTATCCACAATCCTGTTGATTTCAGACCCCCGGGAGTATCGGGAGTGGTTTCTGCAGCAGCCCGAAGTGGTCCGGGCCGAAGCAATACTCACCTTCGGCGCCCTTCTCCTGCATGACGACATCAACGTTCCGATGATTGGAATCGGCGTCTCCCCGGATACGGGCTTCTTCTCCGACGTTCGAAGCGGTATCAGGGACGGGCGGTTTCTGTCCGCCCACCACACGTCCGCCGGCGCGGACGCCAACCCCAACCCCAACCCCAACCCCACCCCCAACGCCGGCGCCGGCGCTTCCGGCCCTGGTACAACCGCCCCCGCCGACTCCCCCCCTTCCGCCCACCC
>CAZCAE010000082.1:0-10850 GCA_964496635.1 uncultured Spirochaeta sp.
CATCCCACCTCTGCTTGCGCTTGGACTGACCACAACTGCTCTCGGATACTTTGTCTTTCAGTCCTATACTTCTCCCGGCAGCATTTTTGAGTCGCCGGAACAGATGGCGGCGGTTCTCGCCACCGGTATTGCAGCCGGTGTATTCAGCTACTTTTTTGCCCTCAGAGCAAACCGCCAACATGAGCGCCTGCTGCGCTGGGCTACCCGGGATCCTTTGACCGGTCTGTATAACCGCCGCAGTCTTGAAGATGAATTGAAGATTGCAATAGCCCTGCGGGAACGCCGGCAGGTTTCCTACGGCCTGGTTATCCTTGATCTGGATAATTTCAAAGAGGTGAACGACCGGGCGGGCCACGGCGCCGGTGATTCGATTCTGAAACAGCTTGCCAATCTGATCAGCACCCATACCCGTGTTGATGACCGGGCCTTTCGGTACGGTGGAGACGAGTTTATAGTGCTGTGCTCGAATATTGATCCCGAGGGGTTGCAGATATTTGCGGAGAATCTGGTCGCGACCATTGGAAATTCCCTGCACTGGGATCACACGACTATTACGGCGTCCGTGGGTGCTTCTCTCCTCCGGGAAGACGACACGACGGAGAGCTGGAATATCCGAACGGACCGTCATCTGTACATGGCCAAAGAACGGGGACGCAATCGCGCTGTTATTGATGAGCAGTGACTGATTCAGGCAGACAGTCTGTCGGTCATGTTGTATCATCGGTCGACGTGGACGAAAACGAGTTCCGCGATGCAGTATTGAGTTACGCTCGATCTCCGAAGAACGGCGCGCTTCAGCAGTCTTTCACCCACCAGCATGTTCTTCGCAATCCTCTTTGTGGCGATGAAGTTGAAATCCGCCTTTCTATCGTCGACGGCAGTGTTGCCGAGGTTTCATTCCGCGCACGGGGATGCGCCGTCTGTACGGCCTCGTCTGCAATTATGAATGAGTTGCTTCCGGGAATGGCGGTGGATGAGGTCCGTCGTACCGCCGGGGCATTTGAGAGTTTTCTCTTTCATTATGATCACGCCGGTGAGGAAGACTCGACAGTGTCCCGGGAACTTCCCCGGGAACTGCGTGTCTTTACTCCGCTTCAGGCCAATCCCCGCCGTCGGGAATGCGCGTATCTGCCGTGGCGGGTAATTCGGGAAAGCATCTGAGTCCGACAGGCAATCTAGAACGCCTCGCCCATGTTCACGTACGGTGCAATTCCCGATGGCGAAAAAGCGATATCGATTCGCAGATTCAGGCGCTGTTCCCTGTTGAGAGCCACTCGGAAGCCGATCCCGCCGGCACCCTTCAGATCGTTTACCTGAAGATCGATCACGCTTTTTCCGACCTGACCTACCGAACCGAAAGCGACAACAGCGAAGCCGGGACTCAGGGGCAGCCGGTATTCTCCCTGAAGGATGGCGGCGACATTGTCCCGGTAACGTCCCTCCAGCAGGCCACGCATGACACCATCTCCGCCGATAGAAGGAAGATTCTGAAACGGAACGTCTCCCCAGGAGCCACGAAAACGACCCTGTACCGCAAGCACGTGGTCCTTCCGGACGGGGAAATAGCGACCGTACTGCAGACGGTAGAGGCCGAACGACTCGGTACTGCCGGTTGGGCCGCTGAAGAACCGGATATCTGTCGCCGTCACCGAACCCGATGAAGGCCAGAAAGCGCCGCCGGTTGTGTCCCGGATAATACCGACGCCCGGTCCGGAGAGGACCATTCTTTCTTCTGAGCCGGTCAACTCTCCTGTAGCCAGGATTCCGTCGTCCTCAGTCTCCTGCAGGGTGACCTCTTCCCATTGAAAGAGCGGTCCTGCATACAGGTTCGGGGCTACTCGGAAACTGAACTGTGTCTCTCCCCCCACACGTACTTCCGCATATGTTTCCTCGGAGTTCGCGTGTGGTCCAGTACCGAAATACAGGCTGGGAGCGTACACAACGGCTAAAGAGTTGTCCCACCTGTACCGGAGTTCATTCAGGTAGTTGGTGGTACTTGCCGCGGCAACGTATGAGCCGGTAGTGGTCCAGATGCCGTTGATCGCAGCGATGTTATTGGGTATTCCCCGGCGTTCCTCTTCGGGCACTCCCACGTCGGGTCCGTAGAAGAACATCGCCGCCAGCCCGAACATGCCGCCGGTATCGGGGGAGTATGCAAGGATAGGCAGTGGGACCACTCCCCAGTGTCGATAATCCTGTTTCGGCGTTTCGGCTTTTACTGCCGCGGGCGAAACCAGTAGAAGTGCCGCCGCCAGCAGGTACATGGATAGCGTGTATGTTTTGTTATGTCTGTGCATGTTCTGTTCCTGTGGTGAGTACAACACCGCAGGAACAACCGGCTGTCACTTCGTCCTGCAAATGGGGTAAACTAACTTGACACTATTAGTCAGGTATCACATTATTTAGTCAAGACTAACTTTTGCAGGGAGAATATATGCGTGTTTCGATTACCATAATGATGATTGCTTTGATCTCGTCTGTAGCGGGACTTACCGTTGCCGGCGGTCAGGCTGAAGATACGGAAAACGCCGTGCATGTCTATTCGCACCGCCATTACGATACGGACCAGGCTCTCTTTCGTCGATTCGAGGAACAGTCGGGGTTGAAGGTCGAAGTGGTTGAGGCGGGAGCGGATGAACTGATTCAGCGCCTTGAGGCGGAAGGCCGGAACACCCCGGCAGATCTGTTAATAACTGTGGATGCCGGACGGCTGTACCAGGCATCCGAACGAGGACTGCTGCAACCAATGGACTCCGAAGTTGTATCGGAACGACTTCCGGAATACCTGCGTGACCCGGAAGATCATTGGGCTGCTCTGACCATGCGCGCACGAGTCATTGCCTACCATACCGAGCGGGTTGATGCGTCTGTACTTTCCACATATGAGGCTCTTGCAGGCGAGGAGTTTGCCGAGTCCGTTGCTATTCGATCGTCAGGCAATATCTACAACATTTCACTTCTTGCCTCTCTGGTGGAAAACCTGGGCGTCGAAGCGGCGGAGGAGTGGGCCGCCGGCATGACCCGCAGTTTTGCCCGACCGCCCCAGGGAAACGACCGGGACCAGTTACGGGCTGTAGCCTCCGGTGAGGCCGATTATGCGGTGGTTAACACCTACTACATCGGTCGCATGCTTACCTCAGCTGAAGAGGCAGACCGTGCGGTGGCGGAACAGATCAGTGTCTTCTTTCCCAACCAGCCCGGCATTTCAGGCAGCGACGGTCGGGGCGCACATATCAACATCAGCGGTGCCGGCATAACCCGCCATGCAGATAATCCTGACGGCGCCCGGGCGCTCGTGGAATTCCTTTTGAGCGAGGAGGCCCAGCAGAGTTTCGCCGAGGCCAACTTTGAGTATCCCGTGGTGGACGGTGTCTCACTGGCGCCTGAAGTTGCGCAGTGGGGAGAGTTCGTGGCGGATACCCTGAAGCTTGAAGCGCTGGGAGCGCGATCGCGGGAAGCGAGTATGATCTTTGATCGGGTGGGCTGGCAGTAAGAGGAATACGGTGTCGACACCCAGTAAGGTCGACGGCGGTACCTATCCCGGCTGGACCGCCCTTGTTGGCGGTCTTACCGTTCTGGTGGTCTTGCCATATCTTCCTGTCGTGGCTGGGTTTGTACTCGGACGGGGCGAGGCGTGGGACCATATCCGGGACAACGTGCTTTTCCGCTATGTCGTAAACACAGTCGTACTGGTAGTATTGGCCGTACTGGTGGCAGCTGTAGTGGGAACCACCGGGGCGTGGGTGCTGCACCGGTATCGTTTTCCGGGGCGTCGGCTGTGGCAACTTCTCTTCGCGGCTCCTCTGGCCCTTCCCGTTTATATCAGCACCTTCACGTGGAGCGACATGCTGGGCTACGGCGGACTTCTCTTTCGCATATCAGGCGTGACCGTGCTGTTTCGTGGAATACCCGCGGCGGTTTTCATCCTGGCGTTCGGTCTGTATCCCTACGTGTATCTTGTGGTTCGTGGGGCGCTCATGCGCGGTACGGGTACGCTCTTTGAAGCGGTTGCTTCCCTCAGTTGGGCCGGCGACGGGGGACGCGGTTGGCGCTGGCCATACTATCGAAACGTACTTCGGGGTGTTCTTCCATCCCTGCGACCGGCAATTGTCGGTGGTTCGGCTCTGGTAGGCATGGAGGTAATGAACGCCTACGCAACTCCGGTCTACCTCGGGGTGGAAACGCTCTCTACAGGTGTATTCCGGACGTGGTTTTCTCTTGGAGACCTGCCGTCGGCCACGCGTCTCGCGGCGTTTGTTCTGCTTGTTGTCGTATTTCTGGCAGTAGTGGAGAGGGCGGGAAGGGGGCGACGGCAGTACGGCGTGGCCAGGAGCAGCGTTGCAGATGGAGCTTCCCGCACCGTTGGTCCGACCGGGACGCTATGGGCCACCCTGATTCTTGCAGTTCCGGTGTTGATCGGTTTTCTGTTGCCTCTGATGCAACTCCTGTTGTGGGCCTTTGGAAGCGGTGCCACCACAGCTGTCGAAGTCCCGAATCTCTGGCGGGACGTAGCGATGACGACCGTGCGGACGGTCGGTCTCGCTGCCGCGGGGACCGTCCTGATTCTGGCATTTGCACTGCTTCTCAACTTTGTTGCATATCTGCGACCGGGGCGGCTGCTCGGCGTGCTTCGCGGTATGGCCGGAATTGGATATGCCGTTCCGGGTACCGTCATTGCTATCGGTGTGCTGGCGGTGTTTCGGACGTTGAGGCTGGTAGATGAGCGCCTCTTTTTCTTCGGCACTGTCGGCGGATTGCTTTTTGCCTATGCAGGACGCTATTCGGCAGTAGCTATCCAACCGCTGCGAGCGGCTTTTGAGCGCCACCACCGCAGCACCGTCGATGCCGCCCGGTCTCTGGGCAGTTCTCCCCGGGAAGTACTCGCGCGGGTGATTCTACCGCTATTCACTCCTACCCTGATGGGAGCGGCACTGATGGTGGCTATAGACATTATCAAAGACCTGCCCATGACGCTGCTTCTCCGGCCGTTCAATTTTTCCACACTTGCCATTGATGTGTACCGCCTTGCTATGGACGAGCGTCTTCCTGAAGCGGCCCCCCGGGCCCTGTTGCTCGTTCTGCTGGGTATTCTTACAATATCGCTCATCATGATACGACCTATAAGGAAAAGCCGCTGATGCTGGTTCTGCAGGATCTGACGAAACGATTTCCGCAGTTGAGCCATCCCGCCGTGGACGCCCTGAATCTTACCCTGGAAAAGGGTGAAATTGTTGCTCTTGCCGGTTCCAGCGGCTCCGGCAAGACCACAGCGCTCCGTCTGATTGCCGGGTTTGAGCGCCCCGACGGCGGTACCGTCTCTATGGGCGGTACGGTGATCGCCTGCAGAAATGGTATCGTTCCGCCGGAACAGCGAAACATCGGTGTGGTATTCCAGGATTTTGCCCTCTTTCCTCATCTTACCGTCGGGGAAAATGTGGGATTCGGTTTGCGCAACCGTTCCGCCACCTTTCGTCGTCACCGGATAGAGGAACTCCTTGAACTGGCGGACATCCCCGACCTGGGAGAGCGATACCCCCATGAGATCTCCGGAGGGCAGCAGCAGCGGGTTGCACTGGTGAGGGCCCTTGCACCGGAACCGGAAGTTGTTCTCCTGGACGAACCCTTCAGTAACCTGGACCACACATGTACGCATCGCCTTCTTGCCGAAACCCGCCACATTATCAAGGGGAGCGGTAGCGCCGCTATCGTCGTAACTCACGACCGGTACGAAGCGTTCACACTGGCCGATCGTATCGCCGTTCTGAAGGAAGGCCGACTGCAGCAGCTTGGATCGGCCGAAGAGATTTACGCCTATCCGGCCAGCCGGGAGGTTGCCGAATTCTCCGGCAGTGCATCTTTTGTTCCGGTGTGGACAACCGATGATATGGGCGACCAGTGGCTCTCTCCACTGGGGCCGGTACCTGAGGAGGTGGCTATCGTTCGGGACGAACCAAGCGCTGACGGCACTGCCCGTTCCGCCCGCTATTTTGCGGTGGTTCGCCCGCACCAGCTTGTTCTGCACGTAAACGGTCGGGGCTGCAACGACGATTCCACAGAAGCGACAGTCAAGGATGTTCGGTTTCTCGGTAGCGTTCTGGCGGTTCGCATACATGTGGACTGGCCGTCAAGCCATCCTGCCGCCGACGGATGGGACGCGGCGGTGGACGAGCTTCTGGCTCACGTCAACGGCTCACCTCGGGGTATTCAGGCAGGTGAGACGGTCAACGTGGCGTGGTGCTGAGGGCTGTATACAGAATCTTGTTGCTCCCTCAGTTTCTCAGGGTCCGCATGTACTCCCGCAGCGCCGCGTCCGCTGAGTTTTCCCGAGCCCTGGCATCTTCGAGTTCATCCCGGAGCAGCCCCAGACGGTTCTCCTGGGTTTCCAGTTCTCTCAGGTAGCGCCGGTACAATGTAGAATCCCGGTCCAGGGGTTGCATGTTTTCCCTGATGCGCTGCTGATCGGCGATGACCGATTCAACATTCCTCTCCGCCGTAAGACGATCCCGCCGGTGAGAATCAAGCTGGGTTCGAAGTTCGATGACATTCTGGACGATCCTGCGGACAGTCGGGTCGATGAGGCGATTAGAACTGTAGGCAAGGAGCTGCTGCTGGTCGGCTGATGTCAGGGCTACCCGCTGTTCCCGAAGGCGTTCCTCAATGACGGTGATGCCGCTTCCTCCGGTGACGAAGACGTGTTCCTGTCCGTTCGACTCCGCAGGTCGGGGAGAAACGACGCTCCATCCCTGGGGAATCTCGTGTACTATTCGCATTGGCTGGGTCCTTCCCGTTCCAGCAATCGCGATGTTGTATCCCGTTGTGCGACGCAGACGGAACTCTTCCACCAGAATGCCGTCCACAACGGTCACCCGTCGCAGTTCCTCCGGCGAGGTGTCGCTTTCCCTTCCTACCGTGTGGGTCATATCAACGGCGTAGGGCAGGACCGTTTCGGCACCGTCAAAGAGAACCGGAAGCATAGAGTCCCCGGCGTACCTGTTTCCGTCGTACACCGTAACGACTCCCGGCGGCAACTGTCGGCCACTCGAATTCCGGAACGAAAGGGCGAGGCGGGGGTTTCCGCTGTCCCGGCGGGAATCGAAGGAACGGACGAGCTCGGCGTTGAAGGTCCGGTCCACGACAGGTATCATGGCGGAACTTCCGCGGGGAATAGTGACGCTGTCGGAGAAGGTAAACGCAAGTCCGGCGGTGAACTCTTCTTCCTGTAGATCAATCGCGACCGAGCTTTGCGCCATGTCGGCCATTTCACCCAGGCTTTCCATTCTGACCCGTGACGAAGCCGCAGGGTAGGACCGTCCCGAATCGCGGTTCGCATAGAGAGGTCGATAGAGATCCACCATATAGGTGACTGGACGCGCCGAAACGATTGAAAGGTTTACACCGTTCCAGTCTGAGGTGCCGGTGTTGTCAATGTGGGCCCACCCCTGTAACAGGAGACGGCCGTTTTCAAAGACTCCACGATAACTGGTTCGCCACACCGGAGCTTCACTGAGATATCGAACGGTCACTTCCTCACTATCGGTGGATGGTTGACCGGCCATGCGAATTGTCAATATCTGCGGAGCCTGTGGTCCGGCCGCTCCGTTCAGAATTGACAGGGCCCGGGAAAAATCCCGATCCAGTTCGGGGTCCTGAAAACGGAGGGACGTGACATCCGAAGTCTTCAGCGTGACGACGCTATCGTCGGTGCGCAGCAGAATCTGGCCTTCTCCGTTCTGATCCGCCGGCCGAGCGCCGACCACTGTGCCGCCGACGGATCTTCCGGCCCGTTGCTCCACTTCCACCTCAGCTCCGCGTACGGCGTTCACCAGGGCGACCATATCATAGACTTCATTCAGGTCTATCCGAAACCGCTGAAGGAGACGTCGGTGATCCTCTCCTGACTGGAATGAGATATCCCGTACGGGATTCCCCTGAGCCCCGATCACGGTGAGGGACCTTACAACATCGGCCATTCGGTCGCGGGGAATCGTTATGGAAATGGTGCCATCGGCCCCGAGAGTACCGCGGTGCACATATTCTGCAACACCACTGGTGAACAGTGTCACATCCCGAAGGGGCAGGGTCGGGTCTTCCGATGAACCACCGATAACAGGCTGTCCAACAAGCAGGGCGGGTGCCCACAGCGCAAAGGCTATCGTAAAAATGGGAATGCTGCGTTTCAGTTTCATGGGAAAGATTGTATCACCGATGGAGGCTAACGAACACGTTTTGCGATAGCATCCATCAGTTCCTGGATCACCTGATCCTGTTGTTCCGGTGTGCCGTGACGAAGGTCTTCTACAACGCACGTTTCAATGTGTCGGCGTAGTACGGATTCACTGACTTTTGCCAGGGCCGCCCGTATTGCGGAAATCTGGTCGACAATTTCCATGCAGTACCGTTCGTTCTCGATCATCTTCTGGACACCATGAATCTGTCCTTCAATACTTTTCATTCGGGTCAGAGCGTCGTGGTTGATACCGCTGGGGCCGTGATGTCTGGCGTAGGACGATTCTTTCTGTGCCATTTTTGTAAGATATATCTCTGTCCCAGTCGTGGCTACCCCCACCCCCAGGGGGTCCTTGACGAAACGATTTTTTCGTGTGAATTTATGAGTTACAAGGTAAGAGTATGAGTGCAAATATTCAGTTACATATAGAAGGTATGACGTGTACGTCCTGCGCTGCGGCCGTAGAAAAAGCGCTGTCCCGGGTACCTCAGGTTGAGGTTGCGCAGGTAAACTTCGCCGGGAAAAAGGCCCTGCTGCAGTTCTCCGATGGAGCTTCCGACACCGATGAGACGAGACAGGTCCTGAAAAAGGCGGTTACCGACGCGGGATACAGCGTGGTGGATCCCGAGGAGAAACGGGCACAGGCAGCGGAGCACGTCACCCGGGAGTTCCGACGCCTTCTCTGGTCGTGGGTTCTGACGGTGCCGCTTATGGCCCAGATGCTTCTCCATATGGTCTGGAACGTTCACATACTGCCGCGCCCGTTGAACGCCGCGGTTCCTCTGGTTCTCTCGGGGGTTGTCATTTTCGGCATAGCTTTTCCGGTCATACGGAGTACCTTCTATTCGTTCCGCAAACTCACCTTCACGATGGATTCGCTTATCGGCATCGGCGCTATGGCGGCGTTTTCCACGGGACTTCTCCGTCTCGGCGGGGTCGCAATAGACGATTTCACATCTGTCGGTGCAATGATAATTGCTATCAACTGCATCGGTACCTATATCAAGGTAAAAGCCACCGGTCGGGCCAGTTCAGCGATACAGCAGCTTCTGGAGCTGGGAGCAAAGCGGGCGACGCGACTCGGCACGGATGGAAGCGAGTCCACTGTTGATGTGAGCGAACTGCAGCCCGGTGATACCGTTCGCGTCCGGCCGGGGGAGAAGGTGCCTGCCGACGGGAAGATTCTCCGGGGCAGTACCAGTATTGATGAGTCCATTGTCACCGGCGAGTCGGTCCCCTCGGACAAGGAGCCCGGCAGCTCCGTGGTTGGAGGGACGATAAACCAGATGGGTACCATCGATGTTACTATCGAAAAGATCGGTGGAGAAACCTTCCTCTCGCGTATCGTCGAACTGGTAGAAGAGGCACAGGCGTCCCGGGTTCCCGTGCAGGAACTGGCCGATCGGGTTACCGCAGTGTTTGTACCGGCCATACTCGTTCTGTCGGCCATCACCTTTGCGGTCTGGATGTTCCTGACGGGGTCAGGTGAGCTCTCCATGCCGTTGTCGGCGGCCATCGCTACTCTTGTCATTGCCTGCCCCTGCGCGCTCGGTCTGGCGACGCCTACCGCGTTGATGGTGGGAATGGGGTTTGGAGCCGAGCGGGGCGTCCTTATTCGAAACGGTGAAGCTATTCAGACCGCCCGGGATATCGGCGTGGTCGTTTTTGACAAAACGGGAACCCTGACCGTAGGACGTCCGGAGGTGCGGGATTCTTCGGGTACGGACCACGACATTACCCACGCCGTTGAGGGAGGAAGTGAACACCCCCTGGCAAAGGCGCTGACGGCATATCTTACCGATGATCAGTCGCTGCATTCACTATGGACGGTAGTAGAGAGTACGGCCCATCCGGGTCATGGAATTACGGCAACGCTGGAGCGCCACGTCGCCGGCAGCGCCGAACCCGATGCCGGTACCGGGCTTGCCGGCAAGGCCCCCGGTACCGTGACCGCCCGGGTAGGAAGCATTCGCTGGCTGGAATCGCAAGGAGCCGCCTTCGGGCAGGAACAGCGTCAACGGGTGGACACATGGAAGGCCGACGGTATGACGGTAGTCGGAACCGCCGTGGACGGCAGGATTACCGCACTGTACGCGTTGTCGGACACGATCAAAAGTGACGCCGCCGATGCAGTTGCCCGGTTGCACGCCCTGGGGTTGAAAACGGCGATGCTTACCGGAGATTCCGAATCAGCCGCCCGGGCAATTGCCCGAACAGCCGGAATTGATGACGTCTTTGCGGAGCTTCTGCCGGAGCAGAAGATTGATGCCGTCCGGCAGTTGCAAAAGGAAGGCCAGGTTGTCGCTATGGTCGGCGACGGAATAAATGATGCACCCGCTTTGAAACAGGCCAACGTGGGGATAGCAATCGGAACGGGGACAGATATCGCTATAGAGTCGGCGGACATTACGCTGATGAGTTCCAGCCTCGGTATGATTCCCCGGGCGGTGGAGATATCACGACGAACCTTCGGAAAGATCCGGACAAACCTCTTCTGGGCGTTCTTCTACAACGTCGTGGCAATTCCACTGGCGGTAGCGGGGGTTATGCATCCGGTGATTGCCGAGATCGCTATGGCCTTCAGCTCTATCACGGTGGTGTCCAATTCCCTGCACCTGAAACG
>CAZCAE010000083.1:0-10551 GCA_964496635.1 uncultured Spirochaeta sp.
TTCGTTTCATCCTGCCGTTTGTTGGTCTTGATGTACTCTTCTTCCATTTTGCGGCCGATCATCATGGAGACCAGCTCGCTGCGGGTCATTTCGGACGTCGTTTTTGTGCCGATGTACTTGCCGTCCCGCAAAACCGAGATCGTGTCGGAGATAGTAAAAATCTCCTTCATCCGGTGTGAAACGTAAATGATCCCTTTTCCCTTCTCCCGCAATGTCTCAATAATAGAAAAGAGCCGATCCACATCCCGTTCACCGATTGCAGATGTCGGTTCATCCATAATAATGATGTCGGAATCGTAGGAAACCGCCTTGGCAATTTCCACCAGTTGAATCTGTGCCAGGCTGAGTCGCTTCATCTTGGACGACGGATCAATGTGTTCCAGCCCTATTTCTCTGAGAGTTTCACGGGCCCGTCTATTCAACGTCCCGTAATCCATCCAGAACCCCATTTGCGCCGCCTCACGCCCCAGAAAGAGGTTTTCCGCCACACTCATGTCCGGTATAGGATTCAATTCCTGCTCGATCATGGAAATACCGGCATCGAGGGCTCGGCGTGGACTTGCAAAAACGACGGGCGTGCCGTCCAGAAGGATTTCTCCATCATCTCTGGGGTAGATACCCATGAGAATATTCATCAACGTGGATTTGCCCGCACCGTTTTCACCACACACGGCGTGAACACTTCCCCGCTTAAGGGTCAGGTCTACCCCGTCCAGGGCAACAACACCGGGAAATGTCTTTTTCAATCCACGTACTTCAAGCAGGTGATGGTGGTCGCTCACGAAAACTCCTTCCGGGTAAACTAAAGCAACATCCATGCCAAAGCACAGAACCGGTGAGTATTATCCAGAAAACTGTCGAAAACGGCCGGAAATCTAACAAGAGAGCGGTAATTCGCACCGTACCGGACCATCTTTCGTTTGACAGATCGAAAAAGCGGTACTACCGTGTGTGTAGAAAGGTAACACTCGTTAACACTGTGTATCCCGCGAAGGTAACACAAACGGCGGCACCTTCGCTGAAAGGAACCTATGAACGGATCAATATTGGTGGTAGATGACAACAGAAAAGTGTTTGAAAGTCTCGAACCCAACTTTCGTCACTTCGGTCTTGCAGCTGTGCACGCAAGCAACGGCCGGGAAGCGCTCAAGCGTGTATCTGAAGGCGCAATTCAGACCATTCTGCTGGATATCCGCCTTGGCAGTGACAATGGAATTGACGTTCTCAGGGATCTGAAGGAAACCGCCCCCTCAGTACCCGTCATCATGATAACGGGGTTTGGCTCCATTGATACGGCTGTACAGGCAATGAAACTCGGCGCGTATGATTACGTCAAAAAACCCCTGGACTTTGACAGACTCTTTAAAGTAGTCGAAAACGCCCTGGAATTATACAAACTGAGTGAAGAAAATGCCGTGCTGAAACGACGCATTCGCGAACTTTCTCCTGCAATATGTATGGAAAACTCCCGGATGTACGAGATTGTCGAACAGGCACGAAAGCTGGCTCAGACCGATATTCCTGTCCTGATTATCGGGGAAAACGGCAGCGGAAAAGAGGTGATCGCAGACTATATACATACCAACAGCGAGCGAAACGCTTCAAAGATGCACAAGATTAACTGCGCCGCATTTCCGGAAAGTTTGCTGGACAACGAACTCTTCGGACACGAAAAAGGGGCATATACCGGAGCAAACAGTGCGTTTCAGGGAATCTTTGAACGATCACAGGGAAGCACCCTTTTTCTGGACGAAATCGGCGATATGCCCCTGACCATCCAGGCCAAAATACTGCGGGTACTGCAAAACAGGGAGGTTCGCCGCATCGGTGGAACGGACACGATCAGGATTGACGTACGTTTTATCGCTGCAACCAATCAAAACCTGACCGTAAAAATCGCCGACGGCAGTTTTCGGGAAGATCTCTACTTCCGTCTCAACACGGCGATCCTGGAGGTACCGCCTTTGCGCGAACGTCGGGAAGATATCCCCCACCTGATACAGTATTTCCTCGCTGAGTACTCCGAGACCCACGGGAAACCCGTTTCTTCGGTCTCGTCGGAAGTGATGGATCGTTTTTTTCAGTACCGTTGGCCGGGAAATGTCAGGGAGCTGAAAAACGCCGTCAATTACGGAGTGGCCATCACTGCTGGACGGGAAATCACCCTGCAGGACCTCCCGCCTGCCTTATTGTCCGGGAGTTCCGCGCCGGCACCAAAGGGAAAACGGGAAGAGAACGAGAGGGACCTCATTTCACGGACTCTTTCGGAATGCAGATGGAACAAAAAGCGTACCGCCGAAATTCTGGGAATCAGCAGAAAGACTCTGTACGCAAAGATTGGGCGCTATGGTATCGGCGCCTGATTCCGTGGTATTTCCCGTACTGGACGCAAGGGGAATCCACTGTGACTATGGCGATATCCGCGCGTTACGGGGTATCGATCTGGAAATCCTCCCGGGCGAAGTTCATGCGTTGATTGGCGAACACGGTGCGGGAAAGTCCACCATGGCGTCCGTCCTGAGCGGATTTGCCAGACCAAAGAGCGGGCGTATTGTGGTTGAGGGTCGCCGGCAGAGCAACTATTCCCTTCCTACGGCAAAACGCCTGCAAATCCACATGGTCTATCAGCAGCCTCAGATCAATGAAAAGGTTACAGTGGCGGAAAACATCTTCTATATGCAGGAACACCGACACCGTCATCTCTGGTATTCCCGTCGCCGGTCCGAGCATGAAGCGGGCCAGTATCTGAAACGGCGTGGGTTCGACATTGATCCCAGTACCCGCGCGCGATATCTCAGCCCGTCGGACAAGACCGTAATCGACATCCTGAAAAACATCATGGTACCGCCGAAAATACTCATTCTGGACGAGGCTCTTGAACGGCTTTCAAACGAGTCCCTGGTGAAGATAACGGCAATTCTGGAGGATCTAAGAAGCGACGGAACGGCTATTGTTATCGTGACGCACCGGATTGACGATGTCTATGCACTGGCCGACAGGGTTACCGTTCTGAAGGAGGGAGTGCGTCTCCTCACTACCAGCATTGACAACATCTCGAAGATCAACCTGATCCGGGTTGCCTACACACAGTTTGAGGTCGAAAGTACACCGTCTCAGGTCGATCAGGAGTTCAGACAGTACCTGAGATTCAACGACGCCATCTTACAGCGACTCCCGGTGAACATCGTTGTAGTCGATCCGCAGCTGGAGGTGAAACTGGTAAACGAGTCCTGCCGGAGAAATTTCCAGCTCTCGGACACTCCCATATCGGGTCTGGTCCTGCGAGACATTCTTCGGGGCGACGATTCAAGTATTGTCAGTGTGGAAGAAGCGATCGTGGCCGAGCGCGGTCAGGCGTTTTACAACATTGCTTTGGATACTGACGGTGATCGCCACGTCTACAACGTCAAAACCAGCCCTATAAAGGACAATACGACGGTCATCGGTACCGTTGTTATAATTGAAGACGTTACGGAGTACAACGAACTGCAAAACCAGCTCATCATGTCGGAAAAGCTTGCTTCGGTGGGCCTCCTTGCAGCGGGAGTTGCCCATGAGATCAACAATCCACTGGAGATCGTTTCCAACCACCTGAGCTACATGAAATACAAACGGGGTGACGAACAGGTGGTAGCAGAAGGGGTAGACAAGATCAAGAACGAAATTGACGATATCGCCGGTATTGTCAGCAACCTCGTCACCTTTTCCGACGCCAAAACCCCTCAGGTAGAAGCGGTAGATCTGAACAAGATCATTCTCGATCTCCTCTCGCTGCTCCGTTACAACGTTGAATACCGTCACATTGATATCGCGTATCACCACGACGAAGAAGAACTCTATTTTTCAGGTGTCAGAGACCAGATGAAACAGGTCATTTTGAATCTCATCAAAAACAGCCTGGAGGCAATGCCCGACGGTGGATCCATAATTATCACAACCCGTCGGGAAGACCCGGGTACGGTCATACTGGAGTTCGAGGACACCGGCCCCGGAATTGACGCGGCAGACCCCAACGCCGTCTTTACTCCCTTCTTCAGCACCAAGACGGACAGACCGTCCAGTATGGGGCTGGGCCTGTCCATCAGTTACCGTACGGTAAACCGCATCGGCGGCACCATGCGGGCGGAAAACCTTCCCGGCCGGGGATGCCGCTTCACTATCCGTCTCCCCCTGGCCATCGCCCCCTAATGCTCTTCCCAGTCCCGCGCCTTGTCCACCGCCTTCTGCCAACCCCGGTACAGTTTTTCCCGTTTCTCCTCGTCAAAGGTAGGGTCAAACTGCCGGTCCAGCTCAAAGGCGTGGGTCAGGTCCTCCTGGGAAGACCAGAAGCCGGTGGCAAGCCCGGCCAGAAAGGCGGACCCCCGGGCGGTAGTCTCCACAATTTTCGGTCGCAGCACCGGCACACCGAGAATGTCTGACTGAAACTGCATCAGAAAGTCGTTGTTGGAGGCACCACCATCCACCTTCAGCTCGGTAGTCTCAATGCCTGAGTCCTTTTCCATGCACTCCACCACATCCCGGGTCTGGTATCCAATAGACTCCAGAGTTGCCCGGACAATGTGGTCCCGGTTTGCCCCCCGGGTCAGCCCCACAATGGCCCCCCGGGCGTACTGGTCCCAGTATGGGGCGCCAAGGCCCACAAAAGCGGGCACCATATAGACGCCGTTGGTATCGCCAACCTTGGAGGCAAAGTAGTTGGTGTCGGCGGCGTCGTGAATGGCCCACAGCTCGTCCCGAAGCCATTGCACCGCCGCGCCGGTGACAAAAATGGCGCCCTCCAGGGCGTACTCAACCCGGTCCTGCAGCCCCCAGGCAATGGTGGTCAACAGACCCGTTTTCGACTCTACCGGTTCGGCACCGGTGTTCATCAGTACAAAAGAACCGGTACCGTAGGTGTTCTTTGCCATACCCTTGCGGAAACACGCCTGACCAAAGAGAGCCCCCTGCTGGTCACCGATGGCGGCGGCTACGGGAATCTCGGCACCGCCAAAGGTCTTGGGATCGGTATAGCCGTAGACCTCACTGGACGGGCGCACCTCCGGCAGCATGTTTCGGGGAATGTCCAGTTCCTTCAGCATCGTATCGTCCCAGTCCAGCTTGCGGATGTCGTATATCATCGTCCGGGCCGCGTTGGAGTAGTCCGTGACGTGGACGGCCCCACCGGTGAGCTTCCAGATCAGCCAGGTATCTACCGTTCCAAAGAGAAGCTCCCCCTTCTCCGACGCCGCCCGGGCGCCGTCGACATTATCAAGTATCCATTTGATCTTGGTACCCGAAAAGTAGGCGTCAATGACCAGCCCCGTCGTCTCTCTGACGTGGCCGGCCAGTCCCTTGTCTTTCAGCGCATCACATATTCCGGCAGTCCGGCGGTCCTGCCAGACAATGCCGTTCATGACAGGTTTGCCCGTCGCCTTTTCCCAGACAATTGCCGTCTCCCGCTGGTTGGTGATGCCGATGGCGGCCACCTCCGCGGGGACAACCCCGGCCTTCTCAATAACCTGTCTGGCCACACCGCTCTGGGTCGACCAGATGTCCATAGGATCGTGTTCCACCCACCCCGGTTTGGGGTATATCTGGGGAAATTCCTGCTGCGCCACCGAGACGATGTTCCCGCTGTGGTTAAAAAGGATCGCCCGGTTACTGGTAGTTCCGGCGTCAAATGCCAATACGTACTTCTTGTCCATATCTCAACATTTTGTGTTGCAATTGTAATTTTTGCAATGATTAATTGTAACAAGAACTTCGTTCCGCTGAGTGTTATTTTCGTTATACCGTAGTTGACAAACGTTCACTCAAGCACTACGCTTCTCCTATACACTACACTTACCCTCCCGAGGAGCAGTCCGTGGAAGACCGCACATACGACGTCGTCATAATCGGAGCCGGAGTCATCGGTTCCATGGTGGCGAGAGAACTTTCCCGATACCGCCTCACCGTAGCCGTTCTGGACAAGGAAGTGGACGTCGGCATGGGGCAAAGCACCTCCAACAGCGCTATCATCCACTCCGGCCACGACCCGGAACCGGGAACTCTGAAGGCGCGATTCAACGTCCGGGGAAACGAGCTGTGGTACCGCATCGCCCCGGAGCTGGATATTCCCCTGGACAACACTGGCGCCCTGGTGGTAGCAGTGGGAGCCGAGCAAGCGGACAGCCTGCCGGAACTGCTTGAACGGGGCACGGCAAACGGTGTGGAGGGTCTGCAGATACTCACTCGGGAAGAGGCCCTGGAAAGGGAGCCCCACCTCACCCCGGACACCTCCGGAGCCCTCTTCACCCCTACGGCGGGGGTAGTTGACGCCTTTCAGGGCGTTCTTGGTCCGGCGGAAAACGCCGCTGCCAACGGCGTTGAGTTTCTCCTGGAAACGGAGGTCCGCGGCGCAGCGGTAGAAAACGGCACACTCACAGCCCTTGAGACAAACCGCGGCACCATCAGGGCGCAGTGGTTCATCAACGCCGCCGGCGTCCACGCCGACGAGGTGATGCACCTTGCCGGAGACCGGCCGGAATTTGAAATTACCGCCCGCCGGGGGGAGTACTTCGTCTTCGACGAGAGCCGCTTCCGCATCAACAGCGTGCTGTTTCCTATGCCCGGCAGAAAGGGCAAGGGCATTCTGGTAACCACCACTACCCATGGCAACACGATGATCGGTCCTAACTCGGACTTTGTAAAAGAGAAGGAAGACCACTCCGTCACCGCGGAGGGACTGAACGAAATTGTCGCCGGCGCCGGCAAACTGGTCCCGTCGGCCTCTCCCCGGGACGTCATTGCCACCTTTGCGGGCCTCCGGGCCAGCGGTAATCACCATCCCGACGGCCACGGCCGGGACTTCCTCATAGAGGTGTCCGCAACGGTGAAGGGGCTGATCAACCTGGCAGGCATAGAATCGCCGGGCTACGCCTCCGCCCCGGCCATCGCCGAGTACACTATCGGGCTCCTCCGCGACGCCGGACTGGAACTGAAAGAAAAGGACCACTGGGAACCGCGGCGACGCCGGATTCCCCGCTTCCGGGACATGAGCCACCAGGACCGGGCCGGTCTCATTGCGACAAACCCCGCCTTCGGCCGCATCGTCTGCCGCTGCGAGGAAGTCACCGAGGGCGAAATCGTCCAGGCCATTCATTCATCCATTCCGGCAACCACCTATGACGCCATCAAGCGCCGTACCTGGCTGGGGGCGGGCCGCTGCCAGGGAAGCTTCGACTATCCCCGGACGATGGAGATTCTCGCCCGGGAGCTGGGCGTCTCCATGACGGACATCACCAAGAAGGGCCCCGGTTCGGTCTTTCTCTACCGCCGGACAAAAGAGGAAGTGATCTGATGACTGTGAACACCGACTATGACGTCATTGTTATCGGCGGAGGCCCCGCCGGTATGGCCGCAGCAATAGAGGCGCACCGCACCGGGGGCTCCCGGGTACTGGTGATAGAGCGCAACGACAGCCTCGGCGGCATCCTGCCCCAGTGCATTCACAACGGCTTCGGGGCAATCAACTTCGGCGCCGACTTTCCCGGCCCCCAATACGCCTGGCGCTACGAACAACAGCTCCGGGGCTTGCCTGTAGACGTCCTTCTGGACACCATGGTCATGGATCTCACCCCCGAGCTGGACGTCTACGCCATGAACAGCACCGACGGATACCTTCACTTCAAACCCCGGGCGGTAGTCCTTGCCATGGGCTGCCGGGAACGCACCCGGGCGCAGATTCGCCTGCCCGGCACCAGAGCCGCCGGTATCTACACCGCCGGGACGGTACAGCGTCTGGTCAACATCGAAGGGTACATGCCGGGCAATCGCATCGTCATTCTCGGCAGCGGCGACATCGGCATGATCATGGCGCGGCGTCTCACCATCGAAGGTGCGGAAGTTCTCCGGGTGATGGAACTGCTGCCCTTCCTCACCGGCCTCCGGCGCAACTACGTACAGTGCCTGCAGGACTACAACATTCCTCTGCACCTCAGCACCACCGTAAAGACGATTTACGGAGAAAAACGGGTGGAAGGTATAGAAACCATCAAGGTGGACGAGAACCTCAACCAGATACCCGGCTCAGAAGAGCACATAGAGTGTGACTCCCTGGTCCTCTCGGTGGGGCTCATTCCGGAGAACGAACTTTCCCTCAAGGCGGGAGTACAGCTCGATCCCGGGACAAACGGTCCCTTAGTGGATTCCCGGATGGCCACCAACGTGCCGGGCATCTTCGCCGCCGGTAACGTCACCGCCATCTACGACCTGGTGGACTACGTCAGCAAGGCCGGCGAAGTGGCCGGTCGCAGCGCCGCCGAATATGCCGCTGCTGCCTCGACCCGTGCCGCCGCCGCCACTGTCGATGGCGCCGCTGCCGGCACCGGCGCCACCCCAACCCGGCCGGCCCGCCCCGGACGTACCATCCACCTGGTTCCCGGGGAAAACGTAGGAGTCGTCATCCCGCAGTACCTGCACATCGACGATCTGCCGGCAGGCGACGGCGGCGACCACCGCACCTACCTCTCCCTGCGGCCGAAGAGCCTTCTGGAGCAGACGGTAAAGGTCCACCTGGACGTTCCTGCTCCGACTTCCGCAGACGGCTCCGACCGCGCCGAAACGACCGACACTTCCGCCGCCTCCAGCGGTACCAATCCGGAAGTCATGGCATTCCGTGAGCCCTACGCCCGACCGGCGGAAATGATTATCAGAGAACTGAAACCCCGGGACGTGGAAAAGCTCCGCAACAGCACCACCGACGAGCTGGTGGTAACCATTTCATGACATCCCGGACTGGTAAAAAGAGGACAGAGCACATGGACGACAGAACCGGAGGCACCACCTCCATGGAAACGAGAGAAGGAAACTTCCGCAGCCGCACCGACATCTGCCTGCGCTGCCCCCAGGGGTGTGAGGTCCGGACCATGCTCGGTGCCAACGATGAAATACTTGAGATCAACGGCAACCGCTGCAAACTGGGCAAAGAGTACGTGGAGCAGGAAATCCGGGACCCCCGGCGGATCCTGCCCACCAGCGTACGGGTCCGCAACGGTGAACGGCCCCTGGTACCGGTATGGACCCCCGAACCGATGCCCAAAGGTATGCTGCTGGAACTGGCCAGGGACACCCGCAAGATAGAAGTGGATGCCCCCGTCCATGTGGGCGACGTCATCGTGGACAACTGGCGGGACACCGGTGTGAGACTGGTCGCCAGTGGAGAGGTGAAGGAAGGGGCCGCCCGGTAGCGTCCACCCGCGACAGAGCGGGGCCGGGCCACCTCTCACACATCCTGACCGAAACCGCGGTAATGCCGTACAAACTGCACCCGGTCGTACACCGCCGGGTCATCCATACGGACCGCCGCAAAACGCCCCCGAAACGCGTCCAGATCAACAAAACTGTGCTGGTCCATCCACTCCTGCAGGCGGGCATTCATGGCGGATACCACGTCCACACCGTGCCGGTACAGCGCTGAAGCCACCTGCACCGTCCGGGCCCCCGCCAGTAACTGCTTGATCACCCCGTCACCGTCGTGCACACCGGTAGACGCGGCAATGTCACACCCCGCCTTGCCGGACATGATCGCCACCCACCGCAACGACAGGTGCAGCAGCTCCGGTGAGCTCAACACATTGGTAGGCACCACCGACAGAGAATCCAGATCGTAGTCGGGGTTGAAAAAGCGGTTAAAGAGAACCAGCCCGGCAATACCGGATTCGGAAAAACGCTGCAACGTCCGGGCCAGCAACGTGAAGTGATAGCTCACCTTCAACGACACCGGAACAGACACGTGCTTGCGCACCGCCTTTACAATATCAAGGTAGACCTTCTCAAAGGCGTCGACATCACTCACCGTGGTATCCGACGGCATGAGAAAGACATTCAGCTCCAATGCCTGCGCTCCGGCCTCCTCAATCATCCCCGCGTAGGACGGCCACGTTCGTGCAGAAATACAGTTCACCGACGCGACTACCGGAATATCCAAAGCCTTCCGGGCCCCCGCCACCAGCTCAAGATAGCGAGACATCCCCGACTCGTCTTCAATGAAGTCGTCCATGTCCGCCGTTTCGGGAAATGTAAACCCCGGCCGCTGCATGACCTGCTCCGTCTGTGCCACCTCCGCAAGTATCTCCTCCTCAAAGAGAGACTTCAGAACAACCGCGCCCGCTCCGGCGTCCTCCAGTTTTTTCAGATTGTCCAGCTTGCCGGTCACGCCACAGCTTCCCGCTACCACCGGAGACGCCAGTTTCAGCCCCATGTATGTCGTCGAAATATCCATACATCCACACTACGCCGACCTTCCCGTGAAGGCAAGTATAAATCTTCGGGCAGTATAGAGAATCGTGTTGCGGAAGTTCGAGGAATCTGTTGCCTTATCGTGAGTTACGGCATCCCGGTCCGGTATTACTTCGGATGTCTCTATGACACCAGTGTTTATCCCCCCATTTACAACACGATTATATATACCCACCGCTGGACCGCCGCGACACAACATTGACATCGCCACATCGGTCATGATAGGTTCTTGTCTCACATGAACGGGCTGTAGCGCAGGGGTTTAGCGTACTTGTCTGGGGGACAAGGGGT
>CAZCAE010000084.1:0-9940 GCA_964496635.1 uncultured Spirochaeta sp.
TCAGCCTCACGGGCTATACAACATGACGAGCAGCTCCCGGTCCGCCTCAAATCATGTGATTTCAGGCGATATTCTAACCCACCGGCTCACGGTTTACTTTTTATCGTGCCTCCGTAAAACAACACATTTTATCGGCCCGGGGCCGAATATTAAGAATACATCCGATTATCCCCATTGGCAAGGAAGCGGGGTGGGCCCCGGCCCAGCCAGGAAGGCCCCGCCCCAGCCGGTCAAAAAAAGTTTGACAGCCTGTGTAAACCGGTTTAGTGTATAGGAAAACCGGTTTAGTAAACTGGTTCATTCACGGTTTTCCCACAAAGGAGTGGTATTATGAGAAAATTTTGTTTGGTGCTTCTGGTGTTGCTGACGGCAAACGGTCTTGTTTTCGCCTCGGGAGGTCAGGAAAGCGGGGGTGGGCAGATTACCCTCATGCAGAACAAGCCCGAAATTGACGCAATGCTGCAGGATTACGGTGCAAAGTGGTCCGACACCACCGGTATAGGTATCACTATAAAATCCGTCGGCGGTTCTTCCGGAACAAGTCTTGGCCAGCAACTGCGGGCGGACTACACCGCCGGAGAGATGCCGGACATTTTCATTATCGCCGGTATTGAAGACTACAGGGAGTGGGAAAGCCTCATTCTGGATCTGTCAAACGAGGACTGGGTGGACGAAACGTCCGTTGCCTTCAAGGTTGACGGTACGGTGTACGGTTTTCCCGTGGCTATTGAAGGCTGGGGCATGGCGTACAATGCAGATATTCTTGACGCGGCCGGTGTTGATCCTGCAACCCTTACCAACTATACCGCCTACAAAGCGGCGTTCGAAAAAATCGACGGTATGAAAGGTCAGCTCGGACTTGACTCCGTCGTTTCCATGGCAGCTTCCGCCGACATGGGCTGGGTTACCGCTCACCATAACTTCAACTCACTGCTCTCCAACGGACTTCCCTACGGTGACATTAGTGTCGTCGAAGATCTTCTTGACGGCAACGTTGATGCAACACGCCTTCGGGAATATGCTGACTGGGTAGAGCTTCTGTTTACCTACGCCGATCAGACCGTTCTGACTACGGGCAACTACGACGCCCAGGTCGGTGCGTTTGCTACCGGAAAGGCAGCATTCCTCCACCAGGGAAACTGGGTCGATCCGAACATGGACTCCGCCGGAGCAACCTTCCCTATGGCCTTTGCGCCCCACGGTTCCATGAAAGCAAATACAGATGGAATATTTGTTTCAGCTCCCTCGTTCTATGTCATTAACGCCGAATCAGACAACATCGAAGCGGCGAAACGATTTCTGAACGACATGGTCTACACCAACGCGGGTCAGCAATTCATGGTTGAAGACGCCGGTATGATTCCTGCATTCTCCAACGTAAGTCTGAATCCCGCCGGACAGCTTTCCCGTTCCGTTCAGGAGTGGTCCGCAGCGGGCAAGGTGTACTCATGGAACCAGTATCAGTTCTCCGGCGAGTTCCGCGACCAGGTACTGGCACCGATTTACAATCAGTTTGCAACCGGACGGATCAGCAAGGCCCAGTTCGTCCAGGCCATGACACAGGCATTCCAGAACAGGTAGAATCGATCCTGTTCGATTGAGTACGCATCTATTTCTTACGGCGGGGCCCGTTTCGCCGGCCCCGCCGTACTTTCATGGAGTTCGGCATGAACAAATTCCACCGAAATAACGCAACTTTCTGGATCTTTCTGGCCCCTGTCATGTTTGCGTTTGTCATGATTGTCGGCATTCCCTTCTTTATTGGAGCGTTCTATTCTCTCACCGACTGGAATGCTACCGCCCGGGCAGGTCAGGGGCTCAGTTTTATTGGGTTTGAAAACTTTACCGAAAGTTTTCGCGATCCGTCGTTCCTTTACTCGTTCATTATCACAACGATCTACACTATTGTGAACGTTGCGGTGATAAACATTGTGGCAATTATCCTCGCCCTGGCGGTTACCAGCAAATTGAAACTGCGCAATGTCTACCGGATGGGCTTTTTCGTTCCCTATCTTATTGGCGGTCTGATTCTGGGATACCTCTGGCAGTTTGTCTTCAACAACGCAATCCCTGCAATCGGAAATGCCGTTTCTATTCTTTCGCCACTGGCGGATCCGGAAAACCTCCTGCTTCGGGAAGTCCCCACATCGATTATTGCCCTCGTTATTGTGGGAAGCTGGCAGTACGCCGGTTACATTATGATGATCTATGTTGCGGCCATCGAAGGGGTCCCGGCAGAACTCTACGAAGCCGCCCAGATAGATGGCGCATCAGACTGGCACAAGTTTCGAAGCATTACCGTGCCGATGATTGCCCAGGCCTTTACTATCACGATGTTTCTGACGCTGGTAAACTCTTTCAAGCAGTTCGACGTAAATTACTCCCTCACCGCCGGTGGCCCTGCCACCAGTTTCATGGGTGAGTCGATATTCGGGACGGAGCTTCTGGCCATGAACATTTACAACGTCGCGTTTATCGGGAATAACCTGGCAGCCGGTCAGGCCCGGGCAGTTATCTTCTTTGTTGTCATCGTAGCATTCTCCCTGGTTCAGGTGTCCATCAACAAGAAGAAGGAGCAGGAACTATGAGACGAAATCCGAAGCTGTACATTTTCGAGTTCCTCATGCTGGTGTTTCTCGTGCTCTATCTGTACCCCTTTGTCATTGTGGTTATCAACTCGGCAAAGGATGCCTTTTCGGTAACTCAGTATCCTATGCGTCTGCCGGAAAAGTGGAGTCAGCTGTTTGTCAATATGGAAACTATCTGGACAAGCCGCAACATCCGATACTCATCGTCCTTCTTTTCATCGCTGTTGATAACCGCCGCCTCTCTCGTCTTCGTCACAATATTTCCCGCTATGGCGGCGTGGGTACTGGTACGAACTAAAACCCGAACATCTCAGGTCATATTTCTGATCTTCGTAGCAGCCATGGTTATTCCTTTCCAGATCGTCATGTTCCCCCTGGTGTCGTGGTTTCGGACGGTCTTCCAGGTGACAGGTCTTCGATTGCTGCGAACATATTTCGGCATTGTGCTGGCCTACCTCGGCTTCGGGCTGTCCCTTTCTGTGTTTGTCTACCATGGGTTTATCAAGAACATACCCTTTGAGCTGGAAGAGGCTTCCATCATTGACGGTTGTAAAATGCCGGAAGTTTTTTTCCGTGTCATTTTTCCCTTGCTGACTCCGGTACACGCAACCATCGGCATTCTACACGGCATGTGGATTTGGAATGACTTCCTGCTCCCCCTGTTGGTCCTCGGTAAAGGCAACAGGATTCAGACGCTGCCGCTGGCGGTTGCAAACTTCGCCGGCGCGTACGTCAAACAGTGGGACCTCATACTGACGGCAATTCTCATGGCCATGATTCCTGTACTTGTCTTCTTTTTCATCGCTCAGAAAAAGATCGTCAAGGGTATGGTTGCCGGTTCGATCAAATAGTCATGGCGAGAATTACAATAAAGGATATTGCACGCATCTCGGGATATTCAAAGACGAGTGTCTCATTTGCCTTTAACGATCCCGGCAGAATCAGCGAAAAGGCGCGGACGCGAATACTTTCGGTCGCGAAATCGGTCGGATACATTCCGGACCCCCTCGCCCGAAGCCTCAGCCTGCGACACCACGGATCTATCGGTCTGTTGCTGCCGGAAATCATTCCCCTTGCGTTCCTGAACTCTCACCTTTCAGAGATCGTACGGGGTATCGGAGACATCTGTGAAACACACGGACACTCCCTGACGCTGATACCCCCACTTCGTGAGTCAGTACTTGAAGGAGTTCGCAGTGCCGCCGTCGACGGTCTCATTACGATCGGACTGGAACCGGGAACGGAAACGGTATCACTGATCCGACACAGGCACCTGCCCTTCGTGACAATTGACGGCCGTGTCGGCGGCGGTTTTCCCGTCGTCGGCATTGATGACAGAAACGCCGCACGAGAGGCGATGGAGTACATTCTCGATCTGGGCCACACCGACATCGCAGTCGTCTCCTTCACAGACGAACCGCAGATTGAAAGCCGCTCCCACGTAAAACAACAGCGAATAGAAGGGTACCGGATCGCCTTCAAAGGGAGGGAGCTGTCGTTTCCGTCGGATGTCCAGTACATGGAAACGGAACCGACCATGCCGGCGGGAAGAGAAGCGGCGGAGAAGCTCCTGAGTCCTCCGGACCCACCGACGGCGATTGTCGTCATGAGTGATGTCATCGCAATAGGTATTCTGGACTATCTGGAAGAGACGGGCGTATCGGTACCCGACGAAATCTCTGTAATCGGATTCGACGATATACCGGAAGCACGACTCGTCCGCCCGCAACTGACGACAGTTGCCCAGCCGGGCTTTGAAAAGGGACGCCGGGCGGCGGAAATTCTTATGCAGATGATTGCCGGTCAAAGCGTTGCTACCGAATACCGTCTGGAGACGAGTCTGATCGAACGCGGTTCCTGCGGTCCCCCTCCTTCCCGTTCGCCCCGGTGACTTGAACCGACGGGAATCTATGCATACCTTCTGTCCTGCAGGGAGGTAGTCATGAACGTTGCAGTACTCCGTGAGAGTGCGCCGGGAGAACGGCGAGTCGCCCTTGTACCGGCCCATGTACCGGGCCTTTTAAAAATGGATATGTCGGTCCTTGTAGAGACGAACGCCGGTCTTTCGGCGGGGTACCCGGACGCCGAGTACCTCGAAAAGGGGGCAACCGTTACCGACAGAAATACCATTCTGACGCAGGCCGACCTCCTTCTGGCCGTGAGAGCTATGGCAGCGGGAGGTTTTGGCGATGACGGGTCCCTGAAACCTCTCAGGCTGGGCGCTGTCGTCATCGGTCAATTGAATCCCTGGGAATCGCATCCCGCCTTCGACGCTGTCCGGACGGGAGAGTATACCGCTTTCAGTCTGGAAAAAATCCCTCGTATAACCCGTGCACAGAGTATGGACGTCCTGTCGTCTCAGGCAAACCTGGCGGGCTACCGGGCGGTTCTGCTGGGAGCGCTGGAACTTCCCAAAATGTTTCCTATGATGATGACCGCCGCGGGCACGGTCGTTCCCGCCCGAGTGTTCGTGGTCGGTGTCGGTGTCGCAGGGCTTCAGGCCATTGCAACGGCAAAGCGTCTCGGCGCCGTCGTGAGCGCCTATGACATACGTCCCGCCGTGAAAGAACAGGTAGAAAGCCTTGGGGCGCGGTTCATCGAATTGGACCTTACCACCGGTGAAACTGAAACTGCCGGCGGATACGCCCGGGAAATGGACGAGGAGTTCTACCGCAAACAGAGAGAGAAGATGCTGGAAGTGGTCTCCGAAAGTGACGTAGTCATCACAACAGCGGCGATTCCGGGAAAGCCGGCGCCGAAACTCGTGACCGACGAGATGGTTCGGGCCATGCGTCCGGGCACGGTTATAGTTGACCTTGCCGCCGAGCGGGGCGGAAACTGTGAGCTTACCGTCCCCGGCGAAACCGTTGATGTTGCGGGCGTCCACGTACTTGGACCGGTCAATGTTCCTTCCGGCCTCGCCCACCACGCCAGTCAGCTCTTCAGCAAAAACATTACCGCTTTCATGGAAACCATTGTCCGCGACGGTACACTCCACATAGACATGGAAGACGAAATCGTCGCTGCAACGATTGTAGGGAAGGAGACGAAGTGATGGATTTCATTGCAATCATTACTGTTTTTGTACTGGCAATTTTCGTCGGGTTCGAAGTCATTACCAAGGTTCCTCCGATTCTGCATACGCCCCTTATGTCCGGATCAAATGCCATTTCCGGTATTTCCGTCATTGGTGCACTTGTCGCAGCCGGTACCGGTCACCATCCACTGACAATGTGGCTCGGTTTTGCCGCCCTCGTCTTTGCGACTATCAACGTCGTCGGCGGCTTTCTGGTCACTCACAGGATGCTCAGCAAGTTTCGAAAACGGAGTGATTCATGAACGCGTCTATCATCAATCTCATGTATCTGTTGGCGGCGATTCTCTTTATCGTTGGACTGAAAGGACTCACCCACCCTCGCTCAGCCGTTCGCGGCAATCTCCTGGGCGCTCTTGGAATGGTCCTGGCGATTGTGGCGACTCTCCTGGCCCAGGAAATTGTAAATCCGGGAATCATTGCCCTGGGAATCGCTCTTGGAACGGTCATTGGTGCCGTTCTCGCAATAACTATCAAGATGACCGCCATGCCCCAACTGGTCGGCCTGTACAACGGCTTTGGAGGTATCGCCAGCGTTCTGGTGGCTGGAGCCGTACTGTTCCACGTCCTTGGCAGCGTTGCGGCCGGCGCTTCGTCCGGTGGTGGCCCCGCAGCCGGACCGGGCTTTACCGATGAACGTATTCAGTTTCTGGTAGCCACCGCTGCCAGCGGTCTCATTGGCGCGGTCACCTTTTTCGGTTCTCTTGTCGCATTCGGGAAACTGCAGGGGCTGGTGACGGAAAAACCGGTTCGGTATTCCGGAGAACAGGTGGTCAAGGTTATCGTTGTTATGGCATCGCTGGCCGCTGCCGTTATGGTGGTCCTGAACCCGGGCGCAACCGAATATTACTGGATTCTTGCCGGTATTGCGTCACTTCTGGGCGTCCTTCTTGTCATTCCGATCGGCGGCGCGGATATGCCTATTGTCATCGCCCTGCTCAACTCCTATTCCGGACTCGCCGCGGCAGCCACCGGTTTTGTCCTGAACAACACCGTTCTGATAATCGCCGGATCTCTCGTTGGCGCCAGTGGAATCATTCTGACCAGAATTATGTGTAAAGCTATGAACCGTTCCCTGGCGAACGTCCTTTTTGGTGGAGTCGGGGCCGTACAGGAATCTGCCTTGGATGGTGACGAAATGTACGCCGGCAGGATAAAGCGCACCTCTCCGGAAGAGGTGGCAATGATACTCAAGACTGCCCAAAAAGTGAGTTTCGTCCCGGGTTACGGAATGGCGGTGGCTCGTGCCCAGACGCCGGTGCGAATTCTGACTGAGCAGCTGGAAGCCGACGGCATCACCGTCGATTTCGGAATCCATCCGGTAGCGGGACGTATGCCGGGTCATATGAACGTACTGCTTGCCGAGGAGAATATTTCCTACGACAAACTGCGGGAGATGGACCAGATAAATCCCGATTTTCCCAATACCGATGTGGTTATCGTTCTTGGTGCAAACGACGTGGTCAACCCCCTGGCCAGAGAGTCCTCAGGGTCCCCGATAAGTGGCATGCCGATTCTCAACGTGGACGCGGCACGGACAGTCGTAGTTATCAAACGCAGCCTGAGCCCAGGTTTCGCCGGGATTCCCAACCCCCTCTTTGCGGCCGACAACACTCTGATGCTATTTGGAGACGGGAAAAAGGTTATGGAGGAGCTGGTCGGCGCATACAAGGACGCGTAACGATCCGTACTGGTTGTGCTATAATAATTGTATGGCCACCCACATAACTACACTGATTGAAAATCAGCAGAATCCGGACAGAACCCTCATGGCGGAACATGGATTATCATTCTTTATTCGTCACAATGAAACGACGATTCTCTTTGACACCGGCCAGAGCGAAAAATTCCTGGCCAACGCGGACAAACTGAAGACAGATCTTTCCTCCATCGATCATGTAGTCCTGAGCCACAGCCATTACGACCACACCGACGGATTCCCACACCTGGTCGAACGACTGGGCGCCGGTACCCAGTTCACTCTGAACGTACATCACAACTTCTTTGATCCGAAATACTCCAGCGAAAATGGCACACTACGATACATAGGCTGCGGTTGGGACCGGCAGTGGGCCGAAAGCCAGTCTTTCACCACGGACTTCGTAGAAGGAACAGGTGCCACCCTTGCCCCGGGAGTACATCTCGTTGCCGCTTTCGAACGGACCCACCCCCTGGAGGTCAACAATCCACGCTTTGTCGTCTCTCGCGATCCGTCCGGGTCCCGCGATTCCCTGGAAATTGACGACTTCCGGGACGAACAGAGTATCGTACTGGAAACACAGAGGGGTCTGATTGTTCTGGTCGGGTGCTCTCATCCGGGAATCATGAACATGCTGGATACAATTCGCTCCCGCTTCAGCGCACCGATTTACGCCGTTCTGGGAGGCACCCACCTTATAGAAGCTCACGGAGAACGCATGGAGGAAGCGCTGACATACCTTTCCAACGAAGGCATTCCCCGACTGGGTCCGTCCCACTGTACCGGTGAGGTCGCCATGAAGGCGCTGGCCCGGCGAAATCCGCGATTTTTCCCGAATGTAACGGGCACCACGCTGACCGTAGAATAAACGCAGGAGCCGGCCCACGCTCCGTCGGCCCATGCCCGCTACCGCGACAGGTAGGAGAGCTCCACGGGAAGAACAATGTTGTTCCCCATTCGGTCCTCACCGTATCCGTTTGACGCGAGGATCTCCAGGTCTTTCAGAGCGCGACTGTCGCCTTCAAAACGGACCGTTATGTTACTCTGAATATCCATTTTTGCAATGGACATGAAGTGGCGCACAAACCGCGACGCCAGGTCGGCAATGGTCGGCTCATTTTCCGCTTTTAGATCGTCAAAAGAGAGGTCCGTATCGTACATGACAATCAAGCCCTCATTCATAAGCTGGACGAAGAGCAGCTGCAGCTCACGCACCAGTTCATCATGTGACTCGGGAACCGGTACCTGCAATTCCGGTCGCTTGCTCAGCATTTCACCGATGTGACGCCGTTTCGTGGCGTTGATCGCCTCATTAGCCCGAAAGAGCTCCAGAGGCGAAGCGGCGTCATATCCTTCATCGCCAAGGTACATCATCACCGCACTTCCGTAGTGCAGGACAATCCTGGCGACCAGCGTAGAAGGCCGCACATGAAAACCCCGATAGTTTGGTATTGAGACATCAATAGATGCAAACTCGGTATACATCTGAATCATTGACTGGCACAGTTGCACCGCCGACTCCATATATTCCCGGGCGTACTGCAAAGGATACTCAAAGACCAGATCACGCAACCGCCGCGGCTCAATAGGAAAGCGAGTCTCCTGAAAGGTGTCCCGTCTGAGGGAACTCATATGACGGATAAAGAAGTGGACCAGGTCCGTCCCAACCGACAGTAGATGGTAAATTATGCTGATATGTCCCCGGAGATACCGGAGCTGTTCATTTTGTTGTTCAAGATCGGACTCAAAAATATACGTATCATACATTGACTGAAGATTGTGAAACCGGGCCTTTACAATCCGCATGCGTTCTTCACTGATAGGATGAGGAATACACCCATTGTATGACTCCACTTCCCGCTCGGAAAGAACATCTTTTACGTCAATATCCTCCGACAGATTCAGAAACTGTGTTGCCAGATAGACCACCTGATCGCCGATGCGGTCCGTGTGCCGCACCGCCCGGTCCACAGGCAAACGGTAGTGAAAGGGGTCCGCTTCGCAGGGCTGAAAGTCCCACGGGACGTCTGCAGGATACACGTTACAACGTCGACTCTGGGCAATAATCGACTCGGCTACCGTAAGAATTGCTCCCTTCATTGCCTCAATTACCCCGTCTGTCTTCAATCGAAACTCGTCCTGCAGCGCTAACAGACGGTACCGTTCCAGGGAATTACGAATATGCAGAATATCGTACGTTACGAGAGAAAAGTTCTTTGCCGCCGCGACAGATTCCCGAAAAGGAAACCACTGCTCATTGGTCTGGGCGCCGTGGGAATCAACCAACTCCTGCAGTCGCGACGTTTTCTGGTGCAGAAGACTGAGAAAGTCACGACATGGAAAGGCCGGATTACTCTTGGATTTCAGCGCAAACTGACACAACCCCAGCACCGGTGTCGTGAGCTTCATTACCGTCTGTCTGTATTCCTCATAGTCAACCGGAGACGGTCCACCGGCGAGCTTCCGTTTTCCGAACAGTGGCATATCACCTATCAGACTACGCTCTTCGAACGGGTAACGCAATAACCTCTCCTTTTCGGGTATACATAATCATGTTAC
>CAZCAE010000085.1:0-9932 GCA_964496635.1 uncultured Spirochaeta sp.
TTCGACCTGTACGAGCGGTTTGGCGTGAGCGAGTATTGGATCGTCGATCGGGATGAGCGGGTCGTGGAAGTCTGGCGCTTGGATTCCAACAGTTCGTACCGCCGCAGCGGCGGCTTCATCCAGATACGAGATTCCGCGTTCTACTGAGCTGTGCCCACACTGCGTCACACGACTTTAACCGGATACGCCGAAAACTGACTATCAGCGGTGACAATGGTGTAGTCCTCTGCAATTGCCTGGGCAATAATCATCCGGTCAAATGGGTCGCGATGGTGAAATGGAAGCGTCGCTGTTCTTCACCGTAAATTTCCTCGAGAATTGCTGGATCTTCCCTGTCAAAATCTTCGGGAATTTCAATGAGTCCGGCCAGCGCACCGAGCCGGCGTTTTCCCCGGACTTTGTGCGGTACAAGGTCTACCAGCGGCAAGTTGTTTTTGGCGATCGTGACCGATTCACCGTGATACACACGGTCGATCAGACGAGAAAGCTGCGCTTTCGCTTCGGAAAAGTTAACAACCATCTGGACTCTTTAGGTCAAAGGTAGTCTGAATTGGTCATGTTGGTCAAATCACGACCAGTGCTCCGGCCTCATACTTTCAATCCGAATGGACTCGGCCAGATTATTGTTACACGTTTTTGCGTCAAGAAAATAGACTACAGCGATGCCATCCGTATTCCGCAGGGAGGTGAGTACCGGTATTCGTCGGGACACTTCAAGCTTCACGAAAAGTGAAGCCATTTCACGTTCCGTGTTACTCTCCTTTTCATCCGCGAAACTTCTGGAGAATTTGAATCTTTTCTGGTGTTCTATACCACGAATTCTGGCACGCCCTTTGCTTCCTGCTTGCCGGAGGGTTCTTTATGAAAAAATTACTCATTTTGATAGCCGTTATCATCACCGCGCTGCTGTTGACCGGATGTCCCGATCTAATGGGGGGGTCGAACGATACCTCGAACAATGATGGAAATGGTGACAACGGCGACGGCGGCGACGGCAACGGAGGGACCGTAGCGGTTGCGGCCCCCGTGTTTTCCCTTGAGCAGGGGCAATACGTTGGAGCACAATCTCTGACGCTCACAACGGAAACCGAGGGAGCGACGATCTACTATCGCCTTGATTTCGACACGCCCGACACAAGTGATGAGGAGTACTCGGGGTCGATCACCTTAGATGCCACCACCCGCGTGACCGCGGTGGCCGTCAAAGATGGAGTCACCTCCGAGGTCAGTAGCAATACTTACGCAATCCGGGAAGCCGGCTACACCAACCAGATTGCCAACGGCGACTTCTCGGCCGGTACCGGAGGCTGGTTTCTCTGGATTGAACCGGATACCTCGGCAAGCGCAAGTTGGACCACCGAGGATGTTGACGGAGACGGCGATGCAGAGCTTGTTATAGAAATACTCAACGGTGGATCGGAGTCCTACCACGTTCAGGCAAACGCCCCGTTGGGTTTCGCTTCCAAAGAGGGCGAGCTGTACGAGCTCTCCTTTACCGCATGGACCGAAACAACTGGCTCCGCCGACTTCGCTCCCGTGACAATCAGGGTCGACGATGGTCGTGACGATGTGGATGGCGACGGGCAAATATTCGAATCATACTTTTATCAGCACGAAGTCATAACAAATACCAAGAAGACCTTTACCAAGCGCATCTCCTTCTACGTTTCCCCGAACCACGAACATCCGCAGACGCGACTCGCCTTCGATCTGGGAAGCGAAGGCAATGCCGTGCAGCAGGGAACCATCTATCTGGACGATGTATCGGTGGAGCTTGTCGAGTCGCCGGAGAGCTTCGACACGGTAGTGACGGACGCGGCAATGCGTACGGCGTTAATGCCGAGCATCCATGAACAGGGTGACCGTGACGGTGACGCCAAACGGTTCGAGGGTGTGTCGGAGTCCGAGGTGACTGCGTATCACGTGGCGGCACTTGACGGATTCTACCTCGACGACGACAGTTTTGAAGATGCCGGGTACACTCTCGCAGACTTCGATCTCTCCGCAATGGATCTCTCCTACTTTGGAGCACTTGAGAGTCCAAACTTTGACGAAGCGCCGGTTACCGACTCGGATCTGGTGACGCTCGGAGACTTCACGCAGTTAAGGGCACTCGGTCTGACCGCAACTGATGTAACCGACATCTCCCCTCTATCGTCAATGCGTCGCCTTTGGGAACTGGAACTTCCCGGAAACGCCATATCAGCCACAGACATGGCGGCCGTGTTAACTCCCGAAACATTTCCCGATATGCGTGAGCTCGATCTCAACTTTGAGGAGGTGAGTCTCGACGGGGGAGATGTCGATACGATCGTCTCGATCTTTTCAAAGTTCGGCCAAGCGGGAAATCGCTTCAGTAAGGTGCGCCTGAGAAATATTGACCTCGCAGACAGCGATTTCAGCACGCTCTACACGGACCTGTTGCAACCGAGCTCCGATACCCTGCAAGAAGTGGCTCTCGGGGGTTGGGAAACCACCGGCTCGATCACCGAGGCGATCCTGGGCGAAATAGGCTCTCTATCCGAATTGACAGAGCTGGAGCTCATCGGTCAGGAACTGTCCTCGCTGGATGGACTATCCGGGCTCACAAAGCTGGAGCGTCTCGACCTTGCCAACAATCCGGACCTGGTCGATTTCAGCTCTCTTTCTTCGATGGACAGTCTCCTGGAGCTGGACCTTGGACATACCGGCTTCGAGGACGAAGCGGACGGCGAGGCGATAGCTGGACTCACAAATCTGGAGGTGCTCAATCTGCGCGGCGCCGCTGTGCTTGCGCCTCGCGGCGAGAATGGAAGCGTAACCGGCGAAGAACTGGATGGTCTCGTATCGTATTTCCAGGATCCTGATCTGGAACTCTTCGCCGATGGTGGAACCCTGGAGTTGGGCATAATGTCCAACGCGTATTACGACGCCAACATCGACTCGCTGGAAGCACTTGAGGACACTGGAATTGACGTGGAGTACGAGGTTGAGGATTAGCCTCCTGCATGCAGCCGTTGATTAGAAACAATTGAGCGGGGCGGCGACACTTCGCCGCCCCGCTTCTATTACTATCGTGCTAATATTAACCCGCCCATGCTGAGTGAATCGATTGATGCGATAATCAAGGACGCTTCGGAGATTACCGATTCTTCAAAGCTCCTCAGACGGTGGCTCGCGGTCTGTGAAGAACCTTTGGAAATATCTGAACCGTCGGATCCGACTCTCCCGCATCCCGCCGTGGTTACACCGTATACGCCACCGGAAGACCTCGGTGTCGTCACTGCCGTGGATGATGAGCGGCGAAACGTTTACATCCTCGGCATGGTTGGCATCGCAATTCTTTCCCGTGGACATCCCTGGGTAACACTGGACCGGCTTTCCCTCATGCGGGCGATTACCTCATCAATGCCCGAACCTGTTGCAGCCACAAACCTCCCGCCCGCGGTGAGAGGACGCCTTAACAGGATTCTCGCGCGGTCCGTTCACAAAGATCCTAACCGTCGGTACGAAAACCCGGCAACGTTATCGCTCGAAATTCGCGCCCTTCTGACGCGAACGGGTGCCGCCGAAAACCCTGCCCATCTGATCCATCGCGACGCCTTTGATCGGATCATGGATTGGATCGATCGGGCTCGACAGGGCGACATCTCGGCAGGAGCCCTGGTAGGAGCCTCCGGTATCGGAAAGACGTATCTCTGGGAGACGATACACGATACGGCGCTCCGGGACGGTGACCGTTGGGTATATGTAAAAGCACCCCAGGCGGCCGGCCGTCCCTACGGCGTCATTTCACAGATTCTGGAGCAATACCCTCAGCGGGTGGCAGCGCTGTTGATGTCGTCTGCTTCAAGGACGTTTCAACGATGGTGCGTCGCCATTGCACCGCTCCTCGCCGCGTATCTTGATGATTCTACCGGGTATGAAGATGCCGCTTCCGTGGATCCCGTACCGGCCCTGGCGGGTCTGATAACGACTCTGACTAGCGACGCTCCCTCGTTTCTGTGCTTCGATGATTACCAGTGGATCGACGGGTATAGTCGGGCGGTAATCAACTATCTGATAGAGGGTGACGATCCATTACCGGTGTTTCTCATCAGTAGATCCGACGTATCGGAAATCGCACCATCAGAAGTGGTGTATGTGCAGAGCCTTTCACAGGAGGAGACGCGGCGTTTTATCGCGTCTTTTACGACACGACCGGATGAACGGGACGAGAATCCGGAGGAGTGGTCCCTGCGGATCTACGATGCTTCCGGAGGGAACCCGCTGGCGATTCGCGCAATGGTTACGGAGCGTGTGGAAGCGACGACCGTCACAGACGACGTTCTTATTGCCGTTGGAAAAACACGGGTGCTGAGATTACCGGAAGAGGTGCAGGAGGTTGTTCGGTTGCTCGCACTCCTTGGGGCCCCAGCCTCCCTGAAAAACGTGTATCGCTACAGTGGTGTATCCACTTCGCAGATTGCAGATGCAATCCGTGAATCGGTCAATGCGGGACTCATCACTATTCTGCAGGACGACGAGGTGCGCTTCGTCCACGATTCCATCGAAACGGCAGCGCGGGTCGTCGCCGCGGGTGACTCCACCGCGGGAGAACGGGCGCTGCGGATTCTGTCGGCGGAAACTGAAGGGGGTGATGAAGACGCTGCCTATAACGCGGCGCGTCTCCTGGCATCCCTGGCGAATGTTCCCGCCGGCGAAGCAGAGTGGGACGCGGTGTTTGTCACTGCCGCCCGCCGGTCCATCAGGCGGCTCGCCCCGGACGATGCGATCTCTCTGGTTGAGACTGGTATTTTCCGGGCATCGCGGCGGGCTCGACTCGCGCTCCTTTCGGTGGCACACGAAGCGGCCTTCATTCTTGCCGACCGAAACAGAATGAGCACGTACTTTCGCCGCATCTCCGCGGAAGGGGAGAGTGAGGATGTGACGGCGGCCCGATATTTGTGGATACGGCGTTGTTATGCAGACTCGCGCTTTCCCGGAGCTCTCAATGTCGGGGCGCAGATTCTCAAGAACTCCGGCATACCCGGGTTTTCTTTTGACTGGTCCGATGATGTCGCCTATTCCGCGACGTTTCTGAAACGAAACCACCCGGAAGCGGTCCTTGCCCGCATCAAACGGCGGGGCCGCTGCCGGAACAAATCGGTCATACGCGCCGTGGACACCATGAGCAGAATGCTCTTACCGTCAATGACTATTGACGTGGATAGAATGGCCCACTTGGCCCGTTTTTCCCTGAAAGCCGCGTTGGATCACGGTTGGACACCCCATACCGGTTTTGGTTTCATCGCGTGGGCGCTTTTTCTCGCAATACGGCGGGAAGCAGGCGCGTGGGTGCGGCCGTACTTCACCTGTGCAGAGGCGATCGCCGCAGCCTGCGGTGAGTCCCAGGCGATTCATCGGATAGCGGTACTTTCCACTGCCTTTGGAATGCACTGGTATCGGCCGTACCGGGAGTTCGTTGTGCGTCTGGATGAGCTGGCACGAGCGGGACGGCGGGAAGGGAACACCGAGTATGTTGCTCACGCCGTTCATATCGGGTGCCAGGCAATGCTGTACGGCGGCACACCGCTTGAAATGGTCCGGCACGCCTTTGAGTCCGGTCGAAATGAGATTCGGTCCTACGGTCTTCTCAGGACGGAGCGCGCAATGGCAAAGCATCACCAGGCTGTTGAAACGTTACTTGGTCGTACGGCGGATCCGCTCCGTCTGGACGGTGGAATTATTGATGAGGATTCATCCCTTCATCGAATCATGGAAAGTACCGACCGAGTCAGTCTCGCGGGGTATCGAATCGACAAGACGATTCTGGCAATCTTTGCCGACAGACCGGAAATGGCCTACGAACAGATGAGCCGATTCCCCGACGTTCTGAAGGAAATTGCCCTGTTGCACGACCGGACGGTTGCACATTTCTACCACGGATATGTCGCCTTTCGGGTGGGGGAAGAGCAGGTTGGTGAACAGCAGCTCCGTGTGCTTCGCCGAATGGCACGAAGCGTTCCGGAAACCCACAGACACCGGTACATGATAGTCCGGGCGGAACAACAGGTTCTGCGCGGTAACACCCGGCGGGCGGTGCGGTTACTGAATCGCGCCCGGACGGAAGCCGAAACCGCCGGTTTTATACACGAGGCCGCGCTCTGTGCTGAGCGTCTGGGAGATATTCAAGAAAACCCGCGACAATGGACCTATGCCGAACTGCTTTACACGGAGTGGGGCGGACACCACGCGGTGGCACGGACAAGACGCAAGCGCGGAGTACGTATCGACGTTGACAGAACCGCCGAACCACTTCACGTGCACGATCCGCTGGAGCAACAATTGTCGCGCGTTACAGACCTCGATGAGTTGGCAGCTTTTCTGACAGGCGCGCTCGTTCCAAACGTGATGCTTTCGGAGGTCCATATTCGGGTGGGGGACAAAACTGGTGTCAGGACCGCAGGGGTTCAACGGCGGGATGACGGCGCAATTCACCCCGTTTCTCAATCTCCGGATGTGTCTCTTCTCATTTCGGAAACGGGCCCCGAGGAGTTCCGAATCGCCGCAAACTCAGATCTTCACCGGCCTGCGCCGGGTTTCGTGGCAAGCAGTCCCGTCATCGCGGGTTCCCGATGTACGGTGGTGGGAATTGGCGCCGCCGGTACGCCAGGCTATAGCGATTCCATCGTGCGCCTTGCTGCGAGGATCGTACGTATTGTCGCCCCCTACGCAATAGTCGTTGCCACCAAAGTGAGACTCAATACTGAAGAACAACGCCTGAACGATGTGAGCCGGCAGCTTGGAGAAACGGAACGCCGTCGGCGCCAGCTTTTTGCCGCTGTGACTGACGCCTTTCTCCTGATCGACAGCACCTGTTCGGTGGTCTATTCAAACCCTGCGGCGGCACGGTACCTGGTGCAGGAACGAACCCACGGCCCGTCGCTGCGCAGGGAAATCGTCGATGCGACGACGCCCCTCATTCGCCGAATTGAAGAGGGCCGGCCACAGGCTGAAGTTCGCACCCATGCGACGACGGGTCACGTCTTCATACGCGTTGCGCCGGTCGACACGGCGGACTCCCGTCTGTATTCCCTTACCATGTATGACATCACCGCGACCGTCGAACGAGAGACGCGACTTGCCCAACAGGAACGGCAACTCATCGTTGCGGATCGGCTTGCATCGATCGGGATGTTTTCAGCGGCTATCGCCCATGAGATCAGCAATCCGAACCACATTCTTCAACTCAACGTAAACTCGTTGTCCGTTGTGCTCTCGTGGCTCCAGGCGGAAACCACATCGGAGTCTGTGGCCGCTATGGAGGACGGGAACAGTTCCGAAGACGCACCGCTTTCGGCGCTTGTCTCCCAGGCCAAAGAACTCGTATCGCAGGTGGAGGATGCGGCACGCCGCATTGAGACGGTTCTTCAGATGGTCAAGAGCTACGGTCGGGAAGGGCGACAGGAGCGCTGGGGTGTCCTCGATGTGCCTGATGTGTGCCGTCGGGCGTTCCGTTTTTCCCGTATCATGGCGTCGCAGTATTCAGATCACGTTCGATTGTGTCTTCCCGATGATCCGCTCTCAGTGTGGGGAGAACCGGCGCTCCTTGAACAGGCGATCGTCAATCTGCTGAAAAACGCCTGCGAAGCGCTGGCCGACAGAAACGGAATTGTGGAACTTCGCCTTGATGCGGATGACGATACGGCGATCATTTCAGTGTGCGATACCGGCGGGGGATTCCCGGAAAGCCTTCGAAGAAACATCGGTACACCTTTCGTCACCGGGCGTGATGAGGAGGGCGGAACGGGTCTGGGTCTTTCTATCGTGTCGGAAATTGTGCAAAAGCACCGAGGATATATCGCGATTCTTGACGGTGAGGAACCGTTTTCCACGCGTGTCGCCGTGTACCTCCCCCGTCACTCCGCCTCCTGAGACGATTCCAGCATCCGTTTCCAGCGGTTGGCAAAAGCCTGGGGAGAGAGGCCGATCGAACCGGCGGCGGCGGTCCGGCTTTCAGGATGGCGCCGGTCCGCTTCACGCAGCAGAAGCTCCAGAACCTGGTCCGGTGTCGGGAGCTCCGGTCCGAATCGAACTGTTTCCGTCTGACTCATGGTTTCGGAAGTCGCTACCGCCGGCGAATCCGACTTAATCCCGACGTCGTTGGGTATTTCGCCGGGCCAGTGTCCCTCAATGAGTGCCCGGAGCACCACGTGCTGGAGCTCCCGGACATTTCCCGGCAGGGGAAGACCTTCCATCGTGGCCACAACGGCATCTGGTATTGGAACCATCGGCCGACCGATTCGTGTTGCATTGACATCCATAAGGTGCCGCATAATGAGCGGAATGTCGGCGGGTCGCTCTCGAAGGGGAGGAATTCGCACAGTATGGGTCGCAATCCTGAAATAGAGATCCCGTCGGAAGCGCCCCGTCTCTACCTCCGCTTCCAGATTTCTGTTGGTTGCACAGACTATTCGGGCACGAGAGTATTCCGGACGGTCGCTGCCGAGGCGCATGAACTCACCGGTATCCAGGAAACGCAGCAGTCGCGCCTGTGACTCAGCAGGCATTTCGCCGATTTCATCGAAAAAGAGCGTTCCTTCGGCGGCGGTGGCGACCAAACCGTCACGGGCAGTGTCTGCACCGGTAAAGGCACCCCGTTTGTGTCCAAATATCGTATCGGAAAACACGTGGTCGTCCAGCCCACCGAGATTGACCGGTACGAAATTGCCCGTTCGCCCACTGGCGCGGTGTACACCGCGGGCGACCAACTCCTTGCCGACACCGGTCTCACCAGTAATGAGAAGCGGGTCCGGCAGTGAAGCAAGAGCTTCCAGATATACGAGAATGCGACTGACAGCATCGCTGGTGGAAATAAAATCCTGGAACGCCTCAGGGTGTTGTGGTGCGTGGCGGGTGAACGCTTCGCGGAGCAGTCTGTTTTCCCGGAGGGTGCGCCGGTGGTCCAGAGCATTTCGTACCGCCGCGGGAATGCGACCGCTGTCACTGCCCTTGACGAGAAAGTCGTAGGCACCCATACGCATGCAGTTCACCGCTATAGTTACATCTGAGGCACCGGTGACTACAATTACGGCCGTGGCAGGATAGTTGTTTCGCACCTCTCCAAGCAATTCCTGTCCCGACTCATCCGGTAGAGTAAGGTCAAGAAGAATAAGGTCGATCTGCCGTTCCGCAAGAATTGTCCGTGCGGCCGCCGTGCTATTCGCCTCTTTGATTTCACTGAAACCGTTCAATTTCAGGAGTTTTCGCTGAGCCGTAAGAACGCCCGGTTCATCATCGACGAGCAGTATAGTTTCCACAGGCACCCCCTTGCATTATAGCAAGCAAATTGCGTGCCGTAAAAAATTCACGTATCGTGTAAAACGAACTCCCCGATAAAGGCATCTATGGAGTGGTAGGTCCTGGTAGGGTCTTCAATCCAGACGGAATGGCTCCCGCGGCTGCTGAATGCAAACTGGCGTGGCCTGGACGCCTCGGAAGTGCTCCAGGGCAGGCCGCGTACCGCATCCGGCGGATAGTAGTCGTGATGCCCGCCCAGCACTAGTAACGGTTGAGATATCTTTGCCAGGTCCGACTCGCGGTTCCAGTTCAGGATAGTGCCGGTCGGTTCAAAGATACTCGGACCTACGACTCGATTCATAAATGGGATGTTCAGGTTCTGTAAAGCCTGCTGAAAGGATAGGGGAAACGGTTCGCGACAAAGGTGCCGGGGAAGCCAGAACTCTGCCATCAGTGTGGCCACTTCCTCCGGTATTTCAAGCGCCCCCGACGCGACAGCATCATGGAATTCCGGGGGAAACGACGCCATCCGGTTGTGTATGTGTTGAGCAATAAACGCGCCCGATGGAAAGCCGGATATCAGAATAGACGCATCTATCGGCGATGCTGGATTTGCACAGAGATACTCGATCGCCACGGCTCCACCGTAGGAGTGTCCCAGCAGCACCGTA
>CAZCAE010000086.1:0-9868 GCA_964496635.1 uncultured Spirochaeta sp.
GTATGTGCGGAAGTGGTGCAACAGGATTGTGTATACAGCCAGAGTAGTGACAGTTACCGGGGACTCGGCTACACTCGCCACCCAATGAAGGACCTGCTTGAACGACTGAACGAACAACAGAGAGAAGCGGTAACAACCATTCACGGCCCCCTGCTTATCATCGCCGGCGCCGGCAGCGGCAAGACCGGAGTCATTACCACCCGCATCGCCTACATGGTGGACCAGGGAATAGATCCCTCGTCCATACTGGCTATGACCTTCACAAACAAGGCGGCCGGAGAGATGGAAGAACGCGTCCGGGATCTCCTGATGCACGTGGAAAAGGACCCCGTCTCTGCAAAAGCGGCTTCCAAGGCGCTTACCATAAGTACCTTTCACGCATTCGGGCTCGCCATGCTCCGTCGCTACGGCCGTCTTGTCGGGTACCGTCCCAATTTTACCGTCTATGACTCCGGTGACCAGATTGCCTTGCTGAAAGAGGCCGCCCGGGAGCTGAAAATCGCGCCGGAAGACCTTGATATCTATCAGGTGCTGCAGCTATTTTCCGGAATCAAGACCGAACGCATCACCTGGAGTGACGAACGCTGGTACGACATGGCCGCCGACGTGGGCGACGGACGGGGAGTTTCCACCTTTCGGGATCTGTACCGGAGTTATCAGGAACACCTGGTCACCTTTAACGCCGTCGACTTTGACGACCTTATCGTCAGACCCCTGGAGCTCCTCCGGGAAAACCCGAAAGTCCGCGGCCACTACGCCGACCACTTCCGGTACATCATGGTGGACGAGTTTCAGGATACCAGCACTATCCAGTACCGGGTGCTCTACCAGCTTGCCCATGAATGGCGCAACGTCTGTGTTGTCGGCGACGATGACCAGTCCATCTACAGCTGGCGCGGGGCCGACTACAGCAATCTTGAGAGCTTTGAACGGGACTTTTCGGAGTTCCGGGAAATCAAACTCGAGCGGAACTACCGTTCCACCGGACAGATTCTCAACGCCGCCAACGCCGTCATCGCCAACAACACAAACCGGAAAATCAAAGAACTATGGACCCTCATCGAAACCGGAAATCCTGTTGAACTCTCCTTTCCCGATAGCGATGACGCGGAAGCGGAGTTCATTGCCGAAAAAATCAAACTTCTGGTGTACCAGGAAAGCCTCTCCTACGACGCTTTCGGCATACTCATCCGTACAAACAGCCAGGCGCGGCTCATCGAGGAGGCGCTCCTGGAGGCGGACATCCCCTATAGCATGTCCGGGGGCCAGAGCTTCTTTCAGCGGAAGGAAATCAAGGACATTGCCGGGTATATGCGGGTGGTCCTGAACCCCGACGACGACGTCAATTTGCTGCGAACGATCAACACACCCCGACGCGGAATTGGCCGTCGGACAGTGGAGCAGCTTCACACGGTTGCGGAAGAACGCAAAATATCCCTCTATTCGGCCATCAGCCTCGTCATTCATGGGGAAGTATCGGCGGAAGAACACGGAATCGGGAAATCCGCCGTGGCAAACCTCCGGGAATACCTGGAACTGATTGAACAGTATCAGGAACGGTTTTCGGAGACACAACACATCGCCGCAACGACGGAACGGCTTGTGACGGAACTGGACTACTGGGGGTACCTCATCCAGGAGTTTCAGAAAAGCGAGCGCGCCGCCAAGGCAAAGTGGAAAAACATCGGTTTCTTTATCCGTTCAATTGACCGGTATGAAACCAACCCGGACATTCTGGAACCGACTCTGCAGGGGTATCTCAACAGAATCAGCCTGCAGGTTCGAGACGAGCTGAACGACGAGGCCGAGCACGGCAGCGTACATCTCATGACTATTCACGCCGCCAAGGGTCTGGAATACGACAACGTCTTCCTGGCAGGCGTTGAGGAGGGAATTCTTCCCCATCAACGGAGTGTGGATGAGAACGACGGAAATGTCGAAGAAGAGCGTCGCCTCTTTTACGTGGCCATAACCCGGGCGCGACAGCGACTTTTTATGACAAGCTGCCGCCGCCGGCAGGTGCTGAACGAAACAATAGAGTCGTCGCCGTCACCCTTTCTCAACGAGATTCCCCCGGAACTGTTGATCAAGACGGGAACGGACCCCGCTGCAGGCGTGGAAATACCGGAAGACCCCTTTGCGGCCATGAAAGCGCGCTTCGGAGAGTAGTACTGCCGCGTCACTGCTCCACTTCATCCCGGAAAGGTGACCGGTTCAGTCGCTTCACCGATGACACCCGGTCCCGGGAAGCGGTAACGGAATACCACTGAGTGCGAAGCTCATCCGGATGCCGCCGTTTTCGCCGGAGATCCCGGCTTCCCCGACCTACTCCTACCGCAACCTGCACATACACCTTGTACAGCCGGGGAATGCGGCGTAACACAAGCGTTCCGTCGGCTTCCCTGACGGGCCATTCCTTCCATTCCCTGTCCATACGGGTAGTCCAGTCCGTCGTATCCATTCGGACAATCTCCACCATCGCGTCAACCCGCCGGTGCTTCCGTATTCTCCGGCGCTTCAGAGTAAAACGGGTCTGAACATCTATCGACCGCCATCCGACGCTGTCCCGATAGCGCACCTCGTCGGGATACCGGACCAAAGCGACCTTTCGCGCAATCTTCCGGCGGCGGGAAGCTTTACCTGAACCCTTTTCGAGTCCTCCGACACCCTCACCGCTCTCATACACCAGGTTGACCCGGTCCTGAACGATACCGGGAATGAGGCGAACCAGGGTTCCCCGAAGCATCTCCTTGATCCGATCCTTTACGATGTAGGCGCCCACCAGTGCTATTGCCCAGGGAAGACTGCCACCTGCCCAGCGCTGTTCCGCAAAGACCGTGGCCGCCACGGCAAAAGCCATGGCAGTTCCGGCGGCAAGACCGGCGAGAATATGAAAGATCTGATCGTTCCGACGGCTCTCTTCAACATACAGGTACAGAACCGACTGGACCCACTTTTTCAGGGCGCTGTCCCGCATGACCGCCCGGTGACCCTCCTCGAGGGGATTAATCCCGTGGCGCCCACCTATCTCATAAAGCTCATCCAGCCACTGTCGCAACTCCGCACCCGGACCAGGCGCCACACCATCACCAGCCGCACCGTCAGCCCCGGCAAGAATGTGATGGGCAACCCGCCGGGCGGAGGTCGTGAGGAGGTATTCTGTGGCGCGCCGGGCAATCCGCTCCGGGACGTCCGAGTTTTCCACCACCGTCAGAAAACGGTTCACTACGGACCGGGCCTGCGCCATTGCCGGGGAATCAGACTCTGCAGAACGAAGTTCATCCTTCAAAGAACTGTGAAAGATATTGCAGAACATCCGCACTTCGTACTCCCGGGCCGCAGGAGTCAGATCGGGTAACGCAAGCCGCACCAGGGGGTTTTCCGGATCGTCCGAGGCGAGCAGCGCCAGACCCTCGCGTCGTACCTGATAGCGGGTGTGAGTGACCATGCCTGCCAGGAGCCGCTCCCGGGGAAGAGATCGCTGATCCACCTGCAACTGCGTGGGGAGATAGATGCGAATATCAAGGCGCTGAGCCGGACCCGCTGCCAGGGGCAGACTGGACTTCACCTCCAGCATCTGGGGACCGTGGAGTCTCAGTTCCGCTTTTGGCGTGGTTCGTCTGTCCATGTGCCGGTTTACGCGGGGTGCCGGCTTATGCGGGCTCGGCCGTCACCTTGTCCATGGTGTCCCCGGCGACAATTGCGTCCACTACGTCGGTACCGGCCACCACCTTTCCGAAAACGGTGTGCTTGCCGTTCAGGTGCGGTTGCGGAGCGTGAGTGATAAAGAACTGACTGCCGTTGGTGTCGGGCCCCGCGTTGGCCATTGAAATGACCTTTGCATCGTGCTTCAGGGGATTTCCCTTCGTCTCGTCTTCAAAACGGTACCCGGGACCACCCCTTCCGGTGCCGGTCGGATCACCGCCCTGAATCATGAAATTGTCAATAACTCGATGGAACGCCACACCGTCGTAAAACCCTTCTCCGGTGAGAAAGACGAAATTGTTCACCGTTATCGGCGCGTGTTCGGGATAGAGCTCCAGCTCGATAGTGCCCTTGCTGGTCTCCATGGTCACTTTGTATGGACGATCCGTATCAATCTGCATGTCGGGAGCGCTGTCCCACTGTTTCTGTGTACTCATACGATAACGGTACCACCCCGCGCCGGTCGGGGCAAGGTAAACAGCCACAGGATATTGTAGATTGAACCCGAAGGGTTCTGGGATGCTCCGTGTATAGAGAATCGTGTTGCAGCATCGACACTATGCCCTTGCAGGAGCGGGAGTTCCGCCTGTAAAGTGGCGGCAATCAACACAAAACCAGTTCGCAACAATGATTATGGCTGTCTCGCAACAGCATTATGTATACCGTCCGGGATCCTCTCCTACACCGGCGCATCGGGGCGGTCTGCAAGGGGCGTCAGAACCAGCAGAACCGCTGCAATCACCGCTGTAATGATGGATGCGGCACCGTAATTGCCGAAGAGAGCAAGAGCCAGACTGAAGAGGTACGGCCCGACGGCAGACCCCGCAACGGTCCAGCCCATAGCGAAGCCCGAAATCCTGCCCAGGTGTTTCGTTCCGTAAAACCGGGGCCACGGGACGTTGAGCACTATCCCCATCATACCGCCGTTTATTCCGTTACCGATAATGAGAACAATCACCATGGCGGGGGCGGAGAGAAAAAAGACGGCAACAGCGCTTATAAGCATTCCTACCGCCTGGATCATGGCCAGATATTTCAGCTTGACGTGGTCGCTTATCCATCCACCAAAGAGATTCAACGCCAGTGCAATTACCGAACTCGGCAGGAATATGGAGACCGCCCGGGCCCGGTTCATTCCCACCTCTTCAAAGACTGACACAATGTTGAACGTCAGTCCGGTGAAGTACATGCTGGCCAGAGTCACCACACCGAGAAAGACCCAGAAGGTCAGGGTTCTCCGCGCCTGAGGCAACGTGAACTCCGCACTGGGGCGCAGCTCCGGCATAGTTCGCGTGGTTGACGGTACAAACCCGCCGTCCGGCTCCAGCCCGCATTCCCGGGGGTTGTCCCGGGAAAAAAACAGAAACGCCGCAGCAAAGGGAACGGCAACAACGATTCCAGTGATTCGCCACGTCCCCTGCCAGTCAAACTGATCTATCATGGCGTTGAAGATTACCGGCGACGAAGAAAAACCGACCGTAGTTGCTACACCCACCAGAGCGTTGGCCAGACCGCGGCGTGTTTCAAACCACTTGAGCACCATGTTTCGGGACACCAGAGCCAGAACGCCCTGCCCGAAGAACCGAAGCAGAAAAAAACCGATGGTGACCAGAACAAAGGCGGTAGGTATGGCCGGTAACGCCGGAATAATCCCGGTGAAGAGCGTTACTATCCCGGGCAGCGCTGCCAAGGCGATCAGGACCAGCCCGAGAGCGACGGCAACCAACGTTCCCATCAGTCGGGCACCGTGAACGTCGTAGATTCTGCCGGCGTGAGATAGGATAAAAGAGCTGGAAAAGGTACCAATCAGATAGGCCAGACTCAGGTTGATGCGGGAAATTTTCAGATCCCGTATCAGAAAGTCCGTAAAGGGGGAAACCCCAATAGTCTGACCGGGTGCACTCATGAGCACGCCAATGGTGCCCATGGCAAGAATCACCCACCCGTAAAAAAACCGCGTCGATGAAGGAGAAAAGGGTGCATGTGGAGGTAAGTGCATTAGTGTATTCTCATTTCCAGGTGATACGGCACAGCCGTTCCGCCAGTATATCCCAATCTACCGGATAGAGAACAGGCGGCCTGGGACGTTGTACCCGGCTGGTCGGAAGCGCCCTCGCAGTCGAAACGGCCAGGCGCCATTGCCGGGGAAATGATTCCGCACCGTAAATCGCCCCCAGAAGCGCCCCGGCGATTGCTCCGTTGGTATCGGTATCTCCGCCTCGTCGCACCGTATCCGTGACCCCCGTCGCGGCATCCGGAGCGTTCAGCAACTGGGCCAGAGCATTCTGCCACGCCGTTTTCACCCACCCTTGCTGATGGATGTAGTCTCCGGGGTATTCTGTCCGGGCGGCTTCAGTCCATTCCCGGACGATATCCGGTATATCCGGCTTCCCAGCCCGTTCTGCAATCAGATCGTACAGTGCTTTCGAACCCTCGACACCGGCAACTGCCCGTGCAATAGCGTGGACAAAGAGAACGTTCACAGCGGCACAATTCTCATGGACATGGGTGATAGCTGCATCGGTTCGGGCGTATTCTTCCCACTCTGCAAGGTCGTTCCCCGAATCTGTAGCGGCTGTCGCGGCAACCGCCCCGGCGGCGGCAATACCCAGGGGACTCACCCGCATGAGGGCGCCGTTGGCCTGACTGTCCGGGGAAGGTCGACCATGGAGAGCAGCAGATGTCGTCTTGCCGATATCGAAGGGCGCGGTCTCCATCCACCAGCGATAAGCGGCCCGGACCGCCGCGGCTTCGTATGCGCCACAGGCTACAACCGACCGAGCCAGAAGCAGAGCCATCTCGGAATCATCCGTCGGCTGTCCTGCTATTGTGCCGTAGGTTCCACCGTCGGCAAGCAATATCGGACCGTCGGTACCGGCGTATTCGGCCCGAATCGCTTCTTCCATCTGGAACTCCACCAGAGAGCCCAGAGAATCCCCGGCGCACTGACCCAGCAGCACTCCCAGAGCGCGGTCGAGAACCTTCGGAGGAATGCACGTCCCGCCGGCAACGACCGGTTCACACCGGGACGGGATCGTATGCCTGGCTCCGGCCTCCGCCCCGGACAGAACAACGTCGGGCCCTTCTCCCGGTAGAGTATCCCGTCGCCGTTCCAGTGAGTCTGCAGCAAATATCTCCGCCCAGTCCCGCAAGGCGATAATTTCCACCACGTCTCTCCGTCCACCGAAGTACGCCGGCGAAGGCGTACACTGCCCTCGTGCATCGTAGGCAACCACTTCCAGATTCGACGTGTAGAGTTCCATCCCAGCCCCCCGCAGCAAAGCATGACCACCGGCCATGTCCCATGCAAAAGGTGCCGTCAACGTCACCGCTGCCGAACCCTCACCAACGGCCGCCAGGGCGAGACGAAAGGCGATACCCACCACCGCCCTGAACCGCCAGGGATACACAAACTCCGAATTCGCCAGGGCCTTTGTGTCGGCCTTGTGGGACACCAATACCGGTGGAAGAAACCCTCCCGAATCGAGGTTTTCCGCCGGCTCCAGAGGAATTACCGTATCTGCGTCAATGATCCCGGCAGTTCGGTAGTCACCCTGTCCCGGGCTCCAGCGCCTCAGATGGTCTCCCTCAGCCCAGGTGATAATGTCTCCATGGTCCGTCGGTGCGTTGTAGGCGTAAACCACACCAAGAACGGGACGGCCCTCGTATACCAACGCGATGGAGACGGAAGCGCCGCGGTACCCCGCCTGAAAGGCACTGGTCCCGTCGTTGGGATCCACGACCCAGACCGGAACCAATGCGTCGTTGTCTCCCGGTGACGAGGGTGCAGTGCCGGTCTCTTCACCCAGATATCCGTACCTGTCAAATCCGGCCAGGAGGTCCCGCCGAATATCCAGCTCAACTTCGTCGTCTATTACGGCGTGCCCGGCAGTTCCCCTGGGCCCGCCGGGCCGACAGAACTCCCGGCGAAACCGCTCTCCCGCCGCGAGCGCCGTTTCTACGGCTGTTTTCAGTTCTTTCTGCCACGGGCCGGTCAAATCTCTCGAACCTGTCATCCGGACAGGCTACCACATATCGTTGACGGACGGCATACCCGGCGCTATGATGGCTCCGCATCCCGGTCCTTCCGGGCCTCGCCGGAGTGGTGGAATGGTAGACACAGGAGACTTAAAATCTCCCGGACCGTAAGGCCCGTGCGGGTTCAAGTCCCGCCTCCGGTAGGAAGTAACAAAGCTACGGTTTTGAATGGGCAGCAGTTACATAGTATCGCTATGGGAAAGGAAGCGGGACTTGAACGAAGTCAAGGCGATTCGGCGTCAGCCGCAATCGCCGCGGGAGCACCGGGTCCGCAGGACACGGTGCGGAGCAAGTCCCGCCTCCGGTAAGAGGCGCGTACCGCAGCGAAGCGAGGAACGCGCCGACAGGAACGCTGCATGCGAAACTGATCGTTTGCTGCCGCCCGTCCATCAACTCGCCACGTGACAGTTTTCGGCCGGGATACCGGGCGCCCCTTGATCGGAACCCCCGACTCAACTCACGAAAAGACTAACTGAAGAAGCATGGTTGTACAGGTGAATCGTGATGCATTATCATCAGATGTATGAGAACCACGCTTGATATTGATCCGGATGTCCTTGAGACGGCGAAGGAAATTGCAAAAAAGGAAAAAAAGACCGCCGGGAAAGTGATCTCCGAAATGGCCCGCAGTGGATTCTACGGGCGGGAAACAGCAGTTGGTGAGCAGCCGGCCGCCTATACGAAAAAGCACGGCGTACCCGTCCTTCCGCCAACGGGCTGCCTCGTTTCTGAAGAATCGATACGCAGGATTCGCGACGATGAGGCGATCTGATGCGTTCCCTGCTGGATATCAACGTCGTGATCGCCCTGCTGGATTCCGATCACGATTTTCATCCCCGCGCCCACCGCTGGTGGGCCGGCAATCAGGGGGCGGGGTGGGCATCGTGTCCGCTGACGGAAAACGGCATCATTCGCATCATGTCCCATCCGGCGTACAACCCGCGCCGCTCTTTGTCGCCGGGTGTTGTATCAGATCTACTCCAGACGTTTGTCTCCGGAACGGATCATCAGTTCTGGCCCGACAGCGTATCCTTTCTCGATACCGGATTGATCGATCCGCAACATGTTCTAGGCCCGCGGCAGGTAACCGACGTGTACCTCCTTGCCCTTGCCGTGTCCCGGGGCGGCCGGCTGGCGACGTTTGATGCGTCGATACATCGCGGTGCCGTGACAGCGGCGAGCGAAACGTCTCTTCTCATCATCTAACAAAGTCGGCCGTTTCTATACCGGGAATGACGTCACGAACCGATTTCACCTTCGCTATCGCCTTCTCGCCGCTATCGGCAAGTATCACCTCAAAGCCACTTCTTTTGAGCATTCGGGCTTCGTACATGGCGACGGAGACTTCATCTTCGGCCAACAGTATCGTTTCAGGCATATACGTCGAACTCCACCGTGCTCCGCGTCCCGCCGGCATCCGCACGATTTTCCATCGTATAGGGTTCGCCAAGTTGCTCGCTGAGCATTTTGACCAGGGTCAGTCCAAGACCCGTTGCCTTTTCCGGGGTAAAACCTTCGGGAAGCCGCCGCCCGTTGTCTTGGATGGTGAGGGCTACCCGATTATCCCTCTTGGTCAGTGAGACCTCTATTCTCCCCTCGGCTTGGTCGGCAAAGGCGTGTTTTATTGTATTGGTGAGGAGCTCGTTGATGATGATTCCAAGGGAGAACAGCGTCTTGGAGGGAAGCGTAACATCGGCTATCCGGGCTTCGATTGAGATGTCGCTTTTCCCAAGAAACAGGTTTCGCACAGACTCGATAAGATCTTCCATATAGCTCTTCACCGAGGCCTCTTCGTAGTCGTTCTCGATCAGGAGCTTGTCGTAGAGGAATCTCATGCTTTGTACACGAGCGACGGCGTCCTGCAGGACGGAGCGCGCATCATTATTGCTCACGGATTGGATCTGAAGTGAGAGAAGTGATTCAACAGCGGCAATATTGTTCTTCATCCGGTGGTGGACCTCCCGCAGAAGAAGCTCCTTCTCTGAAAGCTGCTTTCTTATATCCTCTTCCATCTGCTTGCGGGATGTAATGTTTACGAAGTTGACGACCGCCCCCTCAATTACGTTGTCAATGGTGCGGTAGGGCTGGATGCGCATCGTAAACCACTCTCCCCCGTTGTTGCGCA
>CAZCAE010000087.1:0-9716 GCA_964496635.1 uncultured Spirochaeta sp.
ACCGCGTCCAGGGCGTTGGTGGCTTCGTCAAAGATGAGGAGGTCCGGGTTGTGGTAGAGGGCGCGGGCGATGCCGATGCGCTGGCACTGGCCGCCGGAGAGGCGTACGCCGCGCTCGCCGACGACAGTAGCGTACCCGGCGGCAAGCTCGGTGGTGACAAACTCATGCAGGTTGGCGGTGCGGGCGGCGCGTTCCACCGCGGCGTGGTCAATCCGCTCCGGGGGTATACCCAGCGCGATATTCTCGGTAACGGTGGCGTCGGCCAGAAAGATGCTCTGCGGCACGTAGCCAAAGCGACTTTGCAGCGCCCGTCGCGAGTCGTCGTCGGCCGGACGGGGGATACCGTTCACCAGAACGTCCCCGGAAGTGGGTTCGAACAGGCCCAGGATGATGTCCACCAGAGTGGTTTTACCACAGCCGGTGGTGCCCACGAAGGCGATCGTCTCGTTGCGGTGGATTTCGAGACTGACTTCCGAAAGCACATCGAGTCTGGTCCCGCGGTAACGGAATGAGACGCGGTCCAGGCGAAGACATTCAAACGGGGCAGTATTCGCCTGGCTACAAGAGGTATAGGAAACCGATGCGTCAACCGTAGGGAGCGGTTTTTGCATGTCCCGGTCGAGTTCATCAACGGTATGTGAAAAGTAACGCGCCCTGACGACACTGTTATACACAACCTGTAGCGCGGGCATTAATCGATATCCGGAAAGTGCGTAGATAGCCAGCAATGGTAAAATACCCGCCATTGTTCCTTCTATTGTAAGGAGAACCAGGATCAGGACGATTATCAGACCGAACGCAAATGCTTCGAGCACCTGTCGGGGAATGGTAGACCATGTCTGCAACCACATTTCCGCGACGGCGTAACGCTGCGCGGCTACGGAGTAGTTTTCTGAATAGTTTTCCTCCAAATGTAGTACCTTGAGTTCTTTCATTGCCCCAAAAGCTTCTGCGGCGGCGGAAAAGCGGCGACCGTTGGAATACCAATGCTCCCGGCCAAGGCGGGTAAGGGCCGGACGAAGTAAGAGGTATATCGCGGCAAATACTGCTACAAGGAATGCAGTAACGGCGAGTGCTATAAGTGGACTGGCCGCCAGAAGAAAAGATAGGATACCAAGCACCACGACTCCCTGGGAAAATGCATCCATGGCTGGACGCAGTACCTGCGAGACTACTGTGTCGACCTCGTTGAGTAACACCTGGGAGAGACTGCTGGTGTTACGTTCTATGTGAAGCGCCCACGGCTGATAGAGATACCGCCTGAAAAGGCGCAGGCTTAGTAAGTATCTTTGGGTACCTGCGAAGCGATGTATACCGTGAACGGTAATTACCTTGGCCAAGTTGCTAAGCAGGATAAGGAAAAACGCGACGCCACCTGCAGCCATAAGAAAAGTGCGTGGTTGAGAAAAGCCGAGCGTCGTGTATAGACCGCCTACAATCCCCTCGTAAATCCTGTCGGGATCCGCAATAAGCCGCATAAAAGGACCAAAGAAGGCGATGCTTGCCACCGAAAGAGCAGCTGAAACGACGCTCAATACGATTAAAAGAACCAAACGTCGTCTCGCAGTTTCATCAAGAAGCGCGTAAAGGCGGGTAAAACTATTCATCGCATGACCACCGGTCGTATGCGGTGTTCATAAAACGTACGGAATACCGAATTGGCACGTATACCAAATACGAGAAGTAGCGCTGTGATTCTTCTGCGGGTTGGGGTCCACGGGTTAATCGCAATTGAGACCAGGCGCTCTCGCCGTACGAGGGAATACAACCTGTGTCGCCATTTGCGATAATAGTCGCGCCGGAGATCATTTTCCTCGATTGATTCACCGGCGGCATACACCTGGCGGGCAATACCCGCAGCGGCAGCACTAACCGCGGTTGACGCAAATGCGCGGGTCCGAGGATCGGAGAACATCCGCCGTATCATACCCCACAATTCAATCTGCGCCCGTATTGAATCAAGCCGCCGTGGATTGAGTGTGTTTACAATGCTACCGGCACGATCACGATACCGGTAAACACAGTTGGAAATCATTACTGTTCGTAATGAACATGATAGAAGTTGGGGCATGATTGCGGCATCTTCATGTAACCGGTTCGGGGTGAAACGCACGTGGGTAAACAATTCTCTTCGAAAAAGAACGCTCCACACCATGTTGAATACGCAACCTCTAACATACTGTCTCAGTACCGTCTTCGGTACATATATCCTCCCCGACCGCAAAGATGGCAAACGGACGCTGGATCCGGGAAATGGCACACCGGTTGAAGAAATGCGCGTATAGCCGCCTAAAACGATTGAAGCGTTGTACCGGCGCGCTCCCGTGAGCCAATTTTCCAGCGCACCTGGTTCGAGCAAATCATCGCCATCGACAAACGCTACGTACTCACCGCACGCCAGGTCCAGCCCCGTGTTCCTTGCAACCGCGAGCCCGGAATTCTTGTGTGTTACTATACGAACCCGAGCATCCGTCGCTGCGTATTGATGTATCACTTGCCGGGTATTATCGGTAGATCCGTCATCGACAACTATGACTTCAATCGTTCGAAACGACTGAGCGAGTATTGAGTCGATACATGGGCCGATAAAACTCTCAACATTATAGGCGGGTACGATAACCGAAATGACTGGACGCTCGGTTGATGATCGGTGGTACGAGTTCATCGTTGATGCTCGATCCATGTGTTGTACGCCCGAGAAACGTGAAGGAACCCCTCGGCAACCAGCGTGTCGACGGAATAAAACCGTCGCGTATTTATCGGGCGTAGGTAATCGCTGGGTGAACGTCGCTTTAACGCACTCCAATATGCCTGATATTCGGCTCCGCCTTGTTCAACTGATCTGATCCTTGCTCCATGTTCACACTTTTCGGGAAAGTGGGGGGTAAAGAGGTAGTGACGGAAAAGCGCACTTATGTCCGCAACGCGTGCTCCCCCTACAACATGTTGCTCATAAGCACATACCGAAACCGACGGTCCGTAGAAAAGCGCGTGTTTGGAAAGCCATGGTTTGACTCCGAAGGAAGACATGCGAATTCCTCCCGAGTACACTGGAATCTCCAGGTTGGTATACCGGTTCTTTCTACCAAGAACGATTGGGGGAGCCGGCCGAACATCAAGATTACTAAGATCATAAAAGGGAAACCGGTCCGGACTGAAAGCCGTAAAGAATGCGGCCTCCGGAAACGCCCCGAACATATCGAGCATTTGCACCGTCACAACAGTATATCGGTTGCTATTCAGATATGCGAGAAACCGATCCAACGAAAGGTGCCCCGATCCTGGGTAATCGAAAAATTCGTCGATATCGGCGACAAGAACCCAACCGCAACCGCGATATAGCGACACAAGGTACCGTTTTAAACCTACAATGTATGTATTGAACGGCACTGGTGACCGATAGACCGTCACATCGGCGTTACGCGACAATAGTTCTATCGTACCATCGGTGGAACCATTATCCAATATTACGATTCGTTTCACACCGAGATTACGGTAATGGTCCAGAAACGACTCTATATAGTATCTACCGTTTTTTACAACACAGAGTACCGTAAGGGAGTCGGTAGCCTTAGTGACACTACGCGTCCCGGAAATGTGCCGTACCCGTCGGTTCACGTGGCGGAGCGCACGGACCGACTCAAAATCGCGAAAGAATCTTCTTACCTGATAAGCAACCATTCTACGCAGTAACATCAAAACTTCTTGGTCGATGAAGCGCGATCCCACGTATCCAGCCGGGAACTCCGGGATTCGAATAGTACCTGGAGTTTTGCGATCAAAGCGATACCAACACGCATACCATACGCCAGTACCTTCCTTGCAAAGGGTATAAGGCTCCCGGAATCGCGCCACGCAGAGACTAATCGCCTGTACCCGGACGGTGGGGGCCGCATGTGTACGGGAAAATGGTGTGAATAGTACCGCCTGATTTGCTCGTGGCCGCGTATGTTACGCCGAGCAACTGCAAATACATCGAAGCCCGAGGGCGGTACATACCAGGCGGTCGCTTCCGGCACGCGAATCCAGCCATGATCCCCAACTATTCGGGTCAACCATATGTGGTCTGCAATTAGACCGGAAGGCATACCGACCAACCCGCGATTCTGCAAATGGCGGAAAAGACTCTGCAGTTTGACGGCGTAACAGCAGGCCGTTATCGTCCCTGACCGGGATATTGTAACTGGAGGTTTGAGAACACGTGCGGCACGACGAATCGAACCGGGAAGCGGATTGGGCGTTGCCGAATTTATTATCGCTGTATTCTTGCATAGACTGTTGACGAGACCACCCACGCAATCAGGCGGGATCAAGATGTCCGCATCGATGAAAACGGCAATCTCGGTTCGACATTCGGCAACTAGCCGGTTCCACGCCAGCGCCTTACCCCGCTCGGGAATGGATAAAAGCCGTAGACCTGGTCGGTCCATGCTTTGGACAATTTCCTCGGTCCGGTCGGTACATGCGTTTGTACAAACGATGATTTCTTCAATACCAGGATAATCCTGATGAAACACTGATTCGATGGTCATGGCAATCGTCGCCGCCTCGTTCCAGGCAGGGATACATACGGTTACGGGGACGATGTCAGTCGAAACCATTTCCGATACTATAGAAGATAGTGAATCTTCAGTCGATATAGTCTGTTGTTAGAAATGCCAATGTGTAGCGGGAACGGCTCGTGCTATAGTCGTCGTAAGGAGCTGGTATGGAGTCAGATCGAGCCCGGCGGGATGTGCTGGTTACGGTAGCTGACAGCACATATTTATCCGCAGCGAAGCAGCTCTTTACATCGGTGTATTTACGTGGGGGATGGAAAGGCGACTACTGTCTCCTGACGACGGATTCCAGCAAAGAGCTGGGGTGGTTTCGAACGCGGGGGGCACACGTGAGGCAGTTGCCACTTCCGATCGACGATGAGGGTTGGTTTGATCGGGGATTTCGGCCGTGGAATGGCCCGACATCGACGCTGAAGTTCTATCTGTTCGGGAAAGCCTTTCGTGAATTCGGTCGAGTGATATATCTCGACGCGGACATTATCGTACGCGGGAGCCTCGCGCCGCTTTTGGACAATCACTCGTTTCTGGCGTGCGAGGACGCAGGGAATACAATAGCGCACTGTTTCTCATACCGGCAACGATATCTCCGAGACCAGCAGAAAACGTACGACCTGAAGAAAAAGGCTTTCAACTCCGGTGTCCTGGTTTTTTCTCCGGGAGAATTGCCTGGAGAGGCATATGATGAGCTCCTTGCACTATACAATCGGCACAAGGATAGGAGCCGGGCCACAGATCAGGGAGCTCTCAACCTCTACTTCTATGGAGCGTGGACGCGAGCGCACAAGCGATTCAATGTCCTCCAGTTCAGGAGTATGCGTGGGTATCAGGGAGATGTTCTCCACTTTGCAGGACCGGACAAACCATGGATTCGCGGACACGCGTTTTTTCGCGAATGGACGACTAATCTTACCGCCGCAGAAAAAATAGATGAACTGAGTAGACCGGTCGGTCGGGGCCAAAAGGCGCGGGTAAAAGAGATCATGGTATTTGTAGTGCGACACACCTGGAACGAACTACTTGCGAAAACCCGCAGGGTATTGTTTCGCCTTGCGCTCCCGGTATATTCCAGGATCGTGAAGTACCTCCTATCCGGTCTTCAAAAGCCGAAATAGCTGCTTCAGCTCTTCGAAAGCGTCCCGGCTTGTTCGTCGGTTTACCCACCGTTTGGTTGCAATCCCAAACACGGCTTAATCGTCTTCTTGAGACCCTCTTCAAGGGATATCTTCGGTTCCCATCCCAGCTCACGCTGCGCCAGGGATATATCCGGTCGCCGCTGCAACGGATCATCGGCGGGTAGTGATTGGTAGATCAGTTTGCTGGAGCTCCCGGTACGGGTGATAATCGTTTCCGCCAGCTCTTTTATGGTCATCTCCCGGGGATTACCAAGGTTCACCGGGCCATCGAATTTTGGGTGCGAATCCATCATTCGGATCATGCCGTCTATCAGGTCATCAACGTAGCAGAAGCTGCGGGTCTGGCTTCCGTCACCGTAGATTGTGACGTCCCGTCCGGCTAACGCCTGCATGATGAAATTGCTGATCACCCGCCCATCAAAGGGCTGCAGACGGGGACCAACGGGATTGACGTTGCCGTGATAATTCTCGGTCTGGGGATGTACCGCAGGGTCACCGTATATTTCACTGGTAGAGGCTTGCAGAACAGGAACGTTCAGCCGCATCGCCAGTTCCAGCATGTTCAGGGCACCAACGACACACGTCCTGGTTGTTTGAACCGGATCGGTCTGATAGTGAACGGGACTGGCCGGGCAGGCCAGGTTGTAGATCCCGGCAACGTCGACAGAAAGGGGCGCGGTCACGTCATGGTGGATACACTAAAATTGCCGGTTATCCCGCAGATGGCGAATGTTCTCCTTCCGTCCGGTGGAGAGGTTATCCACACAGAGTACGTTGCGTCCTTCCGAAAGAAGACGGTCACACAGGTGGCTTCCCAGAAAGCCGGCCCCACCGGTGACCAGAATTGGTTTGGATGGCGCGGGGCGGGACGTGTTGGTTCTGCTCATATGCAGATCTCCATGGGACAAATCATACTTCGGGGAGGATGGTTTTGAGGATAAGGATTATAGAAAAGAAGATAATTGATTATAATGCAAATATCTCTACCGAATGGAGGAGCGACGGCGACAGACTAACCTGTCGGTCGTTACTCAACGTGAGATCAATCCAACCTGTGCTGGGAATCGAAACAGTCATTCAAGGCATGTTCCGGATCGGCACCGGCAAACATCACGCTGTGCAGTGCTTTCAGTAACGGTAACTGATCCTCGATATCCGGAAAGTTTGTATGTATCCAGACTGTTGCTGCTCTAAGTGCAAGGTATCCTTCAGCTTGTCGACCGTCAGCGTACATTGCCTGATAGACCTTTTCCGGGTTTCCGCCAGCTCCAACCAGTGCACCGAACTCTTGGTTTTTACCCGATCTCGATGTTACATGTAGATCGCCGACGCCGGCCAAGCCGTTCACCGTCTCCCTACTTCCGCCTGCTCGGCCTACGATAACAGCCATTTCCTCTGTGCTTGCGGAGAAAAGTAGTGCTGGCAGATTATGATACAGGGTGCCCATAGTTGGTGCATATAGACCATCACAAATACCGAGTGCCATGGAATACACGTTTTTCAACGCGGCCGTAAGTTCGAGACCACGTACATCTTCTGATCTGCGTACCAAATAGTAGCTTGATTGTGCTATTCCAGCATATTCATCGAACGGGGTGCCAATGCCGGCAACTACGGTTCCCGATGTTACATGGTTCGAGAGCTCTAACGCTTTAACGGGACCGCCAATGGCACCGTACAGTATGGTACTCTCATTAACCGATCCTTTCAGAATACGCGCTACCGCTTCACTTTGCGTTTCCACCAATCCATCGGATACGGTGAACCCTTTTGTCATTGAAATTACCGTTTGCCCGGAAGTGAGATACGGCTTCAAGCGCAAGAATACCGGTATGAATCCGTCACTAGATGTTGCAAATATTATATATTGTACACCGTTCACGACTTCTTCCAGGGCACCACTTCGGAATAGCTTTACGGACGAGTGAAGCTTCTTCTTCAACTTCGGATGGGGTCCCCGCTTAGACGTTTCGATTATTTCGTCGTCGAGCCAAGTGCCCCAAAGCCGAACGTCAGCTCCGTTTTCCGCAAGCGGAAAGGTTGCAGCGCTTCCCATGTAACCAGCTCCAAGAACCGCGACTGTCGCTCTCACCTTCATGTTCCTTTTTTCCTTGTTGTTGTATTGCTATCCGACAGTAACTCTTCGACAACGTGTACAATATTCTCTGCTGTGAGCCCGAATCGTTCTTGAAGAAACTCCTGTGTACCAACTTCTCCGAACTCGTCGTGTATTCCCAATCTTCTTAGAGATACAGGGTAATGCTCACTTATCACTTCTGCTACGGCACTTCCAAGCCCGTTTCGGATCTGGTGATTTTCAATTGTCAGGAGCATACCGGTTTGTTTTGCGAGTCGTATGATCAATTCTTCGTCAATCGGCTTTACGGTATGCATGTCCACTACAGTCGCGTGTATCCCACGACTGAGCAGGATTTCTGCAGCTCTGATCGCTTCCGCGACGAGTATTGCACCTAATGCTATGATTGTTATTTCGCTTCCTTCAATAATTACCTTGCCTTTACCAAGCTCAAAATTCTCGCTTTCGTGATAAATTGGGGTAACCGCTTTTCGGAAGAGTCGCAAATAAGTTGATCCTTTGTGATTCGCCAATTGTAAAAGAAGCTTTTCAAGACTGACCGGATCGCTCGGTTCACAAATAATCAAATTCGGTATTGTACGCATGAGGCCGATATCCTCAAAGGACATATGTGTTCCGCCGTTAAAGGCTGCAGCGACACCTGGATCAGTTCCGGTAAGTTTAACGTTTTGTCTTGCGTAATTGGCTGATATAAAAAACTGGTCGAAGGCACGACGGGACGCAAAGCACGAAAAAGTTGCCGGAAAAGGTATCATTCCGGTAGCGGAAAGCCCGGAAGCGATACCAATCATGTTTGCTTCAGCTACTCCGACATCGATCCAACGATCAGGAAATTGTTCTCGATATTCGTATGTTCCGTTTGACCGCATAAGGTCAGCGTCCAGGATGACAATACGGGGGTCCTTTTCGGCCATTTTTGCCAATGTTCCGCCATAGACAGCGCGCATTTCTATGGGCTTGCTGTTTTTTGCAGGCGGACGGATTACATAATTCATAGAAGCGCCTCCTCTTCTCGTGCAAACGCTTCAAAAGCCTCCGCTGCATTTTCCCCACTTACCGGCATGTTGTGATTTCTACAATCTCCCTCGGCAAACGGTAGTCCTTTGCCTTTTACCGTGTCGGCGATAATCATTGAGGGACGAGTTTCTTCAGCGATAGCTTTTTTTAACGCACTATCCAATGCTTCAAAATCATGACCGTCTACCTGTTGAGCGTACCAACCAAAACTAGTCCATCGGTCTATAAGTCGGTCGGTTTTCATCACCGCGTCAATCGGACCGTCGATTTGCATTTTGTTGTAGTCAGTGAAGCAAATTAGATTTGACAATCCGTACATCGCGGCGGACATCGCCGCTTCCCATGTTTGGCCCTCATTCGTATCACCGTCTCCAATTAGAGCAAAGATACGCCCTGACAGACCCTGTATCCGATGGCCCAGCGCCATGCCTATCGCTGCGGAAAGACCCTGTCCAAGACTTCCGGTGGTCATGTCAATTCCGGGAGTAAGATTCATATCGCAGTGACTGGGAAGTTTCGTTCCGCCTTTATTGAGGGTGTACAACACGTCTTTTGGGAAATAGCCTTTCACGGCCAATATCGAATACAAAGCCGGCCCAGCGTGGCCCTTGGACATCACAAATTTGTCTCTTTGCGTATCTCCCGGATTGATAGGGTCAACTCGCATGTGGCGAAAATACAGGAGTGTCAAAATCTCTACAACGGACATTGAACCCCCAACATGACCAACCCCGAGATGGGCTATCGCCTCTATCGTCAGGCGACGTATTTCAATCGCTCGAAGTTTCAATTCTTTTATTTCCTGTGGAGTCATACGTTCCTCCTCCGTATCTATAGCACGGTCTTGTGACATACTCAGTACAACCCGGTCATCTTGCCGATCACAAAGATCGTCGCACCCACGATTGG
>CAZCAE010000088.1:0-9479 GCA_964496635.1 uncultured Spirochaeta sp.
GGCGTCGCTGATTCGACACGGAAAGCTGCCGCCGGAGGTGACCAACCGATGAAGCGGCCGGTGATCGCCGTGACCACCGGTTCCCGGGCAGCGTGGTGGGAGGGCACGCCCTTCTGGCTGGCCATTGCCCTGGCCGGCGGCCGATATCGGCGCGTCTTCCCAGGGTACCGGGTCACGCCGGAAGAGGTTGACGGGCTGATTCTGGGGGGCGGCACCGATATCTTTCCCATTCATTTCAAGGGGCGGGCCAAGCCGGGGTACCGCTACAACCACCGCCGGGACGAGATGGAACTGTGGTGGGTTGCCGAAGCGCGACGGCGGAACCTGCCGGTCCTGGGGGTGTGCAGGGGTGCCCAGCTGATGGCGGTGGCCCATGAGGGGACGCTGCATCGGGCGGTCCGCACCGTCTACCGGGATGCCCGGTATCCCCGGCACCCGTTGTCGGCTATTTATTTCCGCAAGGCGATTCACCTGCACCCGAAGTCGGTGATCGGGCGTATCTTTCGGGCTGCGGCGCTGAAGGTGAACTCCCTGCACTCCCAGGCCATCAACCACGCCGGCCGGGGTCTGGTGGTGACAGCCCGGGAGGCAAACGGCGTTGTCCAGACCATTGAGGACCCGGACCGGGAGTTTTACGTGGGCGTGCAGTTTCACCCGGAGTTGCTGCTTCACCGCAGGAAGTTCCGAAGAATTTTTCGCGCACTGGTGGAGGCTGCCGGGGGCGCTCGGGCCGCCGACGAGACGTGACGGCTCCTACCGCCGATGTCATAACGCCGAAAAACGGTCTTCTCTGAACAGGACGAGTTTTGGCGTTTACCCGGGTTTCACCGTTTTTACGTCCCATTTTACATTCTGGAACGCTCTACCAACACTAAAGGAATAGTATGTACTGGTATTCTCAATACCAATACGTACGTACGGAGGAATCAGTGATGAATAGTGTTGACATCCTAAAGAGGATCGGCGGATTTGCGAGTGTAATAATTGTTTCGGTGGCCTTCCTTTTCATGGGGTGCGATAGCACTGGTGCCGGCGGTGACGAAAACGACGGCAACGGTGACGGAGATAACGGCGGCGCCACGGAGGTCGTTTTCAGCGATTTGTCGGCAAACGGCACTTCCGACACCGTCACGACCACCGAGTTGACCCTCACTTTTGACGTAGCCCCGACCAGCCTAACAGCGGACGACATAACGGTCACCGGCGCGACGAAAGGTGCCTTGAGCGGCGAGGGAACCACCCGCACTCTCGAAATCAGCGACATCACCGTTGGGGACGGCGGAACGGTGACGGTGGAAGTCACCGACCCCGACGGTATTGCCCTGGCCATACACGTGGCCTTCCGGCGGAGCCCCGCCGCCGCGACGACCCCGTCACAGCGCCTGTGGCTGAAGTGGCTTGTAACCACGCCGGTTGTTTCTCTGGCGCTGTTTGCCTTTGTGGCGTTGTACCCCCGGGCCACAGCGGGAATTGCCGAGGGAACGGTGACCCCCTTTACGGTCCTCGCCGGGGCAATGGCCCTGCTTATCTATGTGTTTGCCTTTCTGATTCTTGCGGCGCCTGAGGTTCCGTCGGTTAGTGGCTGCGCGGGCGATGACACTCCGGAAGAACAGACGTTAACCGACGAAGACCGTGACCTTGCCGACAAGGTGACGGCCCTGCTGGAGCGGGAGGTCTTTCGCAACGCCGACCTTACCCTGGAGTCCATGGCCCGGTAGCTTCACACCCACCCCAACCACCTCTCCCGGGTCATCAACTGCGCCTTCCGGCAAAGTTTTCCCTCGCTGGTACAGCGACACCGTATTGAGTTTTTTATCGCCCGAGCGGAGGTCGGCGCCTTGAAGGACCACACTATTCTGGATATAGCCTTTGAGGCGGGCTTCTCATCCAAGAGCACCTTCAACCGCGTCTTCAAGATGGAAACGGGTATGTCCCCGTCACAGTTCAAGGCCGGCAGGGCCTCCGGCGACACAAATGGTGATTGACGCCATCGGACTTGGCGATTATCATGATAATTGCTATGTTTGATAGCGATTATCACTACATTCCCCGGAAACTTGATCTGACATCCCTGTTACGGGAACGGACGGTCATGCTCTTTGGTCCACGGCAAACGGGGAAAAGCGCCTATATCCGCTCACAACTGGGTGATTCGCCGGCAGCATTCTTCAGTCTACTGGACCAGCGGTTACTTCTTTCCGTTCTCGCCGATCCAACACGTATCCGACAGGAAATTGAAGCACGGGATATCGCAAACGCCGTCGTCGTCATTGATGAAATCCAGAAATGCCCGGCTCTCATGGATGAAGTACATCTGATGATTGAAGAGCGTCGCATTCGGTTTCTCCTTACCGGTTCCAGCGCCCGGTCACTCCGGCGGTCCGGCGTTTCCATGCTGGGTGGACGGGGCAGCGACAGGCATATGCACGTGTTTACCCGAGAGGAACTGAAAGAACACGGGTTTGATCTTCACCGCGCCCTCAATGCCGGCCTGCTGCCGCCGCATTATCTGGCCGCAAACCCCGATGAAGGTCTTGGTGCCTATGTAGATAGATATCTCACCGAAGAAATCGCCGCAGAAGGGCTGGCACGCAATCTTCCCGCTTTTGCCCGTTTTCTGGAAACTGCTGCCGCTGCCAACGCCGAGCTGATCAACTATTCCAACATCGCCCGGGACGCTCAGGTGGCGAGGCAGACGGTGGTTCAGTGGTTCACGATCCTCACGGATACACTCCTCGGGTTTCTGCTGCCGGCATACACGGCCACGCGCCGTCGCAAGGCCATCGAAACGGCAAAGTTCTACTTTTTTGATACCGGCATTGTACGAACGCTGCGACGACTCCCTGTTGTACACGAAGAGTCTTCAGAGTTCGGCAAGTTTTTTAAGCATTACATCTTTCTCGAACTGAAAACGTGGATAGACTACTGCTCGCCTCGGTCAACCCTGCAGTACTGGCGATCCCGTTCGGGATTTGAGGTGGACTTCCTGCTGGACGGTCGGGTGGCCATTGAGGTCAAGGCAGCACGAACGATTCATGACAAGCACATGAAGGGACTGAGAGCACTGAGAGACGAGGGACAAATTGAACGGTCTATTGTCATATGCCGGGAGGAGCGACCCCGCCGCACCGAAGGGATCGATATACTCCCCTGGGAGTTTTTTCTGGATGAACTGTGGGCGGGCCGGATTCTGCCCGGCGGCTCCTGACTGAGCCGGCTACCCGCTGTAGGCACCTGAGCGATCCGGGTACCGCTGTGGGCGGGGGTGCGGCTCTGCGGAACCCTGGGGTTCAGAATAAAAATTAAAATTGACGCGCCGTCTCAGTCCCGGTCGCGTTGCCATTGGGCGTCGGCGTCGTAGGGATAGCTGACCAGGGGTCGGGAGGCTGCGTCCAGGGCGGCCATCTGTTGTGGTGTCAGGTCCCAGCCGGCGGCACCGAGGTTGTCGGTGAACTGCGCCATGGTGCGGGCACCGATGATGGGGGCGGTGACGGCGTCGTTCTGCAGAAGCCAGTTGAGGGCAACCTGGGCGGGGGTCTTTCCGGCTTCCGTGGCGACGCCAAAGAGGGCGTCCAGGACGGTCCAGGTGAACTCGTTGTTGTAGTTGCTCCAGCGCTCACCCCAGCCGTGGTCTTCGGCTGCGGCGATACGGGAGTCCTGCGGGGGAGCGGTCATTCCGCGTGTGAACTTGCCGCTGAGCCAGCCGCCCCGCAGGGGGCTCCAGGGGATGACGCCGACGTTGCTGGTGCGGCAGACGTCCAGAAGTTCCCACTCGGTGGCCCGGGCCAGGAGGTTGTACTGGGGCTGCAGGCAGACGAAGGGTTCCAGGTCGTGCTCGCGTGCCACGTCCAGGGCGTACTGCAGCTGCCATCCCTTGACGTTGCTGACGCCGATGTGGCGGACCATACCTTTCCGGACGAGGTCGGTGAGGGTCCGCAGGATTGTCTGCATGGGCGTGAGGGGGTCCCAGCCGTGGATCTGGTAGAGGTCGATGTAGTCCAGGTTCAGGCGCTTCAGGCTTGCTTCCAGCCCGGCGACGATGTGTTTCCGGGAGAGGCCGGTATCGTTGGGGCCGTCCCCCATGGGGTAGCGCACCTTGGTGGCAACGACGAACTGTTCCCTGGGTTGCCGGGCAAGCCAGCGGCCGACGATTGCTTCGGAGCCGCCTTTTGAGTAGACGTCGGCGGTGTCAAGGAAGTTTCCCCCGGCGTCGGCAAAGGTGTCCATCATGGTGAAGCCGTCGGCTTCGGTGGTTTCCCGGCCGAAGGTCATGGTGCCGAGGCACAGTTCGCTGACTTTGATGCCTGTCTGTCCCAGCAGGTTGTATTTCATGTTATGTCTCCCCTTTCTGTGGTGCCCGGACTGGACTGTCCCAACCGGGCCGTCCGAGCCGGGCCGTCGGCTACGCCGAATCCCCGGCTGCTTTCGCGGCTTCCTGTGCGTGCAGGGTGGCAGCGGCGCGGCGGTACAGCACCAACCCCACCAGAAATGCCATTATAAACCCTGACGGCTGTGCTGCAAACACGCCGGTGAGTCCGATGAGACGGGGCAGGATGATCACCATGGGGATGAGAAAGGCTCCCTGCTGCCCTACCGCCAGGAGGAGCGCCGATCTGCCGTCTCCCAGCGCCTGAAAGATACCGCCGAACATGATAACCAGGCCGGTGGGAATCAGGGAGACGCTCATGATCCGGATGGCCGTGGTGCCCATGGTGACGACGTCTGGGTCCTGGGGTACGAAGATACGCATGATTCCTGTGGCGTAAATAAAGGAAGCGATTCCCGTGACAGCTCCAACCAGGATGGTTACGGCAAACACGAGGCGGATGGTGGCGCGAACGCGGTCGTACTGCCGGGCGCCGTAGTTGTACCCCGCCAGGGGCTGCAACCCCTGAGCGAGACCGATCAACGCCATGATAAGGAGCATAAAGAGGCGCAGGGTGACGCTGACCGCGGCGATAGCCTGGTCACCCCAGGCGGCGGCAGCGTTGTTGAGGATGGCAAAGGAGACGCTGCCAAGAACCTGCCGCACCAGGGTGGGCAGACCCAGTTCCATCAGGTTGCGATAGGTGTCCAGACGGAGCGTGACGTTTCCGGGAGACAGAGGATGGAGGGCCCCCTTCCTGCGGACGTAGAAGGCAAGGAGCCAGGCCGTGGAAACGGCCTGGGAAATAACGGTGGCCACGGCGGCACCGGTCACCCCCATATCAAAGACGAATATGAATATCGGATCGAGAATAATATTGAGAACCGCCCCGAGTATCTGCCCGGCGCTGCTGTAGAGGGAGGCCCCTTCCGACCGGAGGATGTTGTTGGCGGTCATGTTGATCATCTGAAAGACCGACCCGGCAATGATGACGCGACCGTAGAGGGTGGCCACGTCCAGAATGGATTCAGTAGCACCGAACATGCTCAGGACAGGCCGGGCAAAGACCGCCCCGACGGCGGAGACGATGAGACCGATGACGACCACTGAATAGAGAGCGGTGGCGGCAGTCTCGTCTGCCGCTTTGTGGTCTCCCTCGCCGAGGCGGCGGCTGATGACGCTGGCGGCGCCCATGCCGAAGGTGAGTCCCACCGCGCCGACAAGCTGAAAGATAGGAAAGACGATCCCTGTAGCGGCCACGGCGGTTGTATCCCGCAGAAGGCTCACAAAGAAGGTGTCCACAATGTTGTAAATTGCGATGACCACCATGCCGGCAATAGCGGGGGCCGACAGTTTGAAAAGGGTGCTGCCAATTGGCCCGTCGGCAAGCATGGCGATTCGTTTATTGTGCTGCATCACGTGTTCACTTTGATCACCCAAGTGTAACCACTTCCCGGACCGGAAACTACCCTTTTACCGCCGCCCGCCCCCCCGTGTCAGGACACCGGTAAAGGCTTGACATGAGTAATACTTTATATTACCTTCCCGCTACACGGCGTCAGCCGGGTATTTTTGTTGATTTCGGGTGCCGCAACGCGGCATGCGAAACTAAAAGGAAGGCACGTATGAGAAAAAACACATCTCCCACCATGATTCTGGTTGGCCTGCTGCTCATAGTGGCGGCACTTGCTCCGGTTGCGGCCGGTGGAAAGGGCGAAACCGCACATGAGGCTCCGGCCGGAAAGCTCACAGTTGTCGCGACCACAAGTATTGTCGGTGACGTTGTCGCCAATGTCGCAGGGGAGGCCGTTGACCTGACGGTCCTTATACCTGTCGGTCAGAATCCTCACGCATACGAGCCTGCGCCACGGGCAATCGCGGCAGTAGAGTCGGCAGATATCGTGTTCGTGAATGGCCTGGATCTGGAAGAGAATCTTCTGGACGTCGTCGAGACGACGGCCGGGGGAAAACTCGTGGCCGTCTCCCACGGAATCAAGGTCATTGGTGGCGAGGCCGACCACGATGACCACGATCATGATGAAGAGCACCACGATGACCACGACCACGATGAAGAGCACCATCACGAGGAGGCCGACCATGATGACCATGATGACCACGATGAAGAGCACCATCACCACGCCGCGGGCGACCCACACGTCTGGTTCTCGCCGCTGAGCATCCTGGTATGGATAGACAACATTGAGGACGCCCTCGTCACCGCCGATCCGACCCGGGCGGAGACTTTCCGATCCAATGCGGCTGCGTATCGCGCACAGGTAACGGCACTGGACGCGGAAATCCGTCGACGTACTGAGGCGATTCCCCGGGAACGCCGAAAACTGGTAGTCGATCACGCAGCTCTCGGTTATTTTGCCCGAGACTACGGATTCACCGTTCTCGGATCGGTTATTCCCGCTACTACCGATCAGGCGGAACCATCCGCCCGGGCCGTGGCCGAACTGGTACAGCTGGTGCGAGAAGAAGAGGTGCCGGCGATCTTTGTGGGTGGAACCGCAAGCGTGGGACTGCGGAACCTGGTAGAGGCGGTTGCTGCCGAGGTGGGGCGGGATGTCCGGGTTGGCACCCTGCTGACCGGGTCACTAGCCTCGCCCGGCAACCCGGGCGATACATACCTCCGCTTCATTGAGTACAATACCAGCCAGATCATGGAGGGGCTTGGGTATTGATTCTGAATAAACTCCGGTACGGCGGTACCTGCCACATTCCTGCGGTGCCGCATACACCGGCTCTGGAAGTGCACAACCTCACATTTTCCTACCCTTCCGCGCCGGCACCCGTACTGGAGAATGTCGATATTGCCGTGCGGCCGGGCGAACGCATCGCCCTGGTCGGGCCCAACGGTGCCGGGAAGTCAACCCTTCTCAAACTGGTACTGGGTCTTGAGCGACTGGAGACGGGAACAATAGATGTGTACGGAAACCCGGCCCATACCTGCCTCCATCGCGTTTCTATCGTGCCGCAACGAACTTCCGTAGACTGGCAGTTCCCCGTTACAGTGCGCCACGTCGTAACCATGGGGCGCTACGTCCACCTGGGCTGGTTCAAACGGCCGAACAGCGAAGACACCGATCGAATACAGGAAGCGCTGAAGTCTGTGGAAATTGAGCACCTCGCGGACCGTCAGATCGGCGAACTGTCGGGGGGACAGCAACAGCGGGTCATGCTTGCACGAACTCTGGCCCACGACGCCGATCTCATGCTCATGGATGAACCCCTCAACCATGTGGACATTTCAACGCAGGAGCTCATCTTTCACACACTGGAGCGGCTCACTACAGCCGGTAAAGCTGCTATTGTAAGCACTCATGACCTGGGGATTCTGACCGTTCATTTCAGCAGGGCGATATTTCTTGACGGTCGAGTCATCGCCGACGGTCCGGTGCGGGAGGTGCTCACGCCGGAAACCATCGCCAAAGCGTACGGTTTTGAGTTTCACAAGGACTACCACGAGGCGCGTCATGATTGACATTCTTCTGGAACCGCTCTCTTTCAGTTTTGTGCTTCGGGGGCTACTGGCGGGTCTTCTGGCAGCCCTGGCGTGCGCAACCCTCAGCCCTTTTGTGGTGTGGCGGGGCATGGCCTTCGTCGGAGACGCCCTGGCCCACTCCATTCTCCCGGGAATTGTCGTCGCCTTCGCTCTGGGAATCAGTCTTTTTCTGGGCGCCCTCGGGGCTGCAATTCTTGCAGTAGCGGGAATAGGTCTCTTCTCGGGCGGCGGCCGCCTGAAGGAAGACACCGCCATCGGCGTCATCTTCGCCGGTTTCTTCGCTCTGGGAATCTTTCTTCTCAGCCGGATGGTCAGCTATCAGGACCTGAGCCATATCCTCTTTGGAAACATCCTCGGAGTATCCCGGGGTGATCTGATTTCCATGGCGATTGTAGTTATCATCGTAATTCTCGCTGTGGCTGCATCCTTCAAGGAAATTCTGGTAACATCCTTTGACCCATCCCACGCCGTGGCAATCGGTCTGTCGCCAAACCTTATCCGATACGCTCTGCTTATGCTCCTGGCGCTGACCACCGTTGTTGCTATTCAGACGGTGGGGGTGGTGCTGGTTCTGGCACTACTGGTGACACCAGGCGCCGCTGCATCCATGATCTCCCGGAGGATGTCGCGAATTCTGGTGTGGTCGGTGATCTTTTCCGCCATTGCAACAATTACCGGGTTCTATATGTCCTATTACTGGGATGTGCCCTCCGGCCCGGCTATCGTTCTTACTCTAACGGCGTTCTTCGTCGTGGCGTGGAGCGCCTCACACCTTCCCGGCCGCAGGCGTTTGGGATCGTAACACCTTTCTATATACTGGTACTATGACTGTGATTATTCACGGCGTCTTCGCCTGGTTCTTCGTCACAGGCAAGATAACTCTCTCCGCAGACGTCACACGTCTGAACGTGATGGTGTTGAGTAAATGACTCCCAATGCTTCATCTGGTTCGCCGTAAGGGTCCCGGCACCGTGGCAAAGGGGACATTCAAACTGCAGCGCCTGTTGCACCGCCTGGCGAATAAACTCCGACCGGTTGGGAATGAGCCGAAGCTGCGCCGCCAGGGCGCCGTCGACCTTGAAGGTAATCACTTCATCCTTGTATGACATGGCTGAGAAGGGTAATACCAAGTAACACACTGGTCAAGCCGGGGCTGGGGTCATGAGCTGCGTCAGCGCTCCAGCTCCCCGGTCCAGTTCCGGATACCGCCAAAGTCGGTGAGATCGGTAAAACCCATCTCCTGCAGCACCCGGTAGGCGGTGCTGCTGCGGGCACCGCTTCGGCAATACAGAATTACCGGCATGTCCCGGTCTGCGTCTTCCATGCCGGAACCAATTTCGCGATGGTCAATGTTTATGGCAGTTGGTATGTGACCACCCCGAAACTCCCCGTCGGTGCGGACATCCACCAGGAGATAATCCTCTCCTGCCCGTCTATCAGTAATCATCTCTTCCAGCTCGGAACTGCTGAGCCCGCCGGAACCGCCGTTGTCGGCCAGGGCCAATCCTGCAGCAATGACGAGAAAAGCAATAACTATTATGACCGTATAAGTAATCTTCATTGGTCGATCACTGGCGCGGTGCCGCATGAAGCGGTCCGTTTCCA
>CAZCAE010000089.1:0-9318 GCA_964496635.1 uncultured Spirochaeta sp.
CACCGAGAAAACTGAACGCCATTGTCACAATTGCGAGTACTGCCGCCGGAGCCGCAAGAATATGGGGATGAAGGTGCCAGACACGCAGACCGTCACTGATCATATTCCCCCAGCTCGGCATTGGCGGCCTGACCCCGACACCCAGAAAGCTGAACGCCGACTCCAGAACCATCGCTTCACCAAGTATGGCACTGAATAACACGATAACCGGTCCCATGGCGTTGGGAATGATGTATCGACGGATGATCGCCGGTGTGGATACACCGGCGGCGCGGGCCGCCAGGACGTAGTTCTTGTTCCGGATGGAGAGGATCTGTCCCCGAATCATTCTGGCGGCCTTCGGCCATTTTATTAGCGCCAGCGATCCAAACACAAGAACGAAGTCAACCCAGATCGTTTCACGGTACAAGTCGTTCAAGGTACGCAAGTACTGTGTATCCATCCACGCGATGAGCGGCGGCTTCAACGACGCGTTGATTACAACAACAAGCAACAAAGACGGTATAGACATTGTAAAATCGATGAGCCATACAATAATCGCGTCCACCTTACCCCCGACAAATCCAGCTATAGACCCGGCAACGATACCGATCAGAAAACTCAGGACGGTAATCGATAACGACAGGATGACTGCCGTCCGCGCGCCGTATAGCACACGGCTTAAAACGTCTCGGCCAAGATCATCCGTTCCGAAGGGGTGTGCCCAGGAAGCGGGCTGGTTCCGCATGGTAAGATCCTGGGACAGAAAATCGTAGGGAGTCAGAAATGGTCCAAAAATTGCGACAATGAACAGTGTGAGGATGATACACAGTCCGATGACCGCCCCTTTGTTGGCTGCCAGACGCCCAAAAGCGTCTCTCGTCAGAGTATTCGTTTTCTTGCGTGGCAATTGTGTGTTTACTGTAGAGTTATTCATAGTTCTTCCGTCTCTTTTTTCCCGAGCGCCCGGGGGTCAAGAATGGGATAAATGATGTCCACGATCAGGTTCACAGTCAGAACCACGGTAGAACCGATAAACACGATCGCGAGAATCAGTGGATAATCCGCGCCCTGGATAGCCTGGATAGCCAGTTGTCCCATTCCGGGTATACCGAAAACTGTCTCAATGAGAAGGGCGTTATTCAGCATATTTATCGTTATCAGACCCAGTTGGCTCACAACGGGTGTGAGTACGGGACGAAGCAGATGCCGTAACACGATCTGGATCGCCGGGATACCCTTGGAGCGGGCAGTCCGGACATAGTCTTCGCCCATCACTTCCAGTACTGCACCCCGGGCCTGGCGTATGACCAGGGCAAGTGGTGTCATTGAAAGGACGATGAGGGGAAGAAGAACCATCGGGCTGAACAAGCCATGCCAACCGTAAGGTACATCCATCACATTCAGTACTTTGACCAGGAGAACCATCAGTAACGGCCCGGACACAAAGACCGGTATTCCCCAGATTGCCAGGGCAAAGGCAGAAATAACGTTATCGAGCCACTTGTTATGGTTAAGCGCGGCGACAACACCGAGAGCCGTCCCGATAACTGCAAGTATGAACGTTGCGGCCAAACCTAACTGCAACGTAATTGGAAATGCCCGACTGACTATACGGCCAACACTACGACCACTAACCAGAGAGTTACCAAAATCGCCACGCAGCAGGTGCGAGATATAGTCGCCAAACTGAACCAGAAAAGGTCTGTCAAGCCCGGCAGCTTCCCGCATTGCCTCAATCCGGACCGGATCGTAAGCGACGTCGCCGGGAGCTCGCAGGAAAATCAGTTTTATGGGATCTCCGGCACCAAAATAAGCGAGGGCATATACGACGAACAGAACCATGAATACCGTCGGCACCCAACGTAGCAGCCTAATCCCGATGTATTTCCACATGTATGCTCCAAAACACTACAAGAATACGACACGGATACCGGCCGAGTCGGTCGGTACCCGCGCCACAAATCTATAATCAGTCAGTCATCTCGTTCTTCAGGTCCTGGTCGATAGTCACCGCCCAGGGAGCAATAACCTGCCAGTCGTCGTTCTTTTCGAAGTTCTGAACCCAAGGCATCGCCCATTTGGACATCGTATCGTACTGATACGGGATGAAATGCCAGTCGTCCCGGAATAGACGTTGTGCTTCCTGGGCAAGACTGATCCGTTCCGGATCGGAAACGGCCTTGGTTGCCGCCTCTTCCAGCAAAGCATCTACTTCCGGGTTCGCATATCCACCAAGTTTTCCTCTGGCGTTACCGGAAGAGGAGTGGATAGAACCGGTCAGGTACGAAACGATGTCCGGTACACGGGTGCCCACATCGTCACGAAAAATCTGCACGTTTCCCTGATCGGGGCCTTCGTAACTGTCGATGTCGGCCTTCATTTCTGTGCCCTGGATCCCGAGAACCTGTCGCCACTGCTCAGCCACATACTGCGCGGCGGCTTCGTGGGACGGTGTACTGACACCCACAAACATCAGCTTGGGAAGATTACGGGCACTTCCGTACGAGGATGCTGCAAGGGCGGCGCGAGCTCCTTCCGGGTCGTAGGGATACGGCTCATAATCCGGGTCGTTTGATCCGACCACTTTGTTGACCAGCTGTGTTGCCGCCTGGTTGGGACCATTCGGGTAGGCAACGTCGAACATCTGCGCTGTGTCAACCGCCATTATCAGCGCTCTCCGGACGTTGATGTCGTCGGTAGGCGTCTGGCCTGCGCTAAGCCAGAAATGGTGACCCTTTGCAAGCATCGCACCCGCCGCAAAATCGGCACCAAGGTCCTGAATCATCGTCGGGGTCAGAAACTCCGTATGGGCGTCCATCTGGCCGCGCTGCAACATCAGTGTCGCTGTCTGGGCATCTGAAACGGTGGTAATGATGATCTTGTCGAGCTGTGGTTCCGGTCCGAAAAAGTTGGGGTTTCGTTCCAGGGTAATAATGCCCTGGTCAAGGTCCATGTCGGTGGGCATAAACGGTCCACTGACTACCACACCGTTGTCGGGGTGCCACCACTCCTGTATCTGATCACCGTTGGCGTCGGCAGCCTGGGAGATCTTCACCGGAGGAATCAGGTTTGTTGCAAGCTTCTGAAAGAAGATCGGATCGGGTTGTGACAGCGTCACCTGGATAGTCCGACTGTCCAACGCTCTCAGCCCGGACATGTCTTTCGCATTACCTGACGCAACGGCGTCAAATCCCTGGACACCCGAGAGGAAAAGTGCGACACGCTGATGCTGTGTCGACGGGCGCGTAGAGAGGTTCCACGTTCCAATCACATCGTCTGTAGTGATTGGACTGCCGTCGGAAAAAACTGCGTCCGGCTCAATGGTGAAAGTCCACACCGAATTGTCACCATTGGCTTCCCATGAATCAAAGACGTAGGGCTGCAACTCTCCGTTCTTATCGAAATACATCGGTCCGGCCCATTGCAGAGAGAGCCACCTGACCTCATGTCCACCACCGTTGAGAGGGGACCAGTTACCGGAATTAACCGGGTGAATGATCCGCAATACCTGCCCCTCCTCTGCGGCTTCCTGTCCGCCCCCCGCAAACGCGGTACCTGCTGTTACCAGCACCAGAAGAACCACCAGGATCGTCCGGATGTTTCGCGAAATATTCGCGATTTGCCTGTTACCCATACCAACCTCCTTAAAGGTTTATGAATTTTCCTGTGATACCGCCTGCTGCAGAGCAGATTGTATTCACATCGAATCCGTATTTATACGGTGCGATCATGTTGCAGTCGCACCGCGTATTCGATCGCCTGTACCAGACTTTCGTGACTGGCCCTCCCGGTACCGGCGATATCAAAAGCCGTACCGTGATCTACCGAGGTCCGGATGATCGGCAGACCCAGCGTCACATTTACACCGCTTACGTTATCGAAGGCGCCGGTCTGGGGATCTACGCGAAATCCTGCCAGTTTCAGGGGGATGTGGCCTTGATCGTGGTACATCACCACCACGGCGGCGAATTCTCCACTCATGGCCCGGGGAAACAACGTGTCCGGGGGGAATGGTCCCACTGCATTGATGCCTTCCTTCTGTGCGTCCTCGATGGCCGGGATGATTTCGTCAATTTCTTCGCGACCAAAAAGGCCGTGTTCACCGGCGTGAGGGTTAAGCCCGGCAACGGCTATTGCGGCATTTCGCCCGCCAAGGCTCCGTGCTGCGCCTACGGTCAGGCGGATCACCGCCAGAACGCGTTGACGCGTTACGGCGGCACAGGCATCCCGGAGAGCAATGTGTGTTGATACGTGGACTACCCGCAACGGATCGTGAACCAGCATCATTGCGTAATTTCGCGTATTGGTTTGTCGTGCAAAAATCTCCGTATGTCCTGCATCTGATATACCTGCGGCGTTGAGCGCTTCCTTGTGGATCGGGTTTGTTACGACGGCATCCACAATGCCACCTTTCGCACGGGCTATAGATTGCAGAATGCTCTCGTAGGCGGCTCGCCCGTTGGCGGGATCCACCCGACCAAACCGAAACTCCGAGGCATCGAGATTTGCCAGATCGATCACCGGCAGAGTCTCATCCGAGACTTCGTTCAGTTCGTCACGAGACAACCCGGGCACACGGGTCATGGAAATGTCCGGGTGTATGACTTCCGCGGCCTTTTCCATTACGCCGAAGTCTGCGACCGCCAGGATTCTACAGATATCCCGTACCCGGGGTTCCTGGAAGGCTTTCAGTAGAATCTCCGGGCCAATGCCGGATGGGTCACCCATGGTGACTGCACATACCGGTTTCGACATCACCGTTCCTCCAGAAGTCGTTGGTAGATTTCAGATATCTGGTCTTTCTCCAGAGCAACCGGATTGTTGTCCATAAGACGGCGGTTGTTGTAGGCGCTTTCCACAAGTGAAGGAATATCCGATATGGTCACACCAAAGTGCGCTGGATTTCGACTGATTTCGAGATCACGATTGAGATCGTGCAATTCCTTCACCAGATAGTCTGCAGGTCCCTGACCTGATGCAGCGCTGTCGTATCCAAAACACTCGGCAACACGTCGAGTCTTTTCCGGCATGGACGGAGCGTTGTACTCCATTACATACGGCAGGAGGATTGCGTTGGATTCACCATGAGGAACATGGAAAGAAACTCCCAGGGGATACGACATTGCATGAACCGCATTGGTTCCAGAGAGGGTGATGCATTGACCGGCCAGATACGAAGCGAGCAACATGTCGGCACGAGCCTTCAGGTCTTCGCCGTCACGAAAAGCGTGACGAATAGAACCGGCAATGCGTCTCATCGCCTCAAGAGCAAGAAGGTCACTCAGAACGTTGGCTTTCCTGGACAGATAGCATTCCATGGCGTGACACAACGCGTCGATTCCCGTTGTCGCCGTGAGCCCCGCCGGAAGGCTCGTAGTAAGTTCCGGATCCAGAATCACCAGATCGGGCAGCAGATTCTCGTGAACCACCGCACCTTTTGTCTTCCTCGACGGGATCGCAATGATCGCGTTTTTTGTCGCTTCTGAACCGGTGCCGGCCGTGGTGGGAACGAGTATCGTCGGTGTCAGATGAGCCGGCATCGGCGCGCCATCCAGTAAATCCAGGACCGACGAGTCAACCTGGACCAATACGGCACAGAGTTTGCCCACATCAAGGACGGAACCGCCACCGATAGCAACGACGGCGTCAGGCTCGGCGCTACGGACTCGCGCAAGAGTAGAATCGACATCAGGCACGCCGGGTTCCCGGGGAAGGTCTGCCAGGACATCAACAGCAATCCCGCTTTTCTGAAGCGCCGACACAACATTACCGCCGATTCCAGACTTCTCTATACCGCTGTCCATGAGAACAGTAACCCGATTGAATCTGCGGTCCACGAGCGTGCCGGCCAGAGAGTCGACGGCGCCGGGGAATAACACTGTCCTTCCGGGCATTGCGAAATCGAAGGCCACGTTCATACCTTGGCTCCTGTTCTTTCGTCTTGTGTGAGGTAGTCGAGAACGTGTAACAGGGCGTTCTCATTCCCGAATGATCCTGCCTTCGTAACAAATACTATGGATCCGGATACACCCTTGTGAAGGATGGTCGCCACCGGTATACCCGGCGCTACTTCATCAACAAGATTGCATACACCGACACCCATGGCGGTCAGGAGATTGTGTGCCGTGTCACCGCCGGTCGCGACGATTCCGTCAATCCGTCGCTTTCGCATCAGACCGGCAACGATACGACCGAGAGCGCTACCCACAGCATCACCACCAGGTTCAAGGTATTCCAGGGTCGATGCAGTTTGCAGGATAAGAGCGTCGGACCGGGAAAAGCCGTCATGAAGCGCATGTATCAGGCGTTCGATCTCTACCCCGGAATCCTTCACAAGATCACATACACTGAGAGTCATCCGCGGGATATCTCTGTCTTTCACCATACGTTCTGTCTGGCGGGAAGTTGTGTCCATCAGACTGCCGACGACAAAGAGTATTTTGCCGGTTCGAACCTGTGAGCACACGGCATCTTTAGAATTTCCGGTATTTCGCATACACGTGGCGTGAAAGAGACCGGCGGACCCGACAAAGAGAACGGGTTCGGACAGCTGGTTAAACACACGATAGACCGTACGAAGATCTTCAATGGATTCGGCGTCGGCGACGATGATCTCCACGTGCTCATCCAATAATGATGCAAGGTACCGTAGAATCTCCGCGTCTGTTTTCTTCAACATCGCTACCGGCAGCAGACCAGACTTCCGAGACGTCTGTACCTCGATGATCCTGCGGACGTCCGCTTCGGTAACCGGGTTAAAGGGGTCCCGTGCGATCTCCGTCAGGTTAAGAGGAATCCCGTCCACATAACAGATCCCATCGATAACCGTGCGTCCGTTTCGTGGGGCTGCCGGGGCAACGCATGCGACTTTGAAATCACCGGTTGTCATAACCGCGTCAATTTCGGATCCGATATTGCCGCGAAGAGTCGAGTCGACCTTTTTCAGAATCACTCCCGGTTTGTATGGCTGGAAGCGGGCCATACCGCGTACTACCGTCTCGTGCGCAGCAGCGGCAGAGGCGAAGCGGGTATTTGTGTTCAGTACAACCGTCTCGGATGAAACCGGTGTGCCTGCAATATCGGGATCAACAACGACCGATACGGCCTGGCCGGACTGGAGGAAATGAACCCCGGTATCGGCGGCACCGGTGAGGTCGTCTGCAATTATCAGTCGATCAATCTTCGCCATCAAGGTTGTAACTAGCAAACCGAATGCCAACCCGATGCCATCCTGGGATTTTAAAAGTAAACCGTGGCGGCAGCGAGGGATAGCGGTATTGGAAACAGCCTGACCGCGTTCCCAAAATGCCGACCGGGTAAGAAAGTGATGAAATTATCATCAACTGAATGCGGAAAGTGAATAATTTTTCGCCACCCTTCGCAATGCGTGTTAGAATACGGTGTGGAAATATTACTGATCGCTCCGTACCCGGACCTTGTCAAGACAGCTGAAGAAACGCTCAAAGACTCTCCGTATCAGGGGCGGGTTGTTCTCGGTGATCTCTACGCCGGCCTTGAAGCGGCGCGTAGAGAAATCGACAACGGTAACACCGACGTCGTTGTAAGCCGGGGAGGTACGGCATCGCTGTTGCGACAAAACCTGGCGGTTCCCGTATTTGAAATAGACGTAACCGGGTTCGACTTACTCCGGGCAATCTATCCGCACGTACAACACAACCAACGGATTGCCGTTGTCGGGTACGAAAACGTCATAAGCGGGGCTCGACGTATTGCTGAAATACTCTCGGCAGACCTTGGATACTTTCTGGTGGATGCGACAAAGCATATAGAAACGGTTGTCCGGGCAGCCCGGGAATGGGGCGCCGACGTCGTCGTAGGTGATACGGTATCCATCAACACAGCCCGAAATCAGGGGCTTCAGTATGAGATAGTTCGCTCCGGCCCCGAAGCTATTCGAAGTACCGTTGAAGCGGCGGCACAGTTCATGAGCCATATGCGTGATGAGGTTCTGCGAAACAAGCGACTTAATATGATAATGGACCACGCCGATCGTGGCGTGCTGTACCTCGCCGCCGACAACCGCGTGGAACTCATGAACAATCGTTCGGAACGCATTCTTCAGACACCAAAGGGCCAGCTTGTCGGTCTCACCCTGACGCAGGATACGGTTCCGAAAGAGCTTGCCCTGGCGGTAAAGAACAGGGAGCAGAATCAACTCATTCATTTGAGCGGACGAGACTATATCGTTGAAGTCATGGAAATTCAGAACGACGGCTTCCACGCTGCGACACTGGTGTTTCTTCAGAGCAGCGGACGAATCCGCAATCTGGAAGGCCTGATTCGAAAACAACTCGTCTCCCGAGGGCTTGTGGCGACATACCGCTTTGACACGATGAGTGCATACAATCCCCTTTTTCGAAAAACTCTGGAAAAGGCGTATAAATACAGTCGAACCGATTCTACGATTCTCCTGCTGGGAGAGACCGGTTCCGGCAAGGAGGTATTTGCCCAGAGTATTCACAACGCTTCTCTGCGAAACGACGGGCCCTTTGTTGCGGTCAACTGTGCCGCCCTGCCGGACAGTCTGCTGGAAAGCGAGCTTTTCGGGTACGCCGAGGGCGCTTTTACCGGTGCGCGAAAGGGCGGAAAACCGGGACTGTTCGAAATGGCCCATAACGGCACGATCTTTCTCGATGAAGTCAACGATATGAGCGACGTTGTTCAGGCCCGTTTCTTACGGGTGCTGCAGGAAAAACAGGTCATGCGAGTCGGCGACAACCGGGTGTACGATGTGGACGTTCGCGTCGTCGCCGCTTGTAACACCGACCTTTACAAAGAGACGGAATCGGGGAGGTTTCGGAAAGATCTCTACTACCGGTTACGCATACTTGATATCGAGATTCCGGCACTGCGACAAAGGATTGAGGACATCGTTCCCCTTTTCACGATGTTTCTAAACGAGTTTGCAGAGAAGTACGGAACTACTATTCCTCCACTGCCGCACAGTCTGATCGACGCGATTCTGGCATATCCATGGCCCGGCAACGTTCGGCAGTTGCGCAATTTCGCCGAAAAAACGAGTGTGCTTTTTTCCATTGAACAGGACCCGGGGGAGACGCTTCAAGACCTCATCCGGGAATTGCAGGTACCCGAGAACGGACCGCCCGCGATAGAGACCGAAGCGTCAACACTTAAAGAAATTGAAACATCACTGATCAGAGACCACTGGGAACGCAACGGCCGCAATATCAGCGCTACCGCCCGACAACTGGGGATCGACAGGGCCACCGTCCGGAAACACCTGTAGCCCGAAACTGACAATACCGTAGCTATTCCCCGCCGACCAAACCAAATCGCTCGCTGTTCGTAATACTC
>CAZCAE010000090.1:0-9097 GCA_964496635.1 uncultured Spirochaeta sp.
CCATCAAAGGGCCGGTGAATTATGTGGGCGCTTTTGTTCCGTACGTAGAGTGGGTGGTATCCAAAAAGTGCGGCAGTTCATGAGGCGACGCTGCCTCTGCTCCCTGTGGCGGTTTCCACGGTGGCGGTGGATGAATCCACGTTCCGTCGTTCCGTCGCATATGCCGGCGATCCGTAGAAAAGCGGGACAACAACTCCGACACCGGTACCAGGCGAAACAGGGGTCGGTACTGCGGGGGAAAAGTGGGGTCAAAGGTTTTGCCGACGTATTCATCTGCGGGGGTGACAAACCCGAGTCGGGAATCAAGGTCCAGGATCCACCGTTGCGGCCCTGTTGTTTCGACCAGTAACACTACATGGTAATCCCAGACAACGATCTCTCCCGGCGGAACTGCCCGTTGTCGGCGCAAGGCACATGTGCCGCCGGCGTTGGTGATGAAGACCGCGGCAGTATACATAATCATGTTGCGGGAATTCACCGAAGTCGTTGCTCTCTCGTATGTTACGGTTCCGGGGTTCGGTATACCCATGGAAGTCCCGGCGCCACAGGTATTTACCCGCTCATGTGCAACACGATTATGTATACCCGTCAGGGAGACACAGAGACGGTAAATGTTCTCTTCGCAGTAGTACGGGTGGTAGTCGAAGGATTCTCTGTTGAGGGCCGGCCCTTGTACGGAGCCGGTGGCACTATTCCACTTCGTGATACTCACCGAAGGAGTGCTCCTTCCAGCGTACCCGGGTGGGGACGACTTCCACGTGGACAAGATGGGGGTCGTTCTCGTCGCTAAAGAGCCCTTTGGCACCAGGATGCAGACGCAGGAGTTCCCGTTTCTTCTCGGGCCCGCCGGAAATGTCTACGGTCCCTTCTACCCGCAGGTGGTTCTTCTGTTCATCCACCCAGCACAGTTCCACTTTGTTGTTCTGATTAAACTCCTGAATCTTGCCGCTGATATCAAAGGTGGAACACCAGAACCGGAATTCGTCGGTGACAACGAATTTCATGGGACGAACCCGGGGTTGTCCGTCCACCGATGTGGCCATCTGGCAGTAGCCTGCGCTGCGAATAATTTCCCGTACCTTTTCTCGTGACATGAGACCTCCTGTTACCTCACAGTATGGCAGGTCCGGGGGAGTGACAACAACACCTTGTCTTGAGTTGGTGCTACCAGTATGCTACCAGTATGAAATCGCTGCATATACGGGACGTACCGGAAAAGACGCTGCAGGGACTTCGGCGGATGGCGCGGCTGCACCACCGCTCGCTGCAGGGAGAGTTACGGACTATTCTGGACGAGGCGGTGGAACGGGCAGGGCCGATGAAGTCTGAACCTTTGAAGCTGCATACGGTCCGAACTGCCGGGGAAGACAGATGGTCCCGGGAGGAGATATACGGTGATGATGGTCGCTGAAACACCTCCCGGTTCGCGTCTCTTTCTCGACACCAATATCCTCCTGGCTGCGACCGCTGAGGGCAGAAACGTTAACCACCGGGCGGAGGAATTGATATCACAGGGGCCCGGTGAGGGGGTGCACCTGTTTATCAGTGGACAGGTTCTCCGGGAATACCTGGTTGTCGCCACGCGTCCTCAGGAGGTGAACGGACTGGGTCTGACCCTTCCGGCGGCTCGTGAAAACGTGGAAGCCTTCATGCGGTTTCTGGTAGTCCTGGATGAACCCGCTTCAGCGGTTGACCGTCTGTTGACGCTGATTACAGAGGGGAATGTCACCGGCACACGGATCCACGACGCCGGAATTGTTGCAACGATGCTGGAGCACAATATACACGATCTTGTTACGGCGAATATTGGGGATTTTGCCGCGTTCCCGGACATTACCGTCCGGGAGTTGTGATGGCTGTGGGCTGTGGGCGGGGGTGCGGCGCGGCAGAACCCTGGGTTCAATTTATTTTACAAGGTCGTAGAGGGCCTGAAAGCCCTGACCTATGGTGCGGCCGGCATCAACAATAGGGTTGAAGGGGCCTCCGGCGGCGTAGGTGCTTAACGGGCCGGTACCGGACCCGCCGGCGGCACCGGAGCCCGTTCCGCTGCCACTTTCGGCAGACGTGTCCCGACTGTCCTGCCATGCGATGGCACGGCGGTCAACTTCCATGAGCTGGGCCGGTGTCAGAAGATCCAGTTCAAGGTATTCCAGCTGCTGTGCCGCCCACGCGGGCTCGATGCGACTCATGCCGCGAATCTCGTCCATGATGCCCTTGATTTCGCGCTTCTGTTCGGCCGTGAGTGCCAGGGAGCGGTTTTCCGTTGTCATCCCGTGGACGTAGCCGAAGAATCGGCCCAGGTCGTACACCACGGCGGTCTCCTCCCGGGCTTTCTGCATGTCCGGTGTCGTCTGCCCGAAAAGGCGGGTCGGTGCCAGTGCCGTTGTAATCAGGACAAGCAGCGTTGCAAGCCCGATGATTTGGGGAAGGGTGCGCCTGGCCGTGCGAGTCCTGCCGGTCCAGTTGGTTCTGTGTGTTGTTTTCATAGTTTCTCCTGTGTGTTATGGAATGTCATTCGTATCTCAACGCCTCTATGGGGTCCAGCCGGGACGCCCGGTAGGCGGGGTATCCACCAAAAAAGAGTCCAATAATAAACGCGAAGCCGAAGGCCATGACCACCGAGCCCGCTGAGACCTGGGCGGCCATACCGGCAAAGCGCTGAGCCCCCCAGGCGGTACCGATGCCCAGCCCGATTCCCACAAGACCCCCCAGGAGGGAGATGATCACCGCCTCAGTGATGAACTGTCGCATGATGTCACCGCCGGTCGCTCCCAGGGCCATGCGAACACCGATTTCCCGGGTCCGTTCCGTCACAGAGACGAGCATGATATTCATGATGCCGATACCCCCGACCAACAGGCTGATTGCGGCGATGCCGGCCAGAAGAACGGTAAAAGTTTCCGTTACGCCCTGCATGGTGTCCAGCAGGTCAAGCTGGTTGGCGATGTAAAAGTCTGCCGTGTCCATGTTGGGCAGGCGGTGGTTCCGGAGGATTTCGTTCTCAATGGTGCGCTGGAGATCCCGCATGACCTCGGTGGTGGCGGCCTGTACATTGATAAGGGCATACTCCCGGTCACCGGAGACGTAGCGCTGGTAGGTGGAAACAGGAATAAACACTGAAGTGTCGGAAGTGGAGGTACCCTTTTCCTCCATGATGCCCACCACCCGGTAGTTGACGCCGTTTATCCGTATGCGTTCGCCCACCGGATCGGTACCGTCGGGAAAGAGGTCCCGGTACACTTGCATGCCGATGACGACGCTGGTTTTCCGGGTCTCCACGTCAAGCTGTGAAAAGAAAGAGCCGTAGACGGGGTGGAAGTTCCGGATAGCGGGGTAGTCCACACCGGTGCCTACCACCGTGGCGGTGGTGTTGGTGTTACCGAACTTCAGCTGCGCCGTAGAGGTTGATTCCGGTGTGGCCGCTGCTACCAGATCGGGGCCGAAACTGAGAATGAGCTCCAGGTCCTCGTCGGTGAGGGTGGGTCGGATACTGGATGTATTGCGCCGGACCAGGCTGCCGCCCCGGGGTTCCCCGGAATACACCAGAAGGAGGTTGGAGCCCAGGGACTCCAGACTCTGCTCAACGGAACGCTGCGCCCCGTTTCCCAGGGCGACCAGGGCGATAACGGCGGCCACACCGATCATGACACCCAGGGCGGTCAGCAGGGACCGAATCTTGTTGGAGGCGATGCTGCGCACGCTCATGAGAAGACTTTCCCGGAATGCAAACCACTTCATGGGTTGAACTCCTCTGCCGGTACGTCCTGCAGGATGCGACCGTCCCGAATCTGTATGACCCGTCGGGCCTGCCGGGCAAGATCGTTGTCGTGGGTTACCATCACCAGGGTGACCCCTTCGCGGTTCAGCTCATGAAAGAGGTTCATGATCTCCACACCGGTGCGGCTGTCCAGGGCGCCCGTCGGCTCGTCGGCCAGGATGATTGACGGTTCTGTTGCCAGTGCCCGGGCGATGGCAACACGCTGTCGCTGCCCTCCGGAAAGCTGGTTGGGTACGTGGTCTCCCTGGTCGTCCAGCTGTACCCGTGCCAGCATACGCTGTGCCCGTTCGCGGCGTTCTCCGGCGGGAACACCGGCGTATATGAGTGGAAGTTCCACATTTTCTGCGGCGGTCTCCCGGCCCAAAAGGTTGAAGGTCTGAAAGACGAACCCGATGGAGCGGTTCCGGATGCCCGCCAGCCGGGCTCTATTCATCCGGGACACGTCGGTACCGTTGAGGAGGTAGCTCCCTGCGGTCGGGGAGTCCAGACAGCCGATGATATTCATCAGTGTGGACTTGCCGGAGCCGCTGGGTCCGATAATTGCCACGAACTCTCCCTGTGAAATATCGAGAGAGACTCCGTCGATCGCTTTGACCGTTGTGGGACCCATCTGATAGTGCCGCGTGACGTCCCGGATGTGGATAACCGGATCGTTACTCGTGAATGCTGCGTGGTCGGAAACCGGGTCTCTGTTGGCCATATCAGCGGCTCCCACCGGCGCCGCGAATGTTGACGGGGATGATTGATGTACCGTTGCTGGTTTCGCCGGCGCCGGGAAGGCTGAGGGTCAGGGCGGCCGATTCCGGAAGGATGACCAGCTCGCCCTCTTCCAGTCCTTCGAGAATGACGATGTTGCGGCCGTCGTCGGTACCCGCCACAACCCGCCGCGTTACCACCTCGTCGGATTCCAGAACGTCCATATAGGCCCGGCCTCGAACGGACGAAACGGCAGAACTGGGAACGATGAGGCCGGTGTCGTCACTGACCAGAACGGTGAGGTCCGCGCTCATGCCGGGACGCAGCTTCGCCTGGTCTGCCCGGACAACGGCGGAGACGGTAAAGATTGATATGTTGTTGACTATTTCCGCGGCGGGGCTGACCCGCTCCACCGTGGAGGTGACCTCCTCCGTCCCCATGGCATCCGCAGTGATAACGACTGCCATTCCCGGCTCGATGATTCCCACGTCAAATTCGTCTACCTCGGCCCGAACTCGCAGACGGCTGACGTCGGCAAAGGTCATCAGAACGGTTCCGGAAGAAACTACGTCTCCCATGCCGACGTTTGATTCAAGAACGACGCCGGAATAGGGAGCCCGTACCTCTGTGGATTCAAGGTTGCGGGTGGCCGTTTCTACGGCAAGGACGTTCTGGTCCACCCTGATCCGGGCCGAACTGAGCTCCAGCCGGGCGGACGCAAGATTCTCCCGGGCGGTGTCCCGTTCGGTCCGGGTTATTGACCCCGATGCAAAGAGACTCTCCTTGTCTTCCATGTCGCTCTGCGCCCGCTGGACGGTCAGTTCAGCGCGCTGGAGGTCTACCCGGGCCTGTTCAAGGTTGAGCTGGGCCTGTCTGAGGGCCCCCCGATAGTCATTGCCGTCGAAGCGGACGAGTATGTCTCCGGCGGTGAAGGTGTCGCCCTCACCTGCGGCCTCAACCACCGTGCCGGCAATACCGCTGCGGACCGAAAGCTGTCTGAACGGCTCCACCACCGCCGGCCCCTCCACCGTTATTGAAAGGGAGCCCGGCTTTGCTTCCACCGCGGCGGCCTGTCCGGCAGCAAGTGTGGTCTGAGCGGGGGCTTCCTGACCGGTGATCCCGGCTCCGGCGGAGGACGCCGGCTCTTCGCTGCCGAAAGTGAGCGGGCCGACGGTAAACGGGCCGAAGGAGGTCACACCGCTGAGAAGCAGCGCTCCCACGGCGACCACTGCCGTCGCGATAACGGCACGTACGATTCGTGTGTGTTTTTTCATCTGTCTGTTATTCCCGTAAGTATGTGAAGGTATGAAGCCGCCGATGCAGTGGCGGTCTTTGCCTCTTCCCGGGCGGCCAGAGCCGCATCAAGCCGGTAGAGGCTGCGCTGGTAGTGGGCTTCCGCGAGAAGCAGATCCTCCCGGGTGGCCCGGTCACTCTCGTATCGCTGGGACACTGTCTCAAGAACGTCCCGGGCAACCTCAATGGAGCGTTGGGCATCGAGGATCGTTTCCTGTGAAAGTTCGTATTGCTGGTATCGGGAGCGGATTTCCAGGGCCAGTTCACGCTCACGCTCCTGGGCCTGTATCAGGAACTGCGCCATACCCGTTTCAAGAAGTGACTGGCTGCGCGATGACGATCCCGTGGTCTGAAGGGGCAGGGCGATGGAGAAGGAAAGCTCCCAGGTGTCCACGTCGGATGAGCTTCCGCGGCTTTCTGCGAGTTCACCGGAGGTGAAAAGTGGCGTTCCGTAGGAGAGAGTCAGCGAGGGGGATGCTGTGTTGAAGGCGACTGAAGCGTTCTGATCCCAGCCGGAAAAGCCTGCCCGGACGACGGGCGAACCTACCGGTCCGTCCAGCGTACTGATGTCCCGCCGTGACGCCGCTATACTTTCGGTCAGCGCCTTCATCTGCGGATCATTCTCAACCGCCCAGGCTGTAAGTACCGGCGGACGGGGAATATCCTGCAGGTTGTCCGGCGGTGGCTCAAGGTGTTCGTTCATGTTCCGCTCAAGACCTGCCGCGTAGATTAGTTCCAGAGACCGGAGCCTTCGCGCCAGCATCCCCTCCCGCAGGGCGATCTGCGCCGCCACCAGGTCATCATCAGCTGTATTCACCTCTCTCAGGGACGCCGTGCCCCGCTGAAAACGTTCCTGTGCAGTCCTGGCCGCTTCTGCTGCGGCGTCGTATTCTGTTTCCAGTACTTCCAGCTCCCGCTGGGCCAGCCACGCCGCCCGGTAAGCTGAAAGCAGCTCTTCATAGGCTGCGGCGTAGGCGTACTCTTCGTCTTCCCGGGCCCGGGTGAGACCGTCTGCAGCATTCTGGGCTGCAACACGCCGGTCCCGGGACGGGCCAAGGGGAATGTCAACGGAAGCGGCGGCGCTTACGCTTGTCTCTGTTGGAAAACCACCGTTTTCTTCGGTGACGAAGCTGGTCGCCGGGGTGAGTGTGACGGACGGGTCTCCCGGGTATTCCGAAATATCCAGGCGTTGTTCGGCGGCCTGACGGTCCAGCCCGGCGGACTGCACCGACAGTACGCCGTCAATACCGGCAAGAACCTCTTCAAATGTGAGGGCCTGCGCGGGGAGGGGTAACCAGACGTGCAGCAGTACCGCCGCTGCGAGGGCGACAGGCCACGAAAACTGTTCAATCTTCATATGAAAAATAATATACAGAAAAATATGAAGAAAGATTGAAGAAGATATAGGGAATGTTTGCAGGTTCAGGCCCGAGGGGCTCTCGGCCCGGCCCGGACCGGCCCGCCCACCGGACCAGCCCACCGGACCGGCGCTCCTACCAGACCAGCCCAACCTGCTGGCGGTGTCATATCGGCATATTCACGCCGTATTCATATGGACCGGATTTTCAATAATTCTCTTGACCTTTTCCCGGAAGCTGCGTATAGTGAATATTAACTAACATGAAGCGCTGACAAGGAGTCGCTGAATGAAGCTGACGGATCGCCAACGCGAAATCATGGATGCCGCCGTGGATATCATCGCCGAAAACGGCATTCAGCGGCTGACAACGAAAAACCTTTCACGGAGAATCGGTATAACCGAGCCGGCCCTGTACCGTCACTTCGACAACAAGCTGGCAATACTGGTGGCAATTCTGGAGCACTTTGCCCGGTGGAGCTCCGGTATGTTGCAGGATATTATCCGGTCAGACCGGACACCCCAGGAAAAGATCCGGGAGCTTTTCCGGCAGCACACCACCCGGTTCATGGAGTCGCCGGCGACCTCGGGGGTGCTCTTCGCCGAAGAGATATTCAAGGACCCCCGGGAACTGGTGGACGCCTTGATGCGGACGATGGGCGTGGCCGAAGGCTATGTCCGTCAGATTCTGGAAGAGGGAATTGCCGCCGGAACCTTCCGGTCGGATGTACCCATTGAACACCTGGCCCTGACGACCATGGGGTCACTCCGGTTGCTGGTGACCCGCTGGCGACTGGACCGCTACCAGTTCAATCTCTATGAGGAAGGAACCCGTCTGGCAGACTCTGTCGTCCGGATGATTTCGGCATAGTTTCGCATGCCGTGTATTTTTGTAACTGAAAGCAGGTGATGGCGTACAGGGCGGGGAAGACCGGCAAAACGACCTGCCGAACGGTCTGATTTTGGAGTGGAGGTTAGTTAGTATTAACTACGATAGGAGAATTGTGATGAGAAAGAAACCAACATCGGCTCCGGCGTTCCGATGGCCGGCCCCTGCAGGCGCTGTCGGTTGGTTGGTAACGGCTGCAGCCCTGTTGATCCCGGCACTGCACGTACCGGCCGGGGAGATTACCCTGTCCCATGCAATAGAAGAGGCCCTGCAGGGGAATCCCCGGGTTCTTGCGGCTGCAGCGCAGACCCGACGCGCAGAGGCCGCCGTGATGGAGACACGAAGCTCCCTCCTGCCGGACGTCGTCGCCATAGGCGAGTACAACCGGTCGGAAGAGCCGGGTCTGGTATACCCCATGCGGGGAACCCCCAGTCCCGTGGATCCCCTCACCTTTGACAACCAGATATATACCGGCGTTCTGCGCCTGGACGTTCCTATCCTGAACCTTTCCGCCGTGTCTGCCGTACGGGCGTCCCGCTACGGCGTTGACACCGGACGGGCCCGTCAACGGGAAGCGGAACAGCGAACTATTGCGGCGGTGACGGAACTGTTCATCCAGGCCGGGCAGATTCAGGACAACCTGACCCTCATGAAGGGGCATATTCGTGCCCTGCAACGGCGACTGGAAGAATTGAGAACCCTCGCCCGTGAGGGCCGCGTACCGCCCTCATCGGTGGCAGAGGTTGAATCGACCGTGCAGTCAGTGCAGGCGGACCGCCTTGAACTCGAGTTTCGACAAGACGAGGTTGCATTCCGCCTGGCGCTTCTGCTGGGCACCGACAAGCCGGTTACTCCGTTGGTACCGGAATTTGCGGAGCCCCCGGTGATACCTGATGGCGACAACGCCACCGGTCAGAACGCGCCTGTCGGCGAGCCAGACGGGTCTACCCCGGCCGGCGAGTCAATCGTAACCGGCGGCTCTACCCCGGCCGGCGGGGCCGTGGCAGCGGTTGCACTCGATGAGCTCGTAGACCTCCCGGCCGCGGACCAGCCGCTCCTCCGACGAGCCCGGGGCTCCGGGGAA
>CAZCAE010000091.1:0-9020 GCA_964496635.1 uncultured Spirochaeta sp.
GCCTCAACGCGCGGCTGGACACGCTTCAGGCGGCAATTCTGAAAGTGAAACTGCGCCACTTCGATGACGAGGTGGTCAAGCGTCAGCAGGTTGCAGACTGGTACACCGAGGCATTCGCAGGCGCCGACGTGATCGCCACTCCCACGATCCTCGAACACAATACGTCAGTGTGGGCACAGTACACCGTACGAATTCCCAACCGTCCGGCCGTACAGGCGGTCCTCAAGGAAAAGGGCATCCCCACGGCGGTGCACTACCCGATCCCCCTTCACAAGCAGGACGCCTTCGCCGCCCACGCCCAGCACGATATTGAAGTTCCCCACACGGAGAAGGCCAGTAACGAGGTGATGTCTTTGCCGATGCACCCATTTATGACCCGTGACGACGTCAAGACCGTGGCGGATGCGGTAAAGAGTGCCGTATTGGAGCCGGTCAATGGCTGAACAGAGCTACTTCATCCATGAGACGGCAGTTGTCGACGACGGTGCAACCATCGGCAACGGGACAAAGATCTGGCACTTTAGCCACGTCATGTCGGGGGCTCAGCTTGGAGCGGGTTGCGTTCTGGGACAAAACGTCTACATCGGCAATCGCGGTGTCCTGGGAAACGGTTGCAAGGTGCAGAACAACGTCTCGATCTACGACGATGTCATCTGTGAGGACGACGTCTTCCTGGGGCCAAGCTGCGTGCTTACCAACGTGATCGATCCGCGCTCATTCGTTGAGCGGAAGACGGAGTACAAGACCACGCTGATCAAGAAGGGTGCTTCCGTCGGTGCCAACGCCACCATTGTCTGTGGCGTTACCCTGGGGGAATACTGCTTTGTCGGCGCCGGTTCAGTCGTCACCAGGGACGTGCCGGCGTATGCCCTGGTATATGGCACGCCGGCACGCCAACACGGCTGGGTAAGCCGCGTCGGCCGCCGTCTTGGTGATGACCTCGTCTGCCCGGAAACGGGTGAGCGGTACCAGGAAATCGAGGGTAAGCTGGAACCGCAGTGAGGAGGTTGGAGGTATGATCAAATCTCTGATGGTGAAAAACTTCACCGTCTTCAAGGACACGACCTTCGATTTTGGACGCGGTCTCAATGTCTTTCTCGGAGAGAACGGACTGGGCAAGACCCACATTCTGAAATTGCCGTATGCAGTCCTGAAGCCCGGATTTGATGAATACCGACGTGGACCAGACTCAACGCCGACAAAGACATTTCTTCAGGGCGCTATTGCAGACAAGCTTACCGGAGTCTTGAGACCCGATTCCCTCGGACGGCTGTCCAAACGAAAACAGGGCAGAGAGCGGACGGAAGTCGCTGTCGCGTGTGACGATCAAACGTTTGATCTTTCCTTTTCTTTTGCCACAAACAGTAAAAGCGAAGTGGAGATCGCAACACTTCCGGTGAGGTGGTTCAACGAACCGTTGGTATACATACCTACCCGTGAACTTCTGACGATTTTCCCCGGCTTTGTTTCCCTGTACGAGAATTATCACCTCGAGTTTGAGGAGTCCTGGCGTGACACCTGTGTGTACCTGGGCGGTCCCGTCACTCGCGGACCGCGAGAAGCAGCTATCGCCAAGCTGTTGAATCCCATCGAGTCGGCAATCGGTGGTAAGGTCGTTCTGGATACTGGTGGCCGGTTCTATCTTTCCATTCCGGGAAGCGGCAATATGGAGATTCCTCTTGCTGCCGAAGGCGAACGAAAACTCGCAATGCTCGCCCGACTCATTGCAACCGGTTCTCTGACAGTTGGAGGCGCTCTTTTCTGGGACGAGCCGGAGGCAAATCTTAATCCAAAGTTAGTACGTGTTCTGGCGCAGTCTATAGTTGATTTGTCCAGCAATGGTGTGCAGATGTTTCTCGCAACCCACAGCCTGTTTTTCATGAGAGAGTTGGAGATACTGCTCAAGAAGGACATATACCGAAATCTTGACACCCGAGTGTTCGGTCTGCGCCGGGATGACGAAGACGTCGTTGTGGAAACGGGACGGGAGTTTGACGACATCGGCGTGATAACGTCTCTGGAAGAAGACCTTGCCCAGGCGGATCGCTTCATGGATGTCGAATCATGAACGTCGACGGCGTCGACATGCAATTCCCCGAAAACTGGATTGTAGAACGGTACGACGACTGGGGATACGTCCGGAATCAGTTCAACGGAACCGCTGGGGGGTGTAAGGCGGTAGACGTGATCGCCAAAGATGACCAGGACGTGTTGTGGTTTATCGAGGTGAAGGATTACCGGTACAACCGGCGAACCAAGGTGATAGATCTCGCGGACGAGGTAGCCATCAAAGTCAGAGACAGCATGGCCGGCCTTGTGGCCGCTGTCGGGCGGGCGGAAGTACCCGAGAAGAAAAAAGCTGGCTTACTTCTGAGATTTGAAAGAATCCGCGTCGCCCTTCATCTGGAACAGCCGAAACAGCATTCCAAACTGTTTCCGAGACCGGTAGACCCTGTGTCGCTGCGTCAAAAGCTTCGAACGCGTATTAAGCCGATAGATCCGCACCCGGTAATCACCTCCACAGAGGCGCCGTATCCGGGTATTCAATGGTAAGTCACGTAAATCAGGAGAAACTCTCCCTATGACCGTCAAAGAGCTGATTCAGAAGATAGACGACAAGACTGTCGTTGTTGGTATTCTTGGTCTTGGATATGTCGGTCTCCCCCTGGCGGTCACCTTTGCCAAAAACGGCATAAACGTCCTGGGGTTCGAAAAGAGCGAAGAGAAGACCAACAAGGTCAACGCCGCTGACAACTACATTTCCGATGTCGAGGATGAAGACCTCAAGACGGTGATCAACAACGGAACCCTCTCGGCAACAACGGACTTCTCCCGGATCAAGGAGTGTGATGCGGCAATTATCTGTGTGCCTACTCCCCTGGACCGGTTCAAAAAACCCGACCTCAGCTACGTGGAGGGTGCCGCCGCAGAGATTGGTATGCGCATGAAGCCAGGTACGTTTGTGTGTCTGGAAAGCACCACGTTTCCAACGACAACGGAAAATATCCTCAAGCCAATTCTGGAAAAAGAATCGGGGCTTACCTGCGGTGATGGCTTCTTCCTCGCCTACAGCCCTGAGCGGGTAGACCCCGGCAACAAGAACTGGAAGACCGAAAACACCCCCAAGGTGGTGGGTGCCATGAGCGACGAGGGGCTTGAGGTCGCTATGAAGCTTTACGGCACGTCGGTACATACGTTGCACCCGGTATCCAGCCCCCGCATTGCAGAAATGGTGAAGATCCTGGAAAACACCTATCGCCTGGTCAACATCAGCCTGATGAACGAGCTGGCGCTCCTGGCCGGTAAGATGGACATCAACATCTGGGAGGTCATAGAGGCGGCAAAGACCAAGCCCTACGGTTTCCAGGCGTTTTATCCCGGGCCGGGCATCGGCGGGCATTGTATTCCTCTGGATCCGTTCTACCTGGAGTACATCGCCAAGGATTACGCTTTTGAGTTGTCCATGATTCATACTGCGGGACATATTGATCTGCTCATGCCGCATCGGATGACGATTAAGATTACCAGTGCGTTGAACCGGCACAAGAAGTCGGTCAATGGTGCGAAGATTCTCTTCCTGGGCGTGGCGTACAAACCGGATATTGCTGATGAACGGGAAAGCCCAGCGCTCAAGATTATTGATGAGGTGATCGGAAAAGGTGGTGAGGTTGAGTACTACGATCCGTTTGTGCAGAACGTGGTAACCCCAGCCGGACGACCCCTCACGGGACTCACACAACTCAGTGACATTAAGACTTTTGACCTCGTCGTGGTTTCGACGAAGCATAGCACGGTTGACTACGCCACAGTGGCCGAACAGGCGCAGCTGTTGGTGGACCTGCAGAATGTGTGCCCGGAGGGGTCGGAGCGGGTGTATAAGTTGTAGAAGATGACGTTGGTAGGAGGAGGTATTCCACCCCCTCCGGACAATTCGGTAGGGGCGCTTGAGTGCCGTTGTGGTAATTTGTGATCACTATTTGACATTATCGAAAAGCGGCTCTAACATAATTCGCGTAGGAGGTCGCACATGCCGTGGAGAGTAGGAACAACACCGCATCGCGACGAGTGACATCGCGAGTGAACGTGTGCCGTCATCGGCTTATGGCTTTGATTACGATCACGACAAGGGATGATCGCCAAATAGCCGGTCGTATCGCTTTCCAAATCGTTAATGGCGCCTTATGGTAGTATTCCGTGGTTCTCACGGCACGTGCCGAAGCAACGCAGAATTGATAAAGAAACGATCGGTCGACGTATCACGTGGTCGTATCGGTACCGGCATATACGCATGGACCGAGTTCGAGTTGTACCTGGAACTCGCGAAAGGGTGGTATCGACAAAGTCTGAATAGACATAGCTACAAAACCTGCAACGAAAATTCCGGCGTAATTCTCGTGCTGTCGTGTGAGATAGGCGATCGGCGGGAGTATATCGATTTGACCGACAGTGACTATCAAAGTATGCTATACAAAGTTGCCAAACAATTGGAACTTGACGTATACAACGAGAACGACGTCGGAGCGGCGGCGGACTTTCTGATCAGTAAGCTTGAAGAGAAGCAGGGTATTCGTATCGCGGTTGTAGAATTTCTTGTCGATTATCCGAACGAGAAATTCATGGATATCGACCGTTGGCCGAAGTTAATCTGGCCGAAGGTGAGAACGTACTCGTACAGGTTTGCGGAACGGGTCAATGTTGAAGAAGAAATTCCGATAGGTGAAAAAACGGTATGAACATGGACGAACGAACAAAAAAGGCGTTACAGGAAATTGTAGATTCTCTTCTCTCCCGTCCGCCTGAAGAACTGCGACAAGAATTCGAGCAACATACTCCGGGTTATTTCAGACGGATCTATACCGAAAATAACCTGACGATGGATTCCGGTTCTCATACAATCGATTTGGATTCTTTCCCGGCGCGCACGCGATCTGCCGTTGATCATGCGAGTTTTGACCAGCGTTGGGAGTCTTACGTGAGTGCCGGGACGACAGGACATTACCGGATGTCCGCTGAGGGCGATTCTTCATGGATGACGGCAGCGTAATCTCTCAGTTTCAGTTTCTCAGTTTCAAGATCGATCAAGCCTCTTTCGAGATGATGCCGAGGGTAGGAAACGTGGAACTGGAATCGATACCACGGGACACGCTGGACATTAAGCTTGCCTTTCGTAATCCGCAGAGGATGCGGGAGAATAGACAGTACATTGTCGGATTGGGTCTCAGTATGGAATCGTTTACCGAGGATCGAAGCGAACAGATCTTTTCCTTGACGATGGGCATTTCCGGACTGTTTTTGGGTCTCGATCTGACTCCCGATTCCCCGGAAGAACGTCAGTTTGTGCAGTACCAGGCCCCGGCTCTGTTGTTTTCTCACATTCGTGGCGCGATAACCAGTTTTCTGGCGAATGCCGGCTTCTCGGGAATTATCATTCCACTTGTCAATGTATACGCCCTTGCTCGCGATTCTGAGACGGTAATCGAGGATCTGTCATCCTCTCAGTCCGATACGGAGTAGCAAGAGCACAGCCATGTTGACTAAAGTCACGATCCAGGGATTTACCTCGTTTGAGGATACCACGGCCGATCTTGGTGCGATGAACGTGCTTATCGGACCAAACGGAGCCGGAAAATCCAACCTCATCAAATTTCTACGGATGATGGGCTATGCGATGACCGGCGGACTACAGAGTTTTGTGGGCAAATGTGGCGGGGCGTCGATGGTGCTGCGATACGGTCCCAAACACACGACGCGCATCGTCGGAGAGATCTCGATTACCGGCGACGGTGGAATTAACGATTACCGGGTCGAGATTGCTCACGGCGCCGGCGATACGTTTTTTATCGCGGATGAACACGTACGGTTTACCCCCGACAGCGTCTCACCCAAACAGGCACCAGCGCAGTATCGATCATTAAACCGTGGGGGACAACGGGAAAGCGCTCTTACCGACGACGATCTGATTGAACGGGATTCCACTGCCAGGGTGACCCGTTCTTTACTCCGCAGGGTCCGGACGTTTCAGTTTCACGACACATCCGACACCGCAAAAATCAAACAGACCGCTTATATCGGGGACACCAAGTATCTTCGGGAGGACGCCGGCAATCTGGCGCCGTTTTTGTATATGCTGCGGGAATCGGCACCCCGAAACTACGCGCTTATTCGCGACACTGTTCGTCTGGTTGCGCCGTTTTTCGACGACTTCGTGCTCGAGCCGTCGCCACTCAATGAGGAACGGATCAAGCTGGAATGGAAGACGCGTCATTCGGAAGAAGTCATGAGCGCCAGTCAGCTTTCCGACGGTACGCTGAGATTCATCGCGTTGGCAACACTCTTTAAGCAGCCCCAGCTACCTGACGTGATCTGCATTGATGAGCCCGAATTGGGTCTGCACCCTATGGCGGTTGGCACATTGGTGGATATGACGTACGAAGTCTCTCGACGCGTGCAGGTAATTCTGGCAACCCAATCGGTACCGCTGGTCGATGCGGTAGAGCCGTCGGATGTCCTTACGGTGGAACAGGTGCGCGGTGCCACCACGATCAAACGGCTCGATGGAGAACGCCTCAAGGACTGGCTGGCTGAGTACCGCCTCTCCGATCTTTGGGAACGAAACATCATCGGAGGACGCCCCCAGTTATGAGGTTGCGTTTTCTTGTGGAGGGTCAGACCGAAGAGTCATTCGTGAACAATGTCCTGGTTCCTCACCTGTGGGACCGTGGTATTGACGCTCGAACGGCGCAAAAAGTCACGACAAGCCACCGACGGGGTCAGGTGCATAAGGGTGGGGTCACATCCTATCAGCGGTTCATCGGAGAGTTGGTACGGCTTCTGAAAGAGGATCCCGGTGCGGCTATTACGACAATGATCGATTACTACGGATTACCGGGTGACTTCTTTCCCGACAACGCACCGGATTCTCCGGAATCAGTAGAGACACGGATCAAACACGATGCGGAGGAACAAATTGGATCGTATCCTCACCGCATATTACCATACGTTCAACTTCATGAGTTTGAGACACTGCTGCTTTCCGGGCCCGGTGAGATCGGGCGTTACTTCGGTGACGTCAATGCTGTGGATATGCTTTCCAGAGAGATCGCCCCATTCGGTGATCTGGAAAAGGTAAATGACACACCTGAAGGCGCACCGAGCAAGCGGATTATTCGGCATTTTCCCGCCTACGCCCGAGGAAAGCGTACCGCAGGACCGATGATCGCTGAGAGAATCGGGCTTTCGGTAGTGCGTGAAGCGTGTCAACGGTTCAATCGGTGGGTTGAGCAACTGGAATCGCTTCGGTAGCGTATACCATGAAGGGTCTTGATTCCTACGAGCTGAAAGCACGATCGTCACTTCCACGATCCTCGAACACAACACTTCGGTGTGGCTGCCGTTGGGAGTTTCCTGTATATGATGTTGGTGAGCGCTGCGAATTGAACCTTGTCGAGCGGCCGCTTGTGGCGGCTGAAGCCCGCGAATTATACCTTTCCGTTATCGATTTTTGAGTAGCATCGCTATCGCAAAAGAACCATGCCCAAACAGAACATTAATCTCATAAGTCCTCATGCCTCAGAAATGCTCCGCGAGCGCCTTGCTGAATTCGTTTCGAATGAGTTCGCTACCGTCATGGGCAACAAGCAATGGGGATATTTTTCCACCGGTTTCGTCAGTTTCGGTGATCAATATCGAAGCCTTCGCAATAGGTTATCCAAGCAAGAGCAACGGGTGTGGTCGAGCGATTTGAGTGGAAGGAGCAAATCAGCGAAGCGATTTACCGAATCCCATTTACGCGAAATCACAGATAAACGGGACGAACGATTGTTTTGGCTCGGCTACCTTGAAGTTAACTTTCAGGCTGAACGCGTGTATCGGAACCATTATCGTGACAGGCTGGCAGCTCTCTGGGATATCATAAAGGCGAAAGAGCCGTGGAGGTCATACAAGATTCGAAGGGACGACCGATTAGTATATGATGATGCTGAGGTCGATATCCGGTACCTTGCTGACGCCCACCAACTTGGTAGAAAGGTAGTACCGAATCAAGGAGAGTTCGCGTTCTATCGAGGGACGGAGAATGCGCAGTGGAACCAGCTTCCGGCAGTTCTTCGCAGCGACAGGCTATACGAAGTCGAGCACGAGCTCTTACAGGAACTTCGTCTCTATTATCCGGCTGAATTTCCGAATAGCGCCGCCACGGTTGATTGGCTTGCTCGCGCGCAACATTTCGGTTTGCCCACGCGGCTCGGAATGGCGACGATGGAGAAATCGGCATAGTTGATCGATATGTAATTCCGACTGATAGACTGAGCTATGACTTGAAATACTCGGACAGCGACACTGTTACGATACTCGCCAATCTTTCGCTAATGGAACAAGCGTTCAGAGATTCACCTGATCCGTCCGATCAGGCGTTCCTCCATAGAATTCAGCGAGAGAAACCGATGTTTCGAGATGCAATTAATCCTGAAGATCTCACCCGACCCGTTATAGTAAGAACGCAATACGACAATGAACGCCTGAAAGCACAAGCCGGAGCGTTCATTCTTTTTCCTGCGCCGCAGAATGCCAAAAACAGGCAGTCAATGAATAATCGTTGGCAGATTCCTGATAAGTGGATTCCACGTCACCAAGGTAAACGTACTGTTATACTTGTGAGACCGAAGCACAAACAGAAGGTGCTCGATAGTCTACGGTCACTTCACATAGCTGAGCCCGCACTGTTCCCGGAGATGGAGTACACAGCGCGAAATCTTGCGAGCCGGGCACGTGGATAAGTCACAGAGAACGTATCCGAAACCTGAATTGAGCGATTCCACGTAGTTGGGGCGATCGGTGGCTGGAATTTGTCGCCTTGGCGCACCATCCAAGCCCGCGCCAACTACCTGTGGGGCGCGCCCAGCACGATATTGAAGTTCCCCACACGGAGAAGGCCAGTAACGAGGTAATGTCCCTGCCGATGCACCCATTTATGACCCGTGACGACGTCAAGACCGTGGCGGACGCGGTAAAGAGTGCCGTAT
>CAZCAE010000092.1:0-8878 GCA_964496635.1 uncultured Spirochaeta sp.
CGGCGGTGGTGCCCACCCTGGCACGGAACATTGCCGGTACCCCCTGGGCGGACCGGTGGGAACTCTACCTTGGGGGTATGGAGGTGGCAAACTGTTTTGGTGAGGAGACGGACCCGGAGCGGATCGGGGCGTTTTTTTGCCGGCAGGCTGAGGCGAAGGCGCGAAACTGTCGGGTGCAGCACCCTGTGGACGGGGAATTCCCGGGACCGGGGGGGGACGGAGCGGTACGGTTACCGCGGTGCTCCGGCGTGGCGATGGGCGTGGACCGGCTGGTGATGTACCTTCTTGGTGAGGGGGATATCAGAAGGGTTCTTACGTTCCCTCTTTTCCGGTAATATGGCGCTTTTAATAAGGAAGGTATACACATGATAAAAGGCGGAGCGATTGAGAAGGGGATGTACATTCTCTTCAAGGGGGACCCGTATCTGGTGGCGGAGCGGGAGTTTGTAAACCCCGGCAAGGGGGCGGCCTTTACCCGCTGCAAGCTGAAGAACGCCAAGACCGGTTCGGTCCTGAAGGAAACGATCAAGACGAGCGACAACGTCGAAGAGGCCAACGTCTTTGACAAGGACGGGCAGTATCTGTACGTGGATGGTGAGAGTTTTCACTTCATGGACATTGAGACGTACGACCAGTTTGAGATCAACGCGTCTGTTCTCGGTGAAAAGGGGCCCTACCTCAAGGAGGGAGACCAGTACCGCATTATCATGTGGGAGGCCGAGCCTATTGACGTGGTTATTCCAATGAAGATGGTCTTTACCGTCACCGACGCCCCCGATGCCGTCAAAGGCGATACGGTTACCGGTGCCACCAAGACCGTTGTGGTGGAGACGGGTCTGTCCGTGCAGGTGCCCATTTTTATCAAGTCCGGAGACAAAATCCGCGTGAATACCGAGTCCGGCGAGTACGTCGAACGGGTCAACGACTGAGGCGTCGACGGAGCATTATGTCCACATCTCTCCATCCTGCCTACATTCAACTTGACAGCTGGGAACTTCCCGACTACGACGGTGACGGTGTTCTTTTTCGCCACAAAAAGAGCGGTGCCCAGGTCTTTCACGTCCGCAACAGCGATCCGGAAAACATGTTTGCCTTCGCCTTTGCCACCCTGCCTGAGGATTCCACCGGTGTGGCCCACATTCTTGAGCACACCGTGCTCAGCGGGTCCCGTGATTTTCCCGTAAAGGACCCCTTTCTGCAGCTGTTGAAGGGTTCGGTAAACACCTTTCTCAACGCTATGACCTACCCGGACAAGACGGTCTATCCCGCGGCAAGTCCCGTGGCAAAGGACGTCTTCAACATGATGAAGGTCTACGGCGACGCCGTTTTCTTTCCCCTGCTGAAACGGGAGCTCTTCCGACAGGAGGGACACCGTCTGCAGTTTACCCCGGATGGGGTGTTGGAGCGGACGGGGGTGGTCTACAACGAGATGAAGGGAAACTACTCCAGCCACGACTCGGTGGCGGCGGAGCGGAGTCTGCAGTCTCTCTTTCCGGATACGCTTTATCGGCACGATTCCGGCGGCGAACCCGCGGCAATTCCACAACTGAGCTATGAGCAGTTTGTGGAGTTTCATCGCACCTATTACCACCCCGCCAACGCCCGGATTGTCCTGTACGGCAACATTGCAACGGAAGAGTATCTGGAATTTCTGGACCGGGAGTTTCTGGGGCGGTTCGGGGACGGGTCCTCAGCGCTGCCGGTGATGGAACAACCGCGCTGGAGAGAGCCCCGCCGGGTGGAGGCGACCTATCCCCTGGACGGCGTTGATGATCTGAGCCGCCGCACCTCGGTGACGGTAAACTGGCTTCTCTTTCCGGTGACGGAACACCGCCGGTTGCTGGCCTTTTCCGTTCTGGCGGAAATTCTTATAGGTCACAGTGGCGCTCCCCTGACAAAGGCCCTTATCGACTCCGGCCTGGGACAGGATGTGTCGCCCCTCTACGGCCTGGATACGGACCTCAGGGAGGCGGTCTTTTCCGCGGGACTGCGGGGGACCGACCCGGAGTCTGCCGACGCTATTGAGAAGGTGATTTTTGACACCCTGTCGGAGCTGGCTCAAGGGGGGATTCCCGCAGACCTGGTGGAGGGGGCCCTGCGCCGGGTGGAGTTTCACAACCGGGAGCTCAAGAGCGGGCCCAACGGGTTGCGGGTGCTGCGGCGGGCGCTGCGGACGTGGATGTACGGCGCAGGGCCGGCGGAGGCTCTCTCTTTCAGTGAGGACATTGCGGCGCTCCGGAAGCGGGTGGAGTCGACTCCCCGTTTCTTTGAAGGGATCATTGAGGAGCTGCTGCTATCAAACAGCCATCGTTCCACGGTGATTGTCCGGCCTGATCCGGACCAGTCCCGCCGGGAGGAAGAGGCGCTGCTGGGTGAACTGAAAGGTCTCGCCGCGTCCATGTCCGAAGAGGAGCGCCGGCAGGTTGAGCTGGAGAGTGAGGCTCTCGCCGCGTTGCAGGAGGCTCCCGATGATCCGAAGGCCCTTGCGGCTATTCCCTTTCTGCACCTGGAGGATATTCCCCGCGAGGTGCGCACAATTACGTGCGAGGTGTCCGGGGTGGGGCCGGCGGGCACTGCGGCCGCCAGCACTGCGGCCGCGATTCCGGTGTACCGGCATCATGAGTTTACCAACGGCATCGTCTATCTGGAGCTGGCTTTCGATTTCGGGGAGTTGACGCCGCGGCAGGAGACTCTTCTGAACCTTCTCGGTGCGGCCTTCACGGAGGTGGGTCTTCCGGGCCTCTCCTTTGACGCCCTGAACCACGAGATCAACCTGAAGACCGGTGGCATCAGTGCATCTGTCGGCCAGCAGACCCGTTACGGAGACCTGTCTCTGGTGCGGCGCCTCTTTGTGATCCGTCTGCGGGTTCTGGAGCGGAGTCTTGGGGAAGGGCTTGATCTGCTTCAGCGTATCATCGGACAGCTGGATTTTGCCGATACCCGGCGGCTTCGGCAGGTGGTGGATGAACTGCGGGAAGAGATGCGCAGTGCGTGGATTCCCAGCGGTCACTATTTTGCCGGCCTCCGCGCCGGAGCGGGTGTTCACGGTCTGGTGAACCTGGAAGAGGAGATGAACGGTATCACCCAGGTGGAATACCTGGACGGCTTTGCCCGGGAGCTCTCGATGTCCGGTGGCGGCGATGTTTCCACAGAGCTGAAAAACCTCTTTCGCTTTCTGATTCGGCCGGAGGTGTTGTCAGTCAACGTGACAGGTACCGAAGACTCCATAACCGGCGTAATGGAATGGGTGCGTGAGCTGCGAAACCTTCTTGACTCGCGTGCCCTTCGGGGTGGTGGGGCCGCCGACGCGGGTGGTGGTGCCGGCGCCACGGATGGTGATGCCGTTCCTGCACGCGGCGAGTCAAGTGCGGGCGGTGAGTCGGGCGAGGTGTCTGCCGGTGGGCTTGCGGGGATTGTGCTTTCGGCGGCGACCGGCCGGCCGCAACTTGAGTACCTCCTCGGTTCATCGACTGTAGCCTATGTAGCCGCCGCTTTCCCGGCAATTCGGCACGGCGAAGAGCTTGCCGTCGCCCAGGATGTGCTGGCGCACATCCTGAGAACGGGTCTGCTGTGGGAAAAGATACGCATGAAAGGCGGTGCATACGGTGCCTTCGCCTCCAGTCGGACGGCCGAGGGCTATTTCAGCTTTGCCAGCTATCGGGACCCCCATTCGGCCGTGACAATTGAGGCGTTTCGGGACGCCCTGGATGAGCTTGCCCGTACGCCCCTGCCTGAGGAGGCCGTTTCTCTGGCAAAGGTGAGTATGCTGGGGCGGGAGTTGCGGCCCCTCACTCCTCGTGACGCCGGGTATGTGGATTTCAGACGGCGTCTCCACGACGTGACCGACGACCTGCGCCAGGAAATGCGGGACCGTCTGCGGGCGGTGACGCCGGGGGACCTGCAACGGGCCGCCGCGTTTTTGCGGGAGCAGTATGACCGGCGCCGGGTGGCAATCCTCGGTGGCAGGGCAGGGCTCCAGGAACTCGGTTCCGCGGAGGTGGCAGTCCACGAACTGGGGGTCTGATTGAAAGGAACCGAACCGGTGAATAGACGGGCAGAAAAATGGGCTCTCGTGACCGGCGCTTCCGGAGGACTTGGCCGTGAGCTGGCCCGTCAACTGGCCGGGCACGGCTATTCCATCGTCCTGGTTGCCCGAAGGCGGGATATCCTTGCAGCACTCGCCGAGGAAATTTCGGTGGCGGCTGGAGTGTCGGTGGTAGCGGTCACTCTGGATCTGACCGAAACGGCCGGGCTGGTGCAGCGTCTGCGCGCCTTCCTTGCGGAACATCAGATTTCCGAATCGGCGATTGACCTTCTCATAAACAACGCCGGCAGCGGTTATTTTGGACCCTTCTATCTGGACGATCCGGAGCACATGAGCAGGGCGGTCCGGCTGAACATCGACGCGCCGCAGCAGCTGATTCACTGGATCGTTCCGTCAATGCGGGCGCGAGGCGGAGGGGTCATCTGCAACGTCGCGTCGGTAGCGGCGTTCACCGCGGGCCCCCTGATGGCCTCATACTACGCGGCAAAAGGGTGGATGCTGTCTCTGGGCGAATCACTGCATGAAGAGCTGAGAGAGGACGGCATCGCCGTAGTTACGTGCTGTCCCGGACCCTTCGAAAGCGACTTTCACGCTACAGCCGGTATTGATCCGCGCCGGATCGGCCGGGTTCCAACGGCAGCGACTGTTGCCCGGGAGATCGTCAAAGCGATAGACCGGCGCAGACCCGTCGCTCCGGTGGGCGGAGCCGCCCGGGCGTGGGCCCTTCTGGGACCCAGGCTGCCCCGATCCTGGAGCCGCCGCATCATACACGCGCTGCAGCGGCGGCGGCAGTCACAGAGGCAGTCACCTTGAACGGCATCTCCTGATCGTCTACAATAACCTCAGTTTTCCCATGAAGGAGAGATGAAATGGCTAAAATGAAGATGAAACCCGGTGTAGTCACCGGAGCGGCACTTCAAGAGATGTTTGCCTACCTGAAAGAGCAGAAATGTGCTCTGCCGGCGGTAAACGTAATCGGATCGAACAGTGTAAACGCGGCTCTTCAGGCCGCCCGTGAGGCCTCAAGCCCCATTATGATTCAGTTTTCCAACGGTGGTGGTGTATTCAACGCCGGTAAATACCTGGACAATACCAATCAGCGCGCGGCTGTCGCCGGTTCTGTTACCGGAGCGTTGCACGTATGGAAAATGGCCGAACTCTACGGAGTCCCGGTTGTTCTTCACACCGACCACTGCGCCCGGAAGCTGCTGCCCTGGATTGACGGACTCGTCTCGGAAGGTGAAGCTTTCTACAAGGAAAAGGGAGTACCCCTGTACAGTTCTCATATGCTGGACCTCTCGGAAGAGGATCTGGATGAGAACATCAAGATCAGTGCCGAATACCTGAAGCGTCTTGCCAAAATTGATATGACCCTTGAAATTGAACTGGGCGTTACCGGCGGTGAAGAAGACGGCGTGGACAACACCGCGGTTGACAATTCCAAGCTCTATACCCAGCCGGAAGACGTTCTCAAGGCGTACGACGTTCTGAAACCGATCGGTCGGTTTACCGTCGCGGCGGCCTTCGGCAACACCCACGGTGTCTACAAACCGGGCAACGTCAAACTGCGACCGGAGATTCTGAAGCACTCCCAGGAGATGGTTCGCAAGGAGCGGGGACTTTCGGACGAGAAACCTCTGGACCTCGTCTTCCACGGCGGTTCCGGTTCGGAGCTGGAAAAGATACACGAAGCTCTGGAGTACGGTGTGGTCAAGATGAACATTGACACCGACACTCAGTGGGCATTCACCGAGCCGGTACGGAAGTATATGGACAAGAACCACGACTACCTGATGTCACAGATCGGTAACCCCGAAGGTGACGACGTTCCCAACAAGAAGATAATCGATCCGCGAATGTGGCTTGTTGAGGGTGAAAAAGGAATGACCGCCCGTCTGGTACAGGCATTCCAGGACCTTCGGTCCTTTCAGCAGTTTGATCTGGGACTGTAGCTCGCCGATCAGTCTGTACAACCACCGGGCCGGTTCCTTCGGGAGCCGGCCTTTTCTCTATTCAGGCGTGTATCAGGAGCGCGTAGAAACGGTCAGTACCGTACCTGAATCGGGTATGTGACGGCTCACCGCCGTCGCTACCCTTTGAGCGACTTTTTCGTCGGGGCAGACAAAGTAAAAAGCTCCGCCGCCACCGGCGCCACTCAGCTTTCCCCCGAGGGCTCCCGCGTCAATGCCGGCCCGAATCACCGTCTCCAGCGTCGCAGTGGAAACGCCAAGCTCCGCGAGAAGACGCTGCGCTGCACTTGCGGCCGCTGCGAACTCACCGACCGACAGTCCGTCGTTTTGGATTACCTCTTCGCAGATACTGCCCAGTTTCCGGAGTATCTTCCCCGTGCCTTCCGGGTCCGAGGCACGCCGACCGGCGACCGCGGCGACCAGCTCTCTGGTAGACCGGGTCCGGGGAATCGATCCCGTCACCAGGATGGACTCAGGCAGCTGAACGGAAACCGCGGTCGGGAGCGTTTCTGTTCCCCGCCCCGGAGGACCAATGCCGGAAAAGCGAAAGGCGTGGGCGCCGGTGAGAGTAGTGAGCCCCGTATCGATTCCGCTGGGTGTACCGTGAAAGAAGTGCTCCAGCCGGTGAGCCAGCATCCACACGGTATGAAGGTCGGCTGCGTCTCCGGCAAGCCGGCGGGCGAGAACGGTGCACAGGGCGGCGCTTGAGCCAAACCCTCCGCCCACCGGAATCTCCGACGTCACGGTAAGTCGGGCTGGTGAGAGTTGAATCCCCTCCGACGTGGCTACGGCCTCCAAGTATTTAACAAATTCCTCCGCCGTTTCCGGAGGTACCGGAAGAGTCGGAAAGACCAGCTCCAGGGGGGATGACGGGCCTGCCGGTTCTGCCAGTAACGAAAGGTTCCGGGGAATCGTTACGCCAAGGGCCGGATACCCGTAGACCGCCGCATGCTCACCAAAAAGGAGCAGCTTTCCCGGAGCCGTCAGTTGCCGTTGTTTCGGTACAGGCATGTAAGTCCTTTCGGTTCCGGAAAGACCCGGATTGTTCCTCGGGGTAACCTGCGGCGTGGTCTGGGCTGTGCCACAATAATTCCACGTTCGTTTCCGGCTCCACTGGCCTTAGAAATCCATCCGTCGTCAACGTGGCTGTCTGCATACGGAAGTTCCGCGGAGACACCGATTCTTTCTCCCAGATCGCGTCCGAGTTGGACGGCCTTTTGAAAGGCGCTGAAAAGGCTCTTCCACTCCGATGCCGCTTCGACGGTATCCACAATGTTGTTGTTGTGTTGAATAAAGGCACGTTCCGCGTCACTTCGGGGAGGTATAACTGTATCAAAACACCCGACGGCGCTTCCCGACGCAACGGCGGGAGCGCTGCTCCACGTGTGCAGGGTCAACCCGTTGTCCAGCAATCGGGAGAGAAAGGGAATTTCTCCCCACGTGGGCGTCCAGTGCGAAGAAACGCCCCCGACAAACCGGATCGAACCGCCGACGGCGCTGGTGACAATATCATATCCGCTGCCCCGTCCTCCATGGGCTGCACGGTGAGCATTCACGGCAATGCGAACAGTCTGTTCCAGAGACTCCGAAGATTCCGGGGCGCACTCGTTGACCCGTTGACCTTCCTCAATATGCGCAATTTCCAGTAGCGCCGTTGTCAACAACAGAGACGCCACCGCGCTGGATCCAAGGCCCAGCTTGTTCCCGGTATGTCCTTCGAAGAAACTGGATGTGTCTATCTCAATTCGCCAGTTACGTTCCAATCTGGAATACCCTTCCGCAATCAGCGTGTCGAAAACCGCAGCCACCAGGGGAGAAGACCTTTCGCTGCGCCCTCCGTCTCCGTGGCGTCCCATCATCGTCACGACCGTGAGACTTCCTGTGCCGGTGAAACCTTCGGGCAAGTGTGCATATTCCGGATGTTCTTTTTCATACAGGACCAGCTGCCCCCGGGGTGAAAGAGCCACCGCAATGCCGGCTCCTCCCGGTCTGGTTACCGCGTATTCCCCCACCAGAAGCAGATTCGCAGGAGCCGACCATCGTGCCCGAAGCATCATTGCCCCTGTCCCTCTGTGCGCGCGACAATGCGGGCGGCACCGCCGACAGATGAGATGACCGGTTCGGAGACACAGAATGACCGCAGCTCCCCGACTACCGTTGCGGCGTGTTCCGCCGTCGTGAGCACCTTCACCTGGGGTCCCGCATCCATAGTTTCCCACGCCGGCAGTCCTTTCCCGCGAAGCACCTCCAGACGGTGCAGAACGCCCAGGGTTGCCGGTAACCAGTAGATAATGGGCGGGTCCGCTCCAAGCATGGTGGCAAACATTCGCATGTAGCTTGCACGCACGACCGGACCAAGAGCCGCAAGAGACCGGTCTTCCACGGCCTTACGGCACCGCTTCAGCAGAATCGGGGCATCCGCCACCCAGGCGTCGTAGTACGGAGACGTTTCCCTGGTGTGATTCATTCCGCTGCGAGAGGTGACCGGTTTTTTCTCTTCGGAAAGAGGAAGAATTACAATTCGAAGGTCCGGCCACCACTCCTGATCGTACAACTCTTCTGCAGCGTCGGCACCGGCATGCCAGATGACAAAGCCGCCGTGAATACTCCGAGCGGCGGATCCGGAGCCCGTTCTGGCAATCTGTGACCGGACCGAGGCGGGCACATCTTCCAGCCCCGCGGCCGCGAATGCGGCAGTCACCAGCGCTGCAAATCCGGAAGCCGAACTTGCCAGCCCCGCGGCTGTGGGAAAGCCGTTGCGGGACTCCACCAGAAAGCCCGGTTCTTCGCTTCCCCGGCCTTTTCTTTGACCGGAAATTTCCCGGCGAATATCATCCAGAACGGCTCGAAACGGTTCCAGGTT
>CAZCAE010000093.1:0-8833 GCA_964496635.1 uncultured Spirochaeta sp.
GTGCCGCTGCCCACGCCGGGGTTTCCGCACCTGCGGTTCAGCGAAGACAGGGAGCCCCACCACGAAGCATCTCAAAGGGCATCCAGTTGGAACGGTCCGGCTCGCGGCATACCCGCACGTGATACACGCCGATTCCGCCGTCACGGCAGTACGAAAGGAGCCACTCCAACGAACGTCGGTACACCTGCGGATCGGGGACATCGTTGAGGAAGTCGTTCTGAACATCAATGACGAGAAGGCCGTGGCGACGCCAATCGGTCATGGCACCCTCCCTGTATACATGAGTGCATCTACTATACCACGGCTCCTCGCCGGTCCGTGGTATAGTATTTCCACATGCCCAGAGAATTCCTCCCCCTCATTATACCCCGTGGTGCCTACAACTTCGTCGATGCTCGCCGCGGCGAACCGGGTATTCCGACGCGTGTACAATGGGAGGGGCGCGAGTACGCAGTCACCGGTGCGACCCAGCTTCCGCGAACGACCGGACGTGACCGCGGGGGCTCGTCCGAACGCTACGCCGATCGCCACTGGTATATCCTGGAACTGGACGACGGAACTCGTCTGGAAGCGTACTTCATGCGTCGCGTGAGGAGCCCTCGGGAGGCCCGTTGGTGGGCCCGTCTATCCGGATAAGCGGCGTTGGAATCGCCCCCAGGTCGAATAAATCACTTGACACCACGTAGTCCGTCGGTAATTATTATGACTGACCAGTCAGTTATTTTTTGATGGAGGGACGCATGTCTCCACGACGGGACGTTTCGGAAGAGCGTACCAACCAGATATTGGTCGCGGCAGAGCAGGTTGTAACGGACAAAGGGCTGGACTCCCTGCGCATGGATGATATTGCCGACCGGACGGGACTCAGCAAGGGTACTCTCTACCTTTACTTCAAGAACAAACATGACCTTATGGTGGCAATTCTCGAACGCGCACTTCAGAAAGAATTGGACGCCGTTGAAGGAATAACGGCTACGGCAACGGACGCGGAAACGGCATTGCGAGATTTTGTAGACGCTGTCATTGGTGACATCCAGGTGGTTACCCGGCTCATGCCGATCTCATACAATTTCATTTCCATGGCCTTTCGCAATCGCTATGTCCAGCGATCGCTCAAGAAATACCTCCGCCGCTACATCAATGCTCTGATACCGATCATTCGCTCCGGGGTGGATTCCGGCGAGTTTCGGCTGGTTGACCCGGAGGAGACCGCGATTGCTGTGGCTGCAGTAGTGGAAGGAACGATGCTGCTGTGGGTCTACGATCGATCTGTGATTGACCCGGCCAGGCATATTCGCTCGGGTCTCGACGGGATGCTTCGGGGGCTGAAGCAGTATGATTGAAACTGAACAAAACCTGCGTGTGTTCATGGCGGAGTTTTCCGGTACCGGCAACACCCGGTATCTCGGGGCGCTTCTGGAACATACCCTGAAAGCGGCCGGTCACACAGTTGTGCGGGTCGCTATTGAGAAACAACCTGTAAGACCGGTTCTTCCCGATTGTAATCTGGTACTGATCGGGGCGCCGGTCTATCACTGCGCACCGCCTGCGAATGTTGTTCGCTACGTTCGTTCCCTTGCGGGCGGTAACCTGCCCCTGGCCACCTACTTCTCCCTGGCTCTCTATTCCGGCGACTGCGCACGGATATTGCAGACACACGCCGAAACAGCGGGGTTTCGCCCGATTGACAATTTCGAGGCGAAATTTCCCGGCTCCGATTTCATCGCCCTCTCCGGGACAAACTCCATATTTGTCCGCATGAACCGACGGATAACCGGAAATCTGAAAGACAAGGTGCGTCGGTTTGTTGCGGAACTGGAGATGGAGGCTGATACCTGTAAACCGGCACCGAAGTGGTACGTACCGTTGAATGATCTGGCCAACCATATTGCAGTTCCGGCGTACCGACGCTACAAGGAAAAGCTCCACGCAAATCCGAAAGCATGCACTCAGGGACATTGGTGCGTTGCGCATTGTCCGGTCCACGCGATCCGCCCGGATGCACAGGCGGTTCCTTCAACCCACAGAAGTGCATACTCTGCCTGCGCTGTTATCATGCCTGTCCGCACCGGGCCATTCACATTGCAGAGGGTGCGCGAAACGGCACCTATCCTGGACCGCAGATTGCCCGCAACTACGAGGTTGTTCCGGAATACACTCCAAATGACGTCGCCTGCGAACCAAAGAAGAGACCACAATGAATCGTGTCAGTCTCGTCCTTCTGATTATCCTTATCGCCGCAACGTCGGCACAGTCTGAAGAAAATACACAAACGAGAGAATACAATTTTGTGGTCAACGGAACGCCGGCTGTTGGATCGTGGACCGTTGTCCGAACAACAGACGACACCGGCGTGAACCTGTCGTGCTCCGGCATCGCACAATTTCGGTTTGTCGTTCCGATCTCCTATGAATTTGTTGCGGATGCACGTTACGACCGCGGCGGCCGTTTGATCCACGCAACGTCGTACATCAATACTGTCGGTCTCAACCACCGGATGAGGATTCGCGCTGCGGGAAACTCTCTCGAAATCGAAAAGCAGGTCCGTGAACGGAAATGGCGACCAATTCCGGCAGAAGGGAGTCAGTTCACAACCATGGGTTTCTTCAATCCGGATACAGTGACGCGATTTTTTGTTCCCTTTCGCGAGGTGGAGTATCACGGAATCGACCTCGAACAGGGTACGGTTCGAACCCTTCAATTCGTGGTGGAACGGATCTACAGCGTCCGTTTCGCCCGTCCGGTACTTCGAGTTATGAATGAATCGATGGAACTTCTGTACGATCAGAACACCCTTGAACTGCTCTCCAACAAGGTGACGGAAATGGGAATTACCGCAGAACTGGTGATCCGGGAATGAGAATTCTTGTAGCCGGCGGAACCGGAGCGGTGGGCCGCCACATATGCCGGGAAGTGGTACGGACTCTGGGCCCGCAAGAGCTGGTGGTTGGTGACTACAACCTCGACCGGGGCCGTCAGTTCGCCGGGAGTATCTCCGAATCATGCGACGTGGCCGAACTGGATGTATCGGACAGGCAGTCCGTTGAACAGGCGACGGAGGGCGCTGACGCGGTGATCATCGCCGTACGCCAGGTGGCACCCGTTGTACAGACGGTATGCACCGAACGGGGCATTCACAGTGTAGACATCGTGCCGGACACGCCCCTGGTGCGATCGATCTTCCCGCCGGGGCGCAGCGACTTCGGGCAGCTCGGGGACGGCATGTCGCGCAGGGCCGAAGAGCACCAGCTTTCCGGCGTCGTAGCGGCAGGTCTGATACCCGGGCTTTCCGGCCTGATGGCTCGACGGGTGATTGAGAAAATCCGGGCGACGGGAGGTGACTTCGCCGGTCCGGCTGTCCACGTATCGCTCCTGCAACGAAAGAACGGTACCGCCGGTGCCGCAGGCATTGGTGACATGCTCGGCCTGTTCGCGCGGCCCGTTGAGTACGATAGCCACAGCGTTCGGGGATTCACCGTAACGCGTACCGCCCCGTTTCCGTACCCTTTCGGCCACCGACCGGTACGCCTGGTGGCCTTTCCAGAGGCCGGAGACGTGCGAAGTCATTTTGGAGTCGATCGTGTCCACTACTGGACCGCTTTTGACAACGAACCGTTCAACAGAACGATCGGAACACTGAACAGGCTCGGGGTTCTCAATTGCTTCCGCAAACCCGGTGGTGGTGTCCGGTTGGCGTCCTTCCTCGCCCGCGGAAAGACTTCGCCGGGCGACAGGGAAGAAACGGTAGCCCTTGTTGCCGGAGCGGGAGATTTCGTCGTCAGCCTTACCGTCCCGTCCGACTACGGCGGCACGGCAATGGCCGCCGTTGCTATGACCCGCCAACTTCTATCCAGGGGCGCGCCGGACTACGGAGTAGTCGTGCCGTTTCAGCTTTTTACCCTTGAGCAGATTCTTGGCCTGGTGGACTCCCCGGAGATCAGAATTGAGGAAACCGACAACAACAGGACCTGACCGCGATACCTTTATATAGCGTTAAAACTGCATTTCGATACACAAACAACGCTATATAGATTGCACCTATTCAGAACATGCGTTAGAATCCACTGATCAGGTACGTGCGAAACGCACACGGAAGTCCGGTGAGAATCCGGCGCAGCCCCCGCTACTGTAAGGCGGACGAAACCCGATTACGCCACTGGGAAACTGGGAAGGCCGGGTAGTAGGTCGATGCCAAGCCAGGAGACACACCTGAAACCAACGAACGGGAGGTTCACTATGACCGCACCACACATGCAGGTAGTAGCACGCGATGGGCTGCTTCACGACTACGACTACAAACGGATCGAGTCGGCCGTTTCCCGGGCGTTCCCGACAAGATATCCTCCGCCCCCGCGCGTCACCTGAATACGCTGGTTCAGCAAATGGTGAACTTCCTGGGAGTCATGCAGAACGAATGGGCCGGTGCCCAGGCGTTTTCCAGTTTCGATACCTACCTGGCACCGTTCGTCAAAACGGACGAACTCGACTACAAACAGGTGCGCCAGTCGATTCAGAGCTTCATTTTCGGGGTGAATACCCCCAGCCGCTGGGGCAGTCAGGCTCCTTTCACCAACATCACTCTTGACTGGGTAGTACCCGGGGATCTGAGGGACAAGCCGGCGATCGTCGGTGGAGAAGAGCAGCCGTTCACCTACGGCAACTGCCGGGCCGAGATGGATATGATCAACCGGGCGTTTATTGAAGTCATGCTCGGGGGCGACGCGGACGGACGCGGGTTCCAATACCCGATCCCCACCTACAACATCACCCGGGATTTCGACTGGGATCACGAAAACGCTCAGCAACTCTTCGCGATGACGGCGAAATACGGCACCCCCTATTTCCAGAACTTCGTCAACTCGGACCTCGATCCCGGCGATGTCCGGTCCATGTGCTGCCGTCTGCAACTGGATAAACGGGAACTACGCAAACGCGGTGGGGGGCTGTTCGGTTCCGATGAATTCACCGGTTCCATCGGAGTCGTCACGATCAATCTGCCGCGCATTGGATACCTGTCCCAGGATGAAACGGAGTTCTTCGCCCGGTTGGATCGTCTGATGGATCTGGCTGCCGAAAGCCTCACGACCAAGCGACGGGTGGTAAACCAGCTGATGGAATCGGGCCTCTTCCCCTATACCCGGCGGTATCTCAAACATCTCAACAACCACTTCAGTACAATCGGTCTGGTAGGAATGAACGAAGCGCTGCTGAACCTGACGGGACGGGACATCACCGATCCGGAGGGACGGGCGTTTGCCGCCCGCGTACTGGATCACATGCGAGATCGCCTGGCGGGCTATCAGGAGCAGACGGGGGATCTCTTCAACCTTGAAGCGACTCCCGCCGAAAGCACCAGCTACCGACTCGCACGCCACGACCGGCAACGCTACCCGGACATCATCGCCGGTGGTCAGGAGGAGCCGTATAACACCAACTCGACCCATTTGCCGGTAGGCTACAGCGACGACATTTTTGATGCACTGGACATGCAGGACGATCTGCAGACGCGGTACACCGGTGGAACGGTCTTTCACGGATTTATCGGCGAGGCGATCGAGGACTGGAAAGCGTGTGCGTCGCTGGTGCGGATCATCGCGGAGAATTACCACCTGCCGTACTTCACTATCACCCCCACCTTCTCGGTTTGCCCCGACCATGGGTATCTCAGTGGAGAGCACAAGCGATGCCCGTATTGTGGCGGCGAAACGGAGATCTACACGCGCATCGTCGGCTACTACCGCGCCCTCAAGAACTGGAACAACGGGAAGCGATCAGAATATGAGGAGCGGCGGACGTACACGGCCGTCTCCTCGGAGGACCCGATATCTATCCCGGTGACCGCCCCGACACGGCGCACAGATCGGCCGGCTGATGGCGTGCAGGCAACCTACTTCTATCGCGATGGCTGTCCCAATTGTCCGGCAATGAAGGCGGCCCTGACGGAGGCCGGTGTGGCCCACCGGGCGGTCAACGCTGACACCGACGAAGGGCTGACGCTGGCGGGGCGGTACGTCGTGACCCAGCTGCCGACGGTACTTCTGCTGGATGAGGACGACAGAGAAGTGATGCGGATCAGTGATCCGCGAGCGGTTGCGGAAGCGTTCGCCGACGTGGCGTTGTGAGTCTTGATCGGCTGGGGCTGCAACGCACGAGTACCCTGGATTTTCCCGGTCGGGTGGCGGCCGTGATTTTCACGATGGGGTGCCCGCTGCGCTGTCCCTATTGTCACAACCCCGAGCTGGTTCGAGGGCCTGCACCGTCATCCTTTCTTCCGCGGGATGACGTGCTCGCGTTTCTCAAACGCCGACGCCCCGTTCTTCAGGGAGTCGCCGTCACCGGCGGTGAGCCGTTCATGCACGCCGATCTTCCGGATTTGGTGCGGGAAGTTGCCGCCCTGGGATACGCGGTAAAGCTGGATACTACCGGCCTCTTCCCCGACATGTTCCGGACGGTGCTTACCATTCCCGCCGTCGAGTACGTTGCTATGGATGTGAAAACACAGCCGGCATACTACGATCGGGTCGCAGCTGCCACTGCGGACGCCCTTCGCCGGTCCATGCCGATATTGCGCGAGTGGCGGGATGAGGCGGGCAAAGGGGTCGACCACCAGCTGGAGTTTCGCACCACATGCACCCCCGGCATTGTTACTACGGAAGATCTTGCGGCGATCCCCTCCCTCCTGTCGGTTGGAGACCGTTGGGTTTTGAATCAGTTCCAACCCGGGAACTGTCTGGATCCTTTGTGGAACACGGTCCCGCCGTATCCACCGGAGATGCTCCTCGCCGTGGCCGATTCCGCGCGCTCAGACGGGGTCGACGCTCATGTGCGGGGTGTGTGATGGGCGCGGGCTACGCTGATACAAGCGTTTTGACAGTCTCCCAATCCTTCGACGTCGAGGCAGCTTTCCACAAGTCGTGGTTTGTCTGAAGATTCAGCCAGAGTTCGGCAGACGTTTCAAATGCTTTTGACAGCCGTAGCGCCATATCAGGCTTTATCGCTCCACGCTCATTGATGATCTTTGATACGGTTTTCCGCGATACGTGAAGATCTTCTGCAAGCGCGGACACAGTCAAATGCAGCGGTTCCATATAGTTACGCTTCAGGATTCCGCCTGGATGAGCCGGTTCTCGTTTTCGTTCATTCATATACACCACGCCTGTCACACTCAGTGATAATCTCGATAATCGACAACGTGCATGCTGGGCTTGAATACCCCGTTTATCGCCGTGGTAAAAGAGTTTTTCCAGCCCCTTGTGCTGAAAGCTCTTGATCACAATCAGAGTGTAACCTTTACAGTTACATCCGTCAATTCCCGCGCGGCCGCTTCACACACTGTTGGTCATGATGAATTCTTTTATGTCCCGTTTTCCCGTCTCGGTAAGAAGAAGGATGCCGCGGTCGTCTATCCGTACCAGTGAACGGCGAACAAGCCGATGAAGGACGCCGCCAGGCGCTCAACGTGATTCGCCGCCATCGGTTAATCGAACTCTTTCTCGTTGAAGTCCTTAACCTGGACTGGGCCGATGTGCACCAGGAGGCGGAAGTTCTGGAGCATTCCATGAGTGACGTCCTGATCAGCAGGATCGATGAGGTGCTGGGACACCCCCGGGTTGACCCCCATGGCGATCCGATTCCAAACATCGAAGGGGATATTGATATGGAAACTGGTAGCCCTTTGACGGATTTGGAACCACCGGTGGCATTCCGGATTGATCGGGTAGAACAGGATGCGGAATTCCTTGCCTTTCTCAAGGCGACGGGGCTTGTTCCCGGCGTTGTCGCCCACCTGGTAGCACGCAATAACGCCGCCGGTACTCTGACCGTCACAACGGACACCGTATCAGTTCCGATCAGTATTCCCACCGCCCGGAAGATCCGCGTAACGGCGATGGGCTGACAGCGGGAACGCAAAAACAGGTCGGCCTGAATCGTTGTGTCATGACCGACGACGAACTATCTGAATTGGCCCCCGACAATATCGAAGGAAGGTATGCACATCTTCCGAATCCGTTTGCCGAGCACATCGCCATGCCGGAAGAGGTGTGAGCGATATTACGCAACGCCCCAACTGTCAAGAAACCGCGCCACTTTCCCTTTAGGGTTGGCGGTGGTTCCATCGGGCATGCGGAGCTCCAATGCTGCCGGGGGCAAGCCCAAAGCGCGCGACATCGTGTTACGCAGAGTACCGATGTTGCCCACCGGGAACGCCTGAAAGAGCGGACTCTTGGTTTCCAGCGTGCCGACCAGCATATCGTCGCGTTTGGGTTTTACTTCAATCTTCTGCATAACTCCGTCATCTCCTCGATTGCGATTTTTCGGGCTTAATGGCGTCAAGCATGCCACAGAAATGGAATGATTTCCTACCGTTTGGCCACGCTCCCGAAGGGACGATTCAACTGTGTCGACGCCGATCCGGGCGATCTCAATTCGCTACGCCCCAAGTGTCAAGAAACCGCGCCACCCCCGGCGACGTGCGATCGCGTCCACCCGTTGAAGAATTTTGTCGGGAATGTGTACCGTTGTCGATCTTATAAATAGAATATATTCAAGTTATCGAACGGTGTAAATCTCGTTTTACTGTGTGCGCGCAGACAGTAGAAAACGTCGCGGCTTCTCACCACTCCCAGCGCGCCGGATAGCTGTGGATCAACGGGTCCGGGGTGAGGATAGTAAGGCCATGGCAGATCGCTTGGCTTACGATGAGGCGGTCAAACGGGTCTTTGTGGATGGGAGGCAGGGTAGCAAGATGTAGGGCGTCGGTTTCATCTATCGGCAATGCGTGTTCCCCGCCAACAGGAGTTTCCCCGACTTTCCACGCGAGGTTTCCCAAACT
>CAZCAE010000094.1:0-8715 GCA_964496635.1 uncultured Spirochaeta sp.
CCGCCGGTACCGGCGGAAGCGGAAGCTGTGCGTCCGCCGGACGGTACGGCGTTTTCGTCACCGGCGGCGACACTGCCGACAATCTGTACCGCCTCCAGAATACCCGTGCCGAAATCGCCTCGCTGAAAGTGGGGTTGCATGATCTCCCGGATGATAAGTCCGCTCTTGGCATCGGTCAGGACGCCTTCAAGGCCATAGCCAACCTCCAGACGGATCTTCTTTTCCGCCGCCGCAACAAGAAGAAGGACACCGTTGTCCCGGTCGGCAGCGCCCAGTTTCCACTGCTCCACTACCCGGATGGAGTAGTCTTCCAAAACCTCACCGTCCAGACCGGGTACCGTCAGAACGGCAATCTGGGCTCCCGTGGACTCTTCCACAGACTGGAGATACGCCGCCATTTCCCGCTCCGCATCGGGCGCAATCATACCGGCGTTATCTACGACCCGGCCGGTCAATGGTGGCACATCAAGAGCCTGGAGCCCGAAAGCTACAGGGAGAATCGCCATCAATGCAGTCAGAATGACCTTTCTCATCATGATCCCCTTTCCAGTTCCACCGGTCGGTTTGCGAGTTCGTTGGTGTTGTTTTCCCGAGGCTGTACGTTGTTCGAAAGAATTGTTCCTACCTCCCGGACCGCCGTGACCAGAGCTTCGCCAATCCGTCCGTCGGCAATACCCGCCGTAAGGTCAGCCACTACGGCATCCCACGTTTCCTGGGGTGCCTTTTCGGTAATGCCGCGGTCTGCGATGAGTTCAACCCGGCGCTCCAGCATAGAGACGAATATGAGGACACCCGTCCTGTCTACCGTATCGTAGACGCCTGATTCCATGAAGTGCCTTCGGGCGCGCCGCGCCACCGCTTCGGCCATGGCGGCCCGGGAAATGATCAGCCGGTCCAGGGCGGGAAGCTGCAGAAGCAGATATGTGACCGCGCCGATCAGGATTGCCGACGCGCCCACAGCAACAGGCATCATCCAGAGTTCATAATTCCAGAACCACCGCTGCAGCAATTCCTCCAGGGCCGGAGCACCGCGGGCGATGAACACAAAAGCCACCGCACCGACAAGGAGGGAGACAACCAGTTCCCGAAAGCCGTAATCATCGCTCTCCGGAATGACGGCGGTGACAATTTCACCTCCGGTGCTCTTCTCCGCCTCCGCCACCGCGGCGGCAACCGCCCGATTCTCTTCGTGCGTCAGAACAGCCATCAGAACTGCACCTGTGGCGCCTCTTCGGCACCGGACGTTGCGGCAAAATACTGCTTTACCTCAAAACCGGTCATATTGGCGATGATCATCCGGGGAAACTGGCGAATGTAGGTGTTGTAGCTTCGCGCAGACTCGTTGAAGCGGCGGCGTTCCACTGAAATGCGGTTTTCCGTACCCTCAAGCTGGTCCTGAAGAGTCAGGAAATTCTGATTGGACCGCAGTTCGGGGTAGTTTTCGGTGACCACCAGAAGACGTTGCAGAGCCGAACCCAGTTCCGACTGAGCCTGTTGAAAACGCTGAAACGCTTCGGGATTTTCCAGTATGGACTCGTCCACCTGCATGACTCCTCCGGCGCGGCTGCGCGCTTCGGTGACGGCGGTCAGAGTTTCCCGCTCCTGATTTGCAAAGCCCCGGACCGTCTCCACCAGGTTGGGAATCAGGTCGTAGCGTCGCTGATACTGGTTTTCAACCTGTGCCCAGGCGGCGTTGACGCCCTCTTCCAGGTTCACCATTTGATTGTATGAGCGGGTAAAGGTCCCGTAGACCATGATGATCAGTACAACAACGACGGCTATACCGATCAGGGTATTTCTGAATGCTCGGTTCATCTCGGCCTCCGGCAGTAGACTACACCATTCCCCGGCGGCGATAAAAGCGCCGGATCGTAACTTCCAGAGCGATGAAAAGAACAAGGGGAACTACCAGGAACAAGAGTGTCAGTGCCGATGAGATAGTGTAGTCTCCGGACGAAAGAAAGGGAAAGAGATATCCCGTATAGGACGAAACGGTACCACCACCTATCAGAAAAACGAGAAAATACTCCGAAAAGGCTACCAGAAAGACAATTGAACCTCCCGCAAGCAGCGCCGGACCGAGCAGCGGAAGATGTACGGTAATAAGACGCCGGAACGGACCGGCCCCGAGATTTCGGGCACAGGTTTCAAAATCGGGATCTATCTGCTGATACCCCGCGACAAGAGACCTGAGCACGTAGGGGTAGGACGCCGCAGTCAGAACGAGAACGACTCCCGCCCGGGTATTGGCCGACCGAGACGGATCAACAGAAAATGGAGTCCCGTCGCCCAGGCGATGGAAGGAATGAGTACCGGCGAAAGAAGCAGGGCTTCCACAAATATCCGGCCGTGAAACTCGTATCGCGCCAGCACTTCCGCCGGTAGAATGGACAATACAACGGCTGTGGCCACCGTCAGGAGGGAATACCCCGTGGAAGACGCCATGGCCCTGATGATAGCGCTGCCGTTCCGTCGGACAAAGTCGATTCCCCGTACGCTGAACTCTGAGGGAATCAAGCCGGGATAGCGCCAGCGGGCGGTAAACGCCGTCAGGACAAGCACCAGCACCGGGACAACGAAGAGAACTACCAGAAAACCTCCAAAAAGATTCCACCCCAGGACCGCCCGGCGTTGTCGAAGCCGTACAAGGCCCTCGAATGAACCGTTCCGGGAACGTCCCCGCCACATCACAGCGCCCGTTCCTGCGCCGCAAGCCTCCGGACACTTCTGCTGTAGATGACAACAAACAGAGCGGCAAAGACCACAAGGAATGAGAGAGCCGCAGCGGCTGCGGCGCGGTCCGAGAGATTACCCTGAAAATAGAGAGAATACACCGTCATAGGAATCATCCGGGGACGGCTTGCACCAAGAAGCCAGGGAATATCAAAGCCCCCCAGGGCGTAGAGAAAGAGGATTATAAAGAGCTGATTCAGAACGGGAATGATCAGGGGCAGTATCACCCGGAGAAAGATCCTTACCGGTCCCGCTCCCAGCATTCGGGCGGTAATGACGTATCGTTCGGGTACGCGCTGCAGTACCCCCAGCACCAGCAACATGACGAAGGGAAACTCCTTGTACACATATGCGATGAGAATTCCAGCTCCGCCGGGGGCGTACAGAAGGTTCGGAAAACTACCGAGCCCCAGGAGCTCACCTACACTTCCCGCTACTCCCCTGCCGGACCAGAAGAGGACTGTTATAAAAGCGACAACGATGTGGGGAAGGATGATCGGCAGGCGATAGACACCGGCGGCCCGACGGATTCGTCCGGGGGCGCACCACACCATATACGCCATGACCGACCCGATAGCTACAGCCAGAATCGCCGAAACAAGGGCGATGTAGAGTGTATAGCCGGCGGACAGCAGAAAATCGGTCTCATGAAAGAGATATCGATACCCCTGCAACACGTCGGCACCCTCCCGGACGAGCCGGGGCGGACCCGCCAGTGCCAGAGACTGCAGGAATCCATGAACGATTCCTGTCCCTACAGTCAAAGAAAAGAAAACGAGCAGTGGTGCGAGCCGCCCTGCTACGGACCAGCCCGCCCCCGGAGTTGCCGGCAGACGTTTTCTTCCGTACATCAGCGCTGTCGCACGTTCCTGTCCCAGCCCCGCTCCAGGGCCTCCCAGTAATCGGAAGGAATCTCCGGAACTGCGTACCGCTCAAGTTCATCCAGAGGAACGGTAGCGCTTCCCAGGTCCAGTGATGAAAAACGTTGGCGGTACTCTGCGGGGAGTCTGTCCATGGCAAGAACGGTAAAATCTCCCCAGTTTTCCAGACGGTTTTTCGAGTATTGCGCCTCCGGAGAGAGGAGGAAATTCGCCGTAACCAGCGCCCCGTATGCGTTGGGAGCGTTAAACGGTACCGCGACAAAGTGCGTGTTGAAGAGTGAACCGTCGGAAAACACCAGAGAACGGACCGTCTCAGGATACCTGCCGTTTTGTATGCGGGTGGCCGCATTCGTCTGGGTGAAGGACATAGTGAAGTCAACTTCGGCACGTTCAAAAAGAGCGTCCAGAGCAGCAAGATCCCGGGGATAGCTTCTTCCCTCCTGCCACAGGAAGGGAGCAATTTCGTTGAGGTACTCCCACAACAGCGGCGCCCGGGTATTGAAAAGCTCTTCATCCCAGCCCTCCAGATACTGTTCATGGCCTCCGGTAACCGCGTAGAAAGCCTGACGGAGGAAGGCGGAGCCGGTAAAGTCAGGTGGCTGAGGATAGGTGAACCGTCCGGGATTGCGGCGGACCCACGCGGCCAGCTCTGAAAAGCTTTCCGGTGGATCGGAAACCCGGGCGGTATCAACGTCCAAGTTGAACTGCGCCTTTCCCCACGGCGCCTCATAGCCATTCACCGGGTATCCTGCGTCGAACTCCGCTGATGCGGGGTCCACATAGTCCCTGTAATGTGGCAACACCTCCGTAAAGGGGCCGAAGAGCAGATCTCCGTCCCGGGCGTTCCGGAAATTCTCACCGTTAATCCAGACAAGGTCGATAGTACCCCGGTTCTGCCGCGCCTGCTTTTCCGTCAGCAACTTGTTGATGAAAACCACTGCATCCATAGGGACCCGGGTCAGTGAGATGTCGTATATCTCTGCCATGCGCGACGCCACAAAACCATCAATCCAGCTGTTTACCGTGTCCGAGCCGCCCCACATGTAAAAACGGACCTCCGTATCCGCTGCGCCGGCTACGATGTCCTTCCATTCCATCTCCGCGATATCCGCCGGATTCGGAAGTGCTTCTTCCTGCCCTCCTCGCGCCGCCAGAAATGGGGGAAGCAAAAGGGTCGCCAGTACCACGACTACCGCCAGGGGCGATCTTTTCGTCATCCATCTCATATAGCGTCCTCCTTGAATTCCGGTTCCACGGTTGTGGGTTCTCCGGATGCCCTTTCCCGGGAGAAGAGGGCGGCCACGTTCCCGTCCCGGGGACTTCGCAACACCGTCTCAACGGTGTCTATCTGTCGCAGTTCGCCGTCGATTAGCACACCCGTCCGGTCGGAAACGGCCATCGCCTCGTCGAGGTCGTGGGAGACGACGATGGTGGTCACCGACAGCCGTCTCTGCAGGTCTCGAATGAACCGGGCGGTAGAGCTTTTGAGATTCCGGTCAAGGTTGGCAAAAGGTTCATCAAGAAGTAAAAGACCCGGCTCAAGGACGAGAGCCCGGGCCAGAGCCACCCGCTGCCGCTGCCCTCCGGAAAGTTGGGACGGCCACGCCCCGGCCTTGTCGGCAATTCCAAGCTGCATGAGGTATCTCTCTACCCGGACGTGGATATCGTTCCGGGTCAATGCCAGTCGCCGCCGCTTTGAACGCAGCCCGAAGGCGACATTTTCGAACACCGTCATGTGCGGAAAAAGAAGGTAGTCCTGAAAGACCAGTATGGCCGGGTGGGCCGCGTTGACAGCCCTTTCGTATTTCACAAATCCCGTATCGGGCAGTTCCACACCCGCCAGAATACGCAAAAGGGTCGACTTTCCCGCTCCGGAGGGCCCTACAAAAGAGAGAAACTCTCCCCGTCTGACCGAAAAGGAGACGCCTCTCACCGCAACAACATCTCCATATCGACGGGTTATTTCTTGAACATGCACATATTCATCCATACAATGCACAAAATGTCGTGAAATGTCGGTATCTTGTCCACGGGAAAGGAAGAAAAAATGCTGGATTCTGCAGGAAGACCCTTCAAGGACCGTATTCTGGGGCCGGTCGCTGCCGGGATACCCCGGTTTGTGAGGCCTATGCACATCACCGTGTTTTCCCTCGTTCCCGGCCTCGCCGCAGCGGCGCTGGCGGCGGGAGGCCACTGGATACCGGGGCTCCTCTTTTTCTGGATGAATCGTCTGCTGGACGGGCTGGACGGCCTGGTTGCACGCAGCAGGAACGAACAGACCGATATCGGTGGGTACGTTGATATCATGGTGGACTTCACAATATACGCTCTGGTTCCGGTGGGAGTGTGGTGGGGCGCCGGCGGCGGGGACCGGGGGCTCCCTCTGGCGATTCTGCTGGCAGTTTTCTACGTGAACGGCGCTTCATGGATGTACCTGTCGGCGCTTCTGGAAAAACGCGGGGCCACCGGTACGGTAACGTCTGTCCCAATGCCGACAGGTGTGGTGGAAGGCACCGAGACGATCATCTTTTTTACGCTCTTCTTTGCCGTACCACGCTGGTGGGTGGTACTGTTTCTGTTGATGGCGGGGCTGACCTTTCTGGGAATAGTGCAACGCATGATCTGGGCGGTACGTGTACTGGGCAATAACCGACCGTAACAGAATTATATATACAGCTTCCTCTACGGCACCTTGTCCATAAAATCCTGCAGCGCCTGCGTCTGCGGCGAATCCAGGATCTTCGGCGGGCCATGTTCTGCAATCTCGCCATCTTTCAGGAACAACACGTAGTCGGCAAAGTCGTGAACAAAACTCATCACGTGTGACACCAGGACAAACTCCATGCCCAGCTCCCGCAGCTCCTTGATAGCGGTCAGAACATCGTAGGTCAGAACAGGATCAAGGGCGGAAGTCGGCTCATCAAGGAAAATCACCTCAGGATCGATAGAAAGGGCCCGGGCGAGGGATGCCCGTTGCGCCTGACCACCGGAAACGTTTCGCGGGAGTTTGTGCGTCTGATCTCCAAGGTGAAGCAGCTCAAGGTAATGGCACGCCTGCTTGCACGCCTCTTTTTTGGAATATCCCCGAGTCTTTTCCAGAACGAGCGTGATATTGCGCTCCAGCGTAAGATGGGGAAACAGATTGTGGCCCTGGAAGACGAACCCGACGGTTTTCCGGTACTCCGGCGCGGTGACATCGTGTTCGTTCATGCGCACCGTTCCGCTGGTGGGTTGTTCCAGACCGGAGAGAATCCGCAACAGGGTTGATTTTCCGCTTCCGGAGACGCCGATTATCGCAATCGACTTATAACCGTCCAGGACGAAGTTCAGATCGCGGAGCACGTGTACATCGTAGTGATGGTTCAAGTCGTTCAGCTCAATTTTCATATGCCCCACCGCCGGTCGATCCATTTGGTCAGTTGCGAGAGAGGGATCGTAATGGTCAGATAGAGAAGCCACATCAGAATGAACCCTTCCACAAAACGGAAATTGTTGTTGGTCATCAGCTGCACTTCGTAAAAGAGTTCACGATAGGAGAGCACGTTCAGAAGCGCACTGCCCTTGATAATGAGGGAAAAATTGTTCATCAGCGGTGGCATGAGAATTCTGACCACCTGCGGAATGATGATGTAGCGGTAACGCTGATACGGCGTGAATCCGAAGAGATCCATCGTCATGTACTGTTCTACATCGATGCTGGATATCGCCGACTTGTAGATGTTGGTCATATACGGCGCGATGTACACGGTGAGGCCGATATAGCCCATCGCTGCGCGACTGGTAGATCCAAATGCCGGTCCAATGACAAACGCCATGATCATGATCATCACCAGCAGCGGCGTGCCGTAGATGATCTCCGTGAATACATCGGTAAACGCCCGGAAATAGCGGATCGGCGAACGGGTGAGCAGATAGAGGAGAAATCCCAGCGTCATACTGCCCACCAGCGCAACCACCGATACGCGGATCGTCCGCCGGAAACCGTTCAGAATGTTTTCGCGGTAGGGAATCAGCGCTTCGAGGTTGAGAGCCTGCGTCTGGCGCAGCACAACGAACACGCCGAACAGCACGAAGGTGGCGATGGCGAGGACGTACGCGCCGGCCATACCGTTAAAGGGCCGACGGTTTTCCGCCGGCCCTTTCATCGCTCTTTGATTATCCGCCATAGGAACTTCGGTCAGTTCTCGTTAATGAAAAACTCAAGACCGTAGCGACCCAGTCGCTCCTGCACAGTCTCATCCCACCTTTCCGAGAGCTGATCGTAGGCTCCACCAGGTTCCGACATGGAAGCCACAAATTCGTTTGCCCGTTCCAACAGCTCCGGATTGTCCTGGCGAATTCCCATAGCGATGGGACTCGAGACAAAGGGATCCCACAGCACAATCGTATCGTCCGGGTTTGCCAGATGCCCCCGGGTGACGGGAAACGCGCTCATGAGCAGCACATCGGAAGAGCCTTGCACCACATTCAGCACAGCCGTTTCAAGATTGGTGGCAACCTCCACGTCGAATCCCAGGGACTGTGGAATACTGGCCGACACCTGACCGGTGATACCGGTGAAACGGGTCTCGTCGAGATCGGTAAGCGCTTCCTTGGGAGAATCCTCCGTAATGCCGTGCTCTTCCGCAAATTCCCCATTCACCAGGCTGATAATCTTGAAGTAGAAGTACGTCTCCGAGAAGTTGATCGCCTCGGCACGCTCCGGTGTACGGCTCATTGAGGCGATAATTACATCGATTTCCCCGGCATTGAGCGCTGGAATGAGTGAAGCAAAGTTCGTATCTACAATCTCCACCGGTCGTCCCAGAAACTCGCCGAAAGCCGTCGCCACATCTACGCTGATACCTTCCGGGTTTCCATCTCCATCGCGCGTTTCAAACGGTGGATACCGCAAGTCCATTCCAACGCGAAGCACATCGGATTCCTCGCTTCCCGATGCCATTGCAAGCATCGGAACTATCATAAGCAAAATCAGTCCAAAACCTGTCCTGTTCACGAAACACTCCTTGTTCTGCAGAGTCTTTGTTGCAGGTACAAGTTCGTAAAACCTCGTGGTATATTCAAGTATAATCGTAAGATTTCCGTCGTTTTGGCACACCCC
>CAZCAE010000095.1:0-8371 GCA_964496635.1 uncultured Spirochaeta sp.
GTGGCCAGCCGGTGGGAGAGACGATGGGATTTCGCGTGCTTGCCCGCATGGGCGCCGGCGTGAACCCGGAGAACATGCACGCCGAACGTGTCGACGGGTATAACCCGCTGGCGGTGGCGGATGCGATCGCGCGGAAAAAGGAGATCCTCCTGGGCGGCCGCGGCCCGGTGCTTCTGGACACGGTAACCTACCGCTACAGCGGTCACTCGCCGTCGGACGCTTCCAGTTACCGTACCAAGGATGAAGTGGACGCCTGGCAGAACAGCGACGCTATCGCCGGATACCGGACGTACCTGCTGGAAAACGGTGTTGCCGACGAGTCCACCCTTGATGAATATGATCGCATAGCGAAAGAGAAGATCGTCCGGACCACCAGGCTTGCCACCGATTCGGCGATCAGCCCGTACATGCAGCCCGAAGAGATTGAGAGCTACATGTTCAGCAACACGCCGACCGAGCGGTTTGACGACCGGGAACCGGAACTGCTGCAGCCCCTGGAAGAGAACGAACGGGTGAAGCAGCTTCAGCGGAAGGAGCGGTTTGGCCTGGATGAAAACGGAAAGGCCGTATCCAAACTGAAGGTCTACGCCCTGCGGGACGCGCTGTTTGAAGCGATGGCGCACCGCTTTTCCATTGACCCGACCATGGTGGCCTACGGTGAGGAAAACCGTGACTGGGGGGGCGCCTTTGCGGTTTACCGCGGGCTTACCGAACTTCTTCCCTACCACAGGCTCTTCAACAGCTCCATTTCCGAGGGTGCCATCGTTGGCAGCGGAGTCGGGTACGCTCTCGCCGGTGGCCGGGCGGTGGTGGAACTGATGTACAACGACTTCATGGGTCGCGCGGGAGATGAAATCTTCAACCAGATGGCCAAGTGGCAGTCCATGAGCGCGGGAGTGCTGACGATGCCCCTGGTTCTGCGGGTTTCCGTGGGCAGCAAATACGGCGCCCAGCACAGTCAGGACTGGACCAGCATGGCGGCCCACATTCCGGGGTTGAAAGTCTATTTCCCGGCAACTCCGTATGACGCAAAGGGGATGCTCAACCTTGCCCTCCGGGGAAGCGATCCGGTGGTCTTCTTTGAGAGCCAGCGCATTTACGACATCGGAGAGCTCTTTCATACCGAAGGCGTTCCCGAAGGATACTACGAGATTCCGGAAGGTCTGCCGGAGGTGAAGCGCGCCGGTTCTGACGTCACTATCGTCACTATCGGTGCAACTCTCTACCGGGCTGTTGAGGCGGCGGATGCGCTGGTAGAACGCTACGGCGTCAGTGCCGAGGTAATAGACGCGCGCTTCATCAACCCGCTGGATCTGGAGCCGATCATTGAGTCGGTGAAAAAGACGGGTCGTCTCGTTCTGGCGAGTGACGCCGTTGAACGGGGCAGTTTTCTGCACACCATTGCGGGCAATGTGTCCCAGGCAGCCTTTGACGAACTGGACGCTCCGCCGGTGGTGGTGGGCAGCCGCAACTGGATCACCCCGGCGAACGAGCTGGAGCACGCCTTCTTTCCGCAGGCTGAGTGGATCATCGATGCAATACACGAGCATGTGTTACCCCTGAAGGGACACACCGTGACAACCCGGCAGTCCGGTTCGGAGATTCTCCGCCGCGCTGCAAGGGGGGTGTGAGGATGGCAGACGTAATGGAAGGGCTTCAACCGTGGCAGACGGGTGCGGTGCTCCGGGGTCTCAGCGCGAGCGGCGGCGACGCGGACCCCGGGACGTTCACCGGCGGCGCGGCCGGGACCCGGACCTTCGGCCCAGGTTCAGTTGGACCGGGGGCCCTCTACCGCCTTGTCCCGGTGGGGTCGATGGAGTTGCCTGAGCTTTCGCTGTCAGGCCGGTTGACCGTGGAGAACATAACCGCGCAGTGGCTGGCCTGTTGCCGGGATACCGGTAAGGCTCCGAAGACTATAGTCCTGCCCTCCGGCGAGGGATGGCAGATGGTGCGGCCCCGGCCTCCGGCGTCCCTTCCGGCGGACGCCGCCGGACTTCTCACACCCGAGGAAGTGGCCGGATCCCTGAAGGGCAGGGTGGCTCTGGTGACCGGGGCGGCTCAGGGGTTCGGATGGGAGATTGCTCGCGGGCTGGCAGCGCTGGGGGCGGTTGTGGCCCTGGCGGATATCAACGCCGACGGCGTCGCCGCTGCGGCGCAGCGTCTTGGCGAACCCCACGGTTCCTTCACCGTCGACGTCACCTCCGAAGAGAGTGTCTCTCGTCTTGTTGAAGCGGTGACGGCACACTATGGGGGTATAGATCTGCTGGTCAGTAACGCCGGGGTTCTCAAGGCGGGCAGCGTGAAGACCCTGAGCGCCAGAGACTTTCGCTTTGTCACCGATGTGAACTATATCGGCTTCTTTCTGATGACCCGGTATACCGCGCCGGTGATGGAGATTCAGTACAGGGGAGCCCTTCTTGGCGCCCGTTCCGGAGGGGCTGCCGTTACCGACGGTGACGACCACGATCTCCCTCGCTACCTTACAGACATTATTGAAATCAATTCCAAGAGTGGTCTGGTCGGCAGCAACAGGAATGCCGCGTATGCAGGCAGCAAGTTCGGTGGTATCGGACTTGTCCAGAGCTTTGCCCTTGAGCTCGTGGAGCAGGGGACCAAGGTGAACGCGGTCTGCCCGGGCAACTTCCTGGACGGGCCGCTGTGGAGTGATCCCGACCGAGGGCTTTTTGTGCAGTATCTGAACGCCGGAAAGGTTCCCGGCGCGAAAACGATTGCCGATGTCCGGCGTTTCTATGAAGACAAAGTCCCGATGAAACGGGGTTGTACCGGTCGCGATGTTCTTCGGGCAATCGCCTACATTGTGGGTCAGGAGTACGAAACGGGTCAGGCCGTCCCGGTCACCGGCGGCCAGGTGATGCTGGCGTGATGTCGGCGTGAAGTGTCAAGCCCCGATCGGGTCAATCCTGGCCGGGAATTGAGGACCTTCCGAGTGCCGCGAACGAGGAAATCCGTTCGGCAAGGGCGGAAGCCGCTCCCGCCACCGCTATTTCGGCAGGTCCCCCTTCGCCGGGATTGCCGCCAAAAATTCCTTGGGTGATATCTCGTTCGGTTGCCTTCTCATGTCCTACCAGTGCCCATGTGCTTTCTATGAGGTGGCGAAACTCCGGCTGCAGTACCTCAGGACAATGAAAAGACTGGCGGCTTGAGTTGATGTCCACGCCGCTGATTTCCATGAGCCCGTGGACACCTGCCAGCTCCTGTACCCGTTTCAACTGAAGCTTGGTGTTTCGCGGCGGCATGTAGGTGACCGCCTGGTATCCAAGTCCGGGAAGAGCGGAAAAAAGCTCATCCACAAACGAATCTTCAAACTGCTGCGCCTTTTTGTCACCCGTCGGAGATTCCCCTACATCTCCCAGATATGCATATGCCGGAATAGCTCCCAGCTCCCGGGCCAGTGCGTTGATTTCCCGAACCGGCGGGCATTCCGTATCGTCGGGTTGGACGAAAAACTGAGGCACAAAGGTTGCCTTGAACGCCCCCAGCAGGTCATAGACGCGATGCGGATTTCCCTCGTCTTCTATGCGACGTTGAATCTGTTCGGCAATGGACATGTTGAGTCGTTCCCGCAGAAACAGGGCGATTTTTTTTGCCTCCGGGACCGCTTCTATTACCCGAAGCGCCAGGGCATACAGAATGTGGCGCTCGGTTACGCTCCCTCCGTCGTCCGCCCAGGACAACGGCCTAACTTCGTCGGTGTAGCTGAGAGTTCCCAGTTCACCTCGAATAATGTCGTTAAGACGGTCCAGCTCGCTACGATTTCGTTTTTCCCGGGCTTCGTTGAGAGGTTTCAACCGCTGCGCCAAAAGATCTATGGACCCTTCGGGGATACCATGAATAACCATATACGCGTTGCCAACGGTGTCAGGATTGTTCAGGCGAACCATTTCGAATGGTGTGTCCCGGAAGTTTACCCGTACTTCACACCCTGCCGTGGCCCCCATGCCGATAACGGTGGCGGCTTCTTTCATTTCCCGGGCAGCCCCAACAGACTCATGATCCACCGATCCCACCACCTGCAGACCCGCCAGTCTGGCGTAGTACGCTACCGCCGACGGAGAGTAGGGACTGAAGGAGTACCTGGTATGTACGTGATTGTTTACTTCTTCGGTGAAGGGGATGTTGTGCGGCTTTTTTTCCTGTACCAGCTTTCTCAACGCCGCCAGGCGGCTCTCCCGGCCTGGTTGGTTCAGTATCTCCATCTCATTGCCTGTCCGTTCAATCATGATACCTCCGGTGGAATGACCTATTATAAAACCATCTTACCCTTGCCAGACCGATAAAAACAAGTATAATGAAACCGATAACAAGGTGTTTAGAAACTATTGGACAACCTTAAGGATAGGGAAAAGACCATAGTGAGACTCCTGGCGGAAGAACCCCTGCTTTCGGTGAACGATCTCAGCGAACGGCTCGGGGTCTCGGTAGTGACCGCAAGAAGTGATATGGACGCGCTCGCCGAGAAGGGGTACCTCGTCAGGGTGCGCGGTGGCGCGTTACCGGCGTTTCATCCGGATATTGTTGCACGACAACAGTCACATAACGACGTAAAGCGACGCATCGCCCGGGCCGCTGCGGGCATGGTTCGTGACGGGGATTCCATTATGATTGAGTCCGGTACGACTACGGCGCTGATAGCGCGGTTTCTGCTGGGCAAGAAGGATCTCAAGCTTGTTACCGATTCGACGCTGATTCTCCCGTACGTACGGGCGAATCCAATGATTTCTCTCGCCTTTGTCGGGGGCATTTTTCGCCCTGCCACGGAATCTATGGTCGGACCGGTCACTATCGCCGAACTGTCCCAGTTTCACGTGAATATTGCCTTCATGGGGGCCGACGGCGTCTCCTGGGAGCACGGTCTTACCACCAACTTCGTGGAGGCTGCCGAAGTGTCTCGCACTATGGCACGCCACTGCGACAAGACGGTGCTTGTGGTCGATTCTTCCAAGTTTGGAAGGCGGGGTTTCACCCAGGTTATGCCTCTGCATGAGATAGATGTTCTGATAACGGATGAGGGAGTTTCCGAGGAAACGCGAGTTCATGTGAAATCCTGCGGAATCGAGATGAAAATAGTATAGGAGTATAGGAGAGATTATGCGTGCGACAGCAGTGCGAATGTACGGTAAGAAGGATCTTCGAATGGAGTCGTTTGAACTCCCTGAACCGAAGGATGACGAAATTCTTGGAGAAGTTGTCTCGGACAGTATCTGTATGAGCAGCTACAAGGCGGCCGAACAGGGCTCAGATCACAAGCGGGTTCCCGCAGACATTGCGGTGCACCCGGTAATGATCGGACACGAGTTTTCTATCCGGCTTCTCCAGGTTGGAGTCGCCTGGAAAGACAAATACAAGGAAGGTCAGCGATACGTCATTCAACCGGCTCTCAACTACCAGGGAAGTCTGGATGCGCCGGGGTACTCGTACCGGTGGATCGGCGGCGATGCGACCCACGTGGTTATCCCCAACGAAGTGATGGAAATGGACTGTCTGCTGCCCTATAACGGGGAAGCCTCCTACTTCGGCAGTCTCAGCGAGCCCATGTCCTGTATTGTCGGTGCTTTTCGCGCCTCCTACCACGTTCCTACCGGTACCTACGACTACCAGATGGGTATCCGGGAGAATGGTCTGATGGCAATTCTTGCCGGTGCGGGCCCTATGGGGCTGGGTGCAGTGGACCTTGCCCTTCACGGTGACCGACGGCCCCGGCTTCTGGTAGTAACCGACATTGACGACGACCGTCTTGCCCGGGCGCAGGAGCTCTTTCCCGTGGAAGATGCGAAGAAGGAGGGAATTACCCTTGTTTTCGTGAATACCGCACACCAGGACAGCCCGGTAGACTATCTGAAAGGTCTCACTGAAGACGGCGAGGGCTTCGATGATGTTCTGGTGATGGCACCGGTGGCGCCGGTAGTGGAGCAGGCGGACCGGATACTCCGGAGGGATGGCTGTCTCAACTTCTTTGCGGGTCCTACAGACCCCGATTTTACCGCCCGAATCAATTTTTACGACCTCCATTACGGGTCCCATCACTTCGTGGGCACCAGCGGCGGCAACACTGAGGATATGCGCATTTCCCTTCAGCTCATGGAGGAAAAACGGATCAACCCCTCCATCATGATCACCCACGTGGGAGGACTCAATTCCGTCGTCGAAACCACATTGAACCTTCCAAAAATTCCCGGCGGAAAAAAATTGATCTACACTCACGTAGATATGCCGCTGACCGCCATCACAGACATGGCGGAGCTGGGACAGAACGACCCCTTCATGGCCGATCTGGCGGAGATTGTGGCACGGCATAACGGTCTGTGGAACGCTGAAGCGGAGAAGTACGTTCTGGCAAACGCACCGAATATCACGGCGTGACAACGAGCGTAAATCGTAGCGCGTCGCGCCACCTCGTGAGATAATAGACTTAAAAACCAAGGAGCTGTGTATGCTGAAAAAAATACCTTCCGTCCTGTCACCGGACCTTCTGAAGACGCTGATGGAAATGGGTCACGGTGACGAACTGGTTCTGGCAGACGGTAACTACTTCGTCGGAGGACATGCTGAGCGGGTCATTCGGGCCGATGGGGTGGGAATCCCGCCGCTGCTGGATGCGATTCTGCAGTTTTTTCCGCTGGATCCCTACGTGGAAAACCCGGTAGTACTCATGGAAGTGGCCCCCGGTGATCCAGTCAAGACTCCTATCTGGGATGAATACCGAAAAATTGTAGAAAAGCATGAACCGGAACGGGCGTACATTGAGCATATGGAGCGGTTTGCCTTTTACGAACGTGCCCGGAAGGCTCACACAACTGTGACCACAACCGAAAAGGCGTTGTACGCCAATATTATTCTAAAGAAAGGTGTTGTCATTGAGGCGTAGGCCCGCGACAACCAGGGAGGACATCATGAACTGGAAACCACAAACGAAAAAGACCGACCAGTGGCGATTTTCCGGGGACAAACCGAAAATCGGTATACGACCTACTATCGACGGACGACTTGGTGGAGTTCGGGAGTCTCTGGAAGACAAAACGATGAAAATGGCCCGGGCGGCGGCAGATCTCATAGCAAAGAATGTCCGTTATCCCGACGGAACACCTGTTGAAGTTGTCATAGCCGATTCCACCATCGGTCGGGTTACCGAATCGGCGGCGTGTCAGGCAAAGTTTGAACGGGAGGGTGTCGGGGCTACTCTGACGGTGACACCGTGCTGGTGTTACGGCTCCGAGACGATGGATATGGACCCCGTGACGGTAAAGGCGGTGTGGGGTTTTAACGGAACAGAACGTCCCGGCGCGGTCTACCTGGCGGCGGTCCTTGCGGCGCATGCCCAGAAGGGTCTGCCTGCCTTCGGCATTTACGGTCGCGACGTCCAGGACCTGGATGACGATTCTATTCCGGGGGACGTCCAGGACAGAATTCTGCGGTTTGCCCGGGCCGCAACGGCGGTCATTCTCATGCGCGGCACGTCATATCTTTCCATCGGCTCGGTCTCTATGGGTATCGGGGGATCTATTGTCGACCCCGATTTCTTCCAGGAATACCTGGGCATGCGCAACGAATATGTCGATATGAGTGAGGTTTCCCGACGGATAGAAGAGGAAATCTACGATCCTGAAGAGTACAAGCGTGCTATCGCCTGGGTGAAGGAAAACCTGAAAGAGGGAAAGGATTACAACGATCCGTCGGTACAGCACTCCCGGGAAGTAAAGGACCGGGAATGGGAAACGTCCGTCAAGATGACTCTGATCGGCAAGGATCTCATGCAGGGTAATCCCGCCCTGGCGAAACGCGGTTTCGGCGAAGAAGCTCTCGGTTTCAACGCTATCGCTGCAGGTTTTCAGGGCCAGCGCCAATGGACCGATTACCTGCCCAACGGCGACTTCATGGAAACGATGCTCAACTCCAGTTTTGACTGGGACGGTATTCGGGCTCCCTACATCTTTGCTACCGAAAACGACAGCCTCAACGGAGTTGTCATGCTCTTTGGTCACCTCCTGACAGGTACCGCTCAGATATTCAGTGACGTCAGAACGTACTGGAGTCCCGATGCGGTGAAGCGGGTCACCGGCCATACCCTTTCAGGAACCGCAAAGGATGGAATTATTCATCTCATCAACAGCGGCTCAACCTGTCTGGACGGTACGGGCCGACAGGAAAAGGACGGTAAACCGGCCCTGAAACCATTCTGGGAAATCACCGGAGAGGAAGCCGCCGCCTGCGTTGCCAACACCGAGTTCTGTCCTGCAGATCTCGGATACTTCCGGGGCGGAGGATTCTCCACAGATTTCCTTACCCGGGGAGACATGCCGGTCACGATGTGCCGGGTCAACCTGGTGAAGGGACAGGGACCGGTCCTGCAGAT
>CAZCAE010000096.1:0-8358 GCA_964496635.1 uncultured Spirochaeta sp.
TGGTGGTACTGGTGAGCGGCCTGGGGGCAACCCCGGTGATGGAGCAGTACATCTTTTACGACCGGGTTGCGGAGGTGCTGAAGGAGAAGAAGATCACGGTACACCGGCCCTATGTGGGAGACTACTTCACCAGTCTGGAGATGATGGGAATCACGCTGACGGTGATGAAGCTGGACAGTGAGCTGAAAGAACTCATTGACATGGACGCGTACTCTATGGGGTTGCGACAACATGGCTGAAAGTTTCAAAAACAGTGACGGTCGGGTGATTGTGGAGCGGCTGATAGAGGTGATTCACGAGAACCGGGCGTATCTGAGCGAGATAGACGGGAAGATCGGTGATGGTGACCACGGCATCAACATGGACAAGGGCTTTCAGCTGACCAAAGAGCGGCTGGAAGACGGCATGGGCATGAGTGACGCCCTGAAGACGCTGGGGCGTACCCTGCTCCTTGAGATAGGCGGGTCCATGGGGCCGTTGTACGGACAGTACTACAAGGCCATGGCCAAGGCGAGCAAAGATGCCGAGGAGGTGGATGCGTCCACCTTTGCGGATATGCTTGAGGCGGCCTACGAAGCGATCCGGGCGCTGGGCGAGGCGAAGCCGGGAGACAAGACGCTGGTGGACACTCTTGATCCGGCTACAAGCGCGCTGCGGCAGGCCGTGGACAACGGCGCGGGGCTGGGTGAGGCTCTGGACGCCATGGTGGCTGCCGCCGAGACGGGGTGGAAGAGCACCGAGGACATGGTGGCGCAGATTGGCCGGTCCAGCCGGCTGGGTGAGCGAAGCCGGGGAGTCCTGGACGCCGGAGCCACCAGCTGCTATCTCATGCTGAAGAGCATGGCCGGTACGGCGAAGGAGCTTGCCGAAGGCGCCGGCGCCACTGGCGCGTCCACCGCTGGAGGCGCTTCATGAAGGTAGCCTGTGGATGCGACCCCAACGCCACCCCCCTGAAGAAAGAGGTGATGGCCGAGCTTGAGAGTATGGGCCATGAGGTGACGGACTTCGGTTCGGACGATCCCATTTACGCCAACGTGGTGATAGAGGTTGCCGAGGCGGTGGTAAAGGGCGAGTACGACCGGGGGGTGGTGCTCTGCGGGACCGGCATCGGTGCCAGTATTGCCGCCAACAAGGTGCCCGGGGCGTACTGCGCCCTGGTGACCGACTGCTACCAGGCGGAGCGGGCGGCGCTGTCCAACGACGCCAACATGATTGCCATGGGGCAGCAGGTCACCGGTGACAAGGTGGCCCGGATGATGGCCCGGACCTACTTTGAGAACACCGGCAACTTTGACCCCGCCGGCCGCAGCGGCCCCAAGGTACGGCGCATTTACGACTACGCCGCGGAGCACGGCACAACCGTCTGAACGATCACCTGCGACCGATCAGCTTTTCCAGGTGACCGCGGGTAAGTTCTATCCACAGGGGTCGGCCGTGGGGACAGCGGGGCGGGTCCAGTTGCAGGGTGCGACGGGCAAGCTCAAGGGCGGAAAGATTATCGACAAAATCACCGCCCTTGACTGCGGCCTTGCACGCCACTTCCGCCAGGACGGACCGGTCGTACCGTTCCTGCAGCCCTTCCAGCTCAATGATCATTTCGATAATTGACTCGACGTCACCGGGGTATTCCCCGGGTATGGCGGTGAGTTGCCACATACAGTCATCCTGTTGGCGCAGGTGAATACCGATCTCCCGGTATTCTTCGGTGTGGGCCAGAAGACGGTCGCGCTGGTCCGGGGTGACTTCAAACACTTCAGGAACCAGGAGCGTCTGGGACGTCCGGTGTTCCTGCAGATGGTTGTAGAGAAGCCGCTCGTGGGCGGCGTGCTGGTCTATCAGGAAAGCGATGTCCTGCCATTCAGCTATGATATAGGTACCGAACAGAGTTCCGTGTATGACAAGGTCTTCGGCTTCGGCGGCGGACTGTTCCGGTGGGATTGCCCGGATCTGATATGCAAAGGAAGGACGCTCAGCCGCGCTGGCAGACTGGTGCCCCCGGGAACCCGGTGTCGCTTTCCCCGGCACTCCTGGAGGTTCCGACGCCGGAAACGACGACCGAAACGTCGGGTCCCGGAACTCCCGGTCGTACTGGACCGTTTTGACAGTGTACGCTTTCAGAAAAGACCGGAGAATTTCTACCACCCGATGGTGGACCTCTGCGGCCGGGCGTATCCGGACCTCTTTCTTGGCGGGGTGTATATTGAAATCCACCAGCTCCGGCTCGATATCCACAAAGACCGCCGCAACGGGAAACAGGCCTCCATGCTGCACGTCCTGGTAGGCGTATTCCACCGCCTGGATAAGACCGTACTCCCATACCCGCCGGTTGTTTACAAAGACCCGGATGTACCGTCGGTCCCGACGGACAATTTCCGGTTGGGCCGCCACAATCACAATATCGAAGCCGTCGCCTGAGCCGGTAATCTCATGCAGACTTTGTACGGGAACCACGCTCCCGAGGACGTCGGCTACCCGTCCGACTCGGTCTTTCGGCGGGAGCACCGTCGGGGCCTTTACCGATGAATCGGACGAATATGAAAAACGGACGGATGGGAAGGGCAGGGCCTTGTCCAGTACGACGTTTCGTATCGCGGTGGTTTCCGCCTGGGGTCGGGAAAGAAAACGACGTCTGGCGGGGAGGTTGGCAAAGAGGCGGCGAACTTCAACGGTGGTTCCCGAGACGGGAGGTGCCGGGTCAATTCCTTTCAGAACCGCCCGATCTACCGTCATTCGGAATCCCGAATCCCCGTCGGGACGGGCGGTTGTGATGCTCAGGGCGCTTACCGCGGCAATGCTGGACAGTGCTTCACCGCGAAAACCGAGACTTCGGGAATGGTCCAGATCCTCTATGGACCGGATTTTACTTGTTGCATGGGGCTGCCAGCAAAGTTCCAGGTCCTGTCGTGACAGACCGCAGCCGTTGTCATGGACCCTCAGGAGTTCAGCCCCCCCTCCGGTCCAGGAGATATCAATTGTGTCGGCACCTGCGTCGATGCTGTTGTCCACCAGCTCCCGAATCACCGACGCGGGCCGCTCAATGACCTCTCCCGCCGCGATGCGACGGGAGACTTCCGGTGCGAGTATTTCTACTGCGGGGCGTTCAACTGAAGGACCGTGATCCATGGCATGACTAGAACCCGATCCGTGTCTGAATTGCAAGTACCGGTGCTATCCGGGGATCACCCCGGCGGTTATAGACGATGTTACCTTCGTTGTCCCGAACAACCGCCGTGGTTAGCCTCGCTTCAAGGTCAACGATATCCGACAGGGGGTAACGGACGAAGCTGTCCAGACTGGTATATGCGTCGAAGAGGTGAGCTTTCTCGAATCCCTTCCGTTCCGCGATGGTGGCAGCGAAATGGGTGCGGCGGTACTCCATCCCGGCGGTAAATCCAAATGGAATTAATCCTTCCCCGACGGTGACACCGGCAAACAGCTCATCGTCATTGCTGCCGCTCCAGTTGCCGTCGCCGTCGATCTCCCACGGCCAGGTATACCCGCCGGAGATAACAAGGATCTCTCTCAACCGGGCCGATAGCTCTGCCGCAACCGCCATAGTTGTCTTCCCGTACTCATCTGCGGAAGTGTTGATCAGATATGATACCGTCTCTGCGGCATATCGGCTGCGCAGACGATCGTAATTGGGACCGTAAAAAGCAGGTCTGAAAATACCGTCGTACCTTCGTACTTCCAGTCGATACTCCAGCAACGCTATGTCTCCCCGGGCTCCGACAGTCCATCCGAAGTTCTTGAGATCTCCCGACGAAAAGTCCACAAGGGCGCTGGTTTTGAACCCGGAGTTCAATGTCTCGCTTCCCAGTTCAGTCTGCTCCCGAAGGTAGGGGATGAGTCCGCCCGCTTCGGCAAATCCTGTAAGACCAAACAGGTCGCCAGTAGTCAGAGGTATTTCAAGATCCATGGCGACATTCAAGAATATCGGTTCACCCTGGCGCGCCGCCTCCATGGCGGACAGATACGGCTCATCCAGGGGGGTACCGTCCCGGTCCTGCAGGGAAATTGACCTTCCGGGATAGATGTCGGTTATTGCAGAAAGTCCCACTGCTGCGGGTATGACCGGTGCGGCGGGACGGAAGAACATGCGTCCGGCAAATATGTAGGGGTCGGTAAGATCATTGACCATTGCTTCAAGTCCCCAGCTCTTGAGATCAAAGCCGGTGTTGAAGCCGATTCTGCGCACTGAAGGAAAGTCTGCATCATTCGCATAGTTGCGCATCAAAAGGCCCTGGCCGATAGTCATGGTGGAAAGATTTCCGGCCTTGATAAAGAAGGGATTGTCCCTCTCTGCATACGTGAGATATCTGATTTTTAGAGCCAGGTCGGTACCCAGATCCCGTAACCCCGTCAGGGGTTCACTGTTCCAGTTCTGATCGGTTCCAAAGGACCACTCGTTGTTACCGTTGGGGCGGTACCATTCGCCGGGATCCACCAGATTTTCCCGATACGTGATGGGAAGATGAAAAGCAACGCCCAGTTTACCGACCGACAGGTAGGGCTGAAAAGTTACCCGGGCGAAGGTTTCTTCATTGATAGTTATTGAGCCTACCTCAAGAGCGCTGATTTCAGCGAGCTTCCCGAAGAAGCGGTCGAAAAATCCGTCCTCCTCTTCCGGGACGACGACTTCCGGTTCCGGCGGCGCCGGAGCGATGTCAACCGGTTCAGGTTGAGGTTGTGCCGACGCACCGGGTACAGATGCAGGATCAAGACGGCTGAACTCCAGCGGACGTTTGCGTTCTTCCTCTTCCACTGCCGTCATCGTTACGGGCAGGAACTCGGTGGAACGAATATCCGCTCTTTGGCCGTCGGACAGGAAGATAGCTTCATCCGTTTCGATGTTTCTGAAAATCACCTCACCGTCGAAGACAAAAACCTCTTCCGAGAGAGTTGTCGCTTCAGGTTCCTCTTCCGGGGCGGGGACGATGGAAACGCCGAAGTCAGTTCCTCGTACACCGGCGACGGCCGACGGTGTACGGAGTTCGTATCGAGACTCTCTGTCGACGTATCGGGCGGCAATCATGCGTATCTTTCCTCGTCCGATTCCAACGCTGTGTGCGGCGGCACCGTCCCGATCCTGAAGCGCGTGAAGGGTGAACTGGGTGTACGGAGCTATCTTGATGATACTTCCGTTCGGTTCAAGACGTATTTCAACTGACGCGTTTTCGGTAGAGATACGGTCACCCGGTGACAGTCCCATACCGATGTAGAAATTCACCTCAAAGCCATCCTCGTCGAAGATGAGGAGTTCCCCGTCGTTGTCGAAGTACTCCAGCACCGCCAATGGGTTCTGTTGGGCTGCTGAAAAGAGGAGCGGGCCGGCAATCATTACTATCAGCAAGGCAAATCGTTTCATGTTTCGCTCCTCAGAAAGAGATAGTGCTCTCAAGACCGGATGTGACTATCCATGGATCGCCGGAAGCATAGGGGTCATAGGTCAGATCGTACACCAGAGAGATAACCACCGGTCCCGAACGGATATTGAAACGGGCCCCGATTATTGCGTTTTCAATGTCGGTCAGATCGTCCCACCGGCGCATGTCGAATCGTGTGTACGAGCCCTGGGCGCTGAGGCCGGGAAAGCCCGGTATAACCCCCTCTCCGAGGGTCAATACACTGCGCAGTTCCGGATATGACCCCGGTTGAGGGTCAAAATATCCGCTTACGCTGGTGTCGAAGACAAGATCGTCGCCGAAAAAGGCGAACCCCAACCGACCGAGCCATCCAACACCGCCTGGAACGGAAAAGTCTCCGTTGTATATGGCGTACCGTTCGTCTCGGCGTACATCGTAGCTGTAATCGAAAAACTGAGGAACGAAGCTTGCATCAAGAAACCGCAGTTGGCCTCCGAACAGGAGAAATCGCGCTGCTCGGCCGGTAAAACCTGTCATACCTCCCCGTCGGCTCTTCTGAAAAGCAACGTCACCAAGCAGGGCGAGTGAAATAAGATCCGTGTCCAGAACGGGCTGCCGTACGTCGGCTCCCCAGACAATGACGTTCTCGGTTGAAGAGTCCAGGGGACTGAAATAATAAGGATCTCTGTCAATGGCTAAGGTTGATCCCAGCTGCAGCGACGACAGCAAAGGAATTCCCGTCGTTACCAGAGGACGGACAAAGAGTCGGCCACCGAGAAGATCCCACACTGCCACATTGGAAACCATCGTTTCCACACCGACGAAGGGAAAGCCGACGCCCTGACCGTCGACTTCCACGATGCCGCCGAAGATCCTCTGATAGGGTGTGAACAGTTCGTTGGAATAGCCGTTCATAATAAAGCCGCTTCCCAGAGTTGTTCCGGAAAGACCGCCGAACCGCGCGTATACCGGGTCACCTTCGTTTCCATAGCGCACATACCGGAATTTGGGCAGGTACACTTCCAGCACGGTCTGGTCCGAATCTGGAACCCAGTCTTCCCGACGTGCTTCAAACTCGTTTCCATCCCCCCCGTTGAACCGGTAATTGACCGGCAGATCAAGGCCGATCCCGAACTGCCCGATGCCGAAGTCCGGGCGCAATGAAAGGAGCTGGTAAGTATCGACGTTCCCGTTGTTTTCGTCGAGGAAAGAACTGACACCAAAAGTGATTCCTAATCCCATGGAAAAACCGGAATCCGGTGATTCCGTCGTTGCCTGGTCCTGGGCACTCAGAAAGCTTTCCTTCGGGAACAGACCCAAGAGAATCAACATGATAACGGGTATAGAATTTCTCATCGTTCTGTATGTGCGCATCACCGGCTCCTTTACGAATTTCATCGGCATTCCACGGATGTATCAATAGGTGAGACGACCTTCAATTCCGAACCGAAGTCCTATGAGATGAAGCGCTCCGTCATCGTACTCACCGGGATCAACTGTCCAACCGACGTCGCCATATGCGCCGACCGAACCTTGAGGGGTAATCACCAGGCGGGTGTTGTGGCCCAATGCAACCTTGCTTCCGGTAAACGTTCCTTCCTCGGTCATGATTGCAGCGCTGAGCGTCTCTTCATGTCGATAGAAAGGCTTTGCATCCATTCGTTCAAAAAGTTGTAGCGGCGGATAATCCGGACGTTCCCAGATATATTTTATGACGTTACCATAGTCCAGCGACCAGATATCGCCACCTGAGACGTCTATAGTGGTTGTGAGGTCAAAGCGGTCGTTTCCTTCGCCAAAGAAGCTGTTGCCCTGTTCAAGTCCTATGGTCCACCGGGGTTTCCGCGATGTGCCGGGGTACTCCTGCAGGGCGAGCAGTATAGAGTTTCGGAACTCATCGCTCTTATAAAAGCTGTGCCGGTTTCTGGCGCCCTCGCGACCAAAAAGGTTTATGGCGATAGCCGTGACACCAATCTGCCAGAGGCGGGCGTCTTCCAGACTGTTCGCCTCCCATCGCTGGGAGCGCCGGACCAGCGCTTCAACATCAGTTGGCGTCCACAGATCGCTGATTCGTGACGAAAACGCCCGGTTGAACTGAATTCGCCCCTCTGAATCGTAACTTCGGCTCAGTTCCGTCTCTCTGAATCGCTGGAACTCCCGGGGACCTTCGGAGCGAAACAGTTCGATAACAGGCGGTGCGGTGAAGACAACCGGTTCTTCGCCAATGCGTTTTCCCCAGGTGTCGGCGTCTCCGGCGAAATTCTCCGATTGAGCCAATTCCGAAAAGGTGTAAGACCTGCTGTAGGACGGTGTAATACGCCAGGGACGCCGTTCCGGCGGTGAAAAGGAGAGAGGAAGAGCCGTGTCCAAAGACAGTCGGCTTTCCTGATCTCCCGAGATGCTGCTTCGGTTAATCCACCCCGCCTTGGAATTTATCTCAAGAGGACCGGTGTTAAGACGGAGGAGGCTGTCGTACCGACGTTCCTGGATGCTGACCGACTGGTCAATGGGAAAGAGATATCCGTTGCTTTTCTGCCAGCTGTCGCTGTACGTTCCCGGTGTCACGGTAAGGTTCGGAGCGGACAGTGCGGCTGTACCGTTCAGACTGAGACCGAAGGGCCCCGCCGAGGGAGGAGCCAGATCAACCTGCCAGGACTGCCTCGCTTCATCGGTGGTGACGGAATGGCTTGTATCAAACTGGTACTGTCCCCATCTCCGGCCGGATACGGATAGGCCTGCTTCCCGGAAAAAACCGGCTGTGTCGAGGCGATAATCCCTGAAGAAGCGTTCCCGTACCAGGATGGCGTCACCGGGTGCGGCTGGAATCTGTACGGAGTGACCGAAGGCGGCGTCGCCGTCGGCCACGCCCCCACGGGCCAGCACCTCGCCTTCAAGATGCGCTGACCCCGCCCGGATGCCCGCCCGGGACTCGGCAGCGACGGCGCCGGTGCCCACATCTGCAGCGAGGAGACGGCCCTGTTCGAGTCCATGG
>CAZCAE010000097.1:0-8212 GCA_964496635.1 uncultured Spirochaeta sp.
TTTCTGTCTCCACTCGAATACGCCGACACTGTTGCGTTGACCGGTTGAATGCGGGATTGGCAAACCTAAACTCTGCACGTACAATCAGTTACTCTTTGCCCTGTAACAGCATTCTATATACAAAAAAAGTAACGCCAGTTACCTACCTTGCCGTAACTGCCGTTACCACAGTACAGTTCTTCCATGGAAGCAGACGTACTCTTTACCTTCGTGGGCAATCACGATCCCCTGCGTGTACCCGGCCCCGACGACGATCCCGGACCCGTTCTCTCCCTGCTGCGCCACCGCCGGTTTGACCACGTCGTCCTGTTCATCACCAGAGGCGAGTACGCCGAGCGGGCCGGCATCATCCGCGACGCCGCCCGACGAAGCCCAGCCGTCGCCGACGGCCGTGCCGACTCAATTCGGTCGTCCCCGTCCCCGGACCCCACCTTCTCCTTCGTGGATATCGAACTCCATAGCGTCGTCGACTACGAAGAAATCTACCGGAACCTCACCGAATCCCTGACCCGCGTCGCCGCCACACTGCCCTTCACCGCCACCCGCAACTACGTCCTCCTGGACCCCGGCACCCCGCAGATGCAGACCGTCTGGTTCCTCATGGTCCAGTCCGGCGGCCTTGCAGCGACCCTCCTTCAGGGCGTCCCGCCCCGCTTCGGCGGAGGACAGTACCGATGCCGCGAAGTCCGCCTCGACCCCACCCGCTTCCCCGTGGAAATCCGATTACGATCTTCTGAAGAACCATCCGGTTCCGCCGTTGCGGACGAGCCGTTCACCCGGGGCGACGACTGGACCATTATGAGTCCCGACATCGTGGGCCGCTCCGCCCCCATAGTGCAGCTCATGGAGCGCACCAACCGCGCCGCCCGCCAGGACGACGCCGTTGTCTGCATCAGCGGCGAGACCGGCACGGGAAAAGAACTCTTTGCCCGGCACATTCACGACCGCAGCCCCCGCAAAAACAAACCATTCATCCCGGTCAACTCCGCCGGTCTCTCCCAGGCCCTGGTAGAAAGCACCCTCTTTGGCCACAGGAAAGGCGCCTTCACCGGCGCCGACGCCGACCGCCCCGGTGCCTTCCGCAGCGCCCACGGGGGCACCCTCTTTCTTGATGAAGTCGGCGAACTTCCCCCGGCGGTGCAGGCAACCCTCCTAAGGGCAATAGACCAGGGCGAAATCACCCCCCTGGGGCAGGACACCCCCCTGCACGTGGACGTCCGCATCATCACCGCCACCAACCGCGATCTTTCCGCCATGGTCGCCGACGGCACCTTCCGGGCCGACCTCTACGAGCGATTGCAACAACTTCCTGTATACCTGCCACCGTTGCGTGACCGCCCCGGCGACGCCCAACTGCTGGCGCAGACCTTTCTCGACCGCTGGAACCACGACCACGGCACAACCTTCACCTTCTCTCCCGAAGCCCTTGCCGAGATCGGCCGCTACCACTGGCCCCGAAACGTCCGTCAGCTGCAGAACACAGTACTGCAGCTGTGCACCTACGCCGACACAGACACCCTCGACGCCGCGGCCATCCGGGAGATTCTGGCAATTACCGACGGAGCCGCCGCCGGCACTCCTGCCGCCGCAGGTAACGGGGCCCCCGCCGGGTCCGCCGCCGACGCCCCTGTCGCCTCCGGCACTCCTGCCGCAGGTACAGGGGCCCCCGCCGGGCCGGCCGCTGACGCAACCGCCGCATCGCCCTTTCCGTCAGACCGCCCCCGGCAGCCGGCCACCGGTCACCCATCCTCCCCGGCGGCGGCCCCCCACTGGTCACAGGACTTTCCGGTGGACCTGTTGGGCATCCTGGACGAGACCGAACGGGCATGGTACGCCCAGGCGCTGGAGCACGCCGGCGGCAACAAAGCGGAGGCCGCCCGCCTCCTGGGCATCAACCCCCCGGCCTTCCGCAAAGCCCTCCGGGAGCGCTTTCCCGATTTGCAGTAACCCGAAATTGACCACTTCACATATTCGTATTATCTTATTTAAAGATATGCTTGCAAAACTCACCGTACGTAATCAGCTTACCATTCCCAAAGATATCGCCGACAGATATCCCGGTGTTGAATACTTTGACGTCTCCGATGAGCAGGGAAAGATCATTCTCACGCCCCTGCGAAAAAGCCGGGCCGATGAAGTTCGGGAACAGCTCAGAAACTACGGCATTACCGGGGATGACGTCGAAGATGCCGTCTCCTGGGAACGCTCGACTCGAACCACCTCATAGAGACTGTCGTGAAGCGCGCCGTTTTCGATACAAACGTGGTTCTTTCGGCGCTGCTTTTCAAAAGCGGTTCTCTTTCGTGGCTGCGTACAGAGTGGGCGTCCGGAAGTCTTGTACCCGTTGTCCGCCCCGGAACGGTAAAAGAGCTCCTTCGCGTCCTGGCGTATCCCAAGTTTCGCCTTGATCCTACCGGCCGAAACGAGCTGCTTGCAGAGTACCTCCCCTTCGCCGAGTGGTACACCGGCGACATTCCGGACACACCACCTCTGTGCGAAGACTCTGACGATCAGATTTTCCTCAATCTGGCCGCGGCTTCCCGGGCAGAACTGCTCATTTCCGGCGATCGTCACATCCTGGCTGTGGCAGATCAAACACCGTTCCAGGTCATTTCTCCGTCTGATCTTTCAATATGATCACTTTGCATATATATTTGATCAATAGAGGCAACCATGAAGACGTGGAACGCGACTGATGCAAAGCGACATTTCTCCGAGGTTATTTCTGGCGCTGAAACAACACCGCAGGTTGTCTTCTTGCGGGGAAAACCGGTCAGTGTCGTCATCTCGTACGAACGGTTTTTGCGCAGTGAAGAACAGTCTTCGGAGCGAACCGTCTCAGACTGGATACGGGAGCTGGACGCAATTCGCCGAGATGAACCGGATCTTATGGTGGCCGAACGTCCGGATAGTCGTGACCAGTTTGGGAACGACTGGGAATGAGGTATCTTATCGACACCAACATCATCAGTGAGGTGATGCGAAAAGAGCCCGATCCTGTCGTAACCGATTGGTTTCAACAACGTGATCAGGTTCTGATATCCGTGATCACTCTGGATGAACTGATATTCGGTCTTCGCCGACGTCAGGCCTCCGCAAAAGAAGCGTGGCTGCGTCAAATGCTTGCAGACGTGGGAACGGTACTGCCCGTCACGGAAGCCGCCGCCCGGCGGAGCGGTGAACGCAGGGCGATGCAGGAAAAACAGGGTAAGACGGTACATCAGGCAGACGCGTTGATCGCCGCATGTGCATGGGAACACGGCATGATTCTTGCCACACGAAATACCAGAGACTTCGAGGGCTACGGGATTCCCCTTTTCAACCCCTTTGAGTATCAGAAAGTTCTCGGGAGCCAACCCGACTCCGACGCGTCGGTTGCACGACAAGCCTGGCGGACTGCCGCGGCGAGAACAGCGCGGACTCCGACACCGGTCCCGGCGCTCCCACCGATCCGGTCCGGCCCTCAGGGCAGTGAACATAGCTCGGCAGAACGCAAGTTCGCGAAGCAGAAAAAAGACAAGATAAAACGGCAGTGACAGAAGGGGCCCAGGCGGTTCGGGACTCACACCGGCAGGACAAACTCCAGGGTCGGCGGGTCCTGCCGGTTGAAGCCGTCGGCGTGGATTTCGCCATGGGCCATGCGAAGGACCGTCTTCCGGGTGCCCGACTGGGCGGGGCGGTATTCCTGTTTACCGAAGGTGACGATGACGCCGTTGAAAAGGGTATCCTCGGCGACGACGAAGCTGGCGGTGGCGGGGTCCAGGCGGTCCCGGAGCGCCGGAACGCGTCGGCGGAGCACTCCCGCCCGGGCCGTTGCAGTTGCCATATCCAGGCGCAGCTGTTCCCGGGCGGCCAGGTATTTTTCGTCGGTCTTTCCGTCGGAAATGGCGTTTTCTATGCGGTTAAGTTTTTCTTCCAGCGTTTCAAGCTGGTCTTCCTGGGCATCCAGCTCTTTCCTGGCGGTTCGGTACTCTTCAAAAAGTTCCGGGGGCACCCCGATGGCAACCAGGGTCCGGGCATCGTACTGGTTGCCCAGCTTACGGCACCAGAGACTGCCTCCGACGATGTACTCGCCGCCGATGCACTCGGCCCGGCGACCGTTGAGGATGCAGTGGTTCCAGACGGTAACGGTGGAGTGCATGATCGCCTCTTCCACAAAGAGGTTCCCTTTGCAGCGTACGGTACAGCTTTCAAGATAGCGGGCAAAGAGGTTGCCTCCGCATTCCAGAATGCCGTCGCCGTTGCCGTTCATTCCGCTCTGTAGAAGGATATTTTCCTGTGCCTTCAGCTGCGCCCGGCCTACGCTTTTTGCCACCTGGATGGTGCCGCCGGCTTCAACCACAAAACCGTCGGCCACGCTGCCGTTAATAACCACCGAACCGTCGAAGTGGATATTTCCCGTCTCGTAGTTGACGTTCTCTACCTCAATAATCGGCTCCACGATGACCAGCCCGTCCCGAAAACATGCGTTGCCGTCACAGGCTGCGTAGAGCTCGCTCCGGTCGGCGTTGAAGCGGGTGTTGTCTCCCGCGGGTATGGTCACCACCGCGTCGTCCCGACTGGCGGGTATCCGGGTACCGGTAACGGTGCTGCCGTCCACCGGTTTTACCGGCGGCAGGAGGACCGCCAGAAGGTCACCGTCTTTTTTGTTGTCAATGAAGTTAAGTTCTTTCAGGTTTATCCGGTCAAAGGCCATGTGGAGGTACGGCTTACCCCGATCCTGTTTGAAGCGGTACTCAATCTTCCGGGCGGTCCCGAATACGGGCTGCCGTCCGGTAGCGACGGCAACGGGCGTATCGTAGCGCCTGTTTTTCACAAGGTCTGTCAGCGCGACGTCATCGATGCCGAAGGTGACGCCGGCGTCATGCAGTGCCTTTTCTATGTCGGCGGACTCCGGCGGGGCGGCACCCCGCTGAGGCGCCGTTACCGTGACGGTGGCGCTCATTTCGTCCTCGACAATGTCTACAGTGAAGGTGGACGCCAGTCGTTCGCCTTCGGGCCACTGCACCAGTCTGACGGGCGTGCCCGTTGCTTCGTCAATGTGCTGCCGCAACTGGGACGCCCGCACCTTTGGCATACCCAGAAGGCGCAAGCGGTTTTCAATGTCTTCGGGATAGATGGAGGGCACAGCTGCGCCGGTATGAGCGGCAGGGGAATCCTCTGTTACGGACGCAAAAGGATGAACCACCAGATATACCCAGCCCCGGCGATAGTAGATGTCAAAGGGGTGCTCGTTTCCGCGACCGCTCATGTGGTCATAGTAGCGGCGGCGGGTAGTCCGGCGCAAGCGGGCAGTCGGGAGCAGGACACTGCTGAAATCGTACTACCCATTGCACATGGTGATGCCTGTTCTCCCACGCACATATATGCCCCGATATACTACAATAATAGTGTTATGACATATACTTTTGGTCCGGTACCCTCTCGCAGGCTTGGCCGCAGTCTGGGCATCAACAATATTCCGCCAAAGTTCTGCAGTTACGCATGCGTCTACTGTCAGCTGGGGGCTCCACAGAGGGTCACGACTGATCCCCGGGAGTTTTACGACACCCTTGCAGTAAGCGCTGAAGTACTCCGGGTACTCAACGAAAGCGTCGACGGCCGGAAAGGTATAGACTACGTTACGTTGGTCCCCGACGGTGAACCGACCCTCGACCGCAATCTGGGTCTGCTTCTACAACGCATCGGCGAAGAAAGCAACATTCCCCGGGCGGTCATTACCAACGGCAGCCTGCTCTTTCATCCGGACGTTGCCCTGGCGGTTGGACAGGCAGAGTGGGTTTCAGTGAAAATTGACGCCGCCACCGAGGAGACGTGGCGAAAGATCGATCGGTCCGTCCGGTCGCTGTCCTTCGAAACCGTTCTTGACGGTATCAGATCGTTCCGCCGAGGCTACAGCGGCTTTTTTGCGACAGAGACGATGCTGGTGGATGACCTGAATACTTCTGACCAGGAGGTTTCCGGGCTGATCCGTATTGTTTCCGAACTTGTGCCGACGGTGGCGTACCTCTCGGTACCAACACGGCCTCCTGCGGAATCCTGGGTAGCTCCTCCCGACGAGGCTACCGTACTGGAAATCTATGCCGCTTTCACCGCTGCCGGCATCCCCACCGAGCTCAATGTGAGCCACGAAGAGGGCGATTTCGTCGCCGACAGTAACATCGAAAACAGCATTCTCTCAATTACTGCTGTTCATCCGGTACGCCGGGACGACATGGAGCGTCTTCTGGCCGCGGGAGGCCACACCTGGTCGGTTATCGAAAACCTGCTCGCATCCGGCTCTCTCCTGCAGAAGGAGTACCGCGGTCAGACCTTCTTTGTCCGACAGCTCAGGCGCCGGAGGTCTGTTCCGTCGCAGGCACAACAATTTGTACCCCCCGGGGAACAACCGTGATCGTCACCGGTGTCAGACCGATGACTTCGCCGTCACCCTGGACGGGTATCTCATGTCTCCCCGACGCTACGGTAATTTCTGAAGTTATCGCCAGATGCTCGTAGTGGCGATCCGTCCTGTCCGTACCAGTCAGTTTTCGCAATACCACAACGATGTAGTCAATGAGAGACCGACCCTCAACTACATACGCTTCCAGCCGACCGTCCTGTAAGGATTTCACCGACCCGAAAAATGTCGACAGACCGTCTAACAGTTCGCCATTTGAGACCAGGACCTCGGTCGCTTTTGCGGAGTGCCGACGGCCATCCACGGTCAGATTGACGTTATACACCCGAAACCCCAGAAGATGCCCCGCCACCCGGACAGCATAGGCCATCATACGAAACCGTTGCTTGTCCTGCCGTGATGTATCTCGTATGGAGTTCGCACTGACACCAATACTGACGTTGAGAATGCAGTACCGGTTCGCTATCTTCAGGACGTCAAGAGAGGTCTTCTCACCAACATTTTCGCCTGTATCGAACACCCCTGCATCCGATACCACAGAGAGTGCCAACGCCAGAGCTGCTTTCGGTTCAAGAGGAATCCCCAGGGTTCGTGCAAGAAGATTGCCGGTACCAACCGGGATAATGCCCAACGGCACCGGCATCCCCACCATCCCGTTGACAACACTGCCCACCGTGCCGTCACCCCCGGCAACGATGACAAGCTCGACCCCTCTTTCACACATCTGCCGGACAACCTCAGCCGGCTCCTCATTCTTTTTTGTCTCATAAAGGACAAGCCTTCGTTCGGTTTTTTCGAGACAACGGCTCACAAGTGCCGTAAGTTCTTTGGTGTCATTGAGACTTCCCGTAGCGGGGTTGAGGACAACTAATATGGAGGCTTGTTCCATTAAAAATAATGTTACGCTCTCTGCAATGGAGTTACAACTGCCGGGACAGCCCGTGGCTGCCTCCGCTTCTCCGCTCCTCAGCCCCGCCGCCCCGCCGATCCGGGTGGTGCCATGGGGCGGGGAAAAACACACCACACAACCGGATGGTTCAATATTAAAAACAATAAAAAAGCCGGTGAGTCGTAAAACCCACCGGCTTGGATAGCCCCTAGGGGAATCGAACCCCTGTTTTGAGAATGAGAATCTCACGTCCTGGGCCACTAGACGAAGGGGCCGGAGACTTCCCGGGGAGGACTTGAACCCCCACAAACAGATCCAGAATCTGTGGTGCTACCATTACACTACCGGGAATCGTTGGAACGGGGGCAATATACCGTCGAGAGGCGGATCTGTCAAGTATCCGCTCCGTCTCAGGCCGGCCTACTCCGTAGCGTATTCCTGGAGATACCGGACGGTGCGACCCTTCAATTTCTCCGAAAAATTGAGAAACGGCAGGGCTACTACGGCAAAAATACCGGCTACCGTAGCTCCGGCTTCTTCTATGAGCTCACACGCCGCCTCGACGGTACCTCCGGTGGCAATCAGGTCGTCCACTACCAGAATTCTACCGCCCTGGGGCACGTCATCCTTGTGAACTTCTATACGGTCGGTGCCGTACTCCAGCTCAAACTCCCGGCTTATCACCTCGCCCGGAAGCTTTCCTTTTTTGCGCAGAAGCACCAGCGGCAGCCCCTGTCTCAGCGCAAAGGGAGCAGCCAGCAGAAATCCACGTGCTTCGATGGCAGCCACGGCGTCCAGCTTTTCCGCCGCATAGAACTGTTCCATCCGGTCCACGGTATGGGCAAACGCCGCCGGGGTCGCCAGAAGACTGGTAAGGTCGTAAAACAAGATGCCAGGTTTGGGGAAGTTGGGCACCTTCCTGA
>CAZCAE010000098.1:0-7949 GCA_964496635.1 uncultured Spirochaeta sp.
AGGATTCCCCAGCGACAATCGTCGGATTCTGACATCGATCCGCGCTTTTGCAGCCCTGTCACGCAAACTTGCGAACCACCTTCGGTATGTCTCAGTCTGGCGGATTTCCATCACTCACAAATTGTATCCTGTAAGATACAGCAGGTCAATATGGTTTTTTTGAACGAGCGAATGGCATCACTGAATGGGGTAACCACCGATAGGCCATGCATTTATCCATGTGTCGAGCTCCTGTCAAGGCTATATCAGGAATTTGCGATTCATACTCCGAGGTCCGCCAACTGCTTCATCGGGATAAACATCCGCAGATGCCCGTTGTGAATACCCATATCCTGAAACCCGTATCTGGCGTAAAACGGCCGGGCAGACTCGGTGAGACAGTCAACCACTACCGCGTACGCGCGGAGGTGACCATTCACGTTCCACAGGTGGTCAAGCGCCCGTACCAGGGTTACTTTTCCAAGTCCGTGCCCGTGAGCCTCGCGGTGGACCGCCAACTGGGCTATCAGAAACACCGGTACGGGATAACGTGGCAGGCGTTTTGCCAATGCTTCCGGCAGATTTTCCCGTTCCACGGAGCTTGCGGCGATCGTATAAAACGCCGCACTACCACATTTTCCGTTCCGCAAACGGTCCGCCCTGGGCAGAACCATGGTGCGACTCACCCCGACTTTCATGTGTCGCGCCGCCTTCGTTTTAATGAACTCGTTGAGCGGTGCTTCCCCACAATCAAAAGAATCCCGGTCGTGAACTCCGGTATCAAGTTCCTCAAACGTGCGTGTCCAGGTCACCGATACCCTTGCTCCCTCGTATAGGAAACTGCATCACGCAACGCCGCGTTCGGTTCCGACGCCTTTTCACACGCTTCCATGAATTGGTCAAATACCTCATCCTGCAGAACGGTCTTGCCGTATTCCTTCAGCACTTCATTTGCTCGTTCGCTCATCGCCTGTATCACGAAATCGGTCAGACTATTCAGGCCCAGTAATGCAGCCGCTTTCTCGGCCCGCAGTTTCACCGATTCATCCAATCTGATATCCAGTCGTGTCGTCGACATTTCTTCCTCACTCCTCTATCGGATTATACCACGATACGGCTAATTTCCGTACAAATCCAGCCCGGTTCTCTGTTGATCTGTTCCGGAAAAGCGGAAAGGGCCACCCGACACGATTATCGGCAGACATCTTTACGGTGTCCCACCTTGACGACCACGACAGTGACATCCGTATCAGAAACCTCGTACAGAATGCGATACCACCCGACCCTGATGCGGTACCGTTCCTGCCCCGACAGCTTCTCGCATCCCGGCGGACGAGGATCATCTCTCAACGATTCCATCCGCCGGAGTATGTGGCGGAGATCCCGGGAAACCGACGCCTTGACCGTCAGGTTAAATTTTTCCATCCGCCTTCAACTGCTCCAGAAACGCCTCGTAGGAGACGGCAGGTTCCGCCACGCGCTCGGCAAACGCGCTCAGATCTTCCCGATCCTCCTCCAGAAGGCGCCGGGCCGCATCGTTAATCAAATGGGAAATCGTGGAATGTGTCTGAGCCGCTTTCAGACGCAGGGCAGTGTGTATATCCGGATCGAGGTATACGGTAGATCGCTTTGGCTTCGTGTCCATGGTGACATTATAGCACCAAAACGTTTTAACGTCATTCCGGAATCAAAGATTGAACCTTCCGGTTCTCTATCGTTTTGCAACGTGGAAGTGGAAAGGGCTACCCGGATCGCGGGGGTAACTCCTCCCTATTCACTGCACCGTGGGGTGTTTGGCACTGTTATCGTTCTCCTTCAGGTATCGCCTCTACCCCGAATACGCGGCAGAGATGCCGTTCAATGTTCTCCATCGTTAATTCGTCGACTTTGCCAACCTTTTCGACAAAGCGTCGTGTAGACATCGATCGGACCTGAAACAAGTCAACGGCAGAACATTTGGGAAGGCCGCTTTCGTCCGCTATCTCCACCATCCAGGGCACGTCGACATACTCGGGTTTCCATCGCGTCACCGGTGCCATAATTCTCAGGGGAAGTGCGCCCATAGCATCGTCATTCAGTATAACTGCCGGACGAGTCTTACGAATTTCAGCGCCAACCGTCGGATCAAGATCTACCCGCCAGATTTCACCGCGAATCATCGTCGATCTCCTCCGGTTTCCACGGATCAACCTCGCGAAACGAGGGGTCCTCTTCCTCACTGTAGTACGAGACCATCTTCTCGGCTGCAATTCTCATGGCCGTGCGCGAGTCGTCTGATAATCCGCGGTCTATCAGTCGGCGTATTACCGCACCCGCCGAAATCGATTCTGCGGCGGCAATCCGCTTGATCTCCCTCTGTTGTTCTTCCGTCAACAAGACTTGTGTACGTTTCATACACAACTATTATACACCATCAGGGTGATTTTGAGCCATCCGTGGATGCATGGGTGTCGGTGCGGTCCGGTAGGTCCGCACCTTCAGCGAGCAGGAATCTGCAAGTTTCCGACCAGCCCGGTTCTCTATCGCGTTCTTCCGAGGAAGTGGAAAGGGCCACCCGGATCGCCGGGACGACTCCAGGGGTGACTTCCGGGGCAACTTCGGGGGGCACACGGTGCACCCAGTGAACATCGTATCGAATGAGCCGCATTTTTCCCATGGTAGATTTGGCGCAACAAGAACCTATATGGTTCTTGTTATACAGAAGAACTACATAGGTTCCTCTTGGCCGCAAGACATTGTCACACTTTCAACCTCTTCAGCTTCAGTCGGCGCAAGTCTTTCAATAGCTCTCAACGCTTCATCCACCACTGGGTCCGTCAATTTGACCCCTAAAGTTCCAGCCACAAAGCCACGGAAGAACTTTTTTTCAGGGTCCGGCGATTCTCGAAGCTGTATGGCAAGGTATTCCAGAAACTTCTGTTCCCGACTGGAAGGGGACTCTGTCTCATTGCATTCCATACGACTCGCGCCTCCATCTCTATTTCCCGTTTCTCAGATACGTCACCTCAAAGGCCCGGCATCGCCGCGCTTCCTGGACCGTGTTCTGCAGGTTGAAAGCGTCTTTTCTGTTGAATGGCTGAAAGATATCCAGACCGCGATCGAGGGTTATTTTCCACCCGGTGTCAGTAGTGATGTAACGGGCGTGAAGTGATTTTTCATCGCTGATGGTATACGTAAAATTGACAGAGGTTCCCGCAAAGGAGTCACGCACCTGCTCCAGCAGATTGGACTGGTCGGTTTCGTACTCATTGCCGGCCGTCTGAAGGGTCACTGCAACCTCATCCCCTACTTCCTGGAGCTGCATCACCATCTCGAGAAACTCGAACAGGTTTTTCACCTGGTGAAAGTTCCGAATATACGGATCGACGAGGATGATCTCTCGTGCACCGCGCAGGCAGTCTGCAAACAAACCGTAGTAGGAGATTCCCGGCTCGTTTTCGGTCACAACACGCTGACTGCCCGGCGTGATCGCCTCCGTTGCGTCGACCGGGTCACCCTCGCCACGTCCCGCACTATCGCCTTCAGGCGCCGCAACCGCCGGAGTCTGCTCCATCCGCGAGGGTGAAGCGGCGGAACGGTCACCGCCATCGGTTTCATGATCACCGTCCGCTTCCCGTCTCGTCAATTGGGGGTAGGTCCGCTCTTCCAGCGTTGATACGGTGCGCAGCTCACCGGTGTCACTGTCGGTATAGACAAATCGGCGACGCTCAAAGGTCTCGTCGATGCGGATAAGCTGGTTGTAGACACGCTTGCGCCCCTCAACCGCAAATCGCAGTATCGCCTCAACGTCCGTTTTCGTCGCATCGTGCCCCGGAAAGAGAATCTTCAGCAGGCCGCTGGTCGTCTTTTCGATGGCGGTCCGATCCCGGGCCGACAGGCCACGATCAAGTTCAAAGTACCGACGATAGTCCTCGGCGTAATCGGCGGTACGCAGATGCTTCAGCATCTCCGCAAAGTAATCGACGATAAATCCGTAGCCATCGGTGAGCAGCTCGTTCCGGAGAACCGACACCTCCCATCCCGGAAGATAGAAATGCAGCCGATCAATAAAAGCAGAATCGTGATACGCCGCAGGAAGTTCCTCAAAGAGGTCTGTGTGCTTGAGCATGAACGGGACAGAACGCCTGGTGTTACCCACAAACGCAAAGGATGCCGCGGCGCTCTGGGTATCCATTCCCCGGGAAAAACTCTTGTTGGCCAGGTAGTTTTTCATCACGTCCACCAGGCTTTTGTCACTTCGCTTGGCCTGTCCGGCAAACTCGTCAAAGGCAATGGTGTCCCAGTAACCTACCAGACCCAGCTTGCCGTTGCTGTTGTTCACAAAGAGCTTGGCCAGGGTCACCTCACCGCCGGAAATCAGGATTCCGTGGGGTGAAAACTCGGAAAAGATGTGGGATTTCCCCGTTCCCTTGGGACCCAGTTCTATGAGGTTGTAGTTGTTTTCGCAGTACGGAATGAGCCGGGAGAGCAGAAGCATCTTTTCCCGGTCACCAAAAAACGCCGGGTCGTACCCCATGCTCTGGACCAGAAGATCGATCCACCCCGTTACAGAAAACTCCTGACGTCCCTGGAGATACGTGTCAAAATCAAAGCTGGATACCTGAATCGGCTTCAGGGATTCCACCGACCACGGTCCCACCCGGGAATCCTCGTGATGCTGGTATTCCACATCCACTATCGACCACACCCCGCCAACCAGTAACTTGGGGTGCTTCCGGACATAGTCGTCGTCAATGGGCACCCCTTTCAGACCGAGGTTCATGAAGGTTGCCTCGTACTGATCTATCTTGTCGTTGAGATCCACGGTTATCCGGTCTATCACCCGGTGGCTGCCCTTTTCCTTTATCTGGGAGCGCACCAATGTCGCCTGGTTTCGGATCACGTAGTGGTCGTGGAGAATCTGTTGAACCCGCTCCACCCCCGTTTCGATAACCGCCTCGTCGTCGGTGGCGCAGTATTGTCCCAGAAGGTATTCCAGAACGTAGGTCGGCACCAGGGCGTTGCCTTTGACCAGTTTGGACAGGTCCTTCCGTACGATAAATCCGGGAAATGCCTGGATCGCTTTTGTATCAAGTTCTGACGTACTCATCTAGAAATCCCGCTCTCCAAAGGTTCGATAGTGAAACGTTTCTTCCGTATACGGTATCGGTGCCCCCCCAACAATCTTCTGGAGGACCAGTACGATCTTCTGGTTATTGTACGCCACTGCTCCCGGGGCAAATACAAATGTTGCAGTACGTCCACGGTTCTGGGCATTTTCGTCGGGAGAGTCAAAAGTGATCTCCGCAGTGTCGCTCAGAACCGTGCCATCGGAGGCGCGAAAAAACCCCCGCAATGTCACCGGTCGCCGCTTGTCCGAGACCGCCTCGTCCTGAAAAAAGTTGACAGTGTAGTCCGGCGTGGTGATCACCGGCGATGCAGACTTCATGATGGACACACCCACATCGTGTACGTCGTCGCTGCGTCCGGCCCGGATGCGAATCAACGGGACAATGAGCTCCTGCAGGGACACACCACCATGGACATACCGGATACCGCTGCCCTGTTTCCGGATGCGGTACATTCCCTCGGCAAAGTGAATCGGTACATCCGCATCAATTCCGTGATCTGAATCCACGACGGTGGTGAAATGGTCCACCGGGGTGTCTCCACCGATGATATACCGCCGCTCTCTGCTTCCATCCTCGGGGTTTTCCGCGGCAATAAGCTGCGTGGCGTCGGGTTCACTGTGCTGGTAGAGAAATCCGTGGTCCGCGGTTATGACAATGTGCGTCCTGTTGAGCTGATTCACCACCTTTTTCACCAGGGCGGTAAGGCGCCGGATCTCCGCGCCCACCGCAACGGGCAGCTCCGTCTCCGTCTTTGCGTTGTCCGCGGCAGCGTCTATACCGTTGGAGTAGAGATAGACCAGGTCCATACCGTTGAGCTGCTCCCGCGCCGCCGGGGCAGACAGCTCGGCTATATCCCGCGCCCGGAACGCACCGGCGCGCCTGCCCGGAAACAACTCGTTCACCCGTCGGGCAAGGTACTCCGAGCGGCCGGGAATACCGCTGATGACCGCCCCGTCCACCTGCACAGCGCCGCCGCGCACCATCCGCAACGTATCATGGGGGAGCAATGCGTTCATTCCCACCGCCGTGACCGTAGGCGTAGTCGCCGCCATATAGTCACAGGCAACGGATACACGGTTGATAGTCCCCAACGCCTCTGCAAGCTCCACCCCCGCCTCGTAGCGCAGAGCATCGGAGATGATAACCACCACCTTGTCGCCCCGTTGCAGATACGGGGCAACCGCACTGTTGAAAAAGGAGCGCTGCCTGGGTACCGACGCAAGTACATCCCACCCTGCGGCACGGCGCCGGGCGTCCCACACTTCCGAAAGGCGCTGCAGCCACGTATGGGTGTACCGCCCTTCCAGCCGTTCAATGACCGGCGCAAGAGAGCCGGGACTGCCCGCCTCGGCCCAGGCCGCCAGGGTGGATCGAAAGAGCCTGTCAATCCGTGAAAAGTCCTTTACATACCGTTCAACTATCGCCCCGGCAATTCCATTGTCGGTCAGAGACGACAGGTCGGTGGTTTCCAGAGCGCGCCGGAAATCCACAAAGCCGATAATCACCCGGTACATACCCCGCACGGTGTCGCCTTCGGTTCGCACCCAGTAGGACGTACTTCTGTTGGATGCGATACGACGAGCGCGGTCCCAATCGGCGGATTCGGAGAGCACATCGCCCACCAGACGGGTGGCAATCTCCTCGTCTATCACCGGAAAGAGGTATTGCGTGGCAAGCTGGTCCGTCGCAACGTCCGTTACGGCGTCCCGCACGTTCAACGCCGTCTCCACCGCCCGGACAATACTGTGGTATTCAGCGGTATTCCCGTACTGGTCCCTCCACTCGTGGATAAGCACCCGGGCGTTCCGCCGCGTTGCAGTGACCTCGCCACCCTGTTCCAGTTCCCACACCTCTTTAAAAAGCGCAATAGCGGCGCCGTGAGGTTCAATATCACTCGCGGGAGCCGGTATGAATCGCCCCAGCTCATCCCTGAAATGGCCGGCCAGGCCGTACTTCCCGATTGCGTCCCATCGCTCAGTGCCGCCGCCAAACCCTTCCTGGACCAGTGCCAACAGCACCCGTCCAAAGGGTTGCGGTAGCCTGCGTTCCTCGGCAGATGCAGCCGTCAGGATTCCCATCATCTTGAGCGCAATGGAGTGCTCCGTCTCCACCTTCGGGTCAATCACCTCCCGCAGCGGCGCAAAGCGCTCCCGTTCGTTTCCAAAAAAATCGCTGTGGGTGGCCACAAACCCCCGAAACTCCACCGGCAGACCCAGCTCGGTCCGGTAGGTCTCCGACAGGTCGGTGCTGAAGACAAACCCCGGCAAAAGCAGGTCCAGCAGCCAGTTCTCGCTGTCAGCAGGCCGGGGATAGGGCGCATAGAGGAGAAAATGCGCATCCGGGCGTTCCGCCAGAACGTGATACTTGATCCAGAACTCGTTGTTCTCAATCCGTATCACCTCTGCAGGACAATCAATCTCACCCACATCATCGGTGTGGGTACCCGCGTCATCGTACCAGAATACCAGGCGGTGCTTACGCGCGTGGGCTGCAACAGCGCTCTTCAGTTTTTCATACATATGAGGTCCTGACGTCCATTATACACAGGTTTTCTGAAGATCGAACCATCCGGCTGTCTATTGCGTTGTAACGTAAAAGTGGAAAGAGTTACCCGAATCGGGTGGATTCGCTACGCATCCACGTGTTCCATACGAAAGGCCGCGACGTATTCTCCCTCGTGGATATATTTCTCGTTGCACGTATGCCACCTCATCGGCTGCTCCGGGGCTTTTCGGGTATGGTCCGCTATATCAGACCTGACTCCAGTACCGGAACGCGATTGCCGATCTCCGACCGATCCCAAAAGTTATGTGATCGATTTCTCTTTTCCCAAAGCTACGTGCAACTGCAGTCCAAGTG
>CAZCAE010000099.1:0-7939 GCA_964496635.1 uncultured Spirochaeta sp.
GATACTCGTCTCTACCCAGACGGCAAATATGCTGGACCTGTCGGTGGGGGACGTCGCTATGGTCCTGGTGGAGGATTCCACCGGCGCGCCCTATTACCTGGACTATCGGGTAGCGGGGCTCTTCCGCAGCGACTCCGGTGAGTTTGACTACTCCTCATTTCTGATTACCCACACCGACGCCGAAGAGCTTCTCTATCTGGAGGGGCAGACCCGCGAGATTCGGGCGGTTCTTACCGACGACGAACTCGCCGACCCGGTGGCGGCGCGGTTCCGCAAGGCGTTTGGGCTTGATAGTCCCGCCGGACCCCCCGCTGCCGACCGGCCCGTTGCCAACCCCGCGCAAGCCTCTCCCCAGGCCCCCGCCGATTCGGGTGGTGGTGCTGTGGGAGGCGGGGAGGAAGCTCTGCAGAACGCCAGTTCGGCCGCCGCAGGCGGCCAAAACCAGAAACACAATCACCAACACATAGCCGTGCGGACGTGGCGGGACATTCACGGGGGGACTGCGGTGCTGCTGGAGATGTTTGATATTTTCATGTATGCCATAAATCTGCTGATTGTGCTGGTGGCGGCGACGGTGATCACCAACGCGATTCTCATGAATGTCTTCGAGAAGGCGCAGGAGTACGGCATGATGCGGGCGGTGGGTATGACGGGGCGGGGGATTTTCCGGCTGGTCATTGCCGAGGGGGTGGTCTACGGGGTTGCAGGAAGTGTTCTGGGACTGGGGGTGGGGATTCCTCTGGTGCTGTGGTTTCAGTCGCATGGGATTGACTTCGGCGAGGCAATGGAGTCCTTCGGTATGGGTCGGGAGATCACTACCCGTTTTGATCCGGTTGCCTCGGTGGTGAACGGGCTCTTCGGTACGCTGGTGGCGGTCTCGGGCAGTCTCTACGCCGGACTGGTTTCCCGCAGGCGTACCATTATTGAAAGTATTCGGGGGGCGGCATGATGGGCCCTCACGACGGCACCCGCCGGACCGTGTCCAGGGGCACCGGCATGTCCCTGCCCCGCCTGGCCTGGCGTAACGTCTTCCGCAACCGCCGTCGCAGCATCCTGAACATCGTCGCTCTGACGGTGGGCATGTCGGTGCTTGTCCTCTCTCTGGGCTGGATCGGCGGCTACCACCGCTACATTTACGACACCCTCCGGGACTTCCAGACCGGCGAAATCCAGATTGTCCGCGGCCGGTGGTATGACCAGCGTACGCGCCTCCCTGTGGAGTTCCTGCTGGAAGATCATGTTGAACTTCGTTCTGCCGTGATGGACGTCCCTTCTGTCAGGAGTGCCGCGCCTCGGGTGGTCTTTTCGGTACAGGTTTCTACCGGCCGGGAGAGTTTTCGTCTGCAGGGGGTGGGTATAGACCCCCAACACGAAGCGGAAGTGGGCGTCCTGGGGGAATACCTTACGGGTATACACAATCGTGTTTCAGAAGTCGGGCTAATTTCCGGTAGCGCCATGACTTCCAGCCGACAGATGGCCGGTGATTCCGCAACTCATGGTACAGCAACGGATTCGGAGAACTTCCGCAACACGATTCTCGATACTGCCCAGGGGGCCTGGATCGGCCGGCCGGTGGCAGAGAAAGCGGGCATCTCTGTCGGCGACACCCTCTTCCTGCGGGCCATGAACCGCCACGGCGTGGAAAACCTCTACGACGCGCGGGTGGTGGGTCTCTTCGAGTACGGATACCCCCTCCTGGACAACCAGACAATATATATAGATATGGAGACGGCCACAGAACTTCTGGATCTGGACGGCGGGGCCACCCATCTGGTGATACGCCTCCACGACGGCGTGTCCGTACCGACGGCCACTCGGGAGATAGCGGAGGTGGTGGCCGCCGCGGGGTTGGCGACCCGGTCCGGTGTGTCAGAGGCGGATCATCCGCCTGCCGGAGACTCTCCGTCCGAAATTTCCAACTCCCGGGGCGGCATGGCAATTTCGGGAACTGACATGCAGGTGCGACCGTGGCAGGACTTCGCCCGGGCCGCCGTTTCCGCCGTGGAGGGTGATACCTACAGTTTTACCGTCATGATGGCCGTGGTGTACCTGCTGATCGTTATCGGAATTCTGAATTCCATGTCCATGAGCGTTCACGAACGGACCCGTGAAATCGGCACAATCCGGGCAATCGGTATTCGTCGCCGGCAACTGCTTGCCCTGTTTGCTATGGAAAGCGTGTGGCAGGCCGTGGTTGCCGCCGTCATTGCTCTGATTATTACAACCCCGGTGGCGTTATGGCTGGTGAATACCGGTGTGGATATCGCATCCAGCATGCCCGAGGCGATGCCGGTGCCCTTCGGAGAACGGTTCCGGGCAGACTTTGCGGTGTGGCATTATCTGTTCACTGTCATCAGCGGCGTTCTCACCGCCCTGGTGGGGGCAATCATCCCTGCCCGCCGGGCGGGAAAGATCACCGTCGCCGAAGCGATGCGGACTGTCGGGTGATGATCCCGTACATATTCGCCAATTCTGTTCAGTGATTCCGGCGTCAGTTCCATAGCATCACCCATTGCGTGCCTCCCGCCAGCGGCACTGAACGAAACCGGCCCCAAGACGCCAACCATCCGGCTGTGTACCGAGGAAGACGATAGGCTTTTCGGTAGATTGAACCATCCGGTTCTCTGCAGCCCGAACAAGACAGTGGAAAGCACCACCCGCCTCGGGGGGGCCGTTCACAGCAAGACAACCGGCAGTGAGAAGCAACGCGCACAGCCCGACGCCACCCCGGACGAACGCGAGCTGGAAGTCCTCGCCCACGTACACGACGTGCAGAGCGAGCCGGAGGAGGCGGAAAAGTCCATCTCCCAGCGCTCCATCGCCCACACCCTGGGCATGTCCCAGGGGCTCACCAACGCAATCCTCAAGCGCCTGTCGGACAAGGGGTTTCTTAAATAAGTTGCGTACCTACTGGAACGCAACGACGTGCCTGGCGCATTAAACACAACAACGTCCACTACCGGCCTGGTCACATCGGCTAACGCCGATGTTGCTCGGCCATGCGTCCCGGCCTGGTCACATCGGCTAACGCCGATGTTGCTCGGCCATGCGTCCCGGCCTGGTCACATCGGCGAGAGCGATCTCACCTTTATCCTGGAGTGGTGTTGCGAGAAAGAGGGGGTGAGGGGCAACCGGATGAGACTGGGGCCGGTCTGGATGAAGGGGACCCGCCCGCCCCGGGGGACTCGTCCACCGAATCCTCTCGTTGTATTGTCGTAATACCGACATAATATTATTGTGCGATATGCAATTTTTCGTTTCACGCCACGCAAATCGGCGACTCAAGCTTTACAACATAGATGTGAGAGTAGTTGAAACGATAATATCTGAGGCCGGGAATGTTCCGGGTAAGCACGAAATCGTTAGAAATGTTCCTGGATTTGCGTATCCGATCACGGTAGTGTAGATCATCGAAAACGATGAAGTAACATTGATTACCGCGTTTCCGTTGAAGAAGAGGAAGAGATTATGAAAGTACATTATGACGACGTCGTCGATGCGTTATACATAGAACTGAGTAATGAGACACCGGACGGAGCGGTCGAGTTGTCGGAAGGGATCAACATAGACACCACCTCGTCCGGCCGAATAGCCGGCATCGAAATCCTGACTGCATCCTCCAGAATAGACCTGAATACCATCGTTAGCTATTCGGTAGACGTCGATAAAAACGTCGAGCGTTCTCTATCGTCCCGCCAATAAAGTGGTAAAGGCCACCTGTATCGGGGAGGGGAGCGCATCAACGATAGAACTATTCTCTCACACAAGTGTTATGATGAAACGTAGGAGAGCATCGCTGCATGGAGTACCGGTTTGAGTGGGACCCGGCCAAGGCGACATGCAACCGGAATACGATTTCTCAAACTCTGCGGCGGGTTCAGTAACACTCCGCCTGCCTCATATACAAAAATCCCGTAAACACATACAATAAATCTTCCATTCCCCTTGCAAAGTCTGATCACTGCGCTATACTACTCAGCAACAGTACAAAAAGTGTTCACAAATTGAACACAAGCCTGTCAAGGATTGGAGCGCACGCCATGCCGCCCTCGGCGGTTACTTCGCTCCCCGTTGATCGTGTTACGGCCGACAACGCCACCAGGTATCCTTCCAGGTCTTTCCGGCAGCGGCCGCGCACCAACAGCGTCAAGCCGACCTGCCAATAGCCCCGCTGTGCCCCGATCATCTACATACCATGCCCCTCTCAAAACACTATATTGACACCATGACAGTAGCCGTGCCGCTTGATCTTGATCGTCTGGCATCCGCACTCCAGACGGAACTGCCGCGGGTGGTGTTTGCCTATCTTCACGGTTCGGCGGCGGCCGGTGTAGTGCCCCCTCACAGCGATCTGGATATCGCATTGTATGTCGAGCGTGCCGTCCTGGACTCAGGCCACGCCGACGCGGCGGGCGCCACGTCTACCACCCATACCACCCAACCCCTCGACACGATCTACGCCGCGGTAAACAGGGTTGTAGAGTCTCTTGCTCCGGGAGCGCGTTGCGATATCGGCATCCTCAATACGGCGGAACCGGTGTTTCGCTTTGAGGTGCTCAAAGGACGCCTGCTCTTCTGCCGTGATCAGGAGCAATGGCTGCATTTCTACTCCTTCACGTGTCGCCAATACGAGAGTCGGCTCTTTCACTATGAAAAACAGCACCGCTACCGGATCGAGGCACGGCAATGAAATACAACGGGGTGATCCAGCGCAAGTTCGCCCTCCTGGATGACCACATACAGGAAATCAAGCGATATCTGGCTACCATGGACTACCGCGCATTTGAGTCGTCCCGTGTCGCGCGGCTTGCCACCGAGCGGACTATACAGATCTGTGCAGAGATCACCATTGATGTGGCGGAGCGGATCATCGCAATAGAAGGTGCCGGTCCCGTCGCAAGCGCCGCCGACGCGCTTACCAGGCTTCAGAAGCTTGGCGTGATTCGGGACGCTCAAACCTACATCGGTATCGTCCGATTCAGGAATCTGATCGTCCACGAATATGAAGAAATTAATCCTCGGCTGCTGTACAACCTCGCCACGACCCGTCTCACCGACTTCCTGACGTTTCGTGATGAAATCGACCGCGCCGAATAGCTCCTGGCCCCAAACCTATGTTTTACGCCACCGACCCCGTCACCACAGAAACCAACACCGACTCGCCCACCGTCCCCAATGAGCGGGAGCTTGCCGTCCTTGCCCACGTCCACCACGTGCAGAGCGAGCCGGAGGAGGGGGAAAAGTCCATCTCCCAGCGCTCCATCGCCCACGGCCTGGGGATGTCCCTGGGGCTCACCAACGCCATCCTCAAGCGTCTGTCGGATAAGGGCTTTCTCATGGCCCGGCGTATTAACCACAACAACGTCCACTATCTGGTTACCCCCGAAGGGATCGACCAGATCAGCCGAAGGAGCTACCGCTATCTCCGCAGGACCATCGGCCACGTGGTGCGCTACAAGGAGCGCCTCCGGGAGTTCTGCCGCATCCAGAAGGAGCGGGGAGTGCGGGAGATTGTGCTCATTGGCGAGAGTGATCTCACCTTTATTTTGGAGTGGTGTTGCGAGAAAGAGGGCGTGGAGTTTCGGCAGGTGGAAGAACCCGAGAGGATGCATGGTGACGGGATCGTTCCTCAGACTTCGTCTTCCGGTACGACCCTGAGCCGAGCAGGTGCCGCAGGCACCGACCAGGCCGCCCGTCCGGGGATCCTCCGAGTCTTTTCGGAACACGTCTTAGAAAGTGATGATCCCGACGCGGTGTTGTTGCATGAGGTGGTGTTGGGATATTTTACGAATCACCGTGAAGACATATAAAGAGGGGTAGGGCTGGTAAGGCCGGACAATAAAGGAAGGACGGGCCTACTACGTTTTCACCGCGCCAAGTTGAGACCGTGGGACCCCCTGTGAAGTTGTCTTATCAGACGTAGTTTATATAAACCATCCTTGTTGCTATTTTTTTCGAGGTGGACAGATGTACCAACAAAGACGATCGCTTATCAAGCGTATTGAGTCACTACGTGGTAGCAAGGCACTTGTATATGTTACCGGTGATAGACCCGGCCTCGCAACGCAGATTCACCCGGAAGTTCTAGACCTGTTCGTCGATCATCTGGATCGTTTCACCGGTAAGAGATCCATCGAGAAACTATCCTTGATTCTCTATACCCGAGGCGGTCATACAATTGCGGCGTGGAGTCTTGTCAATCTGTTGCGTCAGTTTGCTGACGAGCTGGAGGTGATCGTTCCGTACAAAGCGCACAGTGCGGGGACAATTATCTGTTTGGGCGCAGACAGCATCGTCATGACAAAACAGGCCCAACTCAGTCCGATTGACCCCAGCCACAACGGTCCGTTGAATCCACCTATACCTGGACATCCACAACGAGGTACCGTACCCGTTAGTGTTGAGGCGATTAACGGTTATGTCGATCTTGCCAGACAAGACTTGGGGCTGAAGCCCGGGCCGGAACTTGCTCAGGTTCTGACCGCCCTCGCTGAAAAAGTGCATCCGCTTGTTCTTGGAGAGACCTGTCGGGCGCGGTCTCAAATACGAATGCTTGCTCGTAGATTACTTTCGCAAAAGGTTACAAACGAGGAACAGATTGAACGGGTGGTCTCATTCCTTACTGCGGATTCTGGAAGCCACGATTACACGATCAATCGGAGAGAAGCGAAGGATGACCTCGGGTTACCGATAGAAAAACCTGATGATGACTTATATGAATGCGTACGAGAACTCTATCTCGACTTCCGGGAAGAGTTGCAGTTGAATGAACCATATAATCCGCACGAGCTGTTCGGAACATCTGACGAAGTTCCTTATCGTCTTGTTCAAGCACTCATCGAAAGCGGCGACTATGGTTCACACGCCTTTATTCGGGAAGGAGTGTTACGCCGCCTGTCTGGTAGAGATCCGAATGGTCTTCCACAGGTGTTAGTCAACGACCAACCGCAATTCCAAGGATGGCGACATGAACCCCAAAGCGGAGAATGACACGTACCTGTATGGTTCAACTCAGGCGAGAGATGCGAACCTGATCACCGATTCCGCGGAAAGCTCCGTCCCGTACACTCCCGGGGTCTATGACGCTGAGATGGCGAACGAGTATGGTGATTTCACGTTCAATGATTCCAACAGCCGTGGTGCGGTACAAATCCTGACGATTCGTTCTCTCGGGAATTCTGCGTTGAGGCTACGGAAGCCGCTATCGCTCTCAGTGCGAAGAGTTGACGCGGAAGTCGTTGTGGAATTGCCGCAATTGGAGCTGTACGCCATCGCTGCGGATGTTTCTGACGCGGTTGCGGAACTTCAAGTCGAGGTGATCGACTTATACCAGGAGGTCAGTCGGCGCGGTTTGACCGAACTCTCTCCCCGTGTGCTTCGCTGGAAACTATTCCTTGATCAGTTTGTAAGGAGTAGCGATGCCGACCGGAATAGTCGATTTCTCGGAGAGTGATATCCGCAGGGCCATATTGAACAAGGCTCCGTTGGATCGAATCAACAAGTCGGGGAAGCACTGGAAAGGGTACATCCAGATAGACGGCGTGTTGGTTGGCAAGGTGAAGATTCCCAACGATCACAATCGCGTGATGAAACCCAGTAAGTTGCAGTATATTGCCCGTGATCTTCAGCTGACTGCTGACAACTTCAATGCCTTGGTATCGTGTACGCTTAGTGGGTCGCAATACAACGGATTATTACAGAACACCTGACCTGAGCGGGGGTTCATCTGGTCCACTGTGAGAGATGCCGGCCCGGATGCTCAGTAGGAAATCTGATAGATGACATTCGGTACCCAGCACGCCGGCTATACGTGTTGATCCACCAGAACCAGGAGAAATCCTCCATGGCCGACCACATGACCGTCACAAGAATCCCGAAACGCTATTCGGGATATGGCGTAACCGCGACGTAACCCTTGCGGGAATACGGGAAAAAGCAT
>CAZCAE010000100.1:0-7878 GCA_964496635.1 uncultured Spirochaeta sp.
TTAGCGTACTTGTCTGGGGGACAAGGGGTCGGCGGTTCAAATCCGCCCAGCCCGAGATGAAAACGGGAGTCGGCGTGGTCGGCTCCCGTTTTTATTTGGTGTTGGGTGTCGGCGCGTTCCAGTGGGTACGCGCCTGGAGCGGATTTGAAACGCAGCCGCGGCGCGAATACCTGTAGCACAAATCGGCAGGATGTTTGCGGCATGCGAAACTATTGGGCAAAGCGCATCGCGATCGTATCAATCGAACAACATCGTCGACTTTCCAGTGTTCCCAACGGGAGCTCCACGAAGAACAACCTCCTGGACGGCATTTTTCAGAATCGTTCTGTCGGACAGGCCCAAATCATTCAGCAATGGGTCTTCGAAATACTCCAGCGCCCGGAGACAATCAACCGGCGAAAAGGTGTTTCCGAACAGCGCTTGTGTCGCTCCCAGCCCGTCGGCGAGAGAATGCCCGGCATCTACCAGGGCAGCGATGTCCTGGTAGTCTTTCGTCTCGATTCGTTGCATCACAACTTTCAGCTTCGTTGCAAGAAGGTCTTTCGGGGATGCGACACGCAATACCCGATCGTGGGTCCATTCCGGATCCTGAATCCTTCCGAAGGAAACAGTTCCAAAGAAACTGATCTTCACAAAATCCTCCGCCACCGGGACCTGAAACGTATAGGTATTTTTTTCGGATTGCAGGACCGTTGCGTCCCCAAGAAACGGCAGGGCGTCAAGAATCTTCTCCGCGTCAAGCTCCCGATGGGTAAAAAGGTCGAAATCCACCGACTGTCTGTGACCCAGCCGCAATGCCAGACCGGTTCCTCCGTACAGGACAAAATCTCCGCTTACCGCAGCAAGCCGTGGCCACATATTCTGCTGGGCTACAGGCATGATTTCGAGATGGGCATGAAACGTTCTCATGAAAACTCTCGTACGGGTGGGGACGGTACTGCTTCTGACAGAGGGACAAGATCAAGCACCCGGTGCCAGAAGGACCAGGATCGTGGGGAAAACCAGCCGGGAACCCTCCTCTCCAACACTGACGCGAGAGTCTCCGCACCGAAAGTCCGGTACAGGGCCTGATAGTCCTCCAGGCTCCCGAAATTCATGGCAGCAGCGATAACCCGTTCAGGATGTACCACCGCTTCTTCCGGTCTCTGCCACCAGAGGTATTTTTTCGCAAATAGAAGTAGCGTTCGTTCCTGCACATCTCAATAATACTATACTTGCCGGCTTTTCTGAAGACAGACGTACCACATTGAAGCCCGACGGAAAGGGGCGAATCACGCTGGGGAAGCTCTTGGATGGAGTCAGCAGTGTTCGCGTTTCGGTGGAAGAAGACGATGAGGATGACCAGTGAGTTTTCGGCTCCTCTTTGCCGATCAGGCTCGCGACGTTCATAGATGCCTGTTCGATGACGCCCGATTTACTACGGAGCAATCAACTCCAGATTCTCAAAGTAGCGCCGGAGATATCCCCGGTCGATAGCTGCCAGACGGTGTGCCTGAGTGGCGGCGTGGGCGGCAATCAGGAAGTCAGGGACGAGGTGGTCCCGCGGTCCTCCCTCCCTCCGGTACCGAAGAAACACCCGTCCCGCAATCCAGGCTGACCGTGGTGTGAACTCCGAGAACTCAATCCCGAGCGACTGAAGGGCCTTCAGACAAATCGTATCTGACGGAAAGCCCATGGACACTTCCGCAAATACCACAGGGCACACCAGGAGTGGGCCCACACTGAAAGACTCCCGAATGAGGTCATTCCACCTCTCCCATCCAGCCTCCTTCTTGAACAACGACAAAAGCACCGACGAGTCCAGGGCGGTTCTCACTGGCTCTTCCCGTTCGCCGAGGGTAACTCGACGGGCCCCCGCAGTTCGTCCAGGTAATCCGCAGTGGACCATCTATCAGGAATCACACCGGCGTCCCAGACTGTCCGGATCTCCTCCAGATTAGTATTCCATACTCCCGGTTCAATCACCCGTCGTGCCAGCAGCACATCAGCGTTCTCGTCAAAGTCGAGGGTGTCTCCCGCTCTCAGGTGGAGTTGATCGCGAATGGCCTGCGGAATCGTAATCTGACCCTTAGAAGTAAGAGTAGCTTTCATGCTTTTATATTACTACTTTGAAGTCGTATTTACCAGTAAGTTCGTGAAGTAAGACGATAACCTCCTTTTACAATCCGGGTGGACCGTTCAGGACAGGTCGGAAATCAATATCGCTGCCGGTGAAGGAATGGCTCAAGGCGGACCCCCTGCCGAAATGGAACGCCGGTGGAGATCCCCAACCTCTGGATGAGGAAGAGGAATCGCTCCTTTCCAAGGACAACACCCTTTCCTCTGAGGCCTTCAGAGGTACGCTCGTGGAGACCACAGTCGGCGTGTAACATCGATGTTACAAGAAGGGGGAAATGCTTGAAGGGATGCAGGACGTCGGTCGGGGATTTCTCCGAATTGCCGCCGCCGCCAAAGTGATCCGGGACAAGGAGTATTATGTCGAAATGGGCTATGCCTCGATCTTTTTGATTCAATGACTGTGACCCAGCTTGTATCTGCGAAGATGGATAAAATCATCGTCGGCATCAATCGAATCGAACGGCGCGCGAAAAGCGCGATCGAGAAGAACAGCCAGTTTTCAAAGTATTAAAGAATATATATTTTAAATTATCGTTATATCGTATTTATCATTTACTGTTATATTTTGCGACACCTTGCAAAGTTTTTGCATTTCTATATGCTGTTATTAAAAAGGTTCCACGTTGGAAAATTATGCGAAAAACCTTCTCTTGGTAGAAGACGATGCCCTGATTGCCATGGCTGAAAAGCAGCAGCTGGCAAAGATCGGCTATACAGTGGATCACGTCCTCACCGGAGAAGCGGCCGTCTCATACGCCCTTGATACAAATACACGGCCCGATCTCATTCTTATGGATATCGACCTTGGCACGGGAATTGAAGGGACGGAAGCGGCGCGACAAATTCTGAATGAGATCGATATTCCCGTCGTGTTTCTCTCCTCTCATGCCGAGCCGGAAGTCGTTGAAAAAACGGAGAGGATTACTTCCTACGGGTATGTTGTAAAGAACTCGGGGATCACCGTGCTTAATGCATCAATCAAGATGGCCTTCAAGCTGTTTGATGCAAAGATCCAAGAGCAGAAGAAAGAAGAATCCCTGCGTCAGAGCGAGCATAAGTATAAGACATTGTTCAATGAGATGTTGGACGGCTTCGCTCTCCACGAAATCATTTGCGACTCGTCGGGAGAACCGGTCGACTATCGGTTCCTGGATGTCAATCCCGCCTTCGAACGCATAACCGGCCTCAAGGCAACGGAGATTGTGGGTCGTACGGTACTCGAGGTATTACCCGAAACGGAAAAGAATTGGATCGACAACTACGGGAAAGTAGCGTTATCCGGTGAACCGATCGTTTTTGGGAGCTACTCCGCCGCTTTAGGGAAGTATTTCAACGTGAGTGCCGTCTGTCCCGCTATCAACCAGTTCGCCTGTGTCTTCGAGGACATCACCGAGTGGAGCCAGACAGAAGAAGCGCTGCGAGAGAGCTCGGCTAAACTTGACCTCTTTTTTTCCCAATCCCTGCAAGGTTTCTTCTTTATGACTCTTGAGAAACCGGTTGAGTGGAACGACACGGTCAACAAAGACGCTGCTTTAGAATATATGATGCATCACGGCCATATTACCCGGGTTAACCAGGCCATGCTGGACCAGTACGGAGCCGAGGAGGATGACTTCATTGGGATCACTCCTTACGAATTATTTGAGCATGACCCTGAACAGGGATACACCCTCCTACGAAGTATTTCAGATAACCGGTACATGCATTTAGAGACGAGTGAAAGACGGATGGACGGCGCCCCTATTGTGATTAATGGCGCTTACACCTGTATTTATGATCAGGAGGGCAGAATAACTGGTAATTTCGGGGTACAAATGGACATCACCGAGCGCAAGGAGATTGAAAGAAACCTGCGCAAGCAAGAGGCGATGTACCGCAGTCTCATGGAAAACAGTATCGACGGCGTCTATCTCATGAACTGGACGGGTGAAATACTGCAAGTCAATAATACCGCCTGTGAAATGCTTGGCTATTCCAGGAAAGAGCTGCTGCAATTAACGATCGACGATGTCGACCCCAATTATCCCTCCCAGCAGTTCATCAAATTCTGGAACGACAAGCCTGAAGGTACTACTGTACTGTTCGAAACCATTCATAGACGCAAAGACGGTAAAGACCTGCTCGTGGAAGTGAACGGCATCTTTTTTATTCTCGATGATACAAAGTACCTCTTCGGGGTTTCCCGCGACATCACCGAACGCAAGCAGGCGGAAGAAAAACTCAAAGAGCAGAACACCGACTTACGACTGAAAGAAAGCGCTATTGAGTACGCACTCTCGGGAATCGTCTTTAACGACCTGCAAGGTAACGTATTCTTTGCAAACGACGCCCTCGTCAAAATGTTTGGGTGGGAAAGCCAGGATGACGTATATGGTAAGACTGTTCTCGATGCTCATCCGGAGGAAGAGTTCGAAAAATTGAGTGCACTTTTTGAGACGATAAAAAAGGACGGCTACGCCACTGCTGAATTAACGGCAAAAAAGAAAAACGGTGATTTATTTGATGTGCGGCTTGCCGCAAGTCTGGTACCGGATGAAGCCGGTAATCCTCTGTGCGTAATGGCGTCGTTTGAAGACATCACCGAGCGGCGGCAGATGGAAAACACGCTGCATGAGAGTGTAGCGCGCTATGATGAATTGGTAGCGCTGGTACCCGTTGGCATTTATATCGTCTGGATACGGGCAAACGGCACGAAAGACTTCGAGTACGTCAGTGCGCGATGGTGTTCAATCCATGGAATATGTGAAAAAGACGTTCTGGCCAATGCCAATGCGGTGGACGACTTAGTACACCCTGATGATCGTGAACCTTTTATTGAGCGGAACCAGGAAGCTGCCCGTGAACGAAAGCCTTTTCTCTGGGAAGGGCGGTTTTTCTCTGGCGATGGCACGCTCCGTTGGCTGCGTATAGAAGCTATTCCGATGGTATTCGAGAATGGCGACATTCGGTGGTTTGGGGTGACCCGTGACATCACCGAACGCAAGCAGGCGGAAGAAGCTCTGATTGAGGGTGAAAAGCGGATCAGTAGCATTTTCAGAAGCTCTCCGACGGGCATAGGTCTGGTTGTCGATCGGGTGTTGCAGGCAGTCAATACCAGAGTGTGTCGAATGACGGGGTTTGAAGAACATGAGCTTCTCGGGCAAAGTGCCCGGATTCTATATCCCTCCGATGATGAATTCGAATTTGTCGGCCGAGAAAAGTATGCCCAAATAAAAGACCATGGAACAGGCAGTGTTGAAACACGCTGGCGGAAAAAAGACGGTACTGTCATCGATGTGCTGCTCAGTTCTACACCGTTGGATATGGAGGACGTATCTAAAGGGGTCACCTTCACAGCCCTTGATATCACCGAACGCAAACGGACAGTAGCGGAGTTGCAGGAGAGCAAGGAGCGATTCGATCTGGCAATCGAAAACACCGAAGCCGGTGTGTGGGATTGGGATTTGATCAATGACGAAGTTTTCTACTCAACTCAGTGGAAGAGTATGCTCGGATACGCAGATCATGAGGTGGAAAACTCCTTCTCTGGATGGAAAAACCTCTGGCATCCAGACGATAGGATACGGATTGAAAAGACGCTTGCTGATTACCTCAACGGTAAGACGAATCGCTATGAAATTATTCATCGCTGTCGTCATAAAAATGGAGAATGGCGGTGGATTCAAACTCGCGGCGATATCATACGAGACGCGAAAGGACAATCTGTTCGCTGGGTAGGTACAAATATTGACATCACCGAGCTCAAACATGCCGAAGAAGAAATCCAGCGCCAACTGACCGAGAAAGAGACCCTTCTCCAGGAAGTTCACCATCGCATCAAAAACAACATGGCGCAAGTCGAAAGCCTGCTATCGATTCAGGCTGATTCCGCCGATAGCGCCGAAGTCAAATCCGCCCTGAAGAAAGCGATGGCCCGGGTTCGGAGTACTCGCACCCTGTACGAGAAACTTCTTATCGGCAAGGGGTATGAGAAGGTCTCGATGAAAGAGTACCTCGAGAGCCTGATCGATTCGTTGGTCGACGTATTCAATGACCGTTCCGGCATCACCGTCGAAAAGAGGATCGTCGATTTCCCGCTTGACGCGAAGAGGGCGATCCCCGTCGGCATCATGTTAAATGAGCTATTAACGAACGTGTTCAAGTACGCCTTCACCGGGCGCGGAAGCGGGCACGTTTCGATCCAACTCGAAAAGAATGAGACCCGGGTTATCCTTTCGGTTACGGACGACGGTGCGGGGCTCGACAAACGGGTGGAAGCGAACACGTCACCGGGGTTCGGTCTTACTCTCGTGAACATGCTGGCTGAACAACTTGACGGGACCTTTTCCATCGAAAGCGATAATGGCACCAGGAGTGTTGTGGAGTTTGAAGTATAGTTCTGTCGGCATTCCGATTTTCACTTCTCCGGACACGGATCGTAGTGTTTCCAAACAGCAGCCCACCGCAATCCGCCCAGCCCGAGGAAAGAAGGGTGATCGGCCTGTACTGTCTTCAGTAAACACGTATACTTGAACGATCCAAATGCAGAACAAGCCGTGTACCTGCAAGAGATCTACATGCGATCTGAGAAGCGATGCTCCGCGTGGAAGATCTGTTGCTTTCTGTTTCCCACTTGTGTTATTCCCCACTTGAACTACTTCCCACCACGTCCTATCCTTAGTGAAGGAGGAGAGCATGGCGGAACGGCACGTGACCACATTGAAGCCCGACGGAAAGGGACGAATCACGCTGGGGAAGCTGTTGGATGGGGTCAGCAGTGTTCGCGTTTCGGTGGAAGAAGACGGTCGGATCGTCCTGGAGCCGTTTCAGGAAATCCCGCAACGAGAAGCGTGGCTCTATAAAAACAGGGAAGCCCTGGACAATGTACGCACCGGTCTTCGCCATGTCGCGGAAGGAAATGCCTCGTATCTTGGATCGTTCGCCGCATTTGAGGAAGATGATGAGGATGTCCAGTGAGTTTTCGGCTCCTCTTTGCCGATCAGGCTCGCGACGATTACCGTCGTCTCGAACAACGCCCGGAACTGCAAAAACGTTTGAAAGCGGTCCGAAAGTCGGGAATGAGATCATTCCACTTCTTCCAACCAGCCTCCTTCTTGAACAGCGACAAAAGCACCGACGGGTCCCCGCAGTGGACCATCCATCAGGAATCACACCGGCGTCCCAGACTGTCCGGATCTCCTCCAGGTTGGTATCCCATACTCCAGGGTCGATCACCCGCCGTGCCAGCAACACATCAGCCACGCTTGTTCGAATCGCCGGCGAGGTTCTGGAAGCTGAACAGGACGATGAATCCGGCCTGGATGCCGTTGCGTCGGTCCTCCAATCGCACCTCGCACGACAGGATCTCGAGTTTTTACGCGGGAAGACACGTTATCGACCCCCGGGTCACGCCATAACAATAGGCCGGAAAGGCTACTGATCGTCGTCCCGTTGCTCAAGTAAGAACGAGCGCAGAAGGCGCTCTGAACGCATGACGTGCAGAATGAATACGACGTCTTCCTCTGCTCGATAAAAGACCCTGCACGGTGGGACGATGACTTCACGGTATGGCGACGCAGGTAGCTCTTCCGGGCGTCTACCAGAGTGCGGATAGCGCTTGAGGCGTTCAACCGCTGAGAAGACTTTGTGAACGGAGCGAGACGCTGCAGGCGGGTTGTCCAGTGCGATGTACTCGGCAATGTCTTCCAGATCGAGCAGGGCCAGCTGCGACCAGATCAGTCGAGCCACTTGCTCATCTTTTTCTTCGCTTCTTCCTCAGAA
>CAZCAE010000101.1:0-7650 GCA_964496635.1 uncultured Spirochaeta sp.
GCAGCACAGCGGCCGGGTCCCGGTACGACTTGTGCTCCACCAGGATGTAGACCTTTGCGGAGCGGTGACCGACGATGTCAACCGACGCTGCAAGGTCCGAAAGGTGTTCAGCGAAAGAACCGATCGTGGGCGCGGTGGATTTCCATAAAGCCTCCACCGGTATACACGCCGGGAATTGCCGTGCGCTTCAGGAAGGTGTGATATTGATATTTTTTTTGAACCTTCCGGTTCTCTATCGTGTTGTACCGGGAAAGTGGAAAGGGCCACCCGGATCGCGGGGGCGACCCGGGAAGACAACTTCCTTGGCGATATCAGGGTTAAGACCCTCGTTGAGTGGAATAGACCAATGGGTCCACTTCAGCGGGGTGGATGGTGAGACGCAAACTTTATCCTAAAGAAATCCATTGACAGGAGTCCTTGCCACGTTCACTCCCCCACCCGAAACAACTTCCACCACGCGTCGAAGTCAGCGTTTCTACCGCCTCCGCCGCAGGTTGCGGCATTGCTATCACCCTGGGTGTCCCCGGCGGCCACAAGCTGGGCCAAACCCGGTACCTGACCGATAGCGCCGTGCCACGCCGAGGGCAGTTGAGTGTGGAGGGCCTGCTGGTATTCGACAGGGGCGATCCGGTCCCACCACTCGGTAAACGCAGCCGGTTCGGTGAAGTGGTTGAGGTCGTCCACCGTTGCGATACCGGGGATGCCCCGGGAATCGTCGGTGGTCACCGGGGCGGCTATCAGGCTCCGCACCCGGTCCATCTCCCACGTCGCCTGGTCCCGCAAGTTGGTGCCGCAGGCGCAGATCTTCTCCGTTTCCTCCCGGAGTTCGTCCCCGGTGTTCTGGAAGAGCCAGGCGAGGCCCCGGCGGATCTCGGGGGTCCACTGGGAACCGACTTCGGTGATCACGATACCGGAAGGAACGGCACCAAGCACCGGCTCGGCCCAACTTCGGCTGGCGACGCTGGCGCCGTTGCCGCCGATGAAGGTGGCCAGGATCACTGCAAGGTGGTCCCTCCACGTCTCGGACTGCATGTACACCTCGGTGATCACCTGGATGTAGGGTTTCGTGAAGGGGTGCAGGTTCCGCCGGAGCAGCACCGGGCGCCCGGTGTGCCAGTCGCCGTTGAAGCTTGCCAGGCTGAGGGTCTCCACGGTGGGACCGAAGGGGTTGAAGACGGCCGTTGCCAGAAGCCCGATGTGTTCCATCTCACCCAGTGCCGCCGGGGCGAGGAGCACCGCCCCTTTCATGCGGTACCGGGCAGGCTGGTCCAGTACCGTCTGAAGCTCTGCGGCGTCTGTCACCACCGCGGCGACACCCTCTGGTGTCGCCGCTTCGGTTTGCTGCTGTCTCACTGCGACGCCGCACTGAGAACGAGAAGGGTCCACAGGGTAGACATGATGACTCCGGGGATAGCGGCGCTGCGCATGTTTTTTCTGCGCGCCTCGTCGCTGTAGCCGTTGCGGTAGTTCATGGCGTCCACCTCTTCCGGGACGTAGCGCGGTGTAGGTCGGCTGCCGTTGGCGATAAGCACGGTCACGCCGGGACGCAGTCCGCCGGTGGGGAGTGCCGGCGCCGGAAGGGGCTGTGCGAAGAGTGCCGCCGGGGCAAGGATAGTGATGATGAGAATTGTTGCAATCAGTTGTTTCATGGAAGCTGTATTGCAAGGTCCGTGCCATGTGGGTTCTGGAGCTGTTTCGGGCGATTACGGGCCGTTCCGGCGCCCGTTTGGCCCCACCCGCCGGTGACTGCGGTTACGCGGTGACGGCTGTTACCCTGAGGATGGTAACGGTAGTTACGGCGTTTCGATCCGGGTATGGCGGAACAGGTGGGTGGGACGCATGGCGGAACGCAAGTTCTATAAAAAAAAGAGAAAGAGGACCTACCAGACCCGGCCGATGCGTACGCCAAGGGAGGTTGCCGGGGTCACGTAGAGGTCGGGGATCCAGAGGGTGTGAAGCCGGGTGAGGGAGAGGGCCGCCCGGAGGCGCTGGCCCGGCAACAGGACGGCAAGTTCTGCTGTGAGGCCCAGGGTGGGTCCCATCTGGAAGACGGCGGTGGTTGTGGTGTCTGTGTCGGGTGTGGTCGGGCGCGTCTCGACATACCGACGGTACAGCGTCTCCGCCCGGCTTACTTCCCCGGCATCCACAAGGCTTCGAATATCACCGATCTGAACCAGCCTGACGTCCCGTCCAAACGTATCCAGCTGCTCCGTCACCGCCCTGACCGCCTCCATGGGGCGCTGCGGCGGGACGGCAATAATGGTACTCCAGACGGTCTCTCCCGTATCGGGGCTGGTCAGCTGAACCGCCCAGTTTCCCGCACCGGCGGTGATGCTGAGGCTGCTGTACAGGACGTAGTCCATATCCAGCTCTTCCGCCATTTGCCACAACACCTCAGGATCATCCAGATCCGACGGCAGCAGCTCTTCCCGACGCAACGCCGCCTCCACCGCCAGGGGTGAGACGACGCGATACATCCCCCGGTTGACCAGGCGCACCGTCAGCATCTGCCGCAGCTGCTCACCGGGGAAGGCCGCCGCCGGGGCGGCCGGGTCTGTCCGGGCCGGCAGTATCAACAGTCCCGGCGGCGGCCCCATGGCCGACTGGGCTCCCAGCTCCGCGATTCCTCCTACCATCACCAACACCATGACCGTCACCAATGCCGTCCACAGCCGTACCGCTTTCACAGGCTCACCCCCGTAAAGAGACGTGCCACAAAGGGGCTTCTGCCCTGCTCCCGCAGGTACTCCTCCCGGCCAAAGAGGTAGTCCAGCCGGGCTCCCAGATGCACTCCCAGATTGCGAAGGATCATCACGTCTCCCACGGCATAGGCCCCGGCGGTGGGGTAGATGCTCCACTCTGCCGCCACAGTGTCGTCCTCGCCGTACCGCAGAAGCACGCCTCCATCGACACCGACTGTAAGGAGGATGTTCATGATGTGAACGGTAAATCCCGTATGAGGTGATAACACCGGGTGAAGCGAGAGCGTGTTGGTATCGTCTTTTTCCTGATAGTCCAAATCCAGGGCGATCCGCCCCACCCCGAAGGCTTCCAGCGCCCGGGGTTCCGGCAGGTTCTGCCGCAGGGTAAAGGCTTTTGAATAGCCAAAGCCCCAGCTCCGGTAGCGGGTGACGTCGTCGGGAACGGACAGCTCCTCACCCACCGGTTGCATCCGCGACACCGAAAGGCGGTGGGGCCTGGTGGAGATTGTTGCAAAGTACACTCCCACCGCGTCCAGGGGGCTCAAATAGACTCCCGCCCCTTCCCGACGCTGCTGCTCCTCCGCCCTCAGTTCTATCAGTCGCTCCTGTCGTTCTATATCCCGCTGATACTCTTCCTGGGCCAGACGGATCCGGTCCCGTTCTTCCAGCGCCTCCGACGACGGCTGCAGGGTAATGGCCCGGGTAATGGCCCGACGCGCTTCCACATAGTCGTCCCTGCGGCGGGCCCGTCGGGCCTGTTTGAGGTAGTCCTGGTAGAGGTTGTCGTTCATCTCCTGTTGCAGCTGCAGAAACTCCGCCGAGGTGTTCACCGGCAGGCCCTCCCTGCGCTGCTGCCGGAAGTACGCCTCCAGCCGCTCCTGCGCCTCGGCGTAGCGTTTCCTGTCCGCCAGGTCCTGTATGTCCGCAACGGTGATCACCCGGTACCGAAGAAGGCCGTACTCCCGTATGCGCTGTACAATTTCGTCCAGCCTGAGTATCACATCCTTTTCCTGAGCGTGGGAGGTATAGGAAAAAAAGACGATCTCCCCGGTGACCAGCTCCACCAGACGGACGCTGACGACGATCCGGTCAAACAGCGCCCCCACGCTTCCCAGAATGACCTGATCCGCCTCGATCAGCCGCAGCTGTTCCGGTTTCCCGGAACCGTCATACAGCCCCGAGAGCTGCTGCAGCTCGTTCACCTCCATCAGGTCGGTGATGCCGCTGTGCTCCACCACCCTGTAGTTGGGCAGCCCGCCTATCTGACCACGGAGGTACTCATTGATACTGTTCAGATCTTCCTCTTCGATCCCGCCGGTGGAGCGCAGGTCCTGCACCACGATGGAGATGGTCCTTTCCCCGACGGCCTCGGCAGCCTGCCCCGGAACCGACGGTGTCACACCTGCCAGGCCTGCAAGGACGCCGAGGATGCACAGCCCACGGTATCCGGGGACAATCCGTCCAGACAGCCTCCCCCACCCGGACCGGTTTTCACCGGAAGAGTTTGTATGCATCGTATCTCCAATATTAAAACTGCACCGTACCGTTCTTCACATTGGCAATATGCAAGGTCCGTGCCAGTGGTTTTATCGGAGTCTTTTACGGAAAAACAGGCGCAATCCGCCGAGCGCCGGGTCACTGCGGTTACGCCGTGACGATTGTTACCTGGCGATGGTAACCGGAGTTATGCTCATATATATCGAAAAATAAAGCGCAATCTTTTGTTACGGACTATCTTCTGAACTGGATGTCAGCTCTGCGATCATGCCGTCCAACTCCGCGACAAACCGACGATGGGCCTCACGAAACATGGTGATCGTCGTGGGCACACCTTCCTGCACGGCGTCTACACGGCGGGGATCAAGGTCGTTGGCGTACATGTTTCTGAATACATGCCTGAACCGGCGAAGCTCATCTATGTTACCCGCTAGGTCGCGGTTCCACAGCGCCGGCCGGACCCCGGAAATGGACAACTGCATTCTCTCGATAAGCTCCCGGTGCCATGATGACGGCTCAATCTCGTTCTCAAAGACTTTGGCAATTCGGGAAGCGTAATTCTCGATAAGGTTAAACAGATTATGAATGGTATACCCCAAAGCCGCGTAGTCCAACTCGTCGGAATCACCAATAGAGATTCGCTCTCCGGCCTTTTCATTTTTCCGGTACAACTCATCAAGACGTTGAAGATCAAGTTGCAGCTCAGCTTTCAATTTCTCCAGAGTAACTACTTCAACGTTCATACAAGACCTTACCTTCAGCAAGTATGCGGCTCCTGATATGTTCTGATATCCGGGGAAGATCCGCCAGATCTACGGGAATTGGCTGGTCCATGGCAATGCCGAGCAGGTCCCAGTAGTGGTCGGAATCCACAGCAAGATCGATATCGAAATGGGGACTACGGGGAGAACCAGAAGCCAGGGATCCAAACAGGATAATGGCACGGATTTCTGGATCTACCGCCCTGAATTGTGTGACCAACCGCTCAATTTGTTCCAACGAAGTCGTTCGACGCACGGCGATCTGGAGGGTGCGCACTTCTTCAGCTTGTTGGATTCTGTCTGCAAACTTGTGGGCCATCTCTTTGAGTCTTGCATTGTTTTCCGGCGGAAGTGTGTGAACGCCCATGGCTATATTGTGGCACCGGTAGGTCATCGTGGACAAGTGCGCTTGTGTATAAGTTATCGTGTTTCGTGAAGCAATATAGCTCCTGGGTGTGTAGGGAGATATAAGACCGGAGGACAGTTTACACGCCCTCCGGTCAGATTTTCTCTCTCAAGGAGGCTTCACCATGCCAACCCCCACCCGCTGTCCCAACCGGTCCTGCATCGCCCACACCAACCCGCCTGACAACTGGTTTCGTCCCTTCGGCTTCTACTCCACCAAAGCGCACGGCACCGTCCGAAGGTACCGCTGCCGACACTGCGGTACCACCTGCAGCACCCAGACAGAGTCCATGCACTACGCCGCCAACCGTCACCTTCCCCTGCGGGCCATCGTCGACTCCCTGCTGGAAGGGGCCTCACAGCGGGAAATAGCCCGGCGCTACCATGTGTCTCCCATGACCATCCATAACGCCATCATCCGTATCGGTCGGCAGGCTATTGCCGCCCAGGCGGTCCTCCTCTCCCACCTCCGTCCACGACCGCGTCTGGTCTTTGACGGCCTGCGCTCCTTTGTCACCAGTCAGGACTACCCGTGTGACCTTACCACTCTGGTGGATGCCGACGGAGAGACGATCCTGGCCATCACCCACGGTGTCTTTCGCCGGGGAGGACGGATGACCCGGCTCCAACGGAAACGAAAGGAGTTCAAACAGGAGCACTGGCAGATCCCCCACGGTACAATGACGCGCTCTATCTCTACCATCTGGAACGAGTTATGGACCTATCTTGATACAGAAACCCCACCGGGACCTGCCATTGTCGACACCGACCGGCACCTGGGGTATCTCCGGATCGGAGAGCGTTCGGAGGTATACAGGACATTACACCGGGAGAACCGTGTGGAACACCGGAGAACGTCCAGCACTGCCGCACGAACCGTTCATAATCCACTGTTTCCGGTAAACTACGTGGATCGGCTCATTCGCCACCGCCTGCGGGAGCACACCCGGGAGACTATCGCCTTTGGACGCCACAGTGCCATGCAGCTGTATCGGATGTGGATCTTCGCGTGGGATTTGAATACAAGACGGGAGTGGCGCGTGAAGCAGCCGGAGGAAGGTACACATGCAGAGCAGGGTTCCCTCACCGCCGAGGGGTCCCGGGTGATGAACCGGATCAACCGGGAGTTTTTTCGACGGCGGGTGGATGTTCACGGCTGCACCGTGATTACCAGCCTGACCGAAGCGTGGAAAGCAGAGGTGGTGACACCGCCCATCCGTTGGATGAAGGGGCAGGAGAAAAACGAGGGCACCACCGTCCGTGTTCCAAAGTATACCCTGCGGGATCTGGCCCGGGCGGCGTGATGGAGATCCGGGGAGTATCCACAATGTTGTTACAGAATCTTCGATATGTCCATGTACCATAAAGGCTTGGAACAATGTTAATCATGTGAACCACGTAAGGATCGGCACCTCAAAGAAATACGCCGATTCTGCAACAGGAATGTGTATACAAGACGCAAAAGAGTATACTGAGGGCATGAAACGCATTATCTGTATCTCCGGTGCGAGTACCGGAATCGGCGCAGCTACCGCCCGGGAGCTGGCGAAGGACAACTTCATCTTTATTCATTACAACAGTTCACAGGGGCCGGCGCGGAAGGTCCTGGAGGATGTGAAGGCCGCCGGTGGCGACGGCATGCTGGTGCAGGCGGACCTGGAGTCTGAAGCGGGGTGTGTGAAACTGGCGGAGACTGTAGAGGCCAATGCCGACCGGCTGGATGTCCTGGTGAACAACGCCGGGGGTCTCATTGAACGGCGCCCTATCGACTCGGGGCTGCCCTGGAATCTCATGGAGAAGATTTTCCGGATCAACACGTTTTCGGCGATGTATCTGACCTCCCGGCTTCTGCCGCTGTTGAAGGCGGGCAATGATCCCAGTGTGATCACCATGACGTCGGTGGCGGTACGGACCGGTGCCCCCTCGGCGACAGTCTACGCGGCGTGCAAAGCTGCCCTGGAAGCGTTTACCCGTGGCGCAGCAAAGGAGCTGGCGCCGAATATCCGCGTCAACGCTATTGCCCCCGGTGTAATTGAGACACCCTTTCACGACCGTTATTCCACGCCGGAGCGAATGGAGAACTTCAGGCAGTCCACGCCGCTGAAGCGGAACGGCCAGCCCCAACACATTGCCTCTGCCGTCCGCTTTCTCATGGAGAACGACTTCATTACCGGTGAGAGCATCGACGTCAACGGCGGAATATACATCCGATAAGACCCTGGGTCGGCTTCAGGGCCAGCGCATTAAATCAGATGAGCGGGCGGCGGGCGATCTCGGTATCTGAG
>CAZCAE010000102.1:0-7387 GCA_964496635.1 uncultured Spirochaeta sp.
AGCCACCACGGTGGGAACCCTGCCTGCCCCGCCGGTAAAAGCCGGGTACACCTTTGGGGGCTGGTTCACTGAAGCTGATGGTGGAGGCACCGGGTTCACCGGCACGACGGTGGTGACGGCGGATATTGAAGTATTCGCCTACTGGATCAATACGGCCGGAATCACGCTGCACCTTGAAACTCCCGCCGATATCGAAGTGGTGTTCAACAATAGCGAAACCACGGTTGATGTCGGAGAGACCTTCGTCATCGGTATCAGCAACTCGGGTGCTACCGCCTACGCCTGGTATCTGAATGGTGAAGCCGATGGTACCGCCGCGAGTTACAGCATCACCCCGACAGCGGATCAAGCCGGTTATCGTTTCAACATAACGCTGTTTGTGACTATCGATGGCGTGGCGTATTCAGGGACCCACACGGTGGCGGTGAACCAATGACGGAGTGTAAAATGGGAAAGTACTGCTGGAAGGCACTTATAATGTTCATGTTGATTTCGCACATCACCGCCTGTTCTTTTTTAGGCATCACCCTGGACCCGGCAAGTGAAGCGGACCAAGTTCAGATTGGAACCGGGACAGTTCTGGTGTCTCTGAATCAGCCGGGCAACGAAGCACCCGTGGGCCCCCGGACCCTCTGGCCCGACTGGGATAGCGCTGGAAACGGCATCGACGACTATCGTGTCGTGCTGTCAAAGGCAGGTGAAACCGATCGGGAAACCATCATTCCCGATGCCGGTGGCACTGCAGCCTTTTCGGATGTCCCCGCAGGTACCTGGACCGCGACGGCGTATGGCCGGCGGGAAGAGAGTCCCGGTGTCTTTCTGGATATTGCTCGGGGCAGTGTGGGTGTACCGGTTGACGCCGGTAAAAGCGTAACTGCCCAGGTAACCCTTGCGTATCTGCAGGAATCTTCCGGCGCGTACACCCTGCGGGTGGAGTGGCCATCTGCCGAGCCCGTCGATGCGCTCCTCTACCGGACGTCGCTGAGTGGGTCGTTTATTGAATTGTCGTCTTTCCTGCCTCAGGAAGATGGTAGTCAGGCGTTTGTGCTGATGGAAGGTTCCGCGGTTGTCTCAGGCGACCTGCCGCTCTTCATACGCCTCCTGCGAACAAATGGTACCAGCGCCAACCGGGGCGAGCTGCTTAAAATATTCGATCACCAGACTGTTTCAGAAACCATAGCGTTCGCTTCATCAGATTTTACGATCGATCTGATCGCGCCGGTAATTTCCGAACCGGCAATCACGGTTACGAATATCGCGGAGACATCGGCCGATATCAGCTGGACCGCCGCGAGTGACAACTTCACGGCTACCCCGGAGTTGATGTACCGGCTTGTTATAGCCTCAAGTACTACGGAACTTGATACCCTGGACGAGGCAAAGGCGATTACCGGTGCCGGAATCATCATGGACTGGTCGACGGTCCTCCCCTCCGGCATAAGCGGGCTGACCGCCGACACAGGGTACGCCTGCGCGGTGCTGGTGCGTGATCTGGCCGAGAACATGGCTCTGTATACGCCGGTCGCGTTTACGACGACCGCTTCCGCTCCCGTTCCCGCCGCCCCGGAATCTTTCAGCGCAACTGCCGATTCCGACACTCAAATCACCCTCTCCTGGGACGCCTCGGGGGTTACAACGGAAACCGGTTTTGAGATTCAGCGGGACACACAAGCCGATTTCAACGGTGAACCCTGGGATTTCACTGCAGCCGCGGACGCCGAGAGTTACGTCGACAGTGATACCCTGGCTGCTTCTACCGACTATTACTACCGTATCCGTTCGGTGAACGCCGCGGGAGAATCGGGCTGGGTGGTACTGCCCGGTGACAGTCCGGTGACAACGCTTCCGTACCCGGACCTCTACGACGAACCGGATTCGTGGGATGCCATTGTGAGCGACCTTGCCACCTACCTCGACGGTGGCACCGAGCTGTCCGGTTTCGATGGTCTGTATGTCGCCGACTACGACGAAGACTGGTACCGCTTCACGGTTCCCGATGACGGCAGTGACTACCAGTATACCATCCAGACCAAGGCGTACGGCGGAAGCAGCGTGGATACCGTCCTGGAGGTGTACGCGTCTGACCAACTCGGTCCTCCACTCGGCAGCGTGGTGGCGGCGGATGACAATAGCGGCGAAAGCGGAATTTTCTCGCTCATCGGTCCCGGCGCGCTCTACACCGCCGCCGGCGGTACCCTGACCAAGGGAAATACCTACTACATCCGCGTTACCGCCAACAGCGGCGCAGCGGGGAAGTACACGCTCTCCTTTGTGGAGGAAACGCCGACTACCGACGCCTACGAGGTCATCAGCGGCGGCCTCCGCGACGACGAGTTCAACGACTCCGGTTCTGTTGCCTACCGGAACCTGAACTACATTCACTCTGTCGGTCAAGTCCCGATCGAAGACTACGTCCAGGTGAGTCGTGAGCTAACCCCGGAAGACTACGACTACGTGGTGTTTGAAGCTGATCCATACCAGACCTATCAGATCTGGTGCGGCTGGGACCCTTACAGTGACCCGCCACCGGACTTCAATCTCTATTACTATGATTACTATGATGGTGGAAGCCTTACGTTTATCGAGAACGATGAAGACTCAGACGGCTACATCTGGGAGCACGAATGGACGGTTACGGACTGGGCGTCCGACATGTACTACTTCGTGGTTGAGGTCTACTCCTATGGAGAAGATACCGGCGCGTACACGTTGATGGTATCCGATATGGGCGCAGCGGTGCCGGACGACCCGAACGAGTCAAACGACAATCCTGACGAGGCGACCGGTTACGGATCTGAGTTCTCGCCGACTATCCTCTCCAGCAGCACTGACTATGACGTGTTCCTGTTAGGCACCTATTCTCAGGACACGGTATTGCATATCGAGATATCCAACAACGGATCCGAGTCCATTGACGCCAGCCTGTACGACTACGCGTACTGGGAATCGGGATCGGGGTACTCAGAATCGTACTGGTTCCCGTCCGGGACGGAGACGTGGGAATTCACCGTGCCGGCGGAACTTGACGGCGACCCCGTGTACCTGGAGCTTTCTCTTTCGGGTGACACACCGATTGAGTACGTTCTGACGGTGACGGAGTAGATGCCCTGATGCGGCAGGGTCAGACCTTTTTCAAGTTCCGCCTGTACTGTCTTTCAGTTTGCTGCAGGCAGGACAATATTGTTTCGGAGGACCTTTCATGAACCATCAATGTACTAAAAAGATTCTTGTGCCTTCCCGGTATTCCATTTTACTGACAATTCTGCTCTTGGCTTTCTGCTTTGCCCAGACTCTCCCGGCCCAGGAGCAATCTTACGTGGATCTTGGCGTGGTACTACTTATCCAACCGCCAGAGCTGGCCGGGGTGGAAGATAGCCCGCCGCCCCAGTGGACTGGCCCGGGCACCCTGATGCTGCACGCGGACGGCCGCTTTTCAATGGTGCAACAGGCCGGGGGCGATGCCGGCGAAATCGCCGATAGCGGACGTTTCGGAATCACAAACAACAGGCTCTATCTGTACCCGGATAATTATGGAGAAGGCGTCGACTGGGTCTATGGTCTGTATACTTATGACAACCCATCCCGCTACGCCTTGCGTCTGGTATACAAACCCAAGGCAGGGTTCCCTCCAGAGGAATTTCAGGATACCTTGAACTTCCACCTTTTCGCGGAATCCCAACCTCTTGATCTAGACGGCAACGGGCTGCTGTGGCCTTTGGCATGGTCACGGAACGGCATACTGCTGTACCTGATCAAGGAGTACGAGTGGAGCGGCCGGGCCGCCGCGGTCTTTACCCTGGGGCTTTTCGACGCGGTGGAAGATGCGATGCTTGTTTCAGAAATCCTGATTCCAGAGGATGAAGAAGCCTTTCTGCAATCCGGGAATGAGGACGACCCCCATGCGTGGTGGCTGGGCGAGAACAGGATCTACACATATACGTGGTCCCGGTTGGCGGATACCGCAGCTGCATTGATGGCTGAAAACAGACTCATTCAGGACAGCATACAGACCGGCAGGGGAGAGACACTGCAGAGCGGCAGCGAGAGGTTCAACTTTTCAGTCATCCTCGATCCTCCTGTGACTACCGGTGAGACAGCGCCGCTATCCCGCAGCATGACCGTTATGGCCAGTTCGGACAAATCGGGCAAAAAGACTGTCGCAAACCAAAGCGACCTGCCCCTTGCGGGGGCACGGGTGCTAGCCTCCATCAAGAGTCCCTTCGAGCAGCGTGTGGTTATTCTGGTGGGCATGGATACCTGGGTCGAGGACTGGGAAGCCGTCCCGTCCTGGTTCATGTCCGGGGATGGTGAAGCCGGAGACGACGGCGAAGCGGATGCTTCTGGCAGCGATGCACCGGGCGCCTATGAGCCTGTCTGGGCCAGGGCTCCGTCGTTCGGTCTCTTTGGCTGCAATCTGCGGGTAGGGTTTAGAAAGTAAGGAACCTTGTCAATCCTGGGTAGGGTGGAGTATGTAACCTGAACCTGGAAACCAGAAAAAGCCTGATGTTCCCGGTCTACGCAAATGAAGTAAGAGAGAGTTCCTCTGCCAAAGGTAAGTGGTATTTCATTGTATGGGAAGCTGATGCCGCTCTGGTCTTTTCTTCCTGATGTGGCAGCTGCGATCAGGGACCGGCTGCCGGTTTCCCGAGAAAACCAGGTCCATTATAGAGGCTGATACTCTGTTAACGATAATATTATCGGAAAACAGCGTGTTGACCCGTCCCTTCCTTCACCCTACACTTGCCATGTGCAAAGACGAAAGCTTCCCATAGGTATTCAGAGTTTTGAGACCATCCGGACCGAAGGATATATCTATATCGACAAAACCCCCTGGATAGCCCGCATGGCCAGTTCGGGGAAGCCATATTTTCTGTCCCGCCCGAGACGTTTTGGCAAGAGCCTTCTGGTCGACACGATGGAAATGGCTTTTTCGGGCAGGCGGGACTTGTTTGCAGGTCTGTATCTGGACGGCCCCGAGTCGGGGTGGGACTGGAACAAAACCTATCCCGTAGTACGCATCTCCTTTGGTACGGGGAGCTACCGCAGCCTGGAAGAACTCAGACAGAGCGTTCTGTACCAGTTGGATGCAGCTGCGCAGAAACTGGGCACAGGATCCTTGGGGCAACAGCTGCCATCGCTGGCGCTTATGGAACTGGTCAAGCTGGCCAGCGAACACCATGGAGCCCCGGCAGTGGTACTGATTGACGAATACGACAAGCCAATTCTGGACGCTTTGCCCGATCTGGAACGTGCGGATGCCATGCGTTCCGAGCTACGGAGCCTGTATGGCGTTCTCAAGGATGCCGATCCCTACCTGCGGCTTGTGTTTCTGACAGGGGTGAGCAAATTCAGCAAAGCCGGAGTGTTCTCGGGTCTGAACCAGCTCAACGACCTGACCCTGGACGCCCACTACGCTGCTGTCTGCGGCTATACCCAGGAGGACGTGGATCACTGCTTCGCGCCACTGGTTACCAAGTACCCCAGGGAAACCATCCAGTCCTGGTACAACGGCTACAACTGGGGGCCTCAGAGTGTCTACAACCCTTTCGACATCCTGCTGCTGTGTGATAAACAGGAGCTCCGGCCCTGGTGGTTCGAGACCGGCACGCCGAGCTTCCTCGTGCGCTTGATGAAGGACCAACCGCGGTCCCTGCCCGAACTGGACACCCTCCTGATCGGTGCGGAACTAACCGATAGCTTCGAGCCCGAACGCATGCACCTGGCGGTGATGTTGTTCCAGACGGGCTACCTGACCATCAAGGAGAAGATCGAAGACCCCATCGAAGGTATGCGCTACCGTCTGGGCTTTCCGAACCTGGAGGTGCGCTCGGCCTTTTCCCGCCTGGCCCTTGACACCGCCCTGGAAGCGCCGGAACAGACGGCAGACACCCGCAACCGCCTGCGGGAGGTGCTCTACGCTGGGGACAGCGCCGCCCTGCGCGAGCTGTTTACCGCATTTTTCGAGTCCGTGCCCAACGACAACTACCGCAACAATACCATAGCCCGCTACGAAGGCTTCTACGCCACCGTGGTATACGCCTACTTTGCCAGCCTGGGCCTTACGGTCATACCCGAAGACGTGACCAACCGGGGCCGTATAGACCTGACGATCATCGGTCCCAAAGGCATCTGGATTTTTGAGTTCAAAGTCCAAGGTGTGGATCGTAGCGGTGACGCAGCCCCCCTTGAGCAGTTACTGCGCAAGGGCTACGCCGGCAAGTACCAGAGCCGCACCGGGGCCGACGGGCAGGCCCTCCCGATCTATCAGATCGGTATAATTTTCGATGCCGCAACCCGCACCGTGGTGGGTTGGGAAGAGGCGGGTTCGACATAGCTGTAAACGCGGGACCGCGATGCTGTTAAGGTCATCGATTCGGTATTTTTCAATATGGTTTCTAGATACATTTACAGGAGCAAACCTGAAACTTCCCTTGGCAATGTTTACGGTGTGTATTTTCCCAGCAAAGTCGTAGATTTGACCAAAAAGGTACGTGCGGATAGCTGCCAGTACCTGAAAGCTGCCGGCTCGGTGCGAATCCAGGAAACTGCTTGTGAACAGCATGGTGACTTTGGATTTGCTGATTTTTTCCTCGGCCTGGACAAGCTCAACACGATCATGAATAGTCTCCTGTTTGCCATTCAGTCCCTCCTTGTCCAGGGTCTATACAGGGTCTATACAGTCAGGTGGTCGGATATGATACTTCCATACGATTCGCGATGGTATCATACGCGGTGCCACCGGGTGCACGCAATCTCATCCGCCGAAAATGAGAGTATAACGAGTCTTCGGTAGTCGGAATAAATGGTAGCATCGCAGATATGAGGATGAATACGATTTTTATGGTCCTTTTCACTGCCGTGGTCTTTCTTATACCCGTTCATTCCCAGGGGGAAGAAGAGATCTTCTCGGAGGTTACCATCAGTTCGTATCCGCATGGCTGGGGTTATGCCTACAAGACACTGTACCCGAATCTGCGGGTATTCGGTGGCCACATGTCCGGCCCGCAGGAAGCTCCTTTGGTGCATCAAAGCGAAGAGTGGCTGCCCCCAGGGCTGGGCACGGAAGCTTTGACCCTGGTTCAGGAGATCATCCTGCGCCATAAGAATCAGCCACCAAATCCACCCCTGCCTGATAGAACCCGGCAGGGTTTCCTGCTTGTGGAGATCTGTCTCCCGGAAAACCGGATGCTGCGCTTTATAGCGCCCTGGGAAGGGCCGTTTTCCGATCCTGCGGTACAAGCCCTGTGGAACCTGATTGCCGCCTCACCGGCCGGTGCCTGGTAAAAATCGATATCAGCGCAACCAGTTGCCACGCTTGTTCTCAAAGCTTTGCGAGATTGATCCCATGGTCTGTCCGAAATGCGGCACCGACATGAAAGTGATCGCC
>CAZCAE010000103.1:0-7354 GCA_964496635.1 uncultured Spirochaeta sp.
CGAGTGGATGAAAAACCAATACCTCCCGGTATGGAAGCGGAATGGAGACAGGTTCTGCCAGCCGCCGGCTCCCGGCAGATATCCATGCCGAACCCATTGCAGTGTCTGCAAGATCGAGAGAATAGAGGGCGTCCCGGTAGCTGTCATAGGATTCCTTCGGTTTAAAGGGTTCCTCCACAATTTCCGGTGCACACCCTCCAAAGAGGGCCGTCATTGCTGCTAATACTATTATTCTTCTGAAACCTGTCACTTTCAGTAATGTATCATTCTGTGGATGGGTACACAACTTCTTGTAAAAGAGCGACTAATATTTTACATTACCGTGCAATGTCTTCAGATCAACAATATCCGGATTATCCTATTGAGGATGACACGATTTCTCTTCTCGACCTCGTGGCGGTCCTGGTTCGACACAAATGGCTGATTTTTGGCACCACCTTAATTGCTGCCATCGGGGTGCTTGCCTATTCGGTCGTTTCTCTGGTCTTACCCCCCGACCAGTCGCCGCTACCGAATTACTACAAGGCAACGGCAGAGGTGCTTATCAATGAAGAAAGCCGTACAGATCTCCGATCTGTTCTCGGAAATTCTCAAATTGCCGGATTGGCCGGGCTTGCCGGTGCCGGTGGCGGCGGCAGCAGCAACGGTGAGCTTGGGTTGTCTCTGCTGAAAAGCAGAAGTCTCCTTGACCTGATCGTCAACGAATTCAACATCATTGAACGCTACGAAATTGAAGAGTCCCCCCGGGCCCGCAGTCGGACGGTTGTCCGGGAGATGATGCAGACCGATCTTGACGGCACAACGGGAATCCTCTCCATATCAATTCAGCACGTTGATCCGGAGTTTGCCCGGGATGTTACCAACAGGCTCGTGGAAATTCTGAACAGTCGCTTTCAGGAGCTTGGGGTAGACCAGAATCAGAGCAAGGCAAACCTCCTGGAACGAAAGATTGCCGAGGTAGACCAGGAAATTGCGAGTCTGGAAGCGGAACTGGAGAGCTTCCAACGCCGGTATGGCGCCTTTAACGTTCAGAGTATGGTGGAAGAGCAGGTCACCATGCGTGGACGCATTCGAAGCGACCTGGTCCTGAAAGAAATTGAAATAAGCACCTACGAAGATTTTTCCACTATTAACGACCCCGCCTTGCAGCGCCTGCGAACGGAACGGGACAACCTTCGGCGGCTCCTGCGGGAAATGGACGAAGGTTTCAGCGAGTTTTCTACCGGTCTCCCCTCCCAGCAGGAGCTTCCGGAGCTGGCAACCCGGTTCGCACGGCTTCAACGGGAAGCTCAGGTTCAGCAGCAGATTTACACGACTCTTCGACAGCAATATGAGCTCGCCCAGCTCTCTCTTGAAGGCGAGGAACGAACGTTCCAGATTCTGGAGCTGGCGGAAGTTCCGGACCAAAAGGCAGGACCCAGCCGTGCGATGATATCTATCATTACCACGATTACGGCTTTTTTCCTCAGTGTGTTTCTTTCTTTCGTCCTGGAATATTTCTCCCGGGTCAAGGAAGACCCGGAAGAAGGGAAAAAGCTTAAGGAAATACAGCAGGGTCTCCGATTGTTCAGGCGGTCTCGACGTTGAAATTCAGGAGACGGAGACCCACATGATGCGGATGTTCTCCTTCTCCGGTATTTCTTCATCCTCTTCACACGCAAACGTTTCAATCACGCCAATTGTGCTCCCGGGTGGTACGACCACACTGTCAATAACGCGTCGGTACCGGCTGTGTTCGCCGTGATTCACCTGGATTGAAAAGTCGATTCGGGAGATGACCTCTTTTCCGGTATTTGCTACAGAGAGCACCACATCATACATACCGGAGGAACCGGGACTGACCGCCTCTACCGTGATCTCAGCTTTGGGGGTGGGTGGTTCTTCCAGGGGGCACCCCAAGAATAGGGACACTATCACTACTGCTACTGCCGTCTTTAGCCCCGATCTTCCGGGGAGAACTACTTTTTCGGTCGCCATGCCCAACCTCCTCTCATAGCGATGGCAGATGGTCCGGGACGTTCCTGCCAGAGCGTCGCCGTTCCAATGTGGAAACGTTCCCAGCTCCATCTCACGGAAAACACCGCCGACAGGGAAAAATCGGTGCGATCTGCACGTCCCCGGACTGCCGGTATAATCTCTGCATGAACGGAAAAGATGTCGTTCGCAACCAGGGCGGTAACAAGCGGTAGCTGGATTCGTACGACATCGAATGTTTCAAAGTCGGTATCTCCCGCTATTCCGAAGGAATGAACTATAGGATCTCTGACAAAAATCGCGTACACTCCGGCGCCGGCGGTACGTACGGTGCTGGTAGATGCCATAATGCGAAGCCGTCGGTACACCGGTCCGAAGCTGTATCCTCCAGTTACACCCACAACAGCGGGAGTCCGATAGCCCAATGAGAATCCATTTTCACCGGTTCGCTGTACTGCCACGGGGATACGGCCGGACACATCCGCGTCCAACCGGTCCCACAATCGAACACCCATATCCAACTCTGCGGATCCTGACGAGACGGTCACTTCACTTCGATATTCCGGCGACACCGTCGGCTCGAGTACGAGCCCTCCGGTAATGTGTACTTCCACCCAACGGTAGCTATCCACGGCGACGCGCTGGTGCTCCCGTTGTTCCTGAGCGCCAAGGTGAGACCAGAGCGCCAGAAAGACAAGACAGAGGTGTGCCCTATAAAGCATTGCGAAGGCGCTCCAGCTTTTTCCATCGTCGGTACCCGTTGTCCAGCGCCGGGTACACCGCATCCCTCCGTCCCTCAGCTTCTATTACAACGGCCGCGCCCGATGCGTGTCGGTTCCACCAACTCCGCGATACTATGATCGTACCCCGGGCGGGATCTCCAAGGAGTAACAGCTCTCCCAGTGAGTCAACCTCCCCAAGCGCTATGGCAAAATGCCCCTGTGGCTTTTCAAGGTGTACAATGACGGGCCCGAATTGGCTGGTACCGAGAAGAACTCTCTTCCAGTCCAGCCAATAGGCGTTATTGGTCAGACCTATCTCATTCAACACCGTATGAATTTCCATAACCGACATACTGAAATCTCCAGAGGGAGACTCCCGGGATACCTCCACGGGAGTAACCCAATAGGATTGCCCAATCGACTCAACTACCACCTGAGCGCAGTCGGTATCATACTGCTGCTCCTGCACCGCAATAAACAGCAGTGACTCCATAGAGACGACCGATGCCAGGACTGCCGACAGCATCGCCGCATTCACGGAATGACCCGTTTGCTGCCGTCCCAGGGCCCCATGCTTTCCCGCAATTGGGGAAACCTCCGAAAAACGGGGGGCAATGCATACAGAGGATAAATATTGATTTCCGAAACGCCCGCCAGAGCTTCAAGACTCGGCGGTACAGACCGTATTTCCAGTGTCTGCGACAACATAAAGCTGACCGTTTCAAGAGACTCAGGAATATCCGCAAGGAGAGGCAATTCTTCCGCATCAAAACAGTAGTACGAAAATTCTTCAAGAACGGGAAAATTTTGTAGGCTGATGGTCGGAACGGGGCCGATCCCGAATGATTCCTGAATGATGAGAATCTTTACGCGAGGTGCACCGTGCCGGAACAGCAGGCTGCGTTCAAAGGTCATTCCGGAAATGACAAGCCGTTCCAGGTTGGGGAAACTATCCAGAAAGGACCATTCCATCGGTTCAACCAGATTCCAGAGGTGGAGCTCCGTAACGCTTTCGGTGGTTTCACTGCGTTCCACGTGGGTAATGCGCGACCGCGACAATATCCCCGCTTCGTAGAGGTTCCAGACCGACAGTGTCGCTTCGTGCGGTCTCTCCGATGAGACGGCAATTTCACCACGCTCACCGGCGGCGGTCGTTACATGAATAACCGGAGAGGTTTCATCCTCCGCCGGAACTGTCTGTCCCGTCAGGATGCACGCCACGGCGAACATCCAGATACCCGTGGACCGTCGCATTCGCGACGGCCCAAAAGAATTATTTTGCTTCATTACCATGACCATACTGTACGATGATCTCGCCGGTTAAGGGGCACAAAAGACTGCTGCGATACATTAGGTGGGACGTAATCAGGCGAAACAATGTTGAGTTTCTCCGTATCGGGGTAGCTGGAATTGGAGTACCTGTTGTAGAGCGTTCCACCGCTACGGTTATCGTAAAACTGCAAATGAGTCTTACCGTCGGCCCCACCGGTAAAGATATACCCCGCCGTTCCGGCCGGCGGCGTGGAGTAACGATTGTTTCCTTGACTCTGATAGATTTGACCGACAGTAACGGTGTTGTAATCTACAAACCGTCCGTTCGGCGTGGAGGTATCAAACCCCATCTGTTCCGCCCGGTTGCGGGCAATAATGTCACAATGAACCCGGTCTTCCCGGGCAGGCCTGTCCCGCCAGCTCTGCCGTCGAAGCCGAAGCCTTCTTACCGCGCCTCTCACGAAGAGAGAGCCTTCGGTTTCCTCCATCTCTGCTTTGCTCATCAAAGGAGCGTCGAATGATTCTCCCCCCGATTCCCCGGCAACACAGAGTGCCAGCCCTGAAATTGCCACCATCACACATCCAAGAGCGATCGTTTTGTGCATGGTTACCTCCTATGCACTGATATTGAAATCCGCATTGCTGCGTCCAATGATCAATACCAGTACAGGAAGTACCCTGTCGCTTCAGGAAAAACGGGAAATTGCGAAAAAAATGTGACCAGGCCGGTTCAAACAATCACCGTGTGATCGTCAGGTAAATGGCGATAGTAGATAACACGGTAGACGCTACACCCAGAATAGGTGACAAATGGTAAATCGGGTTTGTCGACGCGAAGAAAATATTGTCTTCCGGCTCAATGACAGCGCTGGAACGTTTGCGTTGTCCCTCAACGTTCCGGACCCGAGGCCACTCACCGATGTGGCGCTGGGGATTTGTGCCTCCGGCAAGGCCGAGATAGTACCCGTACGTCCGGTCCGGTATATACGGATACTGACCCGGACTGGATACGGCTCCGCTGACGGTGACGAAGTACTGCCGGAAGGGAACGATGATGCGGTCATTTCTATGAAGCAGCACGTCACCGATCACTTCTTCCGAATAGAGGAAGGAGCTCAGGTCGATGGGGATTCGCCCCCCCCCCTCTTCACGAATGAGAAAAGCGCTAGCCAGATCCGCCGTAGTAAGAAAGTTGCGTCGCACCTGCCTCACGGCACGTTGCAGTGTCTCTCCCGGTGTGAACTGATAGCGAAGCTGATCCGCCAGAGAGCCGGATGCCTGTATGCCGTCATCATCGGTAGCAAAGGAGGTCTGGACGGCCCCTTCAAAAAAGACGACGGGAAGATTGTCCGTGGTCCTTCCAATAGTCACTATGTCGGCATTCTTGAGACCGATATTTGGAATTGCCGTCCGGGAAAAGGAGAAATAGCGAACTTCCGCAGGCGTATCTTTGTCTTCAAGGTAGGTGACTACCCGGACATCTTCAAGGTTTGCCGTCTGAGTCAAACCGCCGCCGTACCGTTGGATCAGCTCTTCCAGGTCTTCACCGTCCAGAAGCTGATATTCGCCGGGACGCACCACTTCTCCGCGAATGGACACCTTACGGTCAACCGTAGGAACAAGAATGCGGTCACCGGGCTGGAGGTACGGGTTGTTCTCGACATCGCCGTCCCTGCGGGCTGCAAAGAGATCCACTGTGATCCGTTCGCCGGAGGCACGAAAAATCTCTACATTCCGGGTGGAGGAATATGAGGTAGTCTGATTTCGAAGCATTTGACTGAGCCGTCGGGGACCGGGAACCGTTTCAAAACCCGTTTCCTTGACCTCTCCGGTGAGAAGAACTTCAAAGGTAGCAACCGCTGTGATATCCAGCCGGGGAAAACTGTTAGGGTACGCCGCACTCACCACGGAACGGACCTGCGTCTCCAGTTCAGGAAAGGTGAGACCCTGGGCGTCAATTGCACCAAAAAACCCGAGACTGACGGTGTAGTCACTGGCGACGGGAACGGAAACGGTCTGTTGCTCGGTGCTCCGTTGAAACGAGAGACGGTACACGTCTCCCGGAGTGACCGGATAATCTCCCGCAGCCCGGGCAAGACTGATTCTGGTCTCCATCTCCGAGGACATAGCGGCAACCTCTGAACCGTCCTGCTGCTGAGAGCCGACAGTCAGGGCTATAACGAAGAGAAAGGCGAGACTCAACATAGAGCGTGCGAATGAACTCATGCGGCGGGATTCTATCAGAAATATCCCGTTCCGAACAGAGGCTTCGGACGGAGAGCACACTCATAATTGCGGCGAATCCTCCGTCTCGGCCTGAAGTATCTCGTCAAGCTGAACGACGATGTCTTCCGGCCACAGCGCAACGAGAGCCCGAAAGACCTCCCACTTTCGCGCATCCAGTGCCCGGGAAGCTTCCTCAAAGCCGACGCGGTCTCCCGCGGCAACCCACATGAACTTTTGAGCCGCATCAACTCGTTCCCGTTCCCGATCCTGTGGGGACATGTTCTTCATGGCGTGTTCTACCAGCAGCCGCAGCGTACCGGACGCTTTCTTGGGCTGCCGCTCCAGCCATTCCCAGTGGCGGGGCATAAGACATACTTCACCGCACTGAACGCCTATTCGGGGCCGCCCCGGACCCTTTTTCGGTTCCGGGGGCAAGGCTCGCTCCAGCACATCCTCCAGAGTGCCGTGGAGGTCAAAATCGGTCTGGACCCCCGTGTCGTTTCTGAAAAACAGGATGGGAATGTCGTCGTCCCTCCCTTCACCATCCCTGTTCAGATATGTGTGCACATCTGTCAGCACCTCTTTCAGGGTTCCTGTGGCAATGCGAATGTCCCCGGCGAAGGCCGAATACTGGTATGTGTTCATGAGGATATTATACCAGGGTTTAATTAAACAGTCTATATGTTCCGGGTAATTAATTCTTTCACGGATGTATAACGGCAAGTCATACCAATTGCGCCGATAAGCGGGAATAAAAATCGACTCAAACATTCCCTACACCTTCTTCAATCTTTCTTAATATTTTTCTGTATATTATTTTTTATATGAAGATTAAGCTGTTTTCGTGGCCTGCCGCCCTCGCAGCGGTCGCACTGCTGAGTGCCTGGATACCTGTTCCGACGGAAGCCCTCACATTTGAAGAGATTCTTGCCGGGCTTGAAGACGTCCTGTCGGTGCAGTCTGCTGAATTGGATCGTATCGCCGCGGAACAGCGCCTGGACATTTCAAAATACCCGGGAGACCCATCCTTCACCTTCACCCCGGCATCAAAATTCGTCACCGAAGAGAACGACGAATTCCCGACCACGACGGAACTGACCGCTGCCGCCTCCGTTGACATTCCCCTTGGCCTGTCCCGGGACCGCCAGGACCCGCACGGC
>CAZCAE010000104.1:0-7264 GCA_964496635.1 uncultured Spirochaeta sp.
GCGGCTCCGGCGGCAGTACTCGCAATTGTGACAATGGCGTTCAGTTTTCTCGGTGACGGACTCAACGATGCATTCAATCCTCGACAGTGGGAGTAGAAGAGATGACCGAACAACACACCGTACTGGAAGTGAAAGACCTCCGCACCACCTTCAGATTGCGCCACGGGCGCGTCCACGCCGTCAACGGTGTCTCCTTCAATCTTGCGAAAGGAGAGATGCTCGGAGTCGTTGGCGAGAGTGGTTGCGGCAAAAGCGTGAGCATGTTGAGCATCATCAACCTGTTGCCCCCTGCGGCGAAAATTGAAGGGGGAACGGTTCTTTTAAACGGTCGGGATCTGCGAACGTTGAATCGCCGGGAGATGCAACGGGTGCGGGGTAACAGTATCGGGATGATCTTTCAGGATCCTATGACATCGTTGAACCCGGTATTGAAAATTGGCGTACAAATGGCGGAAGCGATCATCTATCACCGTCGGATCAGCAGGGCCGAAGCGTACGACCGTTGTGAGGAACTCCTCAACCTTGTTGGAATTGCAAATGCAAGGGAGCGTCTGCACGAGTTTCCCCACCAGCTTTCAGGGGGTATGCGTCAGCGTGTGATGATCGCCATGGCTCTTACCTGCGAGCCGGAAATCCTGATCGCAGATGAACCAACCACCGCCCTGGACGTTACGATCCAGGCACAGATTGTGGAACTGCTCAAGGATATCCGGGAAAAGTTGGGCACTTCGATTATTCTGATCACACACGACCTTGGTCTGATCGCCGGCATGGTTGACCGCGTGGTCGTCATGTATGCGGGACACATTGTAGAGTCCGCGCCGGTGGACGAGATCTACTATGATCCGCGTCATCCGTACACGAAAGGCCTTCTCAACAGTGTGCCCAAGCTGCGTGGTGAACACGCTCACCGACTCGCTTCTATTGCCGGGGCGCCGCCTGACCTGACAACGGAACCCGCCGGGTGTCCCTTTCTGCCTCGTTGCCCATTTGCCGTCGAAAGGTGTGAGATTGAAAATCCAACTCTGGGGCCAGTTCCGGAACCCCGGGACGACACAGAACATGCATCTGCGTGCTGGGTCGACGTAAGAAATGGTACCAAACTATGAACAGCACAAATAATGACGTTCTTGTATCAATACGGAATCTCAAGAAACACTTCAAGGTGAAGCTCGGTGCCTTTGGCGAGCGGTCCGGTATAGTACACGCCATCGACGGTGTCTCTTTTGACATAATCCGCGGCGAGACTCTCGGCCTGGTCGGAGAATCGGGGTGCGGAAAATCGACAACCGGCTATACCATCATCCAGCTGTACAAACCAACAGCGGGTTCCGTGGAATACAACGGTCGTGACCTGACTACTCTGACGGAGCAGCAACTGCGACCGATCCGGAAAGAGGTGCAGATTGTCTTTCAGGATCCCTATTCCACATTGAACCCCCGAATGACTATTGGTGATAGTATTGCCGAGCCAATCCGTTCTCACCGAACAATGAGCAAGATCGACCTGAGAAGCAAAGTCGAAACACTGTTACAGGATGTCGGATTAAGCGCTGATCTGGCGGACCGGTATCCCCATGAGTTTTCCGGAGGACAGCGCCAACGCATCTGTATTGCCCGTGCACTGGCGGTGGACCCCGATTTTGTCGTGTGTGATGAGCCGGTATCCGCCCTTGACGTGTCGATACAGGCGCAGATCATCAATCTGATGCAGGATCTCCAGGCGAAGTACAACCTCACCTACCTGTTTATCGCGCATGATCTCGCGGTGGTTCGACATATCAGCAATCGCATCGCGGTGATGTATCTCGGTAAGATTATGGAGATTGCGGACAAGGACGAACTGTTTGATGCACCACTGCATCCGTATACCCGGTCACTTCTTTCTGCAGTCCCCGAAGCGGATCCAAAGACGGAAAGAACCCGCCGGCGGATAATTCTGGAGGGCGACGTGCCGAGCGCCATCAATCCGCCTTCAGGATGCCGGTTTCATACTCGATGCCCTATCGCGACGGAGCGGTGCTCCCTGGAGGAACCGGTTCTCGAAGTGAAAAGTAACGGTCACCACGTGGCGTGTCATTACGCTGAGGAAACGGAGAAACTACCCTATGAGTAATATCCACGGTCTATTGCCGGCGATCATAACGCCGATGAATACGGACGAGACGATACACCTTGGTGCTTTGCGGGAACAGATCCGCCGGCAGCTTACAGCCGGAGCGCATGGTATCTTCTGTCTTGGCACCAACGGCGAGTTTTATTCCCTGACAGCCGATGAAAAGCGTTCCGTTATGGGGACCGTTGTCGAAGAAGTGAACGGTGTGCGTCCTGTTGTGGCAGGTGTCGGATGTATCACCACACAGGAGACGATGTTACTGGCCCGGGAAGCGGAACAGCTCGGCGTTGATGCAATATCTGTAATTGTACCGTACTTCGTCGCGGTGACCCAGGATCAAATGTACCGACATTACCGTAGCGTAGCGGAATCTGTTTCGATCCCACTGCTTATCTACAACATACCAATGCGTACCGGAAACCGAATCGAGCTGCCGACGGTTATCAGACTTGCCGAGGTGGAAAACATTATTGGTATCAAAGACAGCACCGGCAACATCGAATCCGTACAGCAGTTGATCCGGGAGACCGGTGATGATTTCTCCGTATTTGTCGGTACGGACTCACTGATCCTGGATACGCTGAAGGCCGGCGGAACCGGCGCGGTGTCCGGATGTTCAAACATCTTTCCGGAAATCATGGTACGGATCTACGAGTCCTGGCAGGCCGGTGATATCGTCGACGCCGAACGGGTCCAGGCGATGGTCAATCCAATCCGGGCCACATTTAAAATGGGTAATCCCAATTCCATTGTAAAACGGGCGGTTAACCTGCTTGGGTACGCCGCCGGACCGGCTCGGGAGCCTGTCAACATTGACTCACCTGAAATTGATGCAGCCATCAAGGAAGCGTTGCGGCAAACAGACGCAATGTGGGAGCGGTAAGCGGTATGGGTGTCTTCTGGTATCCCGGGATCATGGTGTCTCAGGTCTGGCCCGACGCGTGCTATCACGACGGCGATACGGCAGCGTCCATCGCCTGCGTGATTGATACGGGATTTTTCCCGGTAATTCAGACGGTGCATATCCCTTCGGCGCGGGAACGGCGGGCGGTTCGAGACCTTATTGAAGCGGAACAGATAGAGCTTACATATTGTATCGCCCGGGTACTTTCAGAAGAAAAGCTGAATCTTTCTTCTCTTGACGAGGGGGTCCGCCGGAGGAGTTGTGAGACCGCGATACGGACAATAGAGCACGCCCGGGAGTGCGGAGCGTCTCGCTTGAGTTTTGTCAGTGGAGCCCGACCGACTAAGGACGACGCGCGCAACGAAGCTCTTGGAGCGTTCCGCCAATCTCTGGAGGAAATTGCCGGGCAGGCGAAAGGTGATCCGGCGGTGATTCCCGTCATCGAACCCCTGGACACTGAAACCGATAAGAAGGGTACTCTGGGAACGGTGAAAGAGGCGACGGAGCTCTGCGAGAAAATGCGGAAGCAGGGTCTTACCGTAGCGGTGTGTGCAGATACGTCGCACATGATTCTGAACGGTGAGGACCCGGTGGCGGATACCATCAGCTGTGGCGAAGCCCTCGCGGAATTCCATCTGTGCAATCCCGTTCTTGACAAAAACGAACCGCTTTACGGCGACCGGCACATCCTCTTTGGATCGCCGGGTGTTCTGGCTGTCCATGATCTTCCCGGTATTACCCGTTCAGTGGGGGATCAACTGCAGAATGGTACCGGAAGACTTCCCCTCTTTCTGGAAGTAATGAACCGTGAACGGAACGATCCGGAAGCGGCGAAATGGCTTCTCGATTACAACATCGATATTTTGCGTGGACTCGTGGGAGACCAGAAGTGAACGGAGGAAGAGTCCGAAAGAAACCGGGTACCGGTGTGACCCCGATCATTGATGGTCAGATTCCCGATCTTCGTCTGGATCACGTGGCGGTCGGCGACTGTGAGGCGATACGGATTGAATTTGAGCAACGGGAGTACGCCATAGTTCTGATTGAAGGTGCGCTGATCTGTACATTCGACAGTGGGAGACGGATGGAGATAGGGCCGCGGGTCAACCCATTTACAGATAAACCGTGGGTAATCATGGCCAGTGGACCAGATGGTTGCGTCCTGCAGGGCCGGCCGACTGCCACGACGGTGATTGCATCGTCGCCGGTTACGACGGGTCAGGAAACGCAGATCGTCGCGCCGGAGGATGTGCGGGAAAACTATCGGGGTGAGGACAACTGGCGACGTCTGGTGCGTCTCGTGTGCTGGTCCGACAATACGTCCGGAGAGCAGCTCATGTTAGGTGAGACCGTCATACCGTCGGGAAACTGGGCAACCATTCCGCCGCACCGGCACGACCGGTACGTCGCCGGGCCGGAAGGAACGGACGAACCCGACGAAGTCCCGTACCGTGAGATCTATTTCTACCGCTTTTCCCGCCCCGACGGATTTGGAATGTGCAGGCAGTTTGACGACGACGGGACCGACAACTCCTACAGCCTGAAGATGAACGACGCAGTGTACATCGACGGCGGATACCATCCCGTGGTGTGTGCTCCCGGCGCGGATATGTATCAGCTCACCGTCATGGCCGGGCCGTATCGTCGTTCTACCGCGTCGATCCATCCGAATTATCGGTATCTTGTCGGCGGCGTTGAGAACAACCCCTTTCGTCGCCAGGAAAAGCAGAGATAAGCGGGTACTTTGATAACCACATATACATCGCCGGGAGAACTACGGCTCTACCACGACGGTTGCTGTGGCAATCTGGAACGGCGGCAGTATGACTTCTCGGCCGGTGCGGGGATCAGCGAAAAACGAATACCCGCCGTTGCTCACTCGAACTACCGGCAGGCCCGTTTCCAATGCCCGCAGGCGAGTCTGGTTTGCAAACTGGAGCATTCCGTGGGTATTGCGTGTCCAGTAGTCGTTGGACATATTCACCAGCAGTTGAGCTCCCTGCTCCTCCAGGCTGCGTGCCAGGTCCGGGTACGCCGACTCAAGGCAGATCATTACACCAACCCTGAGGGTCTTGATCGTTCTATCGGTTCCGGCGGCGATAGGCACGTGGATAATCCCGCTCCGGCGTCCTGGAGAGAGCATGTGTGCCGCCGTCGTCCCGGTAAGGTAGTCTCCGCCACCGGGCCACAGCCGGGGAAAGGGATTTCGTTCGCCAAACGGAGCAAGTCGCTGCTTGCGGTAGATCTGCTCGAGAGCGCCGGTCCGGTCAAATAGAAAAGAGCTTGTGAACGAATACTGTGTGTTCTCCAAAGTGGTCCGTTCGAGTGCGCCTAACAGAACGTTCACCGAGGCGTTTTCGGCGGCGCCGCTCACTGCGTTCAGGACGGGTACAACTTCGGGTGTTTCCGCCGGTACGGCGAGGTTAGCGAACATGTCGATCGTGCCCTCGCCGAATATTACAAGGTCGCTCCCGGCGGCCCGTTCTGTGATGGTACGAATGATTTGAGTATTCATTTCGATGTGGTCGGGCCAGGCATTGTGAGAACCGAAAACTGTCTGGGCGAGGGTAACCGCAATGGTCCCGGTGTTCTCGGTCCTGTCGGTGATGTGTGCAGGAACGTCGGTACCTGTCGGCGGGGTCGGTAGCGGATGCAGGGTGACCGCGAGGGCGAGTAGCGCCGCTGCCGCAATTGGCGCGGTGGCAATCCATGTGATTGGACGGGGCCGAGCGTCTCTGGGACTGCTGCTCCCTCGAAGGGACCGATACACCGTTCTGCCGGCCAGTAGCACCAGTATGTTGACGGCAAAAACTGTACCGGTCAGCCCCCACTCGCCTGTCGCCCGCACAATCGGCTGAACCGGACGCCACGCAGCGATCACGGCGGCGGGACTGCCGTAGGGGAACGAGACAGGCCAGTAACGACGGATCACTTCCCCGGCCATGAGGGCTGCTCCCGGAAACGCCGCATCCGTGAATACCGGCGGGATCCCGGTGCGTTGCTTTCCCGTGCGCCGTCTCCCGGTGAGGATAGTCATCGCAAGCACCGGTATAACCAGAAACAGTCCGCCAAAGAGGATAACCGTTACGAGAAGACCCAGTGGATGAAAGGTATGTACCCAGGCGAACGCCAGCGACACAAACGCGACCGACCACAACGTTGTCGCCGGAACGTCGCGGCTGGAAGCAAATGCCAGATACGGCACCCAGGAAAGAAAGACGAGCGGCGCCACCACCGCGGTGGCACCGTGCAGGTTGAGGTACGGGAGCGCCGACGCGCAGCCCGAAACAGCAGCAAAGGAGAGCTTTGCGAAACGTCGCCAGGGCTCAACCCCGGCCGCATTTACCACCCCGTATCGGCGTCTATGTTGAAGTTGAATCCAGGGTTGTCGCCGGTCTGGTTCGGTAAGTCGTTCTGTTCCGTGTAGCCGCTGACCATGCCGTTATATTTGAAGCTACCACTGGCACTCTCGGTGGATAGGTCATGAGTTTTTCTCTACTTTTCCACAGTTTGTGCTAAAATAGAAAAGATAGCAAAGTATTCACGGCCCGGTTTCGGGCTACAGGAAGTTACCGAAGGGGGAAACAATGAGGTTGGTGTCGAAACGTGTCGTCCTTTTCAGTCTGGTGATGGTCTTGATCGCTCTTATGGGCTGTTCCGATCTTCTCAATGATGAAAACGAGGAAAACGATGAAGATGAGGAATCTGGTCTCAGCGGCAGATGGACGGTCTGGGACTACCCCGGACCCGATTGGGAGAACCACTTTACCCTGGTTTTCGACAATACACCGAGCTACTCCATTGAAGGGAGAGACGGCGAAGTATTTGAAACGGGACCGATCTCCAATGTAACCTCAAACAGCTTTGATTACACTATTGACCAGGCCGATCACTTGCCGGATATTGTTGGCAACACAAACTACGCCGAGTACACCATAGACGACGACCAGCTCACTGTCACTTTCTACGACGACGAAACCAAAGTCACGGCTTTTGGAACTCTGAAAGCACAGCGTATGGAGCTTGCTCTCATCTACCGCGGGGAAGATGGGGATGGAAATTACGAAACGTGGATACAGATCTATAACGACGCATTTCAGATAGATGCTCAGTACGGGGATAGTGCGAGTACGGCAACCGATACGGCGGACTACATCTGGATGGTCTTTCTCGACGACAGCCAGGGCATTCTTTCGACTTCATCGCTTGCCACTTGAGGCTTTTCTTCTCAAAAGGGTTTCGGG
>CAZCAE010000105.1:0-7216 GCA_964496635.1 uncultured Spirochaeta sp.
TGGAAACGGACCGCTTCATGCGGCACCGCGCCAGTGATCGACCAATGAAGATTACACTTACCGTTACCGACCGCGGGACAGTCACTCTCCCGGCAAAGCTCCGTAAGGAGATGGGAATTGGTGCGGATTCGTTACTCATTGCCGAGTCAACGGACGAGGGAATCCTGCTCCGGCCTGCTGTCGCCCTTCCGGTAGAGATCTACTCTCAGGACCGCCTTACAGAGTTTGCCGCGGCAGAGGGCGATCTGGATGAATGGTACGGGAATGTGTCCCGGTAAATGATGCGAATTTTCCTCGACGCAAACATACTGTTTTCTGCGGCATATTCCGATGGTGCGGTTCGGCGTTTGACGAACGATCTCCACGGTGCGGACCACACAGTTGTCGCTGACCGTTACGTGATTGAAGAAGCGCTGCGTAACCTTGATATCCATCGTCCCGAGTCGATCAGCTTTTTTCATACGCTGACCACATCGATGACGATCGTACCAATGTGCCTGTGGTCGGAGGAAATACCTCCGGACTTCCACCTTCCTGAAAAAGACGTTCCCGTGCTCGCCAGTGCGATTGCCGCAGGGTGTGACATACTGACGACCGGCGATACCCGCCATTTCGGTGCCCATTACGGCAGGATGATCGCCGGCGTAACGATCCGGTCACCCGTTGACACCGCCAGAACCCTCTTTGGACACGTTGGCAGGTACCAGTACCACGGGCAAGCCCAGTCCTTTCAGGACTCCCTCGGCTACCGACCCTACTACAAGATGGTACATGGCGCCATTTCCGTGGCTACCCATAACTACCAACTGTGCATCCTGGTCTTGTGCTTCCTTGATGATGGTTTCATGGATTTTCCCCGACGGCGTAGACCAGGTAGTCTGGATGTTCTCATCGTTGAATTTCTGGCAAATTCTTTCTAATTGATTGATTTCCTTCTGCCGAGTCAGGGACTCCTTTTTTGCAGAATTATTGTCCGGATTCGATACTACCGCTGTCGGAACAGGTCTTTTTTCCGGTTGTACGTGGACCAGGTGCAGACTTCTGGACATGCCGCGGGCCATCTCTTTCGCCGTATCAAGAATCCTGTCGGTTAGGGGGGAAAAATCTATACATACCAGAATACTTTTCATGAAGTGCTCCTCGGGAGAAATTGGTGTCCCAAAAGGAGTATAGAAATTCCTCTGGATCTGTGCAAGTAGATATAAAATTATCGATTATGTTGCCTGAACCGTGCCGGTATCCGAATGACAATGTATATACGCACCCAAAGTGAGCGGCGGTATGCCGGCGCCTCGCGTTATGGTATGCTCATATCTGCGTTGCGCTTTTCAGTGAAGCGATCCAGCCAAACTACATATACGGAGACACAACGAAAGCCATGAACACACAGACACAGGACCACACAACAATCAGGGATATGACTGCCAACCCGGCACCTCTTGGACTTCTGGGATTCGGACTGACCACGGTCCTCCTCAACCTGCACAACGCGGGATTCTATCCTCTCGATTCGATGATTATGGGCATGGGAGTATTTGTCGGGGGAATTGCGCAGGTGATCGCCGGCGTTCAGGAGTGGAAGAAAGGCAACACATTCGGGGCAACGGCTTTCACCGCTTACGGCCTCTTCTGGATCGCCCTGGTCGCAACATGGGTCCTTCCGGCGATGGGACTCTCCCGGGCGTCGGAGCCGTACGAGTTGGGATGGTTTCTCCTTCTTTGGGGCCTTTTCACGTCAGGCATGTTTGTCGGAACGCTGCGCCTTAACCGGGCGCTTCAGGTCGTCTTTGCCTCTCTTGCGGCGCTCTTCTTTCTCCTCGCCATTCGTGACTTTACCGGTTCGTTCGCCGTTGGCGTGCTGGCCGGCTGGGTTGGGATTGTTTGCGGTTTATCAGCGTTCTATACGGCGATCGCGGAGGTCCTCAACGAGATGTATGGCCGCATAGTTTTACCCCTTGGCAAGTGACATCACCGGGAACTGTTGGGTGTGCTGAATCACCGGTTTGATCTGGTAGACCTTGATTTTGATACTCCCTTTGTCCAAAAAATCCGGGAGCATGGGCAGGACTCGCCTTCCAGTGGACAATGTATGTGTTCTGTCAAGCAGAATCCCCGGCTTGGGGGAATGAGTCCCGTCGAGTATCGTGCCCATCTTAAGCTAACGGCATGAAACCAGTCCAAGAAAACGTCCGCACCCCCCTTTCCGTATAGACCGTCGGGCGTTCTACTTTCTAAAGGAGAATGTCAATATTGTATCTACTCCACCATATCATCCAGAAACTCAGACGCCGGATCGACACCGGTAATCAATAAACGGTCCCGTGCCCGGGTGCATGCTACGTATAGAAGATGCCGCTCCGTAGCGTAAACTTCCTCGAGATCGCCTTCATCACCGACGTTCTCGATACGCTCCTGAGACGGAATGACGTCGTCATCACATGCGACGACTGCCACTGCTGAAAACTCGAGTCCTTTTGCCTCGTGCATTGTCACTATGGCGGGGTAAAAACCGTCAGTCTCGCCCGCGGCCGTAATCTCAATGGCTTTCGCCCGGTCCTTCTGATGTTCGGACCGAACGATGATTCCAATAGAGTCCGAATCTCGCCCCTCTGATATTCTTTCTGTGATCCAGTCGGATACGCGACGGGCCTCCTCCTCAGCAGACGCACATACCAGAATCTCGGGATGCGGTCCGTTGAACACCGATATCGTGTCACTTCGTACTTCTACAACACCATCTGGATCGGTGATCTCGGGATCGAGAAGACGGTCTGCAGTGATTCGAATCTGGTGGGAGGTGCGGTAGTTCACCCTGAGTATTCTTGACCTGCCCCGGACATCCACACCCATCCGGGCCCACGAATACGGTTGCCGGAATATGCGTTGTCCGGTGTCTCCGGCGAAGAACAGGGAATTCCTCTCGTCGCCGGCAAGTGCCGAAAGAAAGCGTAACTGCGCCGGACTGATATCCTGTGCCTCGTCGGCGATGACATATGAATACGGTCGATGTCGTCCAGATTCGAACTCTCGAGCAAGGTAGTGATACGTAGCGCCCCAGGAGAATAGTTGTTCTTTCGACAGTCTTTCACGGAGGCGTTCGAAAAACGTCCATAGTGCTGCTCGACGATTCTCGGCCAGCCGGGTTTTCCGTCCGATTCGTTGGAAAACACGATACTTTTCCCAGGTAGTCAGGTTATGCACATCGACGACGTGATTCCATTCATCCCGAACATACGATAGCGTGAACGGGAAGTCGGTGGACGCCGATTCCTCTTTATAGAGGGACTCGATCAACGAATTGACCTCATCTTGAGATGCGATCGTTAGCGAACGAGATAGTCTGTCAGCGATATTGTCCATGGAGACGACATCGATTCTTTCGGCGATTCGCGGCTCGTTCCCTACCAGGCGCCGTAACTGTTGTGACAGATACTTCGCAAGCAACGTGGAGAACGTTGTCAGGAGCACCCGAGAACTCTCGTTTCGGCGAGCGAGGAATACGGCGCGATGAAGCGCAACAACGGTCTTTCCGGTGCCGGCGGAACCGCGGACGCGGGCGGGGCCATCCCAATCGTGTTCAACGATCGAACGTTGTTGGGGGTGGAGAAACACTAACCATCGATCCCATGGATAATCCAGCGCTTGTTCCAGCTCTTCGCTGCCCTCGACGACACGAAACCGCTGTTGGGCAGCAGGGTGTGCAAATGGATCGGTATCGCTTGGCGACGTCGATCGTTGTAGATCCATCGCCGCTACACGCGGTGTACCTCCGGCGGCAAACTCGAGAATCGCCTCCGCCGCCTCCGCGGGGAGCCGCTCAGCAATCTCCAACAGCTCGTCTTCGTTTGCAGTTCGTATGGGATCCAACCAATCCTGTGGTACGCCCCAGCTAAGCATCTCGTCATCGGAGAGATCCGCGCACGGCGGTGCTTCAACGTAGTGGGGAACGACTATCTCTTCCACACGTTCGTGAAACTCGACGATCTGGGCCGCCCCGGTCACCGGATGCGCTTCCAGCCGGCGGCGCTCCGCCCAGGCGTACGCCTTGTCGTGGTGATCGGCGTAGCAGAGAACAAACGTTCCCGAGGTACGATGCACAATGATTCGCAGATCACTGCCGGCACGTACAGACCAGAAGTTCTTGTCTTTTGCCCGGTCCAGCCGATGAAGCTTCAAGCTCGGATGAGCCGGGTTCAACTGGAGATCGAACGCCGTCGTTTTGACTGCTTTCTGGTCACCTCCAGAGAGGCGCGTCAGACTGGTGGTGAACGTGTCGGCGATAAGGAAGTTCATTTGGAGTACCTCATGATTGTTGAAGCCTCCTGGCATCCCGTGAAGACAAAAAAAGACCCGCCGAAGTGAGCTGTCCGAAGACGCGCCCGGCGGGTTTGCTTCCTATAGCATCGGACCAACGAGCAGAAATGTCAACGACGACACACCGCTTCACACCCTCACCACCTTCATAACCTCATCCCCCAGATGGTTGATCACCTTCACCGCAATCCGCCCGTTCGCGGGCCTCACAAAAGCCCGGGACACATCACTGTTCAACGTCGCCCACGCCTCCTCGTCAATCTCCGCCTTCAGGCTGGTGCGCAAACTCTTGTACGGATCCCCTGCACCCAAAAAGTACGCATGCCGGACAAAGAAGCTCTCGCCGTTGTAGTCGGTATCGATAAACCAGGTTGCGATCCCGTCGGTGTCGTCGCTGCGGACCTGGCCGCTGGAGGGATCAAAGACGTCCACCCCGTGGATGCGCACACGGATCTGCTCGCCCACCGCGCCCGCCGCGCCGCCCGCACCACCGCCCGCGTCCCCGTCGTCCACCGCTTCCACTTCGATATCCGGCTCGCCGAATATCACAAAGAGGTTGCCCTTGCCGGTGCTCTTGAGGTCTTCCGCCATGTGGAGGTCTGCGTTCATCCGCGCCTTGAGCACCCGGATGCGCCCCAGGGAGGAAAACTCCGTTGCGTGGGCGTCGTAGTTGAAAGCGCAGGCGATCACTACGTCAAATCCGGCATCCCCCGCCTCCCGCGCCGCGTCCACCAGGTCCGCCCGGCTCACCGTGCCAAACTCCGGCCCGATAAAGATCCCCGCCCGGCGCTGCTCGCTACCCTCCTGGTACACCCCCTCGGCGCAGATCGTGTGCCCCGGCCACCCGGTGAGGGCGGTAAAGGCGATGCGGTCCCCCTTGTGCGCCTGCTGCACACCGGCCTTTCGCAGTTCTTCCAGAATTATTTCATCGAACTTCGTTCCGGGGAGATAGTCCGGTTCTGATTCCGCGGCTACCGGATCGATGAGGTTGTCGTTTTCGTCCACCCCCAGCACGCGGTGGGGGCTCAGGGACTCCACGGTGAATGGTCCCGCCACGCGCACCGTCGTCCTCTCCTCGTACGGTTTGTCATAGAGGTGCTCAAACTCCGCTTTGGCGGCGATGGACGTGTCAATCGCCTTTTGCCGGGCGATGCGCGCCTGCCAGAAGCGCTCCAGTGGTTCCGTTGCAGCGGCGGGCCAGTCGGTTGGCTTCTCCCGGGGTACTTCCCACTCCACCAGTTCCGAGGCGCTCACCACCTCTCCAGAGGGCATCGTGTAGGTCTCTTCCGGCGGGGCGGGAAAATTTACCGACTTCCCGGCGCGGCCGCCGGTGGTCACCTTGAAGGGTGAGGCGTGTCCTCGCAACGCGGCGTTGAGGTCGGCCAGCGCGGAGAGCACCGCCGGCTGGTGCTCCTCGTAGAGCACGTCGATCTCCGCGTTGTTGGCGATGCTCTTGAGGGTAATGTGCGGCACCCGCTCGTAGACAAAGCCGTGGCGGATGTTGCCGTAGGTGGGCTTGGGAACGTAGGCGGTGCGGGTCACCTCAGACTCTTTCTGCCGCCCGGCGTCACTGTCGGCGAGCATATAGTAGGGGTAACGCGCGCCCATAATCCGCGCCCTTGCCAGGGCGAGGGCCACTCGCGATGTGTCGATGGTAATCCAGCGACGTCCCCATTGCTCAGCGACGTAGGCGGTAGTGCCGGACCCGCAGGTGGGATCCAGAACCAGGTCGCCCGGATCGGTGGTCATGAGGAGGCAGCGCTCTATAGTTTTGACAGTCGTTTGAACAACGTATGTTCGTTCACCGAAACTACTACTGGTATCAGTCCATATGTTTGACAGTGCCAATACCGGAAAGTCATCCAAAAATCGCTTATAAAAGAGTGTCTTTCCAGCAATGACAAAACGGAGGGCTTTTTTGAGGCGATTCATCCCTTCTGGGCTTGTAGACCAGAATCTATTTCGAGGTTCAAAGAGCCTCCCCAGGATTTGAACCGGGACTTTTCCGAGGCTGTATTCGTGGCTCGAACTCGCATCACTCGCTGCGAAGACTCTGGCAGCCTCGGGGATTACAGATTGGTTCAGTCGTTCTTTGCGTTCAAGTCTACGATCGATGAGATTGTCTTCACACCATACGTACTGTGATCCTCCGATCTCTCCGATCGTTTTGTTCATGAAAAGTTGGCGATATTTTGCTTTATCCTTGTTTTTACCGTACCAAATAATAAAATCAGCAACTGACGGGACAAATTTGTCTGTCGGCGCACTTGTTTTCTGCAACACAATAATCGCAATCTGGTTCTCCTCCCCAAACACCTCATCCATCAGCGCCCGCACACGGTGCACGTTCTCGTCCCCGATCTGGACGAAGATGCTGCCGCTCTCAGTGAGCAGATCCCGGGCTACCACCAGCCGGTCGCGGAGGTAGCTCAGGTAGCTGTGAATGCCGTCGCGCCAGGTGTCGCGGAACGCCTTAACTTGTTCAGGCTCGCGGGTGATGTGGGCGGCGTTGCCGTCTTTGACGTCGCGGCTGGTGGTGCTCCACTGGAAGTTGGAGTTGAACTTGATGCCGTAGGGCGGGTCCAGGTAGATCATCTGTACCTTGCCGCGCAACGCCTCGCGCTCCGCCAGGCTGCCCATCACCTTGAGGCTGTCGCCCAGGATCATCCGGTTGGTCCAGTTCTGCTCGTGGCGGTAAAACTCCGTCTTGTCCACCCGATCCGGTAACCCGTTGAAATCTGCAAAGAGGTCGAACTGTGCCTCAACGCGTTGCGTTCGATCTTTCGTTTCCCGTGCCAGATCATCAATCAACACTTTGGGGTGCACCTTCTCCTGGATGTACAGCGGCGGCGCGTCCACCGTGAGGTCCGTGTCGTCCTGGGCGTCCTTACCGCGCCAGACG
>CAZCAE010000106.1:0-7129 GCA_964496635.1 uncultured Spirochaeta sp.
AGTCGCTGATCGTGACTACCACGATCCTGTCGGAGCTCGGCGACACCGCTTCGGAGCGCGTCCTTCTTACCCCGCACGCCCCGGCCCACCTGGTGAACCCCCTCGCCGACATAGCTATCACCCACGGCGGAGCCGGCACGGTGCAGACCGCAATTCACTCCGGTACTCCTCTGGTCGGCATTCCAATGCAACTGGAACAGACCGGCAATATCTCGCTTGTCACGCGGCAGGGAGCAGGTTTGATGCTTTCGAAGTGGGACCTCAACGCGCGATCTCTGGGTCGCGCCCTGGAACGGCTCATCTCCGATTCAGACATGAAGGCGAATATGCTGCGTCTGAAGGCGCTCCAGGATCAGGTAGACGGGCCTGCGAATGCTGCCGGGGAAATAGTGCGATTTCTCGGGAGTTGAGAGACTTGCGGCTCCGGGATGACTCGAGTCATTTCTCACCGTCCTTTCCTTGTCCAGAGTATCGGGGGAGGTCTAAAGATCAATCCTTTGCCAACGCCTCCCGTTCACGCGCGATATAGAAGTCGAGATGTGCCTTGCCCCATTCATATATCGAATCGATTATCGGTATGAGAGATAGCCCTATCTCAGTCAGGCTGTATTCCACCCGAACAGTCGCTTCAGCGTGAACGCTTCTGTCCACCACGAAATCCTGCTCAAGCTCTCGGAGCTGTTTGGTAAGAATTCTGTTACTGATATCGTTGAACAAACGGCGAATCTCCGCGTAGCGCATTGTACCGTCGTGACCAAGATGCCACAGAATGACCACCTTGTATTTACCCGAGAGTATCGACATGGTGAGTTCTTTTTCGCAATGAAGTTCGCCGGTCTTGATTTTCTCGCTCAAAGCATTGCGAACGGACATCGACATACGGTTATCCTCCGCTGCTTGTTTACCCGTAGTATACGTTCACATAGTCAATCGATCAAGGTTGATCAAGCGCGGCGCCCCAAAGTCGAAGTACAATTTTGTTCTTTAGGTACAAATTTGTGCGTTATTTACGGGAATAGAAACCTGACCATATAATAATCGGTACAACATCGCTACGTAGAATCGTAGTTACCATGTATTTGATAATGGAGGCACTATTATGTTAAAAGCTAAAGTTGGTTCCAGCGTTTTGGCCGATGCCCGCGCGGCAGGCACGGAAGCGGCAACCAATGCCGCTATCGACGACGCCCAGCTGGCCCTCGTGTATTCCAGCTGCGACTATGATCAAGCAGCCCTTCTCAATGGAGTAAGGACGGCTCTGCCCGATGCGGCATTGCTTGGATGCACCTCCTACACCGGTGTGTTGACGCCGGAAGGCTTTATCACCGGTCCAGATGGTTATGTCGCGGTCATGTCGATGAAGGATGAAGACATGCAGATTGGCGCGGCAGGCAGGTCGAAAACGGGGAACGCGAGGGAGACGGGCAGAGCGGTAGCAAAGGAAGCCATGACGAACGCTGGAAGGACAACTGCACCGACATTCTTTTATATGATAGCTCCTCCTGGAGAAGAAGAAACGTATCTGAAGGGCGTAGAAGACATCATTGGCCGCGTTCCTTTCTTCGGTGGAAGCGCGGCAGACAACAGTCTCGAAGGAAAGTGGAAGGTACTGTTCGGGAACAGCGCGATGGGCGACGGCTTGGCGCTGGCATTTTTCTATACGGACAAGCCGATCGCCAGCTACTATAGCGGTGACTACGACGAGACCGCCGACTATGGTGTAATAACCAAACTTAAGGGCAAGCGGACTATCGTTGAGATCGACAACGTCCCAGCGCTCAAAAAATACGCTTCCTGGCGCGGCATTGATCCTGACAGCCTTATGGGCTTTGCGCTTCTGGGAGACTCGATCTGCCATCCACTTGGGGTTAAGGACCGGCTTGGCGACCTTACTGCCATTCGCCATCCTATGGTCGGCAACGATGACTATTCCATGAACCTGGGCAATGACCTGACCGAGAAAACAACCGTCCTGTTTATGGACGGCAACCCGGATGGACTGATTGCCTCGGCCGGTGCGGCCGTAGGAAAAGTAAAGCAGCGCCTGGGATCCGTACCGGGAGCATACGTAATGGTACATTGTGGTGGCAGGCGCGGTGGCATCGGAGAGAGAATGGACGAAGCACACAGCGCCATCAAAGCCGAAGCTGGAGATACACCATTTATTGGAGTCTTTACCTTTGGCGAATACGGATATGAAGACCAGGGCTACAACACCTGTGGCGGTCTTATGCTGTCATACACCGCATTCGGCGCGTAAAAACACTCATTAGGAATACACTATGCACGGTTATTGGAACAGATTACTACGTATCAACCTGACGACCGAGTCATACTCGGTCGATCCCGTCCCGGATGCTGTTTTCAAGTCGCTGATCGGGGGCGCCGCCTTGGGAGCCAAGATACTACTGGATGAGGTCGAGCCTCGGGTGGATCCGCTCTCGCCCGAGAACAAGATAATCTTTGCTCTTGGTTTTTTGCAGGCAGCCAATTTCCCGGGGAATGCCAAATGGAGCGTTGTCACGAAGGGCCCCCTGACGGGTTCGTTCCTGGACTCAGCCGGCACGGGCGCATGGGCTCCCCAGCTCAAGAAAGCCGGATACGACGTTCTTGTCGTCGAGGGCAAAGCGAGTCGCCCGGTCTACCTCTACATCAACGACGACGAAATTGAATTCAAGTCCGCTTCCGGCATCTGGGGAATGGACACACAGGAGACATCTCGCCTCATAAAGGAAGAACTTGGGAATATACGCATAAACTCCCTGAACATCGGGCCTGCCGGTGAGATCATGAGCCCGATAGCGTCGATCACCTGCGATGGGCACTCGTTCGCGGGCCGGGGTGGAGCTGGAGCTGTGATGGGTTCGAAAAACCTGAAGGCGATTGCCGTATGGGGGACCAAGCAGGTTCCCCTCCATGATCCCGAGGGTGCCAAAGCGCTTGCGAAATCCCTGATGGTCAGACTGCACAAAACAGCCAAAGGTGGCGGCGGGACACCCGATGTGATGGTCCCACTGGAAGCCCTCGGTGACGTTCCTATCAAGTACTGGCGGGGCGACGTCTGGCACGAAGGCGCCGCCATGATCGGGACGCCCCGATATACCGAATTTCTCGGCGTCAAACCCTTACCCTGTCAGAATTGTCCTATAGGGTGCCACCGACACATCCATAGGGTACTAAGGGACGGAACGGTCCTGGAAGGAAATGGTCCTGAATACGAAACTCTCGGGATGCTTGGCGCCAGCCTGCTTATCGATGACCTGGAAAGTATCGCTATCGCAAATGATCGCGCCAACAGGGCTGGAATAGACACGATATCTCTCGGGTCATACATCGGTTTTATCATCGAGTGCTATGAATCAAACTTATTGGACGAGAAGCGGATCGGCATGGTACCTAAATGGAACGATTCGGAAACGTTGTTATTCCTGACAGACAAGATCACGAAGCTCGAAGGCATCGGGTCACTATTTAAGGAAGGTATACGGGGTGCCGTTCGGTTGCTCGGTCCGAAAACTTCTGATATCGCCGTTGAGGTAAAGAACCTCGATATGCCTGCACACGATCCGAGAGCCGTGTACGGCTTGGCGGTCAACTACGCCACAAGCCCCCGTGGCGCGTGCCACGAACGGGGTAATCCACAGGCCAGCGCGCTTGGACTGTTCTATCCCGATTGCGAGATGGACGGCCCTCCGGAACGCTTTGATGAAAAATCAGCCGGGTATTCCGCCTTCATCTACCAGAATACTAGCATGCTCTTCAATAACCTGACGATGTGCAAGTTCATGGTCAATAACGGCGGACTGACCATCAGCGAGATCTGCGAAGAATTCAGACTGACGACGGGCATTTCGCTAAACACTATGGAGCTCCTCAAAACTTCAGAACGCGGCATCGCATTGCAACGCCTGATTAACGTGCGTGACGGTATGAGTCGCAAGGACGATACGTTGCCGCCAAAAATGCTGATACCCGCCGAAACCGGAGGCAGGGCAGGCAAGACTCCCGCTTCGTTTGGTGCGATGTTGGATGACTATTACCATCTTCGCGGATGGAACTCGAATGGCATCCCAACCGCCGAAACGCTCAATGAACTGGAGTTGGTTGATTTTGTTCGATACCTGCCGGACGCTTGAGGGAAATTCGAAATGGTCAGATTAAAGATGCTTGGTGCGTTGGCTCCGTTACAGATCGAGCGAGATAGCGATGGTTATATGAGTATCCCTTGCGGCAACCAGACGCTCAGCGAACTGATTGCGATGACGCCACTATGTGAGACCAGCATCAAGTATTCGGCGCTCGTTAACAATCGCGTGGCCAATCTGGAATCGCTTGTGCGGGACGGCGACACTGTCACCATCATGCCGTTGATGGCGGGAGGCTGAGGTTTCCTGCGCTGACCTATCGTAATAGGAGCGTAGACACGCCGGTCGAATGAAACCTCAAGCCGGTCCCCATCTCAAAACCGCTGGCCCAGTCTGCGCCGGCGGTGGTTTCTCCGAAGAAGCCGGAACCGCCGAGTTCGATGTAGTAGCTCACCGGGGAGTTCCCGGTTTCGTCCATGAAGAACTCAAAGCCGAAGTAGCCGTAGATTCCCATCTGCATCGAATCGTCGGAGACATCCTTGTGGGGAACGATCAGCCGGCCGCCGAACTCGCCGTAGTAGAGGAAGGCGTCGTGGACCCTGCCGCCGACTCCCACGAGACCGACCTGGCCGGTGAGCATGGAGGCCCATTCGGCGTCAGATCCAGCAAATCCGCCCGCGGAAGCGAACATCACCCCGCCTTCCGCCCGGATCGCGAGAAAATCCGAGGCAAAGTAGGGACTCGTGACTTCGGTGGTCAACAGGAAGTTATTGCCCACATCGCCGAGACCGAATCCGATATCGAGTCCGTTTTTTTCATTGGACGCTTCGGCGTGCAAACTGCCGCCAAAGAACGCCAGGACGAGCACCATGGCGAACGTCGCCGCCGCCTTTCGGTCCATTCCCATTGCGCTGTTTCTTCCGATCATGTTTCCTCCGCTCTCATTCACTGATAAATCGTTCAAGCTGCTCCACGTAACGGTGCAGCGCTTCGCGCCCCTCTTCGGTCAGACGGTAGAAAGTGGCCGGTTTCCGGTCGATGAAGATTTTTCGTTCGGCCACGTATTCCGCTTCTCTCAAGGTTTTCAGATGTGTGTTCAGATTGCCGTCGGTGGCGCCGACGGCCTCGCGGATGCCGGAGAAGTCCATCTCCTCCACCTTTACCAGCACCCCCATGACAGCAAGCCGTATCCGCGAGTGGAGCACCTTGTCGAGTTTGCGGTAATCAAACGGATGCTCCCCGCTATTCAATTCGACTTCTCCTTTTGGTACCGTTTCTGCAGAATAATACCGGGGACGATGTTGAGCCCCGCAACCAGCAGAGCCATTGCCGCCGGGGCATAGGTTTCCGGCACGGCCATCACCGCGAACGCTCCGGCCCACCAGACGAAAGCAAGCAGCTGGATCCAGCGCAGACCTACCAGCAAGCCGTTTATCCAGTAGGTCATCCCGAGAAGAATAGAGATCACCGCAATCAACAGCCCGGTGCGCACGGCGCCGGCGATAAACAGCAGGCCTACGAAAACCAGGATTGAAATCAGAAATCCGCTCCAGAGCCCCGCCTGCATCCGGCCGGCGAAGGTTTTCACTTTCTGTTGCCCCACCCTTCCGCGCTCCCGGAAAACGGTAAAACCGGCTCCGGCCAGACAGATGATCATCCAAGCCGGACCGATCGCCCCGTGCAGATTCGCCGCAGTCAGGGCGTAGGCTATTCCTGTGCCGATAAGAACGATTACGCCCCAGAAGGTGTAGTAAAAGCCCCGCTCTTCCAGGTTGTAGCGGTTTTCCTCGAGGATACGTTTGATGAAGGAAATATCCTCCCTAAGATCGTTTTCCATACTGCAGCTCCTTTGTCTTTGTATACTCTGTTTTTCAGAGTTCTTTGTAAGTGTCGCGCAACCCGACGGAGATGTCAAGATGCATTCAGGTAATTATTCAGGTGTTGAAACTATGATACGTACAACATTAGACTAAATTGTTAATAATAAATATTTCACCTAATTTTGACCGCGTTTTTGGAGAACCTGTCGATGCCGCTCTATTTCATCATCCTCGGAACCGGTTCGGTCGTGTTTACACGCCGTTTCCTGAATGAAACGTCGCTCATGGTCGGCGAGCGATTCGCCGACGATAGGCCGAATCGATACTCTCAAAGTGGGCAATTGTAGAGCGGTGGTTGCCGGCTACATGCCGGGGCAGAGTCGCCAATTATGTGTCGGCAAACGGATTCTCAACGCGAACCCCGCCGTATCGCTGCCCGGAATTGAGATCCTCGGAGAAGACCACCGTACACGCGGCATCCTCGGCGGAGGCGAGAATGAGGGCGTCCCGAAACGACACCTGCCACAGAATCGAACCGTCCACGGCGCGATTGATGAGCTCCGGTGTGACAACGATCGTCTCAAAGGCGGCTCGCGCGGCGTTGATGACCTCTTTTGCACGGAGCGGCGCGACAGCTTACCGGATACGTACCCGCGTTGGTTACGGGAACGCTCACCAAAACCTGACGAATCGCACGCACAATCGGAGCTATGGCAACTTCAACGCGTGCCGGATCGCTCTACACTCGCGTCATTCTTGGAGTTGCCATGCTCTCGATCCTTTCGTCGTGCGCTCACTTCGCGCCCGCCGTCGACGCTGACGGCCCGCGCGCCTTCGATAGCGGCGTAACCGCCCGCCTGGAGCACTCGGCGTCGAGCGGCCTGAGCTACGTGGTCACCGTTCCCGGTGAGCGGGCAGCGGCCGGATCGGGCCTCATGCCGATGGTCGTGTTCCTGCACAGTATCGAGGAGCGTGGCCGGAGGCTGGAGCTGCTCTTCGACAATCCGGAGGGTCAGGGCATCGGGCTGGCCGGGTTCGCGGCCGCTGACGGCAACTTCCCGTTCGTGACGCTTTCACCGCTCTGCCCGGCCGGGTCGTTCTGGTTCTTTCTCCATCGCCGGCTCGACCTCCTCATCGCCGAGGTCGCCGAGCACTACCCGGTGGATCCCGACCGCGTCTATCTGGCGGGCGTGAGCATGGGTGGTATGGGCGTGTGGTCGCTCG
>CAZCAE010000107.1:0-7117 GCA_964496635.1 uncultured Spirochaeta sp.
CCGGCCAATCGCAGACGCACACGGACGCCTTTTATCAGGACGAGAGAATAAGCGGGTGGAGGGAAAGTTTTGTGTATCGAATACCCTCCGGGGAGATCGTCTCCGTGTACCGTGATGTTACCGAAGAGAAAGAGACGGAACACAGGCTTCAGGTCGCTTCAAACGAGCTGTGCTGTCTGTATGAAATATCCCGGCTTTTTGAAACCGAGGGAATAACACTGCCTGCCATTCTGCAAGGCGCAGTGGACTTGCTTCCGCGGTATATCGACCAAGCAGGGAAAATGAGCGTACGTCTTACGGTAGGCAACGCGGAATACACCACTGATGCGTTCAGGGTGTCAAAACGCGGAAAAACGGTGCCGGTATGCGTCTACGGGAGGACCAAAGGGCAACTGAACATTTTCTGCAACAAACCGGATACGGCATGCATCCAGGAGGAGTTCCTCGAAGGATCCGAAGCGTTCCTGGGGGCGGTTACCGAACGTCTGGGCAAAATCATTGAACGGTTTGAGGCGGTTGAAGAGCTTGAGAAGCGGAAAGAAGACTACCGGTGTATACTCGAATCGATCGGTGACGGTGTCGTCACAACAGACGTCAACGGGAATATTACCCGAACAAACCATATTGCGCGGGAACTGCTCGGATGCACCGATGCCGATCTGCTGGATACGCCGCTCTACGACGCCTTCACCCTGCATAACAGCGCGGACGGGGCGCCGCTCCCCAATCCGGTGGAAACGGTCATTGCCACCGATGCGATTATCACCCTGTCCAACCACACCAAACTCGTTTCAAAGTGGGGGAAGGAGCTCCAGATCGCGGACAGCGTCGCCCCCGTACACGATGGTGCGGGTGAAACCCGGGGTGCCGTGCTGGTATTCCGTGATGAAACGGACAAGTACGAACAGGAGAAGAGACTCCGGGAAAGCGAGGAACGCTACCGGCGGCTCTTCGAGAACATGGAGGAAGGGTTTGTCAGGACAAATGCCGCGGGAGAGATTGTTCTGGTGAATCAGGCCGCGGCGGAATTGTGCGGGTACGATTCCGTCGGTGATCTGACCGGCCGTCCGATGACCGATCTGTATATTGATCCGCGAGAGAGAAGCGGCTTCCTGGCCCGGTTGATGAAAGACAAAGGGCTATCTAACTACGAATTCCTGCTGAAAAAGAAAAACGGCGATACGATCTGGACGCTCTGTAATATCAAGGCGATTCTTGATGAGAACGGGGACTTGTGCGGGACTGAAGGGCTCTTCAGGGATTATGCCGACAAGAAAGTGGTGGAACTGGAGCGGGAAAAGAACCGGCGGTTCCTGGACTCCATCTTCAACGCGATACAGGATTTTGTTTCCGTCCACGATGCGGACTTGAACATCAAGAAAGCAAACCATATCGTCCACGCCCTGTTTTCCGAGAGAGGACCGATCGAAGGAGAGAAGTGCTACAGGACTTTTTACGGGAGGAGTACACCGTGCGAGGAGTGTCCGACCCTCAAAGCTTTTGCTACAAAGCAGGTCCACAGCTGCCTGAAGGCGTTTCCTGACAGCGGTGAATCAAAGCAGTACTTCGAGTTGTTTGCATATCCGATTATCGATACGCACGGGAACGTTGAATCGGTGGTGGAGTACGCGCGAAATATTACGGAGCTGAAGAAAAACGAAGAGGAACTGGTTCGGACGAAAGAACTGCTTCAGAAAATGCTCCAGACCCTGCCGGAAGGTTTTGTGATGGTAAACGTCGAAGGCGAGATTACCTATGCAAACCAGGCCGCCGGAACAATACTTGAAGTGTACAAGGACAAAATAACCGGCAGTTACTACAACGACCGGAAGTGGAAACAGATAGATGAAGAGAGAAATCCGTATCCTTTGGAAGAACTGCCGCTGGCCGTCGCCCTGCGGGACATGAGAGAGGTGCAGAATCTGGTGCACGGTATTGTTGCCCCTGACGGAAAAACCAAGTGGCTCTCCGTGAATTCCGCCCCCCTGCTGGATGAAAAGGGGGAACTGACAGGAGCTATAGCAAGCTTCCGCGATATTACCGAACAGAAGAAGTTGGAAACGGCCCTTCGGGAGAGCGAAACGTATTACCGAAACGTGCTGCAATTCCTTCCCGTTTTTGTATTGGACCGGGAGTATCGCTACCTGCACGTCAATGACCTCGCCGCGGAACTCGTCCACATGAAGGCTGAAGATCTCGTGGGGAAGAAGATCACTGACCTCTTTCCGGGGTTCACCGAAACCGGTTTTTTCAGGACCTATGAAACGGTCATGCGCACGGGCGAGGCCGGTTCCATAACCGCCCCGTTCACCCTTCCCGACGGAAATCCCGGTTCGTATCAAGTGCATGTCCTCCCCTGCGCCGAGGGTATTCAGTGTGTTGCCGTTGATATTACCGAGCGGGAACGAGCGAAAGAGATGCTTCAGAACGCATTGGCAGAAAGCGAAGAGCTGAAGCGTGTCGTAAATAACTCTCCTGTCTGTGTCTTTACCTGGAGAAACGAAGAAGGATGGCCTGCCGAATATGTATCTGAGAATGTCGACACTCTGTTGGGCTACAAAGCGGAAGATTTCATTTCGGGCGAAATCGCTTACGAACAATTAATACATATTGAGGATCGATCAAGGCTGCGGGAGGAAGTGCGCCATCACCTGACTAGCGGGAAATGGCAATATACCCAGGAATACCGGTTGATCCACAAAGACGGTTCCGTCCATTGGGTGGAAGACCGTACGTTTGTGGAGCCGGATGACGCGGGTAATCCGGACATGATTCACGGACTTGTGTGGGATATCAGTCAACGGAAAGAAGCAGAGGCCGCGGTACAGCAACAATTACAGGAAAAAGAGCTGCTTATCCGGGAAACACACCATCGGATAAAGAACAATATTGCGTCAATCGCCGGGCTGTTGAATTTGCAGGCGCAAGCGACAACCAATAGCGAGGCTCGCGCCGTTTTGACTCAAGCTACCGGCCGGGTAATGAGCATGAGGGACCTCTACGACAAGATGCTCGCTTCCGATGATGTTCGCGTTATTCCGGTAGCACCCTATATGAATGATTTGATTGACTCGATCATGTCGCTGTTCGCTCATCAAACGGGTATAACCGTTGAAAAGCGAATTGCCGATTTTGCCCTTAGTTCCGATAGACTCGTTTCATTGGGAATAATCGTAAACGAGGTCCTGACAAATTCCATGAAATACGCGTTTGCCGGCCAGGACACCGGGATAATACGGGTCACTTGTGAAACGGCGGGCGACCGTGTAACGCTGGTGATTGAGGACGACGGAGTCGGGCTACCTGAAGGGTTCAGTGTTGAACATCCCTCCGGTTTCGGCACGTCCCTCGTCACAATGCTCAGCAAACAAATGGACGGCACTGTCACGTTTGAGAATAGAAACGGCGCAAGTGTAACGGTAGAGTTTTTTGTGAAGGATTGACATTCGCCCGCAGGATGGCTTCCGCTGGATGGCTTCCGGGGCCCCGCCTGTGCCGGATCGATAGCCGCCACCGTAAGACGACGGTGGCATGGTTGACCTCACTGCACGACAGCGAAAAAACTTTATTAGAATTGTATTAAATCTGCCTCGGACGTATTGGTTCTAACACGTTTCAAACAACCAACGACGATCGTCCCGGCGTGACTATGTACGAAAACGCGCCGATCAGGTCCAAGGCTCGTGTGATGGTCGACGCACACCAGCGGCGGCGACGGTTCAGGGACAACCTGGAGGGCTACGCCTTTATCGCACCGGCGGTAATTCTGATCGGGCTCTTCGGCCTCTTTCCGATTTTTTATACCGTATTCGTCAGTTTGCACCGTTGGCGTATCGTCCGGGGGCCGTTTCTCGGCATCTCCAACTACGCGGAGGTGTTTGGAACGGCGCTGTGGACCGCCGGATTGGTAGTCGGCATATTCGGCATCTGGGTGGCGTCACGGCTCATCACCCGCAGCAAGGATCATATCCGTTCTCACCGTGTGAAAGCCCGTCCAGTGGACAAGCCGCTCCTTGGCCTCGGGTGGTTGGGCGTGTTCATCGGATTGGCGCTCATCGCCGTCGCCCTTGCGCAGATCTGGTCCGCCGGTGACGACGATATGCTCGACAGCCTGAGAATCACCGTGTGGTTCTCGATCGGTACGGTACCGGTCCAGTTGACGTTCGGGCTGTTGCTTGCCGTGCTCCTGGACGGAAAGTTCAAGGGCAAACAGACATTTCGCGTCATCTTTCTTTTGCCCTACATCGTACCAACTGTTGCGAGTGCCGCGATCTTTCAGGTGCTTTTCTCACTTCGACCGGAGAGCTTCGCCAACGAGCTCATCGGAATCTTTGGCGCCGAACCCCTGTCGTGGCTTGCCGAGCGCACCGGCGTATTCACGATGCTGTTTGGCTGGGGGACCGGCGATCCGGGAAGTACCCTTGGGCAGTACTGGCAGACGTGGAGCCGGGGACCAAGCCTGGCGCTCTTTTCAATCATGATATTCAACTACTGGGTCTACATCGGCTATTACGCGCTCATCTACTCGAACGGACTCTCGAATATCCCGCGGCAGCTGTATGAGGCCGCGGAGGTCGACGGTGCGCCCAAGCGCACGGTGCTCTTTCACATCATCCTGCCGCTGCTTTCACCCTCAACGTACTTCCTGTCTATGCTCGGCGTGATCGGTACCTTCAAGTCGTTTAACAGCATTTACGTGCTGCGGAACGCCGCAACCGGCGGGGCGACCGATCCGATGAGCGTGTACATCTTTTTCAGCTTTTTCCGGCGCAGCAGATTTGGATACGCCGCGGCGATGTCGTTGGTGCTCTTTATCCTGGTACTGGGCCTGACGTTTTTACAGCGTAACCTGATAGAAAAACGGGTGCATTATGGCGACTGAGACGGGTACCCCAACGCGATCGTACACCGGTCAACGGCGGCGGCTGCGTATAGCCCTGTACGCGGTTCTCATTCTGGGCAGCTTTGTCGCGCTTATGCCGTTTCTGTACATGATTGCCAACAGTCTGAAGACGTACGGAGAGACGGTAACGCGTACGAGCGCGATTCCGTTTGACCCCCACTTCTGGCCCAAAGTTCCGCAGTGGGGAAACTTCGCGGAGGCGTGGCAGGAAGCCGATTTTTCCAACTACTTCTTTAACAGCGTGGTGATCAGTATCGTCACCCTCGCCGGCATTTACGCCACGAGTATTCCCGCGGCGTTCGCGTTCTCCAAGCTACGGTTTGCGGGGCGTGACACGATCTTTACCGTTCTCCTGGCAACACTGATGATTCCGGAAACGGTATTGCTCATTCCCAATTACCTGATCGTGGCGAACTTCGGCTGGATAGATACGCTGGCGGCACTTTCCGTACCGTTTATGGGGAGTGCATTCTTCATCTTCCTGTTGCGACAGTTCTTCAATCAGATCCCGACGACGCTCCTGGAATCGGCGCGCATCGACGGTTACTCGCACCTCGGCATGTTGATGCGCATCGTTATTCCGCTCTCCCGCGCGCCACTCTTCACCGTCGGTTTCCTCGGATTTACCGGGGCGTGGAACTCCCTGCAGTGGCCGCTGGTGGTGACACAGACGCCGCGCTGGCGTCCGATCAGCGTCGGCCTCACCACGTTCATCAACGAGGCGGCGGCGCTCATTCACCTGCGCCTGGCAGGTGCGCTCATCGCACTGGCACCGGTGATGATCATTTACATCATCGCGCAGCGCCAGATAACTGAAGCTATCTCCCGAACCGGACTCAAGGGATAGGCCCGCGAGCGGTTTGGAGTAGAAATCATTGAAGGAGGGAGAGATGGACAAGCTCTTCAAAAGTGCAGCAATGGTGCTGCTCGTGTTGATGGTTGCGGGCGGTGCGTTTGCCGGTGGCCAGCGTGAGGACGCCGGCAGCCAGACAACCGATGCCGCCGGCAGCGGGGACGTATTCGAAGGTGTTGACCCCACCGGTCAGACGGTCACGTTCTGGCACCAACACAGTCGTAGTCGGGAAGAAGCTCTCATGGAAATCATCGGTGAGTTCAACAGCACCAACGAATGGGGAATCACCGTTGAGGCGGAGTACGCCGGCGGATACGGAGACATCTACAACAAGATGATCACCGGTCTTGCGGGCGGTCAGGTGCCCAACCTTGTGGTGGCCTACCAGAATCAGGCTGCCGGGTACCAGGTAGCGGACGGTCTCGTCGACCTGACACCGTATGTTGAGCACCCGGAATACGGCGTGGACGATCCGGATGACTTCTTCCGCGGGTTCTACCTGCAGGACGTCAACGCACAGTTTGGTGGACAGCGCCTTGGGTTTCCGCCCAACCGTTCCGTAGAGATGATGTACTACAACCGGAGCTGGTTGGAGGAACTGGGGTTTGACGGTCCGCCGACCAGTTGGGAAGAGTTCAGAGAGATGGCGGCGGCCGCAACCGACAACGCGGCGGGAACGTACGGATACGCCATTCGCACCGACGCATCAAACGTCTTTGCCCAGGCGATCAGCCGCGGCAGCACGATCGTGCTTCCCGATGGGGCCGGCTACCAGTTCAACACGCCGGAACTCCGCGCGAGTATGGAGTTCATGCGCTCCCTCTACGAGGATGGGTATGCAAAAAAAATTGCCGAGAAATATGGTGACCAGACCGACTTTGGCAACCGGAAAGTGCTCTTTACGATGGGTTCCACCTCCGGGCTGCCCTACTACCAGGAAGCGATTGACGCCGGTGAGGCGGGAACGTTTGAGTGGAGTGTCGCGCCGATCCCCTATACCACCCGCGAGCCGCAGGTAAATATCTACGGAGCGTCGGTGAGCATTCCGAAAACGACACCGGAAGAACAGCTGGCCGCATGGCTCTTTGTGCGCTACTACACCTCACCCGCTTCCCAAGCCGAATGGGCTCGCGCATCCAACTATTTCCCGGTTCGTTCAAGCGTCGCTGAGGGTATGGACAGTTACTTCGACGAGAATCCGCAATACAAGGACGCCTTCACCTTCTTGCAGAGTTCCAACACTCAGGCTGAGCCGCCCTACGCCGGCTACGACGAGGTTCGTGACATGATGGAAGGAGCGTTTAGCGCTATCCTGGACGGTGCTGATATCGAGGCAACGCTCGCACAGCTCGAGGCCGACG
>CAZCAE010000108.1:0-7116 GCA_964496635.1 uncultured Spirochaeta sp.
GGCTGGTCCTGGTTCGGGCTCGGCCCCGGGTACCGGTTGGGACTCGGGCCCAGGTTCGAGCTCTCCTTCGGGTTCGGGGGCCGGCTCGGGTCGGGGCTCCGGCTCTTCTTCCGGTTCGAGCTCCGGCTCGGGTTCGGGGGCTGGTCCTGGTTCGGGCTCGGCCCCGGGTACCGGTTGGGACTCGAGCTCAGGTTCGAGCTCTTCTTCGGGTTCGGGGGCCGGCTCGGGTTGGGGCGACGGCTCTTCCTCCGGTTCGAGCTCCGGCGTCGGTTCAAGCTCGGTTTCGGATTCCTCCTCCAGTTCGGGCTCGGCCTCCAGCTCGTCCTCCGGTTCGATCTCGGGGTCGGGCTCGGGTTCTTCCTCCGGTTCCGGCTCGGCCCCTGTACCCGATTGTATCCCCCCACCCGTCTGGCCGGAAGGCATCGGCGCCGGAGCAGGTGTCCTGTCCATCGACTCATCGGAGGGACCTCCAACGGGATCCTGGCCCGGATCTCCGAGCGTGTCTCCCAACGGAAAGGGAAAATCCTGATCGTCTTCGACCAGGTTTCTCAGATCCTCCGGTTCTTCCGAAGAAGATTCGGACTCGTCACCATTGGAGTCGCCTCCAGATTGATCAGGATAGGACGATTCAGGTGCTTCGGATTCGCCCGTTGACGGTGGTGCAGATCCGTCGCTGGAATCATCCGCTGTTCCACCGGTTCCCGGGGAGTCACCACCGCCACCGGAATCTTCGGCGCCATAGCGAAGCAACTCCGGTTCCAGCTCTTCTTCAAGTATGTATTCCAGCTCCTCTTCGGTCTCTTCGGCTTCTTCTTCGGCAAGCGCCTGATCATCGCCAAAATTGAGAATAGGGATCGATTCTTCGTCCAGATCACCGGTCCGGTCCCGATCCATTTCATCACCTGTCTCGTCCCGGGAACCCTGTTGAGCCAGACGTCCAAGAGCCTCCAGATTCCGGCGCCATTGTTCTGCATTTTCCGCTTCGTAATCCCGAACCATCTGTTCGTAGAGTTCAAGGCTACGATTCAGATTGTTCAGGTCTTCCGAGCTCCCCCGGTTCCCCTGGAGTGAAACCAATTCGTCCGCCGCAGCCAGAGCCTCATCCCGATTGCCGAGGGTATGGTTTACCTCCGCCCGGGAGGAAAGGACCCGGAAATCTTCGGGGGTAAGATTATCCGCTTCGTCCAGAGCGGCCCTCGCCTCATCGCCTCGATCCATTTCAGCAAGCGCTTCGGCCCGGCGCAACAACCCAGCCACATCTCCAGGATTCGTTTTGATTGCTTTATCAGCGTATTCCAGGGCTTCCTGATGAAGACCCTCTTTACGAAGGATTTCCGACAAATCTGCCAGGTACGACGAATCCGAGGGTTTCTGTTGCGCATATTGCGCCAACGTTTCTTCGCCAAGCTCCCGGTTCCCGCTGCGATACTGAGAGAGCCCCAGTTCTCGAAGAGCGTCCGTATCGTAGGGATCGTCCGTTACTACCCGCTCCCACGTGGCCGCCGCCTGGTCATGCATTCCCGATTTCGTATAGACCCTGGCGAGGCTCTTTCGCAATCGGGTATTCTCCGGATCCTGCTGGATCAGATTCTGCAGAATGCGCCGCGACTCAATTGGATCCTGGGCCTGCTCTGCCAGTTGACCAAGATTCCCCGCGGCCCGGGCATAACGGGGAGACTGGTTCAGCGCTTCCTGAAAATGGTGGATCGCTTCGTCAACCCGCCCCTGCCGGGCGAGAACGGTGCCCAGGTTATTCCGGGCAGTATAGTTTTCCGGCTGAAGTTCAAGGAGCTCAGTGTAAACTTCCTGGGCCTCTTCCAGAGCATCCATTCTGTCAAGAACGATTCCCAGATTGTTGAGAGCTTCACCCCACCCCGGCTTGCTCCGCCTGACAACCTCGTAACTGTCCCGTGCCTCCTGGTACCGTTCCAGGGACTGAAAACTGTTTCCCAAATTATAATGCAGGGTAGGATGATTGCTGTCGTGCTTCAGACCCTTTCTGAAGATATCAACGGCCTCGTCGTGCCGCCCTTGAGCATCATAGAGGGTGCCAAGGTTGTTGTACGCCACCGTCAGGTTCGGATCGGCTACAACCGCTTGTTCGTACGCCTCGATCGCTTCGGGATAATTTCCGAGATCCTTGTGGATATTACCCAGATTGTACAGAATCTCACCGTTATCGCCGTCGTATTTGAGCGCCTTGCCGATCGTTTCGAGGGCGCGTTCGGTTTCTCCTGTCTGCCGGTAAATCACCGCCAGATTGTTCAAAGCTTCATAGTTGCGGGGGTCCAGGGCTATGGCGTATTCGTATGATTCGATTGCCGGGGCGTATCGTTTCTGCCGCCCGTATATCGTACCGAGAAGAACATGACCGGCCGTCAGATCGGGATAGTCTTTCAAAAGGTCGTGCGTCAACCGTTCTGCAACCTCGTAGTCGTTTACCCGAAATGCATTTACCGCTCGGTCAAGTCTTTCCTGGTGTTTCATCGGTCCATTCCCCCGGCCCGTACCTCGATTTCCCGAGACAGGGCGCTTCGTTGCCCGTACCTGTCCACACTTTCTACAGCGAAGACGTAAGATCGGTCCGGTTCAAGTCCTTCAATTCTGAGTATCCTTTCGCCTCCGGAGGAAATTGGCGTCCCGATTCCCCGGGTACCAAGATATCTTCCCGGCTCTTCACCAAATAGTACGCGATAATCCACAACATTTTCACTGAGAACTGCATCCCATCTGATTTCAACTCCTCCGGGGATACCCTCACCCGAGACTCCCCGAGGCGGCGAAGGAGACGCAAACGGCCGGTACGTAATCTCAATCGCCTGTAACCGTGGTGTTCGTTCTCTCGATGCGTCATTGAGAAGGTGCGCCCGAAGTTGTAGATAACGACCTCTTCGACTGCTGTCCCGTATGATTCCGTCTCCGGACACGGGGATCCAACCATCCCTTTCCAAGGTATCACCAACCCGATAGTACAACCGGACTTCTGTATTCCCCGGCGTCTCAGTGCGACTCCTGATGGCGTACACCTCACCACCACCGGGTCCCAGAGGAATCGGAGAGCTGACTAATTCACCGGGACCATTGGTATAGCGGTCCGACCGGATCGGAGTATCTACGGTACGTTCGATGCGCAGATCGTCAATGAGCCCGTGAAAAGCGGCCCCCAGAGTCAGCCCCTCTCCTGTATCGGCGCCAAACAGAAGAGCGTGGCGATTTCCCTCTTCCTCACCGGTATCGGTGAGATAGGTGATAGCTTCCGGTGATCCGTCCACAAGATAGGCGAGTTGACTTCGCTCGGCGTCGTAACGAAGACGGTGATGGGTCCAGCGATTGGGCACCGGACCACGTCGCGCAGAAAGCACCGCACCGGAAAGAATGCGGTCTCCATCCCTGTCGGAACGAACGACCACATCCCGCAAGACCCAGCGGAAACGTCCCCTGTCCACCTCAAATCGCACTTCCTGAAGCACGGGATGCCCCGCATTTACCAGAGCTCCGCTCCAACGCAGTACTTCCGAACCTTCGGCGATGTGCATTGGATACACCCACATGTCCAGAATAAAAGAGCCCGGCTGTGTGTACGGAGAGAACACGCTCCCCTCTTCCGGAACGAATGAGAGTGTTGCTTTTCCGTCGAAGGCCGCTGCGCCGGCGCCGAATCTTCGCAGTTTTGTGCTGTGTCGCACCCCCGACGCCATCTGCAGTGAGTATGATCCGGTAAAGTCACCGACGGAGTAGTCGAACCGTGCAAAGAGATCTGTCGATCCCGATACACTGCCGGACTGGTCGGTGATAACGATATCCTCTCCCCCTCGCCAACCGGGAACAAGGGAAAGGTTATCCATAACGTCGATATCGGGCCACCCGCTTGCACCACCGAGGGTAATTTCTGAAAGGCCCGGTGGATCATGAGCGGGCCGAAGGGTTTGTGAAATGGCCCACTGTGGTATCATGGTCCATATGAGAACGATGAATACGGTGAGTCGAAAAAACTGTCTCGCTCGGGTAGCGGGGATACTCATAATTCTGTATTTTCTGATATCGGCACATCTTGCATGGAACTCAAAGAACAACTGAAAAAGAGCATTCGCCACTTCCCCTCGACACCGGGGGTCTATATTATGAAAAACGCCCGGGATGAGGTGCTGTACGTCGGTAAAGCAAAAAACCTTCGCGGGCGGCTGCGTTCCTACTTTACCGATGATCTTCCTGTAAAAACGCGAATCCTCATGACTCGAGTGGAGAGCATTGACTATCTCCTCACCGGTAACGAGTATGAAGCGCTGCTGTTGGAAAACAATCTGATCAAAGAGCACCATCCCCGGTACAACATCAATCTGAAGGACGGAAAAACCTATCCCGTCATACGGATTACCGCCGAAACGTATCCCCGGGTGTTTCGCACCCGCCGGATAATCCATGACGGAAGCATCTATTTTGGCCCATTTCCCAATATAAGCCATCTCGAGCGATATCTTGACCTCATTGACCGGCTCTATCCCCTCCGGAAGTGTCGCACCAAGGATATCCGCCCGCGAAAACAGCCGTGTCTATACTGGCATATAGGCCGGTGTGCAGCGGTCTGCGCGGGAAAAACTAGCCACATCGAATACATGGAGCGGGTTGAATCGATCAGGAAGCTTCTGTCGGGAAAAACGGACCAGATAAAAACTGAGCTGAAACGGAAAATGGACGACGCCGGCCGGTCAATGGCCTTTGAGAAAGCGGCGGAATACCGGGATACGTTGCGTGCCCTGGATGAAATGGAGACTGAACAGCGCATCGTCGACTTTGACCCGGAAGTTCGTGACTACATCGGGTACGCATCAAAGAACGAGTTCACCACCTTTGTCGTCTTTCAAATGCGCTCCGGGAAACTGGTGGGAAACACCGTCTTCCACGCTGAACTCCCGGGGACAGACGATGACAACCTCATGGAGTTTGTCCTTCAGTTTTACGGTACAACCACAAAACCACCCCGTCGATTATATACGTCCGCGTCACTCGGAGATTCCGGAAGCCTTCAGCGATTTTTTACGGAGGAACTGGGCGTCGATGTAGGAATCCATACGCCGGAAACCTCCCGGGACGCTTCAATTCTTCGGCTCTGTACGGAGAATGCCAGACAGGAACTCGATAAACGTCTTCGCCGGCAGGGAGATGTACCGGCACTGGAAGAGCTGGCCCGACTACTTGGACTGCCCCGAATCCCTCTGAGAATTGAGGGGTTCGATATCGCCCATATTGCCGGCAAACACACCGTCGCATCCCTGGTCAGTTTCCTGAATGGCGTTCCCGACAAGGGCCAATACAAGCGCTACCGTATTCGCACGCTGGAAGAGGGACAGATAGACGATTTCGCGTCAATGCGGGAGGTAATTGCCCGGCGGTACACGAGAGTGAAGAATGAAAAGCTTCCCCTGCCGGATCTGATAGTCATCGACGGCGGCAAGGGACAGGTAGGAGCGGCCCGGGACATACTGACCGCCCTTGATATTGATGTGCCCCTGGTAGGTATCGCAAAGCGGGAAGAGGAACTCTTTCAACCGGGCCGGTCCGAACCCGTCGTGCTGCCCGAAGGAAATCCAGCCCTTCGGGTTGTTCAGTACGTCCGGGATGAAGCCCACCGTTTCGCCACTACATATCGGGCGGGATTGCAGAAAAGAGATATCGTCACTTCCACTCTGGAACAAATACCCGGCATCGGACCCAAGCGGGCGGCGCGTATTCTGAAAGCGTTTCCGGGAATTGAAAGCATCCTGGATACTCCGGTGGATATTGTCGCGAAAAGCACAGGTATCACCGAGGAAAAGGCGCTGGAAGTACAGGAACACATTCGAAAACAGGTTGAAGAGTAGGCTTGACCGCTCTTCCGGTGCTTCCTATGCTACAGCGGTGAATACATACCGGTCTCCCGTCGCACGGGTCGGTCTCATTGGCGGCGGTCAGCTTGGTCTCATGCTCGCCCGGGAAGCCCTCGCTCTGGATATGGAAATAACTGTACTCGACCCCCATCCCCACCCTCCTGCGGCTCGCTGCGCCGTACAGCACATTCAGGGGGCACTGGACGACCCGGAAGCGATCAGAAAACTTGCCGAGAAATGCGACGTCGTTTCGTACGAAATTGAAACGGGAGATCCCGGCACCCTTCGGCACCTTCGGAAACCGGTAGAACCGTCCCCGGCAACTCTGGAAATCATCCAGGACAAACTGGTCCAACGTCGACATCTGCAGGGTGCGGCAGTTCCTATGCCCCGATTCAGAGCAACGGGCAGGGATGGCGCCCCGGAAACGGCCGCGACACTCCGGGAATTCGGATATCCTCTGGTACATAAGGCCCGCAGAGGCGGTTACGACGGACGAGGTGTAGCGGTGATTACCGCCACACCCGGAAGTTCGCCCCAAAACGGCGAGCCTCTACCCGCGAGCCCTATCCCATGGGATAACACCAGCTATATTGAAGAAGCCGTCGTCATTCATAAGGAACTTGCAGTACTGGTCGTTCGTTCAACAAACGGAGATATCCGTTCGTACGAACCGGTGGAAATGCACTTTGATACGTCCCTCAATCTGGTAGACGCCGTCATGTACCCGGCAGAAATTCCTTCCGATATTGCAGATCTGTGCAGAACTACGGCGATTTCCGCTGTAAAAACCCTTTCCGGCGCGGGAATTTTTGCGGTCGAACTGTTTTTTACGGACGACAACCGGGTCCTGGTGAACGAAATTGCACCGCGGCCGCACAATTCGGGACATCTGACGATCGAAGCTGCAGTGACCAACCAGTTCCAGCAACATTTGAGAGCCATTACCGGTATGCCTCTGGGGGATACCTCGTTTTACCGGCCGGCTGTCATGCGCAACATTCTGGGCGGGGCCGTTTCCGGCGAACCCCATTACCACGGAATTGACTCTGTTCTGTCGGAAGCGGGTGTCTTTCTGCACCTCTATGGCAAAAAAGAAACACGCCCCGGCCGCAAAATGGGACACATAACTGCCACCGGTCCCGACGCCTGGGAGAGAGCACACAGAAGCTGGCGACGGGTTTCCGTAAACGGCGCATAAAGGAGGCATGATAAAAAGTAAACCGTGAGCCGGTGGGTTAGAATATCGCCT
>CAZCAE010000109.1:0-7103 GCA_964496635.1 uncultured Spirochaeta sp.
TCCGGCGGGATTAATCCAGTACGCGTAGACGTCAATATCGGCCGTCACCACCGTCGCGTCGGTGAACTCTATTCCACCGCCGTCCACCGCGGCCCACCAGCCGCCGAAGGTGTAGTCGGCTTTGACCGGCGGCGTCGGCAAGGTGCCAACAGTGGTGGCCGGTGGGGTAACCACGATGGTTGCCGGAACAGCCGCGGTATCCGCGCTTTGGCTGTCGAAGGTGACGGTGAAACTTTCAACCGGCAGTGGCTCCTCAACGGTCACCGTAACAGTATAGGTCCGGGAGGAGCCGTCGGCAGCGGTCACCGTATAGGTCAGCGGTGAGGTGAAGTCATTCGCCGTTACCGCGCTCTGCTGCACCGTGGAAGCTACCCGTACCGTGGCGCCGGCCGGAGCGCTGAAGGTCGCAACCAGGGAATCAAGAGAGGTACCATAGGGTACCGTTACAGCGATAGTATTCAAGGCTTCATCGATAGTTCCCGTCGCGTCGAGGTCGGGGAATCCGAAGGCGGTGATCGACTTGGCCTGGCTGAGCCACAGGGCATATACCGTCAGGGTCTCGGCCACCGGTGTTGTGCCGGTGAACTCTGTTCCGCCGCCGTCCACTGCGGTCCACCAACCGCCAAAGGTGTAGCCTGCTTTGACCGGCGGCGTCGGCGGGGTATCAACGGTGGTGGCCGGCGCGGTAACCACGATGGTTGGCGGATCGGCCACGGTATCTGCGCCTTGGCTGTCGAAGGTGACGGTGAAACTATCAACCGGCGACGGCTCTTCCGCCGCGCTTCGACCTTCTTCTATGAGGGAATTAACATTTTCCTTTACAGCGGCCAACTCTTCCGACAGCTCGTCGATCTGAAGGTCTTCAATCGTCGTTCGTATCTTCTCTTCCAGTTCCGCGACGTCGATCAAATTATCGGTTGCGTCGTTTGCTTCTGCTCTGGAAATACCTTCTGCCGTTCCACGAACCACTTCTCCAAGAATTTCGCCAAAATCGTCAGAATCGTCGCCGAAGGTATCATTCAGTAACAGCACCCCTTCAACACTACCTACAATGACCGCTTCAATAGTGATGGAAAAATCGACTTGAATCGGCGCGGTCCGTATGGCCTCCGCCAGGGCCTCGGTTGAGCCGGCCGTTACAGCGCTTACGGCCCTGCGAAGTAGTAATTGAAGCGAGGATCTGTTCCCGGTGTTCAAACGAAGCAAACGGATAGTCCCAATGAGGTTTTGTGTGATCCCCTTCACCATAGCGGAGAAGTAGGCGTTCGCCGTCGCCTCGTCCAAACCGGGAACATCCACCATCCCAATTGACTTCGTCGCTCCTGTCGCTATCTCGCGGACCAGTTCATCGAGAATCTCATCAGGAGACACACCGTCAATCTTCATGTCGTCCAGCGATTCGGTCATACCCGATGAAATCCGTCCGACAACCACCAGGACCTGTTCAGGAGTCGGCGTATATGAGGAACGATGCATGCGGAAAAACGGACCAACACCGCGAACCGACCACGAACTCATTTCCCGAAGTGTTGAGTTGATTGTATTGCTGTCTATTCCTGCCAGGCGGAGATTCCGTACCCCTGCTGCCGGGGGCGTTCCAACTATCTCTCGAATCACGTCGTCACTCGAAAACCCGGCCTCAGGAAGTGTTTTGATTGAAGCGTGTATAATTGCTGCGATGAGCACCGATCGCGCCGATTCCGCACTGCTTGCGGACACTCTACTCGCGCGAACCGTCGGTTCCATGGAGCCGATCGATCCAATGGCGCATGACACAATTGTATCGACAAGTTCTTTCCGGTGTTCGTCGGTGAGATCAAGCGCTTCCAATGAACGCTGGCTACCGACAACAAGGTTCTCGAGAATATCCTGGGCAGTATCCTGGTTTCCTGAAGAGATCGAACCGACGGCACCATTGATGATGGTAGATATTGAAGAATCGCTCAATTCAAGATTATCGAGTGCGTTTTGCAATTCCGCTTTTGCCTTCTCGGCATCTTCAGTGAGGACAGATGTATCACCGTTGTTTCCCTTTTTGTTGTTCTCGGAAAGACCAAAATCACAGGAAACCAGACACATCAGAACCAACGGAACGAAAACCATTTTCATGGCGACACCTCGTTACAACGGAAATGCGATAACTCCGGGAATTCTGCGAGTCCTATACACGGGTCCTCAGTCAGAATGTCTATGTATTTTTATCGATTATACACGCCATCGACTGAATTTGACAGAGAATCATTGTTAAAAATCGGTTAGTCGACCGGCAAAAATGCGATCGCCTGTCCGAACCGACTATGTGGTGACACAAAACGCCCCTGTTGGTGTTATATTGTCGGTACGGTGCCGTAGGGACCGGGGTTGTCGATCGTACAGATGGCAGCCGCATACCGCGTCGCAGAACGGGCGCAAAACAGACAGGAGGTGCACTATGCACAATCGCGATTACCTTGATCTGGGAAGACTCCTGGATCAGATCTTTCAGGTCACCGAAGAGTTCACCAACTCCTTCGGTTCCTTTGCCGATACGGCCAGGAAGAACACGGAGCACAGAAACTATTACTCCGTGTACCCTTTCCCGCCGGCAAACATCTACATGCTTCCGGACAAGACGATGGTCTTCGAGTTTGCCCTGGCAGGCTACCGGGATACGGACATTCAACTTGAATTTCAGGGTGACAATATGGTCCTCTCTGCTAACTCTCCGGAACAGCCGGTGGACAACGACGAGGTGATATTCTTCAACCGGCGCCTGAAATTTACGGACATTCCCGAGCAGAAGTACTACGTTCCTGAAGACAAGTTCGACAGGGAGCAGGCAAAGGCGGTGTACCGCAGTGGCATTCTCAAGGTGACTATTCCGCCTCGGGAAGAGGTTCGCAACCCCGCCGGTGTGAAGATCGAAATCGTCAACGAAGACGACTGATTCAGCTGAAGAAACAAGGAGCAGACAATGTTATTCTGGTTAGTTGCAGGTATCGCTATCGGATATTTTTTCAAGCCACAGCTTGACCGGGCGGTCTATCGTATTGTTCGAATGATCCGCGACAACCGTCGCGGGTACTGAGAAATGTAAAGACGCAGTGTCCACCACCGAGTCCGGGACGCCCCTTGTTCACGTTGCAGAGGTAACGAAGCGGTTCGGCCGGCGTCAGCCGGTAATCGCCCTCGACTCGGTAACACTGCGTCTTCCTTCCCGCTCAGTTTTTGCTCTGGTTGGTGAGAACGGCGCGGGCAAATCCACCCTTCTCCGGATTATTGCCGGAACGATAACTCCTGACCGAGGGACTGTACGCCGTCCCGATAAGATCGGTTTTCTTCTGGGAAACAGTTTCGGCCTCTACGATCGCCTCACCGCCCGGGAGTATCTCACCTATATCGGTGCACTCCGTGGAATGTCCGATCCGTTTCTGCACCGGCGAATCGGGTCGGTTTCTGAAGAACTTGATATCACACGTTTTATAGATCGACGTTGCGGCGGTTTTTCCGCGGGGATGCGGCAGCGCACCGCCCTTGCCGCGAGTATCCTTCATGAGCCGGATATGCTGTTGCTGGACGAGCCGACAACGGGACTGGACCTGGTCGTGAGGGAACACGTTCTGGCTGTGATCCGTCGTCTGGCCCAATCCGGGCACAGCATGATCATTTCCACCCATTACCCTGAAGAGATACGGAAAATTGTCGACGGCATCATCATTATGCACGCCGGAAAAATAGTCCGGATTCTCGGGCCGTCCGATCCTGTAACGACCAGCAGTGGTGACTTGTCCCGGGCGGCGGTCACATTGATCCGGAGGCACCGAAGTGGGTAGTTTTGCGGCCATCACTCTTCGGGTTGCGGGAAAAGAACTGACCGAGCTCTTTCGTGACCTCCGGAGTCTTATCATCACGGTCGCCGTTCCGGCGGTGCTCTTTCCCGCCCTCTTCATGCTACTTGACGCGAACATGGAGCAACAGAGGTCTATCGGAAAGGAACGGCGAACTGTTGCCGTTGTTCCTCCGCTTCTTGAAAACTGGAAGGCGACGGGCGGCCCGCCGGCACCGCTCTCAGAGTATAACCTTGTCACAGAGGGACCGGAGGCGGTCATCTCCGGGGTGGCAGTAGTCGCGCTCACTCAGGGAAACACAATCCTGTACAACGACAGAAGCGAAATTTCCACCGTCGCAGCTGCCGAAATCGGGGCCCTTCTCAATGACGGCGATACGCAACGCTATGTTCTGGAACGGGCAACTCCCGGTACGGGTGCGCCGGGGGCGCTGCTTTCCCTTGCAGCGATGGCGCCTTTGTTTCTGCTCCTTGCCGCTACGGTGAGCGCACTGCCGGCGGCACTTGAACTGGGGGCAGGGGAGAAACAACGACAGAGCCTCGAGTTTCTTCTCTCTACAACGGTTCATCGGGGTGCAATTTTCCTGGGAAAAGCCCTGGCCGTCGCCGCCACCGGATTGCTCGGTACTGTGGCTTTTGTTGTCGGGATCACCCTGGCAACCCGGGTGGTGCCGGAAATGGTTCCGCTGGACGGCGTCTTTGATTCTCTGACGTTGGTTCCAATAATCGGACTCACCACCATCACCCTTATGCTGGTAGCGTTCATATCCCTCCTTGAACTCCTGCTCAGCTTCCTGGCCCGGAACTCCCGGGAAGCCCAGGCATACTTTCTGCCCCTGCTCATAACCCTTTCCGGTATTGGATACACGGTGCTATTTACGGATGTCCAGCATATGCAGGAATGGATGCTCCACGTTCCAATACTGAATCTCGCGGCGCTCGTCAAAATCGTCCTCCTGGAAGCTGAACTTTTCGTGTCGTTGTGGTGGGTTTATGGACAGAACCTTGCTATAATGGGGGTGTTCAGTTTTGTCGGCAGCACGGTTCTCCGTAGTGAGTGGGTGTTCCAGCGGAGCTGAAAGATCATTAGTTTCGCATGCCCCTTCGGGGCACCCGAAATAACAAAAATACCCGACTTTCGTCGGCTATTTTCGTAATAGAAAGGAGAAACCGAATATGCTTGGTGGAATTATTGGCGCCCTCGTCGTTGTCATCCTCGTGATCGTTCTCATCCGGTTGATCTGAACGGGCAACCTTTGCCGTTATCAGAGCTATACGCGACAGTTGTCGCGTATAGCCCGGATTCTGAAGTGTCGTCCACGTAGTGTGCTTACCGGGCGGCCTCCTGCATCTCTTCAGCCCCCTCCTGGGGCGTCAGGTCGCCGACAATAACCTGCCACAGGTAGTCCTCAATAGCCCACCATATTGGATAATCGAAATAGGGACCGGGCACGGTGTTTTCCAGAAGACCTGGTATGACCGCATACGGTTCGGATACGCCGGGTAAGTCCTGGGCGGCCAGAAGGGCGGGAAAGCATCCTTCAGGAGTACTCACGCCCGTATCGATCAGTCCGGCATACGCTTCTTCGATAGCCGTTTCCGTAAAGGAGTTCATCAAAGAGGTGGCAATGGCCTCCTCTCCTTCCGGGTCGTCCCGATCGACGATATAGACACCGGAGGTGACAATGTACGGTTGGGCATCCTCCGGCAGGGGCGCAATACCCAGGTTGTCTCCGAGTTCTTCTTGATGCTCGAACCATGAATGGACGTGGTCGATAAGAAACGGTACAGAACCCGATTGGAACAACTCAACCCCTTCGTCAATGTCAAGATACCCGTCATCGGTCTCGTCCGGCAGCAACGCGGTGAACTGATCACTACGTAAGAACGTCAGTGTCTCTTCCATCTCCGTCGTATCAAGTGTCGGATTTCCGTACTGATCGCACACCTCTCCGTCAAAATAGTGCAGCCACGGAACGAACCAGAAGGGCAGGTCCTGAGGAAAGGCGAGCCACGCAGTTGTTTCGGACGGAAGCGGTTCATCCGCCAGTTCAAGCAGGGCCGCAACGGTAGTGGGGACCGTGCCGGCGTCAACACGATTTTTGTTGTAGTACATGGCGAGGGTGGTCGTCGACATGATGGGCATCATCGGCATATCAACGGTATCCGGTTTGATCCAGTATGGCTGGTAGTCGCCGAGAGAAAAGCCGAAGTCCGTCAAATCCCTGAATATCGAGTCATCCGACAGGAGTCCCGGCAACGTCGATGTAGCGACGACGACGTGGACACGGCTGTGCAGTTCATGGGTGGCATCATTGAGGATATCCGCGATTTGCTCCCGGGTTGCCCAGATCTCAACCAGTTCATTGTCCAGATCATTGGCTATCCAGTCATAATAGTCCACTACGTACCAGTTGTGCTCCGCCAGCACCACCGGCGCAACCAGGTCAAACACCACGTCGTCTTCGAATTCAGTGGTCCCGGAATCATCTACCCGGACTTCACGGTGCAGCATATAGCCGTCAAAGTCCCAGATGGCTACCAGCTCATATGACTGGTCGCCGGCCAAATCCGAAAAGGTGAACGCTCCCGTTTCCTCATTGTACCGGGAGTCGTCGCCGGAAAGGAGTATCGGCGGCGCGGCAAAGATATCCGCCTCAATATTGGTGTCTTCATTGATGCGCAAGAGAAGAATCGCCTCCGCGCCGTCTTCCGGTAGAATCGGCTCCGGAAGCGGCCCGCCGGTATCCTTCAGAAGCTGCCCGGTCAACGCGCCTCCAGTCCCGGACCGGATATCAAACTCCCACTCGTAGGGTCGATGATCATCCATGAACAGACGGGCAAATTCGTATTCACGGGAGCCGGGATAAAAGGTCATTTGCAGTAAATCGTCGTGGTCCGTAGTTTCTACCACCAGACTTCCGTCGGTGGCGGGAATGAGACGGACCTCGTCTATTGGTTGATACGGCTCTATCTCAGAAGCGTGAAATTCAAGGATAAACATCGCATCACCAGCGCTTCCCGCACCGTCCAGGGTAACGCTTGGAATAGACACTTTGTACTGGTGCGGGTCGGAACCGTACCCATAGTAACCCCGCCACAGGAGTAGCGAACCAGAGGCTCCGGTGTCACCGGTCGCCGCATGCACGTAACGCGCGTCTATTGAGTTCTGACCGTCTCCGAAGTGGTCCAGCGGGAGAAGCATCTCCACATAACCGTCGGAATCGCGCTGGAACGAGAGCCACTCGTGCTCGGTTCCGGTGCTGTCAATTACCCG
>CAZCAE010000110.1:0-7091 GCA_964496635.1 uncultured Spirochaeta sp.
ATAGGTTGCTCATCTCTCTACCCCAACCTGTTGCTTCTCGAACTTGAAGACGGGATCATCACAGGATCGTAAAAATCCATACGCAGAAAAGAAATAGGGTGTGTGTTGCAACACGATTCTGTATACCCGAAAAGTATTCCCGGCGGCTGGCACGGGCGTTGCTTTTAGTTCCAGGGGGCTGGAAGCATGTTGACGCCGGGGCAGAACGTAACTATTGACTACATCGCGGACGGGGGCACGTCGACACGGCGTACAATAGACGTTCTTGCGGTGTATTCGAACTACGGACACACCTATGTCCGTGGGTTCTGTCACTTACGCCGGGAAGAGCGGACATTTCGAATGGACCGGATGCGGGTAGTGATGTCGGGGGTAGAGGGTAGACGGTCAAAGACAACCCGGCAGCCGGCGGCCCCCCAAACACCGTTTGTCCGGGCGGAAGCGGATCGAGTAGTCCCGCTGCGTATGGCAGTACCGACAACGGAGAAATCTCTTCATCGCCGATTTTTCCGGAAAATCCTGGTCAGGATGTACCTGCTACCGGGCTTTGGACTGTACGTTCTCTTTGGTGGTGTGATGGAAGAGAACCCCGGAACGGCACGCCCGGACACCGGAACTGTCACGGTAGTGCGGCCCGAGCCGTCGCCCCAAAAAGCTATCCCCGTGCCACCTCGGACGTCACCGGTATCCAGGCCCGAGTCTGTGCCTCAACGTCAGTCCACGCAACCTTCGCCTATACCCCCGCCGGCGGTAGATACCCGGGCCGTGGTCTTCACCAATCATTCCGGGATTGACGATTCGGTTCTCCTGTCCATTTATCGTCGGGCCGACAGGGACGGTGACGGACGACTCAGCCGATCTGAGCTGGAGTACTTTCAGGGTTGGGTGTACCGTAGTTTCAGATATGAGGAAAATGGGGCTGCTCTTGCCCCCGACCGTTTCGGTGCCGTCGGAGGGGGAGACTGTGAGGACTTCGCCCTGTACACGTGCGGTCTACTGGCATACTGGGGTTACGAATGTTATGTCGGCGGCTTTTCACCGGTCGGGAAGCCTTTTGGAAGGGGCTCCCACGGGGTGGCGCTTCTTGTAGTACACGACGCCGGGCCCCAGGACGTGACGATCAAACTGAATGATGCAAGTTCAATACCACCTGCTGCACGAGGAAAGACGGTCATTCCTATTGACTATGACGTGGTCGGGGGATTTACCAACGCGACACCGGACCCGTGGATGCTTGTTGCGGTCTATGAACCGACGGAGATATATGGAAGCAACATGTAGTTTTTATACCTCTATTCCAGTTTGAAGACGATGCGGTGAAGACTTTCCCGATCGCCGTCTCCCCGGGGAAAACGCCACATCCGTGCCGTCCGCAGTGCTTCCTGGTCGAGCAATTCGGTTCCGCTGCTCTGACGGAGGTGTACATCCTCCACGCGACCCCGTCGGTCGATGCGAAGGAGAATGACCACGGTACCTTCGATGGAGTTTCGTCGTGCCGCTTCGGGGTAGCGCGGTTCTATGTAACGGTTCGGCTCAATTGTCGGAACCGCCGGTGGACTGGAGGACGGGGTACTTGGGGGGGTATGCAGAAGATTGTTGATAACTTCCGGTGAAGGTGTTGCAGTGTCGGGGGTTACAGGCTTGTTCTTCGGTGGGTTGTCGGAACTCAATACCGGATCGGGAGTTGGCTCTTCATTATCAACAAGCTTCTGAATACTTTCCTGCGGGGGTGATTCATCGGTGGGGGTATCGGGAACAGACACATCATCGGTTTCGTTACTCATTGGGACGATCCGGGTCTCCAGTTGTACCGCTATGGCAGGCTGAACCGTTGGAGCATCCTGGTGCGGGATAAACTCAATTGCAACGAATACGCCCAGGTGCAGGAGAACTGCCGTTCCAGATGCAACCACCAGCCGCAGTGTGTCTCCTCTACGCGGTCTCATGTCAACGGTCCCGTATCAGAAGCGTCACCGGTCCGTCCGATACCGCCCGGGTTTCGACGGGACCGGAAAGGAAGCTTCCCGCGGCAGCGCTTTGGTCAAAGTGAAAGCGGAGAACCTGGTCGTTTCCAAAATCTGCTACGTACACGTGGTGGTCCAGGGCGACGATGTCCGCTAGAAAGGGGAGTCCACCGGATGCTCTGTATTCCGGAGAAACCGACGTCTCGTCCCATCCCCCGGTCGACACGTGAGTGTCCGGAAGCCGCTGCACCGACCATATCCCCGTGGTTCCCGCTACCAGCAGTACCAGCCCGCCGTCGTCCCGCTCCATCACTACCGCCGCTCCCGGTGACCCACCCATGGAGATTCGCTGTTTCACATTCAGGCTGGTTCTGTCCAGAACGAGCAGCGTTCCGTCCTCTTCACCGGCACCGCTGGAACCGTAGTTGATGCCCGAACCGATCACCAGAACCTCGTTGACGGCGGGATCCGTTTCCTGCATGTCCATGAGAGCTACCGGGTTAAGCCCCGACTCCGTTTCCGGGTTGTGGTTTTCCCTTTCCAGTTCCAGCAGAGCTGTCGCATCTATCGCAACGCGGGGCGCCGCCGCCGTTCCGGAGACGGAGAGGGTGAAAACCGAAAGAGTAGCCGGACCAAAGGGAAGAGACGAAGGACGGGAAGTGCTGTAGGCGGTGTTGGCTGCAAGCAGGCGTACTGTCCCCGTTCCGGCGTCGAGCGTCTCGGGCAGAACCAGAAGAGCGTGAGGCGAGAGCCCAGTCTGCACATGGGTGGACGACACAAGGACCGTACCGTCCCGTGAGTACAGGTGTACCCGGGCGGAGAAAAGACCCGTAGTGGCAAAGACGGAACTTCCGGGGCCGAAAGCTGTCGTCTGCATTGGATTGACGCCCGTCCCCAGGTCAATCGCGTCACGACGGAAGAGACGCTCCCCGTCCAGGAAGAGCAGACGATTCTCACCAGAAAGGGTCACCACCAGCTCATACCCGACATCTATTATGGCGTTCGGTATGGAACCGAGGTGAACGATATCGTTGAAGCTGTCCAGAAAACTCCCGTCCCCGGCAAGCTCTATCGACGATAGAGTTTCCGCCAGACTGTGCACAACCAGAATCTCCCGTGCCGGTGCACCGCTCCTGCCGTCGGGGCTTTCCGGGGCAAACCAGAGCTCGCAGGACAGTACAGACAGAAGCAACGGCAGCACGACCGCCGAACGGCGCAGGGCACGAATACTCTTCACCACTGCACCTCCATGGAGAGGCGAAACTCCCGTCCCGGATTGGGATAGAATCGCGTCTCTATATATTGTTCGTCCAGAATATTTCGTACGGCTACACCAAGGTGCATCCGCCGGTGAATGACAGCAAAAGACGCACCGGCATCTATGCGCATGTACGGGTCCAACCATACCGTGTTCTGCCTCGTTACCGGGCGTGCATCGCGGCCGTCGACAGAGACCGTCACCCGATGTCCCAGGAGATGTTCCAGTCCCGCTCCAAGACGGAAGGCCAGGGCGGCGCGGTAGGGGAGCTGCCGGTTCATGGTGACGCCTTCGTTCAGGTCAACCGCCTGCAGGAGATCCGCTCCCGCATTTGTTTCCGCCGTCCATGGTGAGACGCCCAGAACTGCACGGCCCTCCACGTCCACCTCTCCTCCACGGACAAGGGCCGACCCGGTGTTGCGTGGTCGCCAGAAACCGTTTGGATCGGGGAGCCACTGTATGAGGTTTTCATATTCCGTGGTGTGGACCGCCGCTCGTATACCCAGGGATGCGAGCACGGCGTTCGACACAAGAATATCTCCGTGGGCTGCCGGCTGTACCAGAAGACCCCCGAAGCGCATTTCAACTTCCACAGAGCGGCTGTGTTCAGGCGTCAGGTCGGGGTTGCCTACGGCGAACGCGGAACGCTGGAGAAACAGCTCGGAAAAATCGGGCATGCGGTAGCCGGTAGACACTGACGTGCCGATCCAGAACGGAACTCGTGCTGCAGTCCATCCGACACCGGCCCGCCCGCTGGGAAACAGATCCGACACCGGATCAGGTGCTTCCAGGCGAGTGTGCAGATTCACGTTGAACTCGCTCCGGTTTCGCAGCGCTATAGTCGTTCGTGCCGCCGGCGCCACTGCAAGCACCGGGCGGTTTCGCTCTCCTAAAGTGGAGTCTTCCAGCACCTCCACCCGGGCGGAAATCGGAATCTGCAACGAAACCGCTCCTACCGGACCCGCCGGGGTAAGCGTCCCGGTGGCCATTGTAAGGTCCGAGTTTGATTCCATGGCACCAAGAGGATAATCCCGGTCCCGATAGGATCGGCTGGAGCGGGTGAAACCGGACTCGCCGGAAATGGTCCATCCGTGAACGGGCCCGTCGTGCGGAGCGTTTCCTGTGCGTCCCTTCACAAGCAGGGAAGCACGGTCCTCCCGGAGTTCCGCAGACACCGCGGGAAACTCTATTGTCCCGGGAAGCCCGCGTCGAAAGGTAGACAGAGAAGCCTCTATTCCGGCGCGGTAACGCGGTGCAATGTGTTCCAAAGCAACCCGGACCGATCCGTCCTCTCCGCCTGCATTCCTGCGCGTCTCGGCGGAACCGGCGCGCTCGTACCGGTACGTGTTCTCCGCGATAACTCCGGAAAGGCCCGCTTCCACGATGGTCCGCCGTCCCTCCTCCCGGTGTTGTACGGTGGTAGTGTTGCCCCCTTCCAGGTTGTACTCGCCGTAGCTGCCCCAGGTTGCCCTGGCGGACCCGGTGTTGCCGGCGGCCCCGGGATTACCGTTGGTATCGGCTGATATGAGGTTTATCGCCCCCGCGGCACCTCCAATTCCGTAGAGGGCAGTTGCGGGGCCGAGAACAACTTCAATGCGTTCAATTCCTTCAAGGGAGAGACGATTAAGATCAACCAGGGAAGTGCGGCTGTCGGAAACGGGGTGACCGTTCCGCAGAATCAGCACCTGCTCCGCGTCGGATCCGCGGATGCGTACCGTAGATGACTCAAAGGCGGAACCGCGCCGCTGCAGATCGACGCCGGGAAGCCGCCGCAGAACGTCTGCAACGGTCACGTCTCCCTCCTGCCGCAGCCGTTCCACGTCCAGAACGAGGACTCCCGGCGCGGCGGCGGTGGTATCTTCCGGGGCGCGGGCGGTGACGATGATCTCGGTGGGGATCGGGTCGTCTGCCCACAGAGGCGGTCCACCGGTGACCAGGCCTACCAGGCCGACTACGAGTAAAAGCAAAAACCGAGAAAGCAGGGCCGGACCGCGGGCGCGATACACACCCATCATGGGTTCCTCAGGACCGCCACTCCGTCCAGGTCAAAGCCGGCGGTGTTGCCGGTGGGGCTCAGAGCTGGATCTATCGTAGGGTAGGGATCGTAGACCGGCCGAGGTGGGTCACTGTCGTCGATACTGGTAAAATCGCCTGACTCATCGCTCACTGCGTCAATAATCCGTACGTAGCGTATCGCTGAGAGGTTCACCGTGCCGTCTGCGACACGCGGATGTTCCGCCAGCTCCTGCAGGTCAAAGGCCGTCCCTGTGCCTGCGGGATAGGTGCCGGCAAAACCGCTGTACTGGATCGGATCTATCTGTTCGAAAGAACCGACCGGCTCGGTGCGTGTGGTAGTGGCGGGAAAGCGGGCAAACTCCTCGTTTGTCGCGTTTTCCCGGGACGCGACGGCAACCCGCGCCAGTTCCGCGAAGACCGTCCCCGCTGAAGGGTTGGCAATTCCGTTCTCATACACCGCAAAGTCGGCATATCCCGGGGCATTTACGATAGGTGTGGCGAAGGTAAGGGTAACCTGGCCCCCGTCACCGAGCACCAGCACGTCGGTAGAGACACCGGAGGCGGGCCCCAGGGCCCGCCCCGGGTCGGTGTACGCTTCCGCTCCCGCTCCCGGTTCGTAGTTCAGTCCGGTTGCCCAGGCGATGATCGCCGGACTGTTCGAGGGCACGCCTTCACCGTGCCGGAAGGGTCCGGGATCGGCGGAGGGGTCCGTTACCCCGCCGCCGCCGCCCGGACCACCGTCATCTGAACCGGCCCCCGCGTCGTCACAGCCGGCCATCAACAAAGCGAGGAGGATCAGGATAGGTATCAGGAGCGGGCGCATGTGTCTATTGTTTTGTTACAGTACCGGCATATGCGAAAAACCCGGCGTCGTTGGTGGCGCCGATTCGGGCGCCGGTGCTGCTCTCAAAGACGACCATCCGATAGTCAGGGTCGCCCCAGTTGCCTTCATATTTTCCGCCCTGGGTCATGACCTTTTCATGAGCGTCGGCCCCGTCGGCCCAGCGGAAGATGTTGTACTTGTTGACTTCTCCCCAGCTCGCGTCACTTACCGACGTATAGCGGATTACAACGTGCCCGGGATTGACCGCGTCATCGCCGCCGGCAGTGACGGACGTATCGCCGCCGTTCAGCCGGCTGTCGTCGACAAAAACTATCCGGGCGCTGTAGCTGCCGCCGTACGTATCTGCGTAGGATACAGTCGTTTCGGTAATGGTATAGACGTTACCAAAGCCATCGTCCCAGCTGCCCGTCGGCAGGTCCGGATCGCTGCCACCGGTTGAGCACCCTGCCACCAGCCCGATCGATGCGGTTACCAGCAGGGCCGTCGAGAGAACGCGCAGCGCGGAACGCCGGGCGTTCGACCTGAAGAAGAAAGAAATTGAAACCATAGAAACCTCCCATGTGCGGAGGCTTGCGTGTACGGATAGGTAACACGTGAAGGATGTCACCGGGTCGTATCTGCAAGCTCTTCTCGCGAAGCTTGGATACCAATCTGTCTGCCAACGTTTCCTGACTTTCGGCACACGCGACGCCGCCTTCCCGAACCTGATGGCTCAGTGGCTCTCTGGCACCGCACAACCGTTCACAGTGGCGCGTCCGTGGGGGATTTTCACCCCGCTTCCGTTGAAACAGACAGTTTGACTCGTGCGTCAGTTTTTTCCGATCGGCCCGATTTGTCAAGCCGACCCCAGGGCCGTTGCACATAAACATGAGGAGCGGGCGGCGGGCGAGGCCGTAAACTGAATTTTCATGCATATCTGGTGAATTTTTATACAACTAGACATTTTCCCTCTTTTCTAGCATCCTGTACCTACCATATTCTGGAGGGGAACAGCGATGCAGGAGCGAAC
>CAZCAE010000111.1:0-6705 GCA_964496635.1 uncultured Spirochaeta sp.
AGGCGCTGGAAACGGACCGCTTCATGCGGCACCGCGCCAGTGATCGACCAATGAAACGTACAAATCTTGTGTTAGATGAGGAAAAACTTGACCAGGCAAAGACCGTTTCGGGCAGTCGCACGTACTCGGAGACGGTGAATATCGCTCTGGAAGAGTACATCCGGCGACATACCTTTGCCCAAATCGACACCTTTGCCGGTACCGATGTGTGGGAAGGTGATCTGTCAGCGATGCGCGAGGACACACCCAACAGTGTTTCTCGTTGATACCTCCGCGTGGATACGGCATTTTTCCCGGTCGGATCCGTTTGACTTGCGGACGATCTGTGCCCCTGACGACCGAGTCCTGTGTCTTCCGGTCTATCAGGAGTTGCTCCAGGGAGTTCGCGAAGAACGTACCTATCGGCAGATACAGCACACCCTGAAAGCAGCCCAGTTTGTGGAAAACCCGATGGAACTCAGTCTGTACGAAGAGGCGGCGCAGCTTTTTCGTCTATCCCGGCGACAGGGTGTCACCGTCCGATCTTCCGCGGACTGCCTGATCGCGGCGACGGCGCTTCGACATGACCTGATAGTCCTTCACGACGACAGAGATTTCCCCCTCCTCGCCCGGATTTCTCCGCTACGGGAGCAGCAGGTATGAACGCCGTATCATCGATGATTACCACAGTCAAATCGTATCTGGGCCTCAGTCTTGATGAGGTGCAACGTTTCCCTGGTAAAGCAGCCCGTCCCGTCCCGGGTGACGAATACGGACAGATGACGGACCTGACCTCCCTGGAGGTTTCAGAGCCGTTTTCCGGCACAGTGTATTTCAAGGACGGTGTCGGGCTGACGGAGATTTCTCCGGCAGATCTGACTGGGCTCTACGGTGAGAGCACGGCCAGATTGCGCTCCCGGGCAGGCAAGAGAGCCAACCTGTGGGTCTGGCCGGAAGAGGGTATGGCCTGTTCCGTTCAGGGAGATACGATCCATTTTCTCGAGGTCTTTCCTCCGTGTTCCCGGGATGAGTATGAGGCGCGAATCTACCGGAAGCCTCCCCGCTTCGTCCGGTAGCCCACCAGGCTATCAAGCCGATCAGCTGCTGCGTTTCCGGAAGCGCAGCGCCGCCACCGAGAATATCACAACACCGAACACACCCAGCATCACCAGCTGATCCCACAGTTCGGCGATACCGGCTCCTTTGAGAAAGATCCCCCTGAGTATGACAAGGTAGTACCGTAAAGGAAAGATCAAAGAGAGGTGCTGCATGATCCGGGGCATGCTTTCCAGAGGGAAGGCAAAACCGGAGAGAAAGAACATGGGGATCATTACGAAGAACGATGCCGTCAGCATCGCCTGCTGCTGCGTTTCCGTTACGGTAGACACAAAGAGGCCCAGCCCGAGGGTGCTGCCAAGAAAGAGAACGGATGCGGCAAAAAGCAGGGCCAGGCTGCCGCGAAAGGGCACGGAAAAGATCGCCTGTGAGACGAGAAATACCAGAACGATATCGATCATACCAATCACCACAAAGGGGATGAGCTTACCAGCCACCATCTCCAAACGGGTAATGGGCGTGACGTTGAGCTGCTCCAGGGTTCCCAGTTCCTTCTCCTTGACGATAGCCAGCGAAGAGAGAACCGTAGTAATCAACATCAGCAGCAGGGCGAAGATTCCGGGCACCATGAAGTTCCGAGTTTCCATGGTAGGATTGAAAAGGACGGTGCTGCGAATATCCGCCGAAGGGACCCGGCGCTGCTGTTCTTGCTGAAAGATCTGGACCAGGGTGGTCACGTAATTGACGGCAGCGACACCCATAACGGAGTTGGTTCCGTCCACCAGGACCTGCACCGTTGCCGTGTCCCCCCGGATCAGAGTCCGACCGAAATCTCGGGGTATCACAATTACGATATCTGTTTCATCCGGCAGTGACCCGGCTCCGGTCACGTAGAAATAGACCGATCCTTCAAACCTACTCACCAGCTCCCGGCTGAGGACGCTGCCGTCCCGGTCCACCACAGAGGTCTTCAGTTGTGTCACATCAAGATTGGCGGCGTATCCCAGAAGGACAAGCTGCATCACCGGGGCGATAAAGACGATGGGCAGCATCTTCCGGTCCCGCAAAAGCTGAAGAAACTCCTTGCGAACCATGTGGAACAATCGCCTCATGCCCGTCTCCAGGTAGTCACAGATCCCCCCGGCGTCGCAACCGGACAACCCCGGCGGCAATCATGACAACACCGAAACCGGCCAGAAAGAGAAGCTCACCGCCGTAGTCCTCGATACCGCCGCCGGCGAGCATGATCGTCCGGAGGGCGGCGATGTAGTACCGGGCGGGTATCAGAAAGGTCACAACCTGAATGGGAAGGGGCATGTTGTCGATGGGAAAAATAAACCCGGAGAGGATGAACGCCGGGAGAAAGGTCACCAGAATTGAAATGAGAAAGGCAACCTGCTGGGTGTCGGCAATGGAAGAGATGAATATTCCCATGCCCAGGGAAGCCACCAGAAAGAGCAGCGTTGCAGCCGCCAGCGCGACGAGGCTGCCGGCAACCCCCATGCCGAACAGGAGGTATCCTGCGACAAAAATGGCGGCGGAAATAAGTACCGATATTACCGTGTAGGGAATTGTCTTTCCGAGGATCAGTTCCACCGGTCGGATGGGAGACGCCTTCAGCTGCTCCATCGTCCCCAGTTCCTTTTCCCGGACGATGGACAGGGCTGTGGAGATGACCGCGGTGATTACCAGAATGAATGCCACCAGGCCGGGTATGAGGTATTTGCTGCTTTCAAGCTCCGGGTTGAACCACACCCGCAACCGCAGATCGATACCGCCCTCCCCGCTATCGTCATCGGGGACATACACCGACCGAATCACCGACACCATGTATCCCTGTAACGCCGAGGCGATCGTGCCGTGGGTACCGTCCACAAGGATCTGCACCGTCGGCTGCCGTGCTGTTAGAAGGTTCCGGTAGAAGCCGCGAGGTATAACGACCCCGCCCTGCAGTTCTCCCCGGAGAATCCGGTCATGCAACTGTGCTTCTGAATCGGGGTATTCCTTCACAATGAAATAGCGAGGGTTGTGTGTAAAAGCTGATATCACCCGCCGGGATGCAGGAGTCTTGTCCAGGTCCACGATACCCAGGGAGGCGTTTCGTACGTCCAGACTCACGGCGTATCCAAACATGATAAGCAGAAACAAAGGTAGAAAAATGACCAGACCCAGAGTCCGGCGGTCCCGAAGGATCTGTCGGAACTCCTTTGATACCACCGCAAGAAGCCTCATGACGTTTCCCCAGCGATTTCCCGTTCCACTACACCGATAAAGACATCTTCCAGGGTGTCCACACCGTACCGTTGCCGGAGATCCTGCGGCGGGCCGGCAGCGACAATTCTGCCACCATACATGAGGTGAATGGTGTTGCAGTACTCCGCTTCGTCCATGTAGTGCGTTGTCACCACAACGGTAGTACCGCCATCGGCCATGTCATTGATGATGTCCCAGAACTCACGCCGGGATACGGGGTCCACCCCACCGGTGGGCTCGTCCAGAAAAATGATAGGCGGCCGATGAAGAACGGCACACCCAAGGGCAAGGCGTTGCGCCCACCCCCCGGAGAGGTCTTCCGCCGGTGTGTTTTCCCGACCCGTGAGACCCGCCATTTTCAGCACCCACTCCCGGCGAGACCCTATTTCCCGCCCCGACAAACCGTACATCCCGGCAAAAAAGGTGATGTTCTCCGCCACCGTCAGATCACGATAGAGTGAAAAGCGCTGGGACATATACCCGATTCGCCGTTTCACCCGTTCCGGTGCGGTGGTCACATCCTCGCCGCCTACGCGGGCGGTTCCCCCGGACGTCTTCAGAAGGCCGCAGAGCATGCGGATAGTGGTACTCTTTCCGGCACCGTTGGCTCCCAGCAGGCCGAAGACAGTACCGCGTTCAACGGTAAATGATACCTCGTCTACGGCGGTGAAACTGCCGAATCGCCGGGTCAGGTGCCGGACTTCAATTGCCGCTGTCATGACCGCTCCTGCAGGGCGATGTAGGCGTCTTCCATGGTAGGTGGTATGACGGCGATCGAATCGATCGCGATACCGCCCTCTTCAAGGAGCGAGGAGATCGATTCCGTCGAGGAAGCGTCGTATATATGGACCCGGTTTCCCTGTATCTGGACGGTGAAGCCATTGTCTTGCAGCTTTTTTCGGACCTCCCTGGCGGAAGAGGTAACCACTTCCGTGATGGGCCGGTCCAACCGCGCGGTGATTTCAGCGGCGGCTCCCTGTGCAAGGATATGTCCCTCCCTGAGAAGCCCAACCCTGTCGCACCGGTCGGCCTCGTCCAGATAGGGAGTGGAGACGGCGATGGTCAGGCCGTCTTTCTGAAGCTCTTTCAGAATCGTCCAGAACTCTTTTCGTGAAACCGGGTCCACCCCCGTTGTCGGTTCGTCCAGAACGATCAGCTCCGGTCGGTGAACGAGGGCACACGCCAGTGCAAGTTTTTTCTGCATGCCTCCGGAGAGTTGTCCTGCCTGCCGCCGCTGAAATGGTTCCAGCCGGGTAAACTGAAGGAGTTGCCGGCGATAGTTTTTATCCCGATGTTCCCGGCCGCTGTAGAGCTTGCCGAAGAAATCCAGATTTTCCTCCACAGTCAGATCCCGATAAAGGGCAAACCCCTGGGCAAGATAGCCGATACGACCTTTCATTTCCCGGGAGATAGTCTTGGCCACGCCGCCAAAAAGGGAAAATTCACCTTCATCACATGAGAGAATTCCGGCAATTATCCGCAGCAGGGTTGTTTTACCGGCGCCGTCGGGGCCGATAACGGCACATATCTCCCCACGCCGAATCTCCAGGTTCACCCCATTCAGCGCCGCCACCGCCCCGTAGCGCTTCCGAATACCCCGGAGCTTCACAACCGGTACGGAAGCCTCGGGCAGGTCCCTTGTCATGGTGCGATCCGGGCCGTTGCAGGCATGCCGATCTTGAACACCCCGTCGGGGTTATCCAGAGTGATTTCAACGGCGTACACCAATTGTGCCCGGGCCTCTTCGGTCTGTACGTTTCGGGGGGTAAACTCGGCGCGTTCCGCTACGGCGGTTACCGTGCCGGAAAACTCCCTCTCCGGCATTCCGTCTACCCGTACCGTCGAAGGCTCTCCAATGGTGATTTCACCCAGGCGCCGTTCGGGTATGTAGATCGTCAAAAAGACGGTCGAAAGGTCTGCAAGAACCAGCAGTGGAGTGCCCGGCGCCACCATTTCACCGACTTCCCGTACCACCATCGCTACCGTTCCAGCCCGAGGGGCAGAAACTGTCGCTTCCGACACGAGCCGTTCCAGACGGGCAACAGCCGTCTCGGCTTCCCCGACCGTTGCGTTTGCTCTGCGCCGGTCCTCCGGACGAAGCGGCGTCTCCAGCCCGCGCAGCTGAGCCTCTGCCGCCTCCGCCCGGGAGCGTGCCTGCAGATACTGTGTCTCCACCCGGTCCAGCTCACTGGCGGTGGAACTGCCGGCGGCGTTGAGGTTCCTGATCCGCTCCAGGGTACGCTCCGCCAGGTCCCTGGCGGCCCAGGCCTCCCGGAGGTTTGCTTCGACCTGCTGTATGTCTTCCTCCCTGGCCCCTGCAAACAGGGCGTCCCGCTCCGCCCGGGCCGCCTCAAGGCGGTATAGTCCCTGGTTCAGCTGAAACTCCAGGTCCGCAGCATCCACCCGCGCCAGTACCTCGCCCTGATCTACGTCATCGCCGCGGCGGACGTTCAGTTCAAGAAGTTCTCCCGAAGTCCGGGCGGAAATCGTCACTTCCGTCGCTTCAATCGTGCCGGATCCCTGAATCACGTCGGTTTCGTTCTCGGTGCAGGAGATCAGTAACAGGATTTTAGACACCAGGGCCAGCGTGACGCCAGGTCGGAGACCCCTCTTGCCAGTTTGTGAACTCTTCACATCGATATCCCCCGGATCACGATGGAACCGATCTGCTCCAGCATCGCCGAAGGCGTCATATCCAGGGCAACGACCATCTCCGGCGTCAGGAGATTCTCCGCGAGAGTGATCAGCATCGTCGTCGCGACATGGGAAAAAACGTCGCGGCGTATGGTGCCGGCCGCCTGCCCGTCCTCGATCTGGCTCTGCAATCGCGTGTAGATGTATTCGCGGCGAAAGGCGTTCACTTCATCCCAGAGCTCGCTGTCGTACTTCATGACGTCCGAAAGAAACTCACTGCCAAGAGATCGCATCTCTCTCGCCAGTATCCGGAAATGCTCCATGAGAGGCGCCATCTCCCCGGACGTTTCCTGTGACCCGGTCGACTGAGCGGCGTTCGCCTCCGCAAGATGCAGCGTCAGGATTTCCTTCAGATGCGTCAATTTTCGTCGGACTACCGCCCGGACCAGCTCGCTTTTCCCGCTAAAGTCCTTGTAGAGCGTCTTCTTGCTTATGCCCAGAGCTTCGGCGATTTCATCGGCGGTGACACGACGAAACCCTTTGCGAAAAAAAAGCTCCTCAGCCCTGTCCAGTATCCGTGTCTGCCGCTCCGACAGTTTCTCCAGTTCCATATCTACGGTATAGTCCCGCAGGCGGGAAACGTCAAGAAGAAACCATTCCGGTTTCTTTAGTTTCTTTTAGTCTGATGTTGCCACGACGGCGAATAGCGCTATCTTTGAACTATGGCCTATGATCAGCGACAATTAGAATTCCCTTTCCGCATTGACTCGTGGTAATTGTTAC
>CAZCAE010000112.1:0-6501 GCA_964496635.1 uncultured Spirochaeta sp.
ACATCCTCGCCGACGCCGGCGTCCACCCCGTAACGTACCTGCCCGATCCGGTGGTCACCACCGGATCGGCCGGCGACGAGCCACAATCGACCCGCCGGCGTCTGGTGGAAGCATACGGAGTGGAATTCCCCCGTTTCACCCCGGATAATCAACTGCTTATCTATCCCGTCCGGGCCATTCGGCGCAAAAATGTTCTCGAAGCGGCGTTCCTGGTGATGTTGCAGGAGCGGCCCACATCACTCGTTGTCACGCTGCCCGGCGTTTCCCACCAGGAAAAGAAGTACTCGTCCATGGTGGAACACGCGTTTCGGGACGGCACCGTTCCCGGGCTTTTCGGCATCGGCGCGTCCCTGGACGCCCACGGAATAGCTTTCCGCGACCTGCTTCGGTCCGCCGATGCCGTCATTTCCAGTTCCGTCCAGGAGGGTTTCGGTTACCAGTACATTACCCCTGTGGAGCTGGGTCTGCCACTCATTGCCCGGGAGCTTGATATCATGACCGATGTGGCGCCTCTCTATGAGGGCTATCCTCACACATGGTATACATCTCTCCGGATTCCCGGCAGCACACCCAGCCTCTCCGGACCGTACCAGCTGCTCCGTTTTCGATACGAAGAACGGCTTGATCGCCTCTCTGCGTACCTCTCCGGGAATGTTATCGACGCCCTCTATACTGAACTGGACAGCGTTCTCGCTCCCGACACGATCGAGTTTTCCTATCTCCTGCCGCACATGCAGTACGTTGTCCTCCAGGACCTCCGCCGCAACCCCGGCTTTCGAAAAGAAGTAGCGGACCTTAACAGAAATGTTCTGGACGATATTTCCCGGACCCTGATGACTCCTGGTGCATCCAGGAGGGACGCGATAGAAAGCAGGTTCGGTTTGCGGTATGTCGTATCCCTTATAGATGGGCTTCTCCGACATCGACCCACCGATATACAGCGCGATCCCACCGGCGAGAGCGCTTCCGAACGTATTATGCGCCGTTTTGCTGCCATTGATTACCAGCGCCTCCTTTACGAGTAGCGTGGGTAGATATCCCCGGGAATCTTGCGAATTCTGAGTATTTTGCACGTCATAACCTGTTATCGTGAAAACTGGAACATTAAACAGGGTTCGTGAGCGCTTATACTTGCAACATCGCCTCTATCGGGCTATAGTGAGGAAAGCAAATCTCCCTAACACGTCCTTCCACTCGTTCCCTTTCCAAGGGATCGGATGGAAAATCCTGTTATCAAAGGAAGCGTTATGCCAAAGAATTTTATAACGATCGACGGAAACGAGGCAGCCTCCCGTATCGCGTATGCGTTCAGTGAAGTAGCCGCAATTTTCCCGATCACACCCAGTTCACCCATGGGTGAACACGCAGATGCCTGGGCGGCCCAAGGCAAGAAAAACCTTTTCGGCCAGCCCCTGGAAATCATTGAAATGCAGAGTGAGGCCGGTGCGGCAGGTGCGGTTCACGGATCCCTTACCGGTGGTGCGTTGACCACGACCTATACGGCCAGCCAGGGTCTTCTACTCATGATTCCCAACATGTACAAGATTGCCGGTGAGCTTCTCCCTACGGTCTTTCACGTTTCGGCCCGATCAATCGCCGCGCAGTCGCTGTCGATTTTCGGGGATCACTCTGATGTCATGGGCGTACGCCAGACCGGATTCGGTCTCATCGCCAGCAATAACGTCCAGGAAGCACAGGACGTTGCAGCAATAGCCCATCTGGCATCGCTGGAATCCCGGGTACCCTTCGTCCACTTCTTTGACGGGTTCCGTACCAGTCACTCCATGCAGAAGATCGAAGACCTTGATTACGACACCCTGCGGGACATGCTGGACATGAAGTATATAGAAGCGTTCCGGGAAGTCGGCATGCGTCCGGAACATCCGATGGTCAAAGTCGGCGCCCAGAACCCTGACGTCTACTTTCAGGGCCGTGAAACGGTAAACAACTTCTACGAAGCGACACCGGAAATTGTCCGCAAATACATGAAGCTCTTTGCCAAGAAGACCGGTCGTTCCTATGATCTCTTCGAGTACATCGGTGCGCCGGATGCAGAAACTATCGTCGTCGGAATGGGAAGCGGTATGGACACCGTCAAGGAGACGGTTGAATACCTCGTTAAACAGGGAGAGAAAGTCGGCGCAGTTATTGTCCGGCTCTACCGTCCCTGGTCCGGTGAAGACCTCCGCAAGATTATCCCCGACACGGTGAAAAAGATTGCCGTTCTTGACCGCACCAAAGAACCCGGCGCTCCCGGTGAGCCTCTCTATCTGGATGTCGTTCAGACCATGATGGGACTGGACGTTACCATCATCGGTGGTCGCTACGGCCTTTCCAGCAAGGAGTTCACTCCTGCCATGGTCAAGGCGACGTACGATCACGTCAACGCAGGTGGTTTCCACGACTTTACCGTCGGCATCAATGACGACCTCTCAAACAAGAGCATCGCCGTCAAAGAGGACATCGACGTTGAACAGGACGGCATTGTCCGGTGCAAGTTCTGGGGTTACGGCTCCGACGGTACCGTCAGTGCAAACAAGAACTCCATCAAGATCATCGGAGCGGAAACCGACAAGTACGTTCAGGCCTACTTCAGTTACGACTCCAACAAGTCCGGCGGTTTTACCGTCAGCCATCTCCGTTTCGGCGACAAGCCAATCCGATCGGAATACCTTCTAACCAAGAGTGAGTTCATTGCCCTCCATCGTCCGCAGTACATTGGTCGTTTCGACATTCTCGAAGGCATCGCCGACGGTGGTATCTTCCTGATCAACACCACTGAAGAGCCGGAAAAAGTCTTCAGCACCTTCACAAAGAAGATGCAGGACGAGATCATTGCGAAGAACGTCAAGGTCTACGCCGTCGACGGTTTCAAACTTGCCAAGGAAGCAGGCCTTGGGAACCGTATCAACACGGTCATGCAGGTGGCCTTCTTCAAACTTGCCAACGTCATCGAACCGGACAAGGCGATAGAGCTCGTCAAGAAGTACGTGGAAAAACAGTTCATCAGCAAGGGTAAAGAAATTGTTGAAATGAACTGGAAGGCTATCGACATGGCGGCTGACGCGGTCAAAGAAGTACCGGTACCCAAGAAGGCCGAATCTTACGTTGAAGACACCGTCCTTGTACCTGCCGACGGAAGTGACTTTGCCAAAACGATCGTTGAACCTATCTGGCGCATGAAGGGCGACGAGATTACCGTAAGCCAGATGCCGGTTGACGGACGTATTCCCAGCGGCACCAAGCGGGTGGAACAGGGCGGCCGGCCCGGGCCGGTTATTACAAAATGGGCAGCCAAAAGTGAGCTTACCAAGAACATGGACGTTCAGTGGGACGAGCCCTACTTTGAGTATCCCGGAAGTTGTATGGGTTGCGGTGAGGTACCGTACGTTCACCTTATCGCCCAGCTTTACGGAGACCGCATGATGGTTGCCAACGCCACCGGCTGTTCCTCCATTTACGGTGGTACTTTCCCGGCGGTTCCCTACACTGCCGACAGCAAGGGATACGGACCGGTCTGGGCAAACAGCCTCTTTGAGGACAACGCCGAGTACGGTTTTGGTATGCGCCTGGCGGTGGACAGCAACCGGCGGCAACTGAAGGCGAATGTTGAAGCACTTCTGGACAAAGGTACCAGCGGAGAACTGACGGCAGCCCTCAAGAAAAACCTCGATCTCTGGAAGTCCGTCGGGCGGGATGCCAAGGAAGCGGCGGAAAAGACCCGCTCTCTCCTCCCGGGGGCACTTAAAAACGCCACAACCGAAACGAAGCCGATCGTCGCAAAGATTCTGGAACTGGGCGACTATTTTGTTGATAAGTCCGTCTGGATCTTTGGTGGTGACGGATGGGCCTACGATATCGGATACGGCGGTCTTGACCACGTCATGGCTCAGCAGAAGAACGTGAATGTCCTGGTACTCGACACGGAGGTCTACTCCAACACAGGTGGTCAGGCATCCAAGTCCACTCCTCGGGGAGCGATCGCCAAATTCGCCGCAGATGGAAAGAAGACCGGTAAAAAGAATCTCGGTCTTATGATGACAACCTACGGTCACGTTTACGTTGCCAGTGTCAACATGGCTCAAAGCCGTGAACAGGTTCTTCAGGCAATTGTAGAGGCCGAGGCCTACGACGGACCGTCCATCATCATGGCGTACAGCGCCTGTATCGCCCACGGGTATGACATGAAGGTTTCCGTCAAACAGTCTCAGAACGCCGCTCAGTCAGGTTACTGGCCCATGTACCGGTACAACCCCGCCAACGAGCTCGTCGGGAAAGACCCCTTCATCTGGGAAACTCCCGAAAAGACGGTGGACTTCAAGGTCTATACCGGTGCGGAAATCCGCTACCGTGCACTGGAACTGGCAAAACCGGAAGAAGCGGAACGGCTGCAGCGCCTCGCCGAAGAGGACAATAAGCGTCGATTTACGGACCTTCAGAAACTGGCGGAAGAAGACTAACCGACCGCAAAAGATAAAAATGAAGCCCCGGCGCCGCACATGCGGCGCCGGGGCTTTTCTTTCAGGAAAATCTCAGTACGAAACGAGCTCCCTTCCGGTACGTATCGTCATAGGACACCGAGCCCCCATGGGCACCCATAATGTCATGAACAAGCGGCAATCCCAGACCGGTACCACGCTCGCCGGCGGTACCCAGCCGGCTCGTTTTGACCTCATGCCGAAAGAGGTCCGGACGGTCTTCCTCCGGCACCCCGCTTCCATCGTCTTCAACCCATACGTTCCCGGCTTCAAGGCCGATGCGGATCTCCCCTCCCGGCGACGAAAACTTAACGGAATTGGAGACAAGGTTGAAGAGTGCTTCCCGAAACAGTCCGATATCAACTTCAAGGATCGCCTTCTCGGGTATATTCACGAATACTCGAAGATCCTTGTCTTTTATCTGTTTGCTGAGACTTAAAACCACCTGATGCGCTATCAGGTAGACGGCAACCTCTTCCCGTTGAACTTCAAGACGACCCGACTGAAGTCGGTGAATATTCAGCAACTGGTTCAGCATTTCCACCAGGACCGCAGCAGCTTCACGGAGATCGCGGATAGTGCTTTTCCATTCTTCCGGTGTGAACGAACTACCAGACTTGTCCAACAGTTCCAGCATCGTAGAGATTCCCGAAAGGGGTGAACGGAGATCGTGTGAAACGAGGGACAGGAAGGTATCCTTGATGCGATTGGCGTTTTCGGCCGCCAACCGTTGCTCTTTCAGCACTCGTTCCTTTTCCTTTCGATCGGAGATATCAGTCAGGGCAAAAAGTTCATAGGTGCGTTGGTCACGGTGTAATCTCGTCAATGTCGCAATCACAGGAGTTTCACCTTCAACTGTATTGGTCACGGTAGCTTCAATGACCATACCCGGTCCCGCCGGTACGTCACTGAGAAACTGTTCCAGAGGGAGCCCCACCAGTGACTCCGTATCATCGTCCGTTACCATATCTGCGAAAGCATAATTGCACCGTACAATAGACGTCTCTTCCGAAAGTATCAGCGGAGTCGGTGCAGCTTCAAATAAAACGGAAAATGTGTCCCGTTCCTCCACAAGAACTCGGTTTACGCGCCGAATCTCCAACTGCGTTGAAATCTGGCGTGCCAGCTTTTCCATCATTGGTACCAGACGATTGTCAATTTCCCGGGGTCTTTTATCAACGACACAGAGAGTTCCAAGCACCCGCCCTTTCCGGGATCGCAGCGGAACACCGACATAGAACCTGATTTCCCGCCCCAGTCCTTCCAGAGAAGATGGAACATAAACTGTCTCTTTTTCCGTATCAGCAATCACAATCGGTCGCTCATCACTAACAACAAACTGACAGTATGTCTGCTCCCGGGGAACTCGATCGGCTTCGAAACCGCGAGTAGCCTTGAACCAAAGAGATGTCTCGTCGAGGAAGCTTATATATGACATATCACAATCGGCAATGTACGCGGCCAGATCGGCAATATCATCAAACTCCCGCTCCGACGGCGTCCCGACGATATTATATTCTGACAGTTCGGACGCGCGTTGTCGTTCCAGTAATTGCTGTTCAAGCATCATGTCACTTCTGCTTCCCACATCAGACTCCTGAAGGCAATTATACCAGAATCTCCACCAGGAAACCATGCACGGTATATAGAATTGTGTTGCATGACCCTGTCTAATGTGTTTCAACGTCGGGAGTACTGTTCGTCCAGTGCTGTTGAATGACGTAAGAGCCTGTATCAAAACGAATTATGCTACTTTTGTAACAACATTATAGATACTCGTCATTCCTTGCTGCTCCGCCCCCGATCGTTCCTCGGGACGTTCCGGTGGTGTGTTCGTGTTCCTCGGGGAAAAAACGTCTGCTCCGCGCGCTGCGCTCCGCCTCGGCGCGTTCCTCACTTCGCTGCGATACGCGCCTTGCCTTCGGTCGTCGCCAGACGTTTTTTATTGCCGCGTTTTCACGCGGGCAATGTAAGCGGTAATTCTCTCCCACCTACCGCCTTGGCTGAGTCGGGGTGATACTGC
>CAZCAE010000113.1:0-3466 GCA_964496635.1 uncultured Spirochaeta sp.
TGTCCAAAGAATAGAGGCATTCTTCCGGTAAAGAAACGCCTCTGGCGTGTTGGTTGCTTCAGAGCTATTGGAACCATCAAATGGACTCATGGGCTCGCCAGGAAACAATCTTCATGTTTCTCCATATGGTATGCTTTGTTGCTCACCTGAGCAATGTTTTTCAGCTATGCTGAATGAAGATAAATCATGATTGGTCTTCGGACTGATCAGCGACAACTAGAATTTGCTTGTACACTATTGGCCTGCTGTTTGCCGTATAGCTCTCAAAGGCGTTTGCACCGACCCCGGCCACAATGGCCGCTCCCAAAGCCGCCTCTTCTTTGTTGGAAGGATGTCGAAGAGCCAGGCCGAATTCGTCCTGAAGAATCCGTCTCAGCAACGGATTCCGTCGAAGGGCGTTACCCACTCCGACGATGTCCGTGTATTGACTGCGGATATCCGCCGGTAACTCCCGGAAGAAGCCTTTGAGCTCGGTCACGATTCCTCGGAGAAACCCTTCAACGAGGTAATCATGGGTAAAATTGGTCTTTCCTATTCCAGAAATCTGACCGCGGGCGCTGGGGTTCTGTCGTGTACCAAGAAATTGTGTTTTCACGGAAAGTTTCTGGTGGTTGTTGAGTGAATCATAGGGGATTGAATTCATGCTATCCATGATATTGCCCGGATCAGTACCGCAATATTTCGTGCATATTTCTCGAATCAACTGCTCCAGGAGCTTGTAGGAACTTCCCCCTGCTATAGATGCACCGGATATCAACGTCCCTCCCCCGGGAAAGGGACGCAATTCGAGAGGACCCAACCAACCGGTAAAACCTCCGGTGGAACTGTCCAGAAAGTAATCCGCACTTTTGCCCGAATACATGCTGATCTGGGCGGACGTTCCGATGCCGATCAGACAGGATGTACCAAATTCTCGGACGGAGCCGATGCAGCCGGCCTGGTTGTCGCCGATTCCGGGGAATATGGTTACACCATCTGCGGTCCGACCAAGTGCTCTGCTTGAAGGGACAACCGTCGGAAGTATTTCTCTGGATATGCCGAGTTGATTCAGGGCATTCATGTCGAACGTATTGCTGCTGAGATGAAAGCACCCCAGTGAATGGGCGTCCGTTGCGTCCAGATACGGGGTCTGAGAACCGCTCAGGCGCATGGAAAGGTATCCAAGAATGGTCGTCAGAAAAACCATTTCCGACGGGACTTTTTTCTCATACGTATTAACAAGATGCGTCAAAAGACCATAGCCCGGCGGAATAGCGTAGCCGGCGACGCCGCTTGCCCAGTCGGACCAGCTGTGACCGTCAGAATCGCCCCGGGCTCCACTGCCACCGCGGGTATCCTGCCACGTGTAGAGGGGACTTACATGCCGACCATGATTATCGACGTACAGGATTCCATGGACCTGGCCGGTAATTGAAATCGCCGATATCGGACCACCGGGCACACCGGCTTCCATTTTTTCCGCCGCAGCTTCTGACAAAGCCGACAGAATGCGCTGTACTGTCTGAAAAATCAGTTCCGGGTCTTGAATGTCTTCGTCGGGATTATCCGATGCCAATCTCGCCTGGTGTTCTTCAGAAAAAAGAACTTCGATTTCCCCTGTTTCGCTGTTCAGAAGGACGCCGGAGATCGAAGTGGTTCCCGCATCAATCCCGATAAGACGCATGAAAGACCCCTTGCCGAAAATTTTTGTTGACGAATACTTAATTCAATGTAACAATACACTGGATTGAGTAATCGCGCAAGGGCGCATTTCTTGATCCCGCGTCGAATTCGACGCTGCAAGAATGTTGGTTAACGGTTTCGTTGAAACCGGAAGACAATTTTACAAGGAGGATGAGATGAAGAAGAAAATCTCAACCAAAGCAATCTCGGTTTTTATGCTTGTTGTGTTTCTCGTGACGGGAGCGCAGCTATTCGCCGGTGGGCAAGGTGAGAAAGCCGCCGAGGCGAGCGGCCCCGTAACGATTAATATCGCCCTGGCAAACAACCCGTTGTCGCAGGCCCTTTCACGCCTCGCAAACGAGTACTATGAAGCGGAGGGTGTAACTCTTAACATTGCGGTACTGCCGGAAAATGACCTGCGACAGAGGCTTACAACTGAAGCTTCGACGGGCGGCACAACCTACGATATGTTCTACGTTGGTCCCTACGAAGCCAATAACTGGGCACGCAACGGTTGGCTGGAAAACCTGGAGCCCTATTTCGCAGACATGACCGCTGAGGAACGCAGATGGTACGATGCCGATGACCTGATTGACGGTATGGTAGGTTCCCTCTCCCTGGACGGCGAGCGCTACGGTCTCCCGTTCTATGGTGAAGCGTCCTTTATCATGTACAACATGGAACTCTTTGAGCAGAACGGTCTGACCATGCCGGAACAGCCGACCTGGGAAGAGATCTACGACCTTGCGGTCCAGATTCACGACCCGGCCAACGGTGTTGTGGGTATGACCATGCGTGGTGCTCCTGGGTGGGGCATGAGCGGTGCTCCTTTTGTCACTATGGTGAACGCCTTTGGTGGTCGGTTCTACGACATGGACTGGAACGCCACTGTGGACACTCCTGAACAGCGCGCTGCATGGCAGATGTACAAGAATATTCTTAGCGAGGCGGGTCAGGAAGATATTCTCTCCTACACCTACAACGAGTGTATCGCCCTTATGCAGTCCGGTGGCGCCGGTATGTATTATGACGCCACATCTATCGCTCCCCCTCTTGAGTCCGACGAGTCGGCAATCCAGGGCAAGGTCGGATACGCTCTTCCGCCGATCCAGGTAAAAGAAGGGAATACGTCATGGCTGTGGAACTGGGCAATGGGTATCAATCCGAACTCCTCACAGGCCAAAAAGGACGCGGTATTCGATTTCATGCTCTGGGCGACTTCGAAAGAATATATCAACCTTTCAATGGAAGTGGATCCCACCGGAGCGAGTACACCTCCTGCTTCCCGTGCTTCCACCTATGAACACCCGGTATATGCCGACGTGCCGTACGCGGATATGACCCTGCGGACCCTGGAGTCTATCGACTTTACCGATCCTACGGTCGATCCCGTTCCTTATGTCGGTTTACAGTACATCGCAATCCCTGAGTTTGCAGACGCAGGAACACAGATGACTGAGTGGCTTGCGGCATACGTTGTTGACAACATGAGTCTTGATGAAGCTATTCGTCGGACCAACGACCTCTTCAACCAGGTCGCCGTTGACGGCGGTTATCGCGACTAATACCAGAGACCATGGTATTATTTGCTCCCCGACCTTAAGTGGTCGGGGAGCTTTGTTTACCTATGGTAACGGAGGGCGTGGACAATGACCAAAAAAAAACATGATGGAGCCTTTGTCTTCCCGGCAGTCGTTATTGTTGCCGTTATGACCCAGGTTCCGTTTCTTCTGACCATCGTGTATTCCACGCTGCGGTGGAATCTCGCGCGGCCCGATCTTCCAATCAAGTTCACGGGTTTCGA
>CAZCAE010000113.1:3476-6368 GCA_964496635.1 uncultured Spirochaeta sp.
GTTTCGACAATTACATTCATTTTTTTCGGGCTCCCTACTTTCCGGAACTGCCGGTGTTCTATCACATCGTCTGGCAAACCATTGTCATGACCGGTGGTGCCCTCATTCTCTGTACAGTTATTGGTTTTCTCCTGGCGATATTGCTGGACAACAAGATTCCCGGTATCAACCTGGCCAGGACGCTCATTCTTGGCCCGTTTTTTGTGATGTCTACCGCCAGTGGGGTTATATGGAAGACCACCATCTTCAATACGACCTTTGGCTGGTATGGAGTTGCAGCGAGAGCGTTCGGCGTCCCACCGGTAGATCTTTTGAGCAATTTCCCCCTTGCCGTCATCATTTTGCTTTTCACATGGCGGTGGATGCCCTTCTTTGTCCTCATAATGCTGGCAGGATTGCAGGGTATTTCTGAAGACCTTATGGACGCCACCAAAATTGACGGTACCAACTGGTTTCAGGCCACCTTCTTTATAAAGTTGCCGGTTATCAGTAAACACGTCACGGTAGCGGTCATGCTGGGATTAATTTTTATCGTCAAGGAGTTCGGTCTTATCCTGGTAACCACCGCCGGTGGTCCCGGTACCAGTTCCTACAACCTACCCTTTGCCGTCTATATGCAGGTCTTTAATGCCTCCAATGTAGGACGTGCCGGAGCACTTGCAGCCATGACCGTTATCTTGAGTCTTCTGGCTGTGAACTTTATTTACCGGCTGCTCAAGAAGCAGAGCGCCATTTACGACTGATCGAGGAGTGAAGATATGAGCACTGTATCCCTTGCCGAGAAGCAACACCGTATAGCGGTTTTTAAAAGGCTATCAAGGAAAGGAATCCTTACCATCGTTATTTATGGTGTGGCAATTATCTATTTTTTTCCGGTTCTTTATATGTTTCTAACCGCCTTTAAGACGGAGTTTCAGGCAGCAACGCCGTCCCTCACGTTTACCCCTACACTGGAGACAATGAGGAGAGTGTTGCGTGATCCCAATATGCTGGGCTTTCTCAGGAACTCGTTATTCCAGGTGGTAGCGGGAACATTTTTCTGTCTCCTCCTGGGAGTTCCGGCGGCGTTTGCCCTCGTCTTCGGTCAATTCAAGAAGAAGGCCACCAACGAAGGGCTCTATGTCTGGTTCATTACTACCATTCTGCTGCCCCCCGTTGCGGTGATTATTCCCCTCTATACCTGGTTTCAACAGTTAAACCTCATCGGGAATCCCATTGGACTGTTGTTGGCGTACATCGGATTTCATGTTCCTATTGTCGTCTGGATGTTGCATTCGTTTTTTGCAGATGTTCCGAAGTCGGTGATCGAGGCGTCCGAAATCGACGGTTGTAATCGACTGCAGCAGCTGGTGTTGATCGCGATACCGTTAGTACGAGTGGGGATTTTTTCCGCAGGACTGCTGGTTGCCGTGTTTATCTGGAATGAGTTCTTTCTTGCATTCAACCTGACCGGAAATACCACCGCGACGCTACCCGTCTTTATGGCTCGATTTCGGGAGCAGCAGGGTATGTTCACGGCTCAGTTGTCTGCCGCTTCAACGGTGGCGATTTTACCGCCGGTAATTTTCGGGTGGATGACACAGAAGTCGCTTGTTAAGGGCCTTACTCTCGGATCGGTGAAAGGGTAGGAACAACGGGTGTATTTGGTTGAAGGGCTCAATCAAAAACGAGCTCAGGCACTCAATCGCTCGCTGGTCCTCAATATACTCCGTCAAGCCGGTGTGTGTTCACGGGCGGAGCTTGCCCGACAGGCAAATCTGAGACAAGCGACGATAACCAACATCACGAAGGAACTCATTGCTTTGGGATATATTCGAGAAACCGGATATTTGCCAGGCAACGCAGGACGTCGTTCAATTGGACTGGCCATCGACGAGACGCGCTATCGGATTATCGCCGCCCGACTGACACGCCAGCACTTCACTGTAGGGCTCTTTACCGTACTGGGTACCGAGCTGAGTGAGGAACGGGAGAAGATCAGTGTAGACGAAGGAATAGAAAAGGCTCTTGACCGTATGGCGGAAGTGGTGAATCGGATGGTCGTACGGCAAGTTAGAGATCATATTCTTGGTCTTGGCCTTGGTGTACCGGGACCATTTACCCGTCAGAAATCCAAAATTGCTCTGGTCACGGGCTTTCCCGGTTGGTCGCGCATATCTCTCCGCGACGAGATTGAAAAGCGTATAGATTTGCCGCTTATTCTTGAACACGATGCAAACGCCGGGGCAGTTGCAGAATGGTGGATCGGCGCGGGAAGCAGCGGCGAGTACAACTCCATGGTCTATTTTGTTGTTGGTCAGGGAGTTGGTGCCGGGGTGATGTGCGACGGTCGGCTCCTGCGTGGGTCCCTTGGAACCGCCGGAGAAGTGGGGCACCATACCATTTGTTACGATGGGCCGCAATGTGAGTGTGGCAATCGCGGTTGCCTGGAACTCTACTGTTCAAGCCGCGCCATGACCAGTAATTACCGGGCCGAGCTTGCACGACAGAGCGGAAAACCGTTGAACGACGACGTGACATTTGACCACCTGGTTACCGGCTTTCGCAACAAAGAACCAATTGCCCGGAGCGTTGTGGAGGCTGCGGCGGGGTACATGGCCGTAGGCCTCGCCAACATCGTGAACGTGCTGAATCCAGACTTGATCGTTATTGGAGACGAGATTCCAGCTCTTGGCGACGAACTGGTCGCCATGGTACGGGAAAAACTTGCTCCCCTGTTGGTGCGGGACATGTACGACGGGGTAGTTATACTCCGTTCGTCCTTTGAGGACGACGCGACCATTCGCGGTATGGCAATGATCGTTGCTGAAGAAACTCTCACGTTCGAGTGACGTGTGTTGTTCCCCGCCAACAGGAGTTTCCCCGACTTTCCACGCGAGGTTTCCCAAACTT
>CAZCAE010000114.1:0-6319 GCA_964496635.1 uncultured Spirochaeta sp.
CAATATGCCCCAAACAAGACAAAAATCAGACCCCGAACCACCACCGCACCGCCGACGGCCACGATGAGACGGTTGCGGGCCGCTCGCGCAGCATAACTGCCCAGGGCAGCCCCGCCGCCGCCGCCGACTACGGACCAGAGAAAGAACCCGACCGGTTCAAAGGCTCCCCAGAACACAAAGAATACGCCGGACAGGAAAAAACCGACAGCGACACCGAGACCGATGTGCTGTAACAGTACCCTCGCGCTTCCGGCGTCCCTGGTATCACTCACTCCGCGCCGCCTCTATCAGTCCAGCCCGCAGACCCGGCCAGTTACGATCCGCTGCGGCGATGTTACCCGGCAAATCGCTGCGAAACCGGCTCTGATATCGGGCGTTATAGTTCAAAAAGAGTCGTCCCCCTTCAATGGTCCACAGTTCCGGATCTCCCGGTGCAACCTGGTCCTGAGCCGCTGCCTGGGCACAGTATCCGCCGTAATGGGGTGCATACCTTTCGGGGTCTTCTGCGAATAGATCTCTATGTTCCGCCGAAACGAAGTACCACATGGCACCATCCCATTCTGAGGAAAATGTCGCAGATCCCTCCACAGGGGCTCCCATAATGTGATACGCCACGGGATCGTAACCTTCAATAGCGATTCCATCTGTCGTGTTGACGGGACCTTCCTGTTGTCCCGCACCTACGGCCGTTGCTAAAGGAATCAGAAAACACACGGTCATTATCAGAACGACCTGCAGATAGCGTCTCCACGTCGGATACCCCATCCCGCCTGAAACTCGTCGTTTCTCCATACTGCACCTCCCGTCGATTTCTAATGGTATATACATAGGTTGAATATACAACTGTTTTGCTTATATATTCCAGTTGTGAACGATAAAGAATAGGGTATATGGTTTGAAAGTCATGGCCCGTCGTCATCTTCAGGTGTATCATAAAAGCGTGAATATCTACTACTTTTCCGGATCCGGTAACTCTCTCGCCGTTGCCCGCAGAATTGTTCAACACGTCCCCGATGCGGTGCTCATCCCGATTATCCAGGCCATAGCTGAGCCGCCGACACCCACAGACGCACTGACCCCTGCGGGACCGGCAGGGATGGTATTCCCTATTCACATGACCGGCGTACCCAGACCGGTTCGACGCTTTCTGGAGATCACAGACTTCAGCGCTGTAGATTATTTTTTTGCCGTGGCTACCCACGGGGGCTATCCCGGGAAAGTTGGCGCTCTTATTAACCGTATACTTTCCCGCCGGTCCGCAACCCCTCGGCTTCTGGACGAGTATTTCCCTCTGGAAATGATCAACAACACTCCCAAAGGGGTGGCGCCGAAGTTCCTTATGCGCATGAACTGGGCAGAGACCATCACGCCCGAGCGGGTACGGCAAATGGTATCCCGGACAGATCCGGACGTTGATGCAATTATTGCGTCCGTCGCCGTACGCACCACCGGTTTCGCCGACCGGTACCGGACGGACCGAAACTCTCGCGGCAGTCTGGGAACACGACTTTTCTTCAGTCTTTCTGAAAGATCCAAACCGAAACTGCCCTTTCTGCTGGACACCGACGCCTGCACCCGCTGCGGCATATGCCGGGACATCTGCCCCAGCGGCCGGGTGGTTTTTTCGGCACGTGACACCGAAGGCTTTCCATCCTGGCCTTTAGATTCGCCCTGTTACTACTGCTATGCGTGTTTCAATTTCTGCCCCGAACAGGCTGTGGGTGTTCGGCACTACACCGTGAAGGACGGACGGTACCACTACCCCGGTATAACCGCCGGTGATATTGCTACGCAAAAGCCACCACCAGACGGCCACCAAAAACTGTAAACGGGCGTTGCCCCTATAAATTGGTGCGAAACTCCTGAAGGTGCAGTTCCGGGGGCATTTTCAGAGAACTCGGCAGGAGGAATTCCCAGACTCTGAATCAGACGAGTCCAGTAATTCACCTGCGCCAACGGCAAATCGGGGATACCATCCCAGCAGTCGGGCCGGAAGCAGTCTCTTTTTCAGGAATTTTTCCGCAAAGAAAATGGCAAGTCTCAGGAACAGGGGCTGCCGCGGCGGTTCCGGAATATACGGGAGTGTAACCATGGTTCATTGTAACCTGTAACACCCGGAACGGTACGGATTGGGTATATTCTACCACGGCCATGGCGACTCTATCCCGACTGGTTCTTCTTGGAGCCGGACACGCCCATTTACGACTTATCCACGCCATTCCGGAACTGAAACGTCAGGGAATATCCGTCACGGTTGTAGATCCCCGAGACCGGTTGTACTACTCCGGTATGATGTCCGCCGTCCTGGGGGGCGACGTCGCCCCCGCCGCTGCGGAGATACCGGTACGTTCCATGGTTGAATCCGCCGGCGGGACATTTATCGTCGATCGGATCGTCACCATGGACCCGATACAACGCCGGGCCGTCACCGCCGGGGGAACCCGCATTGACTGGGACGTCGCGAGCCTCGCTGTAGGCAGTACGGTGCAGCCACCCTTCCCGGTCGTCGACTCCGAAACGCCCCGGGTCTTTTCGGTAAAACCGGTGGGCAGCCTTCCCGAGATCGGCGCCCGGGCAGAGTCACTGCTTGACCACGCCGACACAACACAGCCGCTTCACATCGTGTGTATCGGCGGCGGCCCCTCAGCGGTGGAGATCACGGGAAACCTCGTCCGTCGCCTTTCCCGAACCCGTGGCGCAGCGCCGGGAACCGGCAGGCTATCTGTCACTATAATCACCCGGAGCGCCCGGTTGCTCGCCGGAATGCCCGAGTCCGCCGGCCGAGCCGCCGAGAAATCTCTGACACACCGCGGAGTGCTTCTCATTACGGATACGGAGGTACGGCGAGTATCACCGGAAGGGATCGTGACGGAGAAGACCGTTTACCCGGCAGACCTGGTGATTCTGGCAACGGGACTGAAGGCGCCGAACGGCGCCCTTGTGGTGGACGGCACCCTCCGAGCCGCCAAAGGATCACTTTTCGGCGGTGGCGACTGCATCGCCCTGGAGGGTCACAATCTGCAGAAAATCGGCGTCCACGCCGTCCGGCAGAGTGCAATTCTGTACCATAACGTGCTGCATGAACTCGGTCTGGCCTCAGGGTCTACACGTCTCCTGCGGTATGAACCTCCCCCGGCGCCGCTGCTCATTATCGACCCCGGCGACGGGTCAGGAATCGCCGTCAAGGGCACCATCGTCCGGACCGGTCGCTCCTGGTTGGCGCTGAAACGACGTATCGACTGGGCCTTCGTACGGAGCCGGGGACGCAGTATCCGTCCGACCTTCTTTGGCCCGCCCCGGCTCACACCGGGTATTTTTGTCATTTGTGGATCGACCCTCAAATGGTGAACAAAAAGTAAGCACCGTCGCCTTGCGAATGCATCCGGTATAGTAGGGGAAACGGGAATGCGCGAGACGAGGAAGTCGTCCGCCGACCGGGGAATATATCGAAAATCTGTACCGTAGTTGTAGATTATGATTGAAAATACGCATTTGCGCTGTAGATTTTTCCCGTTTTCCGAGGTACACCCGGCATCATGCACTTTTCGGGGAAAACCACGCTGTTACGAAACCAGTTTTCGCCGGCAGCGATCATCAACCTCCTGCGCGCTGCTGAATACCTGCCGCCGGCCCAGAACCCTTCGCTCCTGGCCGAACGGGTGCGGGAGATCTGTCGGGACCACCCGACCGTGATCATTGATGACATCCAGAAGCTACCTGCCCTGCTCGATGAGGTTCACGATCTTATCGAGACGGAAGGGACCGCGTTTGTGCTGACCGGGTCCAGTGGGCGAAAGCTGAAACGGGCCGGCGTGAACCTGTCGGCAGGGCGCGCATGGCGGGCGGCGTTGTATCCCCCTGGTGAGTGCGGAGATTCCCGAGTTCGATCTGGACCGCTACTTGCGTACGGGTGGGTTGCCCCCGGTCTATCCTGGCGAGATGCCCCTTGAGGAGCTTGATGCCTATGTCAACACCTATCTGCGTGAGGAAATCCGTGAAGAGGGAACGATCCGGGATAGCGCCGCCTTCTGCCGATTTCTGCGTGTTACCGCCGCAGTGAATGCGGAACAGCTGAACTATACCGATGTGGCAAGCGATGTCGGTATCAGCGCATCCTCTGTACGATCCTGGTTCGAGATTCTGGATGATACCTTTCCTGGTCTTCTCCTTGAGCCGTGGCGGGGCGGATTGAAACGGAAGATCACCTCCACCGCTAAATTCTAACTCTTTGATGTGGGTGTCTGGATCTTTCTCCGCGGCGTTACCGTACTCGAACCGGGTAGTGATTCCTTCGGCAAGGCATTTGAACACTGGATAGCAATGGAGCTGCGGGCGTATCTTTCCTATCGTCGTATCAGGAGTTCCTTGCATTCCGGCGAACATACACCGGCCTTGAGGTGAATTTTGTGATTGACGGTCTTGTTGCGCTCGAAGCCAAAGCAACCAGAAAGGTGACCGGCAAACACCTGCGCGGACTACAAGCGTTTGGAGAAGAAGCGCCGCATCTTCCCCGTCTCCTGGTATCTCTGGATGAAAACGACCGTGTGACGGAGGACGGAATTCGCCTTCTCTCGTGGCGTCGGTTTATTGAGCTCCGGTGGGGGGACCGCCTGAAGGGGGCGAATAGGAGAAAGCGCTCATTTCCGCGCTTGTGCTCTGAGATAGCTTTTCCCACCAACAAATAACCATGAGTTCCGGCGGATGAGCTTGCGTGTACCCGGTGGCACCGGCTATGATGCCATCGGGAATCGTATGGAAGCAAAACATGGCCGATCACCTGACTGTGCAGACCCTGGACGAGGAGGAACCCTGGATGGCAAACAGGAAACTATTCATGATCGTGTTGAGCTTGTCTCTATGCGCCGGTTCAGCTGGATTAGCCGCACAGGATGTCAGCGGCCCACCGGTTGACCAGTACTGGAGTTCCGCCGGCAGTCCGTTTGTCAGGGAGCCTGTCATCAGCCTTGAAGAAGCCAAAGCGGTCGCCCTGGGCCTGGAATTGTCCGAGCGCATTAGCCTGGGTGATCATAGTGCCAATGCCATCAACAATGCGGGGTATCTGTTGTACGAACGGCAAGCGTACGCTTCGGCTGCCTCCGTGTTCCTGTATGCTACCTTGGTCAATCCGGATTATCTCTTCGCTCATTTCAATCGGGCCTGCAGCCTGGCATTGATGTACCGGGAGGATGACCCTGCCGCCCACCAAATCCTGAAAGATATCCTGTACCACCTGCACCGCAGTGTAGAAATAGATCCCGCGCGTCTGGAAAAGGCCCGTACGGACACGGATCTGGCAGCCATCCACGAAACAGAAGCATTCTTCCGTTTCGTCCAGTTTCACAGCAATTCCTGGACGCTGGATACGTATGACGAGTGGACTCTGGCGTATCATGATTATGACTTCGAGATGCTCCTGGCCCCGGTGGCCGGGAGCAATGATTATGAAGGCTACTATACCGTGTACCGCAGGCCAAACCTCGCGTCGCCGGATGGGCGCCGGCAGGTGTTTCTGGGTAACGATCAGGGTGAATATCGGCTGTTTTTTGCCGGCATGTCCGGCTACGTCCGCAGCTACGACGGACCTGGCCGGGTGGACTGGCTCAGTCAGTTCGGGGGATCCGGTTGGAACTGGAGTGCGGACAGCAAGGCGCTGACCTGGGCAGACAGCAACGGCATCTGGCTCTTTGATGTGGACAAACGTCAGATCCAACAGGTTTGCGGCACAGGTCCGAATGGAGAATCGGTCTTTGATCCCCGTTTCGAAGGTGGGGTTGATGGCATGATCCGCTACAAGCAGGCCTTCATAACCGAGTGGGGCTATTCCGGCAATGAATTCTTGATATCGACACAAAGCGGAGAAATTGTCCCTGTTCCGGATTCCGGGTTTACGGTCCAAACCGATGATACCCGCGGGGGCGACTGGTCGCCGGAATATGATATGGACAGTCAGATGATGTATGGCGATGGTGATGGTTATGGCAATATGGATACCCAGCCATAGGGGCGTACCCCACCCGTCGACCAATACGTGAGAAAGCGAACATTAGTTTATAGAGGCAGGATCCGACCCTGGAGTGCCGTCTATGGGGTAGAGCCGGTATTTTGCTACAGCAAACACCTGAAGTGACGATCTGCCGGTTTTGACCAGCCTGGTCACAGCCTTCGTCTGCTGCTCGGATAAGGTGCGGACCTACTGGACCGCACCGACACCCTGCAACCCGGATGTCGTAAAATGCGGTCTGTTTCTGTTGGTTCCTGGATAACGGCGATCACTTTCATGTCGGTGCCGCATTTCGGACAGACCATGGGATCAATCTCG
>CAZCAE010000115.1:0-2063 GCA_964496635.1 uncultured Spirochaeta sp.
GCCATCCTGCCACTGCAGAATCTTCTGCTGACGGATACCCTGGTTGGAAATCACCTTGGACGGGGAAAAGCTCACCGTTTCACCAAGCGGAGACTCGTAGGCGATGTTTTGCAGCGCTTCGATAACCGCTTCTGTTTCGGTGGTCCCGGCGGCCTCCACAGCCTCGGCAAGAATCATAATCGAGGTATACCCGAGCGGTGCAAAGTAGGTAGCCGGTTCCTCGTCGTACTCTTTGACATAGCCTTGATAGAACTGCTGACTCACCTCGCTCACGTCGTTAATCGCCGGAGCCCACAGGCCGTAGAGGGTAACGCCGTCGGCCAGGGCGGATTCGCCAAAATCTGCCGGCCATCCTGGAGGCGCACCGACAAAGAGCGGCGGTGCAAAATCGATCGCCCGCGCCTGTTCCATCATCGGCAGCGCGTCGGCGTCGTACCCGGCCCAGATAAAGACGTCCGGGTCGTACTCTTTGGCACGCTCCAGAACCGCAGTGTAGTCACCACCGCCGGCGGCGGCAGACTGAAACGACTCACCCTCAATTTCCATATCCGAGAAGAGCTCTACCGTGGCATCAAAGGAGGCGCTTCCAAACGCACCCTCCTCGTAGGCGAGGAACCAGCGCTCGATCTCGATCTCCGCGTAGCGTTCCGCGATCGCGTTCCACCCTTCGACATAACTGCCGCCCTGGTTGTAATCCCACGGGTGCAGGTGAAAGTACCAGTCCTGATTTGCGCCGATCGCTTCCTCAGCAAGGTGACTCGCCGCACCGGTCCACATCGTAACTTTCTGGTACTTCCGGAGCGCGGGAACCTGACCAAGGTGTACGCCGCTGGACATACCACCCACGAAAAAATCGACGTTGTTAACCGTAGCCAACCGCTCAATAGCGGCGGCGCCTTTATCCGGGCTGAACTCACTGTCGATGACGATCAGCTCTACCGGGCGTCCAAGAAGCCCGCCGGCGGCGTTAATCTCATCGATCGCAATTTGAGCGGCTTTGCTGGCCTGATCACCGGTAATATCGCCGAGAGGCCACACACCACCGAACTTGATCGGGTCGTCTCCCTCTTGCTGACCACTGGCAAACAGCGTGCCCGCTACGAGAAGCATGAGTACCATAAGGACCCAACTACATTTCTTCATCACTACCTCCTCATCAAAATGACAGGTGAATCATCTCTCACCTAATTTATTCTGGGGTGCATTGCCCCAGTTGTCAAACACTTTTTTCGCGGAATTCACCGGCGCCGTACCGGCGTTCTAACCGGGCGCCCTTATCGCGCGCCGAACTCTTCTACCAGCTCCCGAAACCGAGCAGGGGCCTCCACCATTACCGAGTGGCCGACCCCTTCAAGAGAACGGAATTCTCCGTGCGGGAACGCCTCCGCGGTTGCCCGCGCCATATCCTCGGTGATAAGCGCGTCCAGCTCACCCCGCACGACAAGAACGGTCTTCCGAACCTCCCCGACGCGTCCGCGATAGTCAAACCGATCAAGAGCGCGCGGATTTCCGGCAAAGGCGATCGGATTCATCTGCATGGCGGTTTCGGTAAGGCGCTGCAGGAACACCTCGTCCTGCATCGTCGGCGTCACCGACCGAAGCGCGTTTTTCAAAAGCTCCGGATCATCCTTGTAGCGCTCAATTACCGGATAGTATTCCTCCGGCGTATGCAGCCCATCCACCGGGGCGGAGTCAACAAGGAGGAGACGGTTCACGCGAATCGGAGCGTGTACGGCAAGCGCCATCGCAACGGCACCGCCAAGGGAGTGGCCGATCACAACGGCGTCGGTGACTTCGAGGGCGGCAAGAAACTCAGCCACACAGGACGCGTACGTGTCGATATCCGCCGTATCCAAACGGCCGGAGTCACCGAAGTTCGGCATATCCAACGCGATCGTCCGATACCCGGGAGCGTTCATCACCAACTCAAACCAGAGCTTACCGCCGGTATTGCCGTGGATGTACACAAGCACCGGCGCACCGGCTGTCCCGTGTTCCCAGTATGCGATTTCAACGTCCGCAACCGTAACGCGCTTCGTTTCGTACAACGCGGCCTCCCGGCC
>CAZCAE010000115.1:2163-6268 GCA_964496635.1 uncultured Spirochaeta sp.
CGTCAAGGATTTTCCATGTCCCGATTCACTTCCATAGGTACAGACTGGCGCTGCGGTGGACATGGGTGCCGCGCCGCTACATGTGAAATTAATCCGTCACACCGTCTGTAACAGTTCGACCCAGCCGCTGCAGTCGCGGCCTGTTGGCCCGTTGAACGACGATAAACGGTGCGTTTGTGAGGACAGCATAAACCGGCATCCAGACGGCTATCTCCAGAGGATTCCAGAGAAAGAACGTCGCTGAGAGGAATACCGGCAACCAGTGCGTAAGTTCCGCCCGTCGGGTTTCGGCGACGAAGCGCACTATAAACTCCCGGTCGCCGCGTCTGTCTGCGGGAAAGGATCGTTTGGCAAACCCACCGGCAAATGTCGCACCGGCTTCAGGAAGGAGATCTTTCCAGCGATGCACCAGGAAATATCGCCGGTAGAACCGGCCGTCTGCCTCGAACGCCCGGGTCCGAAAGAGGGGCCCGTTCCGGTCAAACAGGTGCCGTGGCATGTGATGAGTCACGAAACCACTGCCAATGTGGAAAAGAATCCAGTTAAGCGCGATGAGGAGGATACGACCCGACGTCGACATTGCGCTACAGGACCTCCACTGATTTCTGTGCCCCCGGTGGGCCGTGGCGGTGAAGGGATACCGGCCTGCCGCGCCAGTCGACGCTGCCACCGGTTACACTGAGCCACAGGGCACGTACCATAATGAAACCGAAGAAAAGAAGATGTACGGGGAACGTCAGCGCTACGCCAATACCGAAACTCCCGTACACACGAACGCTCAGCGCAAGGAGGGTTGCATATGCAGCGTAGACCAGAAGAGCCGGGAACACCCCCAGCAGCGCCATTGAAGATCCTGAAAGTGTCAATCCCACCTGTACGGCAGCGGTGACCGCTCCGGTAATCCACAACGACTGGAGAAACAATACCCACGGCGGCGTGGCACCCGCTCCCTGGAGAAAGTTCTTGGTCCACCCATCGCACATCTCCCGAGCACCGCCGGGATACATGCGATACTGTACCGCTCTACCGCCAAGGTAGTTTCGAATTGGCACACCGTTTGCCAGGCAGCTCTTTCCAAGGTCGACATCATCAAGAACTGAGTAGCGAACTGACTCATGACCACCGCACTGGTAGTACTCATTTTTGTCTATTACGATACACGGACCAAAGAGCCCGCTCGAAGAAGCGCCGACACCGACCGCCGTGACTACCTGAGAGTTGAACAGCGCGCTGAACGACTCGTACAAGTGAACCGTGCGGTGATACGGCTGGACCGAAAGAGCTCCACCTGTCACTTCATAGGCGGCCAGAATCTGCTGAAGCGCCGCTGGACCCATCTCAACATCGGCATCAAGAAACATCAGAAGGTCTCCGACGGCCTCCGCAGCACCGGTGTGACACGCCCACGTCTTACCGAACCAGTTTTCCGGACGCGGTGGGGTAAGAATCACACGGGCACCATACTTTTCGGCGACGGATGTTGTCCGGTCCGTTGACTCGTCGTCAACTACAAGTATCTCCAGTGCCTTCACCGACTGAGCCGAGAGACTCTTGAGAAGAGCAGCAATCCGGGACTCTTCGTTACGCGCCGGAACAATGATACTTAAACGATACAGCAGGTCTGCACGCGTGAGAGAGACATTTGAGGGAAGCCTTTCAGTAGACCGGTACACAACACGCACCCCGAAAATGAGCGACCCGGCAAGAAAACCGGCACCAAGCAGCACGGAGAGCAATAGAAGCAACATTGTTGTAAAGTACCGATATTTCCGGGTAAACGGGTAGGTTACGGCAAGAATTACATTTCAATACTGAATATGGCACCATGCGAGTATGGATACAGACGTTATTGTCGCTGGCCGCAGCCTGACGATAAGCTCACGCGACGACGAGATTGGTCGACGTTCGCGGCGAGCTGTCAGCAGGCCGAAAACCAAACAACGAGCCCAGGAATTCGAAAGACGGTAGCGATCTCCGGTTCACCGAGATTGCTTTATGCGACAGCCATCATCATCTCGTATTGCGTTCCCTCGGGATCAGAAATCGAAATAACGATGTTCCGCCCGTATATGTTTATGTGAGCACGGCAGCGAACCGGTACGTTCCGCGTAGCCACAGCGACCTCCACACCATCCTCGAACGCCACTTCACCCGCTTCTGCGAGCAATATGACGGGAAATTCGCCACCACCTGCAGCAGGCACCGCCTTGAGTCCATCCTGTAGCTTGGTCGGCGGAGACCGAATCTCTCTTTTCCGGCCCGACCGACATCTGTATACTAGGCTCGGGGGCAACGATGAAGCTAAGGGCACGCAATCAGTTAAAAGGCACCGAAAATAGCGAAGTGGTTATCCAAGTGGCGCCGGGTATTCGGGTCACGGCCGTCGTAACCAAAGCTTCGGTCGAAAACCTGGGTCTCAAGGAGCTCCTGGAAGACCTGCACCTACGCCTCGATAGAACGCACAGGAGTGTTTTCATGAGAAAGATGTTACTTATTCCAGCGATCGTCCTGTTGGCGACAGCGTCCCTTTTCGCTCGTGGTGTAACCGAAGAACCGGCGAGTAGCGACCCGGTCCGCCTTCGCATGGCCACAACCACCAGCACCGAGAACAGCGGCCTCCTGGCGGAGCTCCTTCCTCCCTTTGAAATGGCCAACAACGTAATCATAGACGTTATCGCCGTCGGCACCGGGCAGGCACTCGAGCTCGGCAGAAACGGAGACGTCGATGTGGTGATGGTCCATGCGCCCTCCCTGGAGGACCAGTTCGTCGCCGAAGGCTACGGCATAGAGCGGGTCGGCTTTATGTACAACGATTTCGTCATCCTCGGCCCTCCCGGCGATCCAGCAGAGATATCCGGGAGCAATGACGTCGTCTCCGCCTTCCAACGGATCGCCGCGAACGAGTCGCTGTTTATCTCCCGGGGGGATAACAGCGGAACCCATACCAAGGAAAAGAACATATGGGCGGAAGCGGGTATCACTCCGTCTGGCGTCTGGTACCGGGAAGCTGGCCAGGGAATGGGAGCCGTTATTACGGTTTCGGACAACGAGGAAGCATACACCCTCGCCGACAGAGGAACCTACCTCTCCTACCGGGGTGACATAGATCTGAACGTCGTCGTCGAAGGCGACCCTATGCTCTTTAATCCCTACGCCGCAATCGTCGTAGATCCCGAACGCCACCCCCACGTAAACCACGAAATGGCTCAGGCCTTTATTGACTTCCTGGTCTCAGATAAGGGACAGTCGATCATCGGTGACTACACGGTAGGGGGCGAACCACTCTTTACACCGGACGCTTGACGGGGAGGTAACGCATACAATGGGAGAGGCGCTGTCGGAGGCTCTCGGCCTGATCGCCTCCGGTGATCGGGAGCTTCTGGCCATCACCTGGAACAGCATTCGCTTTTCGGTAATCTCTACGGTGCTGACCTCACTCCTTGCCATTCCTACCGGCGTCCTTTTGGCGTTTCGGCGCTTTTCCGGGCGCCGGGCTCTTATCTCCATCCTTCACACCTTGATGGCCCTTCCCACCGTCGTGGTAGGACTTTTGGTGTATAGCCTCCTCTCACGCTCCGGGCCCCTCGGGCCCCTCGGGCTTCTCTTTACGCCGTCGGCGATTATCGTCGGACAGACCGTTCTGGCCTATCCGATTGTCACCTCCCTGGTGTATGGATCTGTTTATGCCATGGAGGAAGAGCTTCGGGAAACGTTGACGACTCTTGGGTGCGGCAGCCGGCAGATCGTCTTCAAGACACTCCTCGAGGCGAGGATAGCCGTCGCTACGGCGGTGCTCTCAGGCTTCGGACGACTTATCGGCGAAGTAGGAGTCTCCATGATGCTTGGAGGGAACATCCGGTGGTACACTCGGACAATGACGACGGCAATAGCCCTCGAGACGCAGCGCGGCGCATTTTCCCTCGCCCTCGCATTGGGGCTCCTCTTGATGATCGCCGCTTTCGGCGTCAACTTTCTTCTGAACTGGACGGTCCACCGTGCCTCATGACGCGCCCGTTCTCCAGGTTCGCAACCTTGGATTCGGATACAACTCGGGAAGGGCTGTGCTCGAGGTGGACGATTTTTCGGTCATCCGGGGGAGCATTAC
>CAZCAE010000116.1:0-5851 GCA_964496635.1 uncultured Spirochaeta sp.
GACGTCTTCCTCCCGTCTCAGGACGCCTCCGGCGACGACATTTCCGGACGGGAAGTACCGGAACTGATAGACCGAAACCTCTCCAATTTCATTCCGCTGCTCAATCTGCAGCGTGACGGAGAGACGGTAACGGGAGGCCAGCGATGAGAAAGTTAGCAGGATTCGTAACCGTACTTGTTGTACTTGTCGTATTTCTGGTCCTTCTTGGCCCATTCTACATCGTCAATGAAGGTGAACAGGCGGTGGTTATCCGTTTCGGCGAGATAATCAACGTAACAACCGAACCGGGGCTGCACTTCAAGACTCCCGTGGTTGACCAGGTCGTAACGTACTCGGCCAAGCTCCTCTCCTGGGACGGTGATCCCCGGCGGATGCCTACCTCGGAAAACCAGTTCATCTGGGTGGATACCACCGCCCGCTGGCGCATAGACGACCCGGACCTCTTTTACCGGTCGGTAACCACCATGGAGCGCGCCTACTCACGCCTTGACGATGTGGTGGAAAGCGCCGTCCGTACGGTCATCTCCGCCAACGAGATTGAAGAGGCCGTCAGAGACAGCAACGTGATCAACGAGATCCGTCGGGAGCAGGCATTACCATCCGAGGCTGAACAGGCGCTGCCGGATGATTTTGAAGGCGATGAGTCGGATGATCGTCTCGAGGAAATCGCCGACCTTCTGACCGTGGTGGAACGGCGCAAGGAAATCCGGACCGGCCGACAGCAGCTCTCCACGGAGATGCTGAACCGCGCCCAGGAAACGGCGAATTCCCTCGGTATTGATTTGCAGGATATCGTTATCCGGCAGCTCCGCTACTCCGATGACCTCACTGAAAGTGTCTACGACCGCATGGTCTCGGAACGGAGCCGTATTGCCGAGGCGTACCGGTCCTACGGACAGGGACGCAAACAGGAACTTATCGGTTCCATGGAGAACGAACGTCGTTCGATTCTGTCGTCTGCATACGAACGGGCGGAGGTAATCCGCGGTACAGCCGACGCGGAAGCGGCCCGGAACTACTCCGATGCCTACAGTCAGGACGCCCAGTTCTTCGCCTTCTGGCGGGCCATTGAGTCCTACCGGCGAACCATGCCGGAGTTCAGAAAGACTCTGAGCACGGATATGCAGTACTTTGACTTCCTCTATTCAGAGGACGGCTGATCCGATAGCCCGCACAGATCGGGCAATTTGACAGACAAGAGTACGGCCGGGGCAAATGCCCCGGCCTTTTTTTCGGCCGGCCTTTTTTTTGGGCCGGGCTTTTTTCGGGCCGGTGACGGGATTCCGGTAACCGGCCACCCGCCTTGAACCCACGACCGGTGCTTGTACCTGTCCGTTCGTCTTGCTACCATGCGCTCCATGACCGCAGCGTCCCTTTCCCGATTGACAGACAAATTTCCGGTACAGAAGCGAACCGGTTCAGGAGACCCGGAGATTACCGGTGTCTGTTACGACTCCCGACAGGTGCATCCAGGTTGTGTCTTTGTCGCCGTTCCCGGAGATCACGTGGATGGCCACCGGTACATCGATCAGGCCGTCACAGCCGGAGCCGCTGCCGTCGTATGCGAGTCGCTCCCGGAGAATCCGCCGGAGAATGTGGTATTCATTGAAGTTGCGAAGAGTCGCATAGCTTTAAGTATTCTGGCAGCCCGCTTCTTTGGCCACCCCTCCCGGCAGATACCGGTCATTGGTGTCACCGGTACCGACGGCAAGAGCACCACCACCTACCTCATAGACCAGCTCCTGACTGCCCTGGACGAAGACACCGGCTTTGTATCCACCGCCCTTGTAAAACGAGCATTCAAGGTTGAACGCAACCCCTTCCGACAGTCCACCCCTGAAGCACCGGAACTGCACGGTTTTCTGAGAGAGGTTCTGGATCACGGAAAGCGGTTTGCCGTGGTGGAGGCGACCTCTCACGGCCTCAGCGAAAAGACGGGCCGTCTCAGGGATATCGATTTTCAGGCCGCCGTCTTTACCAACATCACCCGGGAACACTTTGACTTCCACGGCAATTTCGAGCAGTACCGCAGTGACAAGGCCAACCTGTTTCGCGCCCTGGACCGGACGGCCGCCCGCCGGAAAGACCCGGAATACCCCGTCTTTGGTGTGGTCAACGATGACGATCCCAACGCGTATTACTTCCGTCACGCCACGCGGCAGCCCGTACTGGGCTATTCCGTAACTGATCCGACTTCGGACCTTTTTGCCGACGAGATCAGACCGGACATGACCGGTACCACCTGCGTTGTCCATTGGCGTCAGGAGTCCAGGGAGGCCCGGGTTCCCCTGCCGGGACCTTTCAACGTGGAAAACGCTTTAGCGGCAGTGCTGACGGTATCCCAGCTTCTGGATCACAACCCTCTGGATCTGCTGGAACTCTTTTCCCGGCTCAAATCACCCCCGGGGCGGATGGAAATCGTCGCCCGGGATCTCCCGTTTGTACCTATCGTTGACTACGCCCATACCCCGGGGGCCTACGCCAAGGTGCTGCCCCTGGTAAAATCCTACACACCCGGAAAACTGATCGTTCTGTTTGGTTCCGCCGGCGAACGGGATAAAGGCAAACGCGCCCTTCTGGGAGAAGAGGCGGCGCGGCACTGCGATGTAATAATCCTTGCCGACGAGGATCCCCGGGGGGAGGATGGGTTTCTGCTGCTGAAGCAGATTGCCACGGGGTGTGAACAAGCCCGCCCGGGCATCCGTCATAATGAAGAGCTCTTCATTATTCGTGACCGCCGGGAAGCTATTCGTTTCGCACTCTCAATGGGGCGGGACGGAGACACAATTCTCTTTCTGGGAAAGGGTCATGAAGTCTCTATCATCTATTCCGACCACGTTCTGGAATGGGATGAGGGCCGAATCGTGGCAGAAGAGCTGCAGGCGTATCAAAAGGCAGAAGCGCGACGCGACAACAGCTCTAACGATCTGGAGGTACACCGATGAACCTGATTCTATTGTACGGCGGGCGTTCCAGCGAACACGAAGTATCTCTGGTATCTGCCGCAGGGGTCTTGAAAGAGCTGTCCACCGTGTCCGATTACAACCTGATTCCGGTGGGAATCACCCGAGCGGGAATCTGGCATATGCAGGACGTAGCAACTCAGCTCGCCCGGGCCCGAAACGATGACGGGCTGTCGGTAGATACTTCAGGACCATTGGTTCTCGTTTTGCCCGGAAAGGGTGTTTCAATCGACAGGGCAGCTACAACGCCCCTTGAGGTAGATTGCGTTTTTCCGGTGCTTCACGGGTCATTCGGTGAGGACGGCACTTTGCAGGGTCTGTTGGAGATGGCAGACCTTCCCTACGTCGGCAGCGGCGTGGTCGGTAGCTCCGTCGGAATGGACAAAATACGTTCAAAGCAACTCTGGCACCATCTTGGAATTCCTATTGTACCCTACATCGGTATTCGCCGACAACCAGACTTGACCGTTCAGACCCAGGCTCACGAACTGGAGACCAGGATCTTTAAAGCGTTCGGCTTTCCCGTATTCGTCAAGCCTAATGCCGCCGGTTCCAGTGTCGGAGTGACCAAAGTGAACAAACCGGAAGACCTCACGACGGCGCTGGAAAGGGCGTTTTCGGTTGATTCCACCGTTCTGGTTGAACAGGCCATGAAGGTCCGGGAAATAGAAACGGCCGTCCTGGGTAATGACGAAGTCCGGTCCTTTCCTCCCGGCGAGGTCATTCCTACCCACGAGTTCTACGACTACGCCGCCAAATACGAAGACCCCGACGGCGCCCGACTTGCGGTACCCGCAGATCTCAAACCTGAAGAATCAGAAGAGATCCAGCGCGTTGCGAGGGAAGCGTTCCAGGCGGTAGACGGCGCCGGTTTCGCCCGGGTTGACTGTTTTCTGGACCCCCAAAACGGCAACGTCTACGTCAACGAGATCAACACCATTCCCGGTTTTACGCCCATCAGTATGTACCCCAAGATGGTACAAGCTGGAGGTCTATCCTACGCCAATCTGCTTCAGGAGCTGATTGCCCTGGCCATGAATCGGGCGGGCACCCAGAAGAAGAGGAATTTTTCCGCCCGCTGAGGCGGGGCGGGAAGATGAACGGGAACCGTAACAGTCCCCCTACCAGTGTTCCCAGCCGACAACCCGCTCCCACGGGAGCCGCTCCGTAGAAACCGTTTCGGTCTGGTTTTCCGCGGGAACGCCGATGGGCAATAACATGACGACTCGCATCTTGTAAGGTACGCTCAGTAATGCTTTTACTTCGTCTTCCCGGAACGTTGTCACCGGGCAGGTACCCAATCCTTCATGTTCCGCCTGTAACATCATGAACGCTGCGGCTATTCCACTGTCCAGTGGATAACTGAGCTGTCCGTTAGGCATCTTGTAATCGATATTTGTCGTACAGATCGCTACTACCGCCGAAGCCTCTCCGACATACCCCTGTCCATAGGACGCTTCTTCAAGTTGTTTACGGGTCTCCTCACCCTGAACAACGATAAAACGCCACGCCTGTCGGTTTTTCGCTGAGGGGGCGCGACGTCCCGCTTCAACTATCCGCTTCAGTTGTTGTGGTTCCAGGGGACTGCAGGCAAAATTTCGTACACTTTTCCTGTTTGCTATTTCGGAAAGTAGTTCCACCACGGCGTCTCCTTGACCGGTTGGTCATCGATTCATATGCTCACAACACAGTGCGAGCTCGATTATCATTCATTTTGTACAGTTTAACAGCACTTTTTTCGTTGTTACAGCCCCTTTTTGCCGTGGAGCACTCCTTTTCAGAACCCCTGGCACACGTATTGGCGGCGGAGGACGGAGTTTTCGGCCGGGAAATCCGTTTTTTTGACGAAACTTCGGACGACGTTGACCACAGCTGGTATCCGGACGTGGTCATTGGCGCAACCGCCGAGCGGGAGATACTCCTCGTTGTTCCGCTTGAAACACTCACCAACACATTTCTGGAGGGATTGTCTCGCTTCCCGGCTTCTGTGGAAACACTTATCGTGGCACCCCGGTCAAGTGGAGAAGCTTCCGCACGGGTTGTCAGAGAAATATCTGCACCGGATAATCAGACGGCTGTGCTGTACCTGTCCCTGGGAAATCGGCCCCAATGGCGTCTCTCTGTGGAAGGAAGAGTCTCGCCCGTGTGGATCGCCCGTGCGGTAACACGGACCGATGTTTTTCCGTTCTCGGAAGCCTTGGTCAACACCGCCCGTCTCGGCCTGGGACGACGCGAACCGATTCTGGAAGAGGCACTGGACGACGGCCAGAGCGCGTTGGGACTCCAGTTGACCGACTACGGGAAACTGCCGGAGGTTCTTACCGCACTATCCACCGCTGTTCTTTCCGGCCCACCCCGCCCGGAGCGACCGGTAGAACAAAACTATCTCGTTTTACCGTTTACGGTGGGAAACCTGCCGACACCGATAGTCACTGAAGGCCCCCTCATCTGGAGCATCGTCATACTTTCTGCTCTGATGATTCTTTACGGCATCAGCAGGCCACGCAGGGTGAAACGGTACGTTTCGGCGATTCGCCACAACATCGTTCTCTTTCTGGCGCTCTTTCTCTTTCTTGTCATCATACTTATCACAGGAAATCTTGCCGTGCGCCTGCTGGGTCTCCGCTTTTCGCTCGGTGAAATTGCCCTGCCCCTTACTGTGGCTAAGTACTCTCTGGGACTGACCGTCTTTACGCTCTTTCACCCCCTGCTGCACGGTCGTTTCCGCCGCAGTTCTTCCGTCTATAGTGGAGCCGCCCTTCTACTTCTGATGATCGGTAGTGTCATCGCTTCGCTGTTCAGTCTCATCCTGGGCACTTTTTTCATAGTAGCTTTTCTCTTCGGGTTTTTCTTCAGTCTTTCCCATAACGGATTTCTGAAATTTCTCT
>CAZCAE010000117.1:0-5654 GCA_964496635.1 uncultured Spirochaeta sp.
TTCGGTCTCATATCTCCCTACACACTCAGGAGCTATATTGCTTCACAAAACAGGATTATTTATACACGAGATTTGTATTGACAGATAACGTATATTCGTGGTTTCTTACAGTTAGCGGTTGACTGACCTGGCCGAACCCGCGGGATCTGAAAATCAGACCCTTTCGTTCAGCATGCGTTTTTTATGAAACGTTCCTTCTCCCGTACATTACAATCGGTGGACCCTCAGCGGGACGTGTTTCACTTCAAAGGACTATTATGCAATCTCTTTCTTTTTCCGACTTCGGTCTTGCGGAATCCCTTGTCAGGGCTGTAGCCAAAGAGGGCTACACCCAACCGACTGAAATACAGAGTCGGGCAATTCCGGTACTTGTTTCAGGCGCAAACCTTCTGGGAACGGCCCAGACGGGTACCGGTAAAACGGCTGCATTTACGTTGCCTCTCATTCACAGTCTGATCTCTGCCGTTGATGAAAACGCCGAGAAAGCCGCCCGATCCGGTGACCAGCAGGACAGGAGAGAACGCTCTCACCGGAACGCCGGGCGTTCAACATCCCGAAACAATCAGCGACACAGCGGGCCGGCCCGACCGGTTGCACTGATTCTTGCGCCAACCCGGGAACTGGCGATCCAGATTGACAGCAGCGTGGCAACATATGGCGCCGGTTCGGGAATTTCTCATCTGGCCGTATTCGGCGGTGCTCCGAAAGGCAGACAAATGGAGGGGCTCCGACGGAACCCGAAGGTGTTGGTGGCTACACCAGGACGTCTGCAGGATTTTATCGGCGAGCGTGCAATCGACCTTTCCGGCGTGGAGTATTTGATTCTCGATGAAGCGGATCGCATGTTGGATATGGGGTTTATCCCGGAGGTTCGAAAAATTGCCGCTATGGCTATCAACCGCAAGCAGACGGCTCTTTTTTCGGCAACTATGCCGGTGGAGATTGAACATCTTGCAGAGGAGATCCTGGGCCCCAAGGCGGACCGTATTGCCGTGGCTCCGAAAACGATGACCGCCGACGGCATCCGACAGAGCGTTCTGCACATGACCAGAGAAGACAAGATTTCTCTGCTGCCGGAAATTATACGGGATCGGGGAATGTTTCGTGTACTGGTCTTTACCCGCACGAAACACCGGGCCGCCAGAGTTGCCAAAATCCTGTCAAAGGCGGGTATTCCCTCCGACGAGATTCACGGAAACCGCACGCAGAATCAGCGCCAGCGGGCCCTGGAAAGTTTTCGTCGGGGCAAGATCCAGGTACTGGTAGGTACCGACGTCGCCGCGAGGGGTATTGATGTCGATGATATCACCCACGTCATAAACTACGAGATTCCCAACGAACCGGAAACGTACGTCCACCGTATCGGTCGGACCGCTCGGGCCGGGATGGAAGGGGAAGCTTTAAGCTTCTGTGACCGGGATGAACTTGGTGACTTCCGGAGAATTGAAACGCTTCTGAAAGGAGCGGTTGACATTGACCGCACTCACCGTTTTCACGTTGAGCCGGCGGCTCCCCGCAGTACTAATCGCGGTGGTGGTCGGACCGGGGGCGGGCGCCCCGGCGCACGATCCAACGGCACACGAACCGATAGCGGACGATATGGCGGAGGACGCCCGGACGACAGTCATCGGAGCGGGCGGCCCGGCGGTAAAAAACGGGCTGCGCGGCAGATCCGTCGATAGCATTGACCGGGTTATTTCCTGGTGGATGAACGGTGGTGCATAATGGCACGAAAAATACGGTGACGGATGTTTTCATCGGGCCGCTCAAAACGAAGATGCATGATACGACCTCCCCGGGAGACACGAATAACCATTGCCGGCACCTTTACCGCCGACCCGTTGAGGCCGAGGGAAAGGTGAAGGCGATTACCTGCGGTAAACTCCCGTCCGGGATTCCGGGCGGCGACACCACCAATACTTAGATCAATAGTTTTTGCAGTAACCGTGCTTCCGTCGCTTCGACGGATATCAACCGGAATCTCAATGCCGTGGCGCTGATGGCGGCGCCTCTGCACGTGTTCTATTCGGTCAGTGTGTCCTACATCCAGGGTTTTTCCCTGTACTCCCGTGACAACCGCGGAAAAGCGGTACAGACCACGGTTACTGTTGCACACAACGTCAAGCATCGTTCCCTTCTGATAGGTAGTTCGACCCAGTTTCAACCGCAGGCGCAGCGCGTCGGGATGATTGGTGATGATAGAACCGGCGCCACTGTTCATCTGTTCATCCGCAACGGAAACTTCTACTCCGGCAGGGATCTTCAGGGTACTCATGTGATCCGGATTAATGCGTTTGATCGAAAACCCCGCCGCCTGGGCGAGAGCAAGCAGATCGGGCTCGTCTACCAGCCCTTCCTTCATGGCCTGTCGGGCTGCCTTGAGAAACAGGTTTTCGTCGGAGAGTAATCGGTGATGCTGGGCGGGACTGCGAAAAAGCCAGCCAAGTCTGTCAAGTAGTTGCTCATGGTACAGAGACAGGACAATTCCCGGGGGCATCTTCAGAGGTGGACCGTTCTTGTTGTTCGAGTTGCGTTGACTCTTTTGGCGAGCCTTCGAGTTTTGCTGTACTGCCATAGTCACCAGAAGAAGTACAATAATTCCAACCACGACACTAAGAGCAATTATATCTCCATAATTGGGCCCTAACTCCATCATGGAAACGATTATACCATAATTTCAAAGAAAACAAGACATGCGTTGACGAGGATCTTTCGGGCTATTACGGTACACCATGATAGTGCCTCACATCGATTTTCATGCGGTTCTAAAAGCTTTTCACGACCATACTTCCGCGTGCCCTCTTTGCATGTCTATTGCTGCAGGAGAGGACGCTTTCTGGGATTCCGTTCTGTATGGCCAGGTGGGAACTGAAGGTTTTCAGGACAGTTTTCTGCGTACCGACGGGTTTTGTCCCCGTCACGTTACCGGATTCAGCAGATGTCGCGACGGAGTTGCCGTCACGATGCTCTACGCGCCACTGATGCGGCATCGACGTCGCTGGATCGCTGAGCTGGAAAAGAGGAATATCCGACTGCCACGGCCAGACAGACTCAAAGGTATCGGCAGCGGCAGGAATAGACCGGAACAGTTGGGCCACAAAGCTCACCGCCGGGATTGTCCTCTCTGTACCCGTACAGAATTGTGGACACTGCAGTTTCTGACTAACCTTCTTCGCCACCAGCACATAGCGGAACTGCAGGAGTCAGTGGAAAAGGGGAGCGGACTGTGTATGCCCCATTACCGACGGATGGCAGAAATTGCTGCAACGGGGTTTCTTCGTCGGACTCCCCGGATACGTCCATGGCTCCAGTCTCACCATCATCTGCGGTGGGACGAAGCGGTGCTACGGGCCGAGAAGGAGACCTCGGCCAGGGGCGGATCAGCGTGGAACGAACTGCTGCGGGTCATGGAGGGAGAACCCGCTTTGAGGTCATGATTCGTCGTGACATCTCCACGGGCCCAAGCTTCAACTGAAAAGTCTGTCGACAACCTTCCGGTAACGTTCGGTTATGACGTGACGCTTTATCTCCTGTTTTGCCGAGAGTTCCCGCCCCGTTTCAAAATCGTCCGGTATCAGGGCCGTCCGGTAAATGAGCTCGAATCCCTTGAAACCCGTCCTGGTACTGACGAGATTACTCACTTCTCCATTGATGAGTTCCTGAATGGCTTCGTTTTCCAGCAGATCTGCAGTCTCCATATACGGTACGTGGTTTTCGTCGGCATAACCGGTTATAGCGTCCAGATTGGGGCATACCAGGGCGGCCAGGTACTTCTGATCCTGACCAACTACGACGGCACGTTCAATGAGATCACTTTCCTGAAGCTTCTGTTCTATCGGCAGCGGTTCGATGTTTTCACCACCCAGCAGAACGATCGTATCTTTCGCCCGACCGGTTATTTTCAGTTCGCCTCTGTGGGACAACATGCCCAGGTCTCCGGTGTTGAGCCACCCGTCATCATCAAGAACGGCTTTTGTCAGTTCCGGCCGCTTGTAGTATCCCTGCATGATCTGAGGGCCCCGGACGAAAATGAGTCCCTGTTCACCGGCGGGAAGGAGCGCCCCCTCTTCCGACCGTATCTGGCACTCTGTACCCGGCAGGAGTGTACCCACCGTGCCGGGTACGGGACGAAGCTGATGCCGTACCGCCAGCACTGGAGCCGTCTCGGTCAGACCGTAGCCTTCCAGAAGCAGAACCCCGGCGGATCCGAAAAATGCGTCTACCGCCGGAGGCAGCGCGCCTCCGCCGGATACGCCCGCTACGAAACGGCCACCCAGCTTTGCTGTTATCTTGCTGAATACGAGTATGTTACCGAGCGCCTTCAACGGCGTCAGCAGAACCAGCGGTATGGCCGCCACCACCTTATCCAGTCCTCTGTTACGTCTGCGAAAGTCCGGAACAAGCCCCCGAAACATATCCGAATACTTCTTGTGAGTCCCTCCTACAGAGACAAAGAAGGTGAAGAGTGCCTCTTTGGCTCCGCCCTGGGCCTTTATGTTCCGATAGATGCCTGCCCGTACCGCTTCCCAGATGCGCGGAACCGAAGCCATCCACTTGGGGTGTATCTCCGCCATGTCTGCGAGCATGATTTTGCCGATTGGTTTGGAGTACGCCAGCGTGTTTGCCCTGCCCAGCGCGATATACTGGGCAATTCGTTCAAAAGAGTGCCACACCGGCAGTACACACAACCAGATATCACCCGGTTCCAGGATGACCCGTTCCGGTGCGCAATCAACCTGATACAGAAAATTGCGGTGCGAGAGAATTACTCCTTTCGGTTCGCCCGTAGTACCGGAGGTGAATATGATCGTCGCGGTATCGTTGGTGTTGCCCATCGCTATCTCTTCCTCGATAGCCGTAGGGTTTTTCCGAAGAGCGGCAACCCCGGTCTCCAGCACTTCTTCGTATCGGTAACCTTTTACCCCTCTGACGGGCTTTCTGCTGATCTCACCGTCAAACATGATAATGTGCTTCAACGACGGAAGTGACCGCGCAACCTGGACAACCTTGGCGAGCTGGGCGTCGTTTTCCACGACTACAACGGAGCATTCCGGCAATCCCAGTATAAATGCCAGTTCATCGGCCGTACTGTCGTTGCCGCGGGGAACGTCGGCGGCACCGAGCGCGAGCACCGCCAGGTCAGTGACATACCACTCGACTCTGTTTTCGGAAATGAGTCCTACCGGGTCACCCCGTTTGATCCCCAGTGACTGAAGTCCCGCAGCAAAAGCGGTCACATCTTCGTACAGACGCCGGTAACTACGGGACTGAAACGGCCCGTCACCGCTGCGACTCATCTGCGCAGTTGTGTCGGGATACTGCGAGACAACGCTTTGTAACAACTGGGGAATCGTCTGTGAATCCATAATATACTCCTATAAAAAGTAAACCGTGAGCCACCTCCGGCTCATGGTACGACACGGCGTCGTATGTCGCCGCCTGCATTTCCACTACCTTCCGGCGGATCACCGGATCAACCATCTTCATCTCATCAAACGGAACACCGTCGGTGAGCATCCGGTAGATGATCTCGCTGAGCTGGCGAGCCGTCGCGATGATACTCTTACCGGATCCCTTGGTTCGCTTCAGTCGGTCATACCGCTCAATTATTCGGTACGTTCCGGTACGTCGTCGGACTCGTACCATCCCCAGCA
>CAZCAE010000118.1:0-5630 GCA_964496635.1 uncultured Spirochaeta sp.
GCGTTCAAGCAGCCGGAGATTGGCGTAGCGTCCCGATTCGGGGAAGTCGTGCACATGGAAGACGATCCGCTGCCGCGGGTGAGTCCGTATCACCTCAGACAGAGCCAGAGTGAAGGCGGGGTTTTTCCCCAGATGGTGGTTGTGAATCCACCATACCCGCCCGTCCCCGCCAAAACGCTCCAGGAGTTCGGTGGCGATGCGCCGGGCGAATATTGCGGTACCGGCGGCGACGGCCGTATCGGTGACGCGGCCTGTTGGTCCGGCCGGTGTTTCGGCAGGTACGGCGGGCACGGCACTTGCGGCTACCGCTCCGTCGCCGCTATCCTGCGTCGCATATTCCGCCAGACGCTCTGCAGAGATATATCCGATAGAAGGTACCAGCTCCAGCCCCACCGATTCGGGTAATTCCGCTGTATCCGGAAGAGAACCGGACACAACGACAGTTCGTTCTATGACGTCCGAAAAAGCAATGATACCTTCAACTGTCTTCGTGATAACGCCGGTCACTCCCCCGGGTTGCAAATGGTAATGAAAAATAAACAGTTCCACCGTCTTCTCCGGAAAAAATTGCGGGAATCTCCCGAGTGTCCTATTCTTGTGTCTATGGACGAACGTGTAAAGCGACTGATTGGTGAAATCTACCCGGACCGGACGGAGCTGCCGGCGCGGGTGATGGAAGTTGTGGAGCGGCACCGCCCGGCGATAGCGGCTCAACGGGAACACTTTTCCGACCCGTCGGGAACGTTTCCGTTGTCGGCGGAAGACGCAGTACTCATCAGTTATGGAGATACCTTTTCCGGAGAGGACGGACCGCCGCTGCGATATCTGTACCGCTTTCTGGACGAGGTGTGTGATGGTATCGTCTCGGGGGTGCATATTCTTCCCTTTTCACCGTATTCGTCGGATGACGGTTTTTCCGTGATCGATTACCGGGAGGTGAACCCCGATCTGGGAAGCTGGGATGATATTGAAGACATTGCCCGCGAGTTTCGCCTCATGGCTGATCTGGTGTTGAACCACTGTTCTGCAAAAGGGCCGTGGTTTCAGGGTTTTCTCCGGGGAGAGGCGCCCTATGACGGCTATTTTGTCACAGCCGATCCGACGGCGGACGTGAGCATGGTGGTGCGGCCCCGGGCGCTGCCTCTTCTGACGGAATTTGAAACCGCCGGCGGTAAAAAGCACGTCTGGACGACCTTTTCCGCGGACCAGGTCGATCTGAACTGGGAGAATCCGGAAGTTCTTCTGGATATGATCGATATTTTCCTCTCCTACCTGGCAAAGGGTGCTCAGATTGTCCGGCTGGACGCAATTGCGTATCTCTGGAAGGAAATTGGTCACAGCTGCCTGCACCATCCCAACACGCACCGTATAGTGAAGCTATTCCGACGGGCCATGGAGCTGGCGGATCCTGCGGGGATTCTCATTACTGAAACCAATGTGCCCCACACGGAGAATATTTCGTATTTCGGCGAGAGCAGCCCGCGAGGTGGGAGCGGTACCAACGACGAAGCTCACATGGTATACAACTTTTCGTTGCCACCGCTGCTTCTGGACGCGGTTCTTCGGGCGGATACGACGTACCTGCAGGAGTGGGCCTCCGGGCTGGACGATCCGGGTCCGTCGGCGTCATTCTTCAACTTCTGCGCCAGCCACGATGGAATTGGTCTGTTGCCGACCCACGGTATTCTCAGCGATGAGGAACGCGACGGAATGATCGGGAAGGTGAAAGAGCGGGGCGGGCGTATTTCCTATAAAGCGACGCCGAAGGGCGAAATTCCGTACGAGATGAACATCAACTACCTTTCCGCGTTTACCGACCCGGCCCTGCCCGACCGGCAGCGGGCAGAAACGTTCCTTGCCGGTCAGGCGGTTATGCTGGCCCTGGCAGGGGTGCCGGGAATTTATGTTCACAGTCTGATCGGTTCGGAGAACTGGCAGGAGGGGGTAACCATACACGGTGCCAACCGCAGCATCAACCGGGAAAAGCTTGAATACTCGACTCTGGCTGATGAACTGAGCCGGGAGGGGACGCTCCGATATCTGGTCTTTCAGGGATACCTGGGCCTTCTGACGGCCCGGGCCGCTTCGGCGGCGTTCCATCCGAAGAGTCCCCAACGGGTGGAACCAGGCGATTCCCGGCTCTTCGGGCTCTTTCGGGGGCCCTTCCGTGATCCAGCCGCCGGTGACGCCGGTGACGAAGCGGTCCTGGCTATCCACAACCTGTCCGCGGAAATTGTGGAGTTTCGGGGAAGGAGGGACCATTTCCCCTGGCCGGAAGACGGTGTGCTCCGGGATCTGGTGACCGGAGATATTGTCTATCCTACTATGGAAGGAGCGCTCTTTTCTCTGGAGCTGGAGCCGTATGAGGTGGTGTGGTTAAGCTTTCATGGCGATGTTGAAGCGTGATGGTTTACTGAAGAGTCACCCGTTGCTTCAGCGGATTATAGATCTGCAGGAGGTCTGCTGGTTGAACCCCGATCTCCTGCCGACTGACTCGGTGCTGCCGACCCTGGATATCGGCTCTGAGGACGTGCTCGACGCGGCGGAACGGTTTCGTCGCTTTGCTCCGTATATTGCCGGGGTGTTTCCCGAGACCGTCGAAGCTGGGGGGATCATTGAATCGCCCCTGCGAGAAATTGAGTCGTTTCGACTCTTTCTGGAGCGGGCCGGAGCTGCCGGTGCCGACGTTAAAGATGGCACCGGCCGGCGCTTTCCCGTTGCTCCCGGAAAGCTCTGGCTGAAGTGTGACAATGAGCTCCCTGTTTCGGGTTCCATCAAAGCCAGGGGGGGCATCCACGAAGTTCTTGCCTACGCCGAGCGGTGCGCGGCCGCAGAGGGAATGCTGCCGGAGGCGGACCGATACGCCGTGTTCGCCGAGGCGACGTATCGCGACCTCTTTTCTCGTTATGCTCTCGCTGTAGGGTCGACCGGAAATCTGGGTCTTTCTATTGGAATTATGGGGTCACAGCTTGGATTTTCCGTGACAGTTCACATGTCTGCCGATGCGCGGCAGTGGAAGAAGGACCTATTACGGAACCGTGGTGTTACCGTTATGGAATATCCCGACGACTACAGCGCAGCCGTCACGGAGGGCCGCCGTCTGGCGGCGAAAGACCCACGGTGCCATTTTGTTGACGACGAGAACTCGCGAGTGCTCTTCATGGGCTACGCTGTCGCCGGGGAGCGTCTGGCCCGTCAGTGTGAAGAGGCCGGGATTGTCGTTGATGAGGGGCATCCGCTGTACGTCTACCTGCCGTGCGGGGTAGGTGGAGGCCCCGGGGGTGTAGCGTTCGGCCTGAAACTCGCCTTTGGAGACAATGTACACTGTTTCTTCGCGGAGCCTACCCATTCGCCGGCCATGTTTGTCGGTCTGTACACAGGTCTGCACGAGAATGTCTCCGTTGGTGATTTCGGCGTGGACAATCGCACCGCCGCAGACGGGCTTGCGGTGGGACGACCGTCCGGCTTTGTTGGTCGGCGAATGGAACACCTCATAGATGGAGCCTTTACCGTCTCTGACGAGAGTATGTTCCGTCTTCTGGCAGGACTGTACGAGACGGAAGGTATTGCTCTGGAGCCGTCGGCCCTGGCGGGTTTTCCCGGGCCGGCCATGGTGGCGGAAGCCACGGAGGTAGACGCCACCCATATTGTCTGGGCTACCGGTGGGAGTATGGTGCCGGCAGAACAGATGGCGGAGTACCTGAAGACCGGCCGTACACTGGCAGGACGCTGGTCGGACCATGGCCGGGCCAGGGCCAAACAGGCCGGTGAAAAGACTTCCGGTACGTGAGGGCTCGTAAGATTTCTGCCGATGATCAGAAAATGAGGGTCTTACCGGTACGGACAGCTGCGGCATGTATCGTTGTCGCAGTCATTTCCTGGACAACGTCTCTTTCCACGCCGGTCTCTGCCCAGGTACCCCCGGACGCTATTGAGCCACCGGCGTGGCCGCGTTCCATCGAGATGTACCCCGCTCCCGAACCGTTTAACGTTAACGGGTATGATGCCATGCAGGCGGTAGCGCTGATACGACGAGCGGGGCTTCTCATTCGCAGAACCGGTCGGTCCCGGGAAATAGTGGCGGTTCGGTCGGTGGAAGCGGTGGAAACCGATCGCGCAGAAACGATGCCGGAGCTTCATCGACGACGGTTCGACGTTCTTCTCAATGGCGAACCACTGGAATGGAGTACGCACTACGTTGAATACGGCGGAAGAATGGTCAACCTGCAGATACTCTTTACCTATCGCAATCAGCGTCCCGTTCCGTCGGCGCCTTTCTACCTGGAATAAACACACCCGGGAGCCGGCGGCGGAGTCAACCTACATGGGCTTCTTCCACCCCGTAAAAGCTTTGAACGATATACCACAGTTTCTTTTCCAGGCCCGAATAGGAAAAGTAGCGCAATGCCAGATCGTAGTTTGTTTCTACCATTTCATCGCGAAGTTTCGGATTATCCAGAACCTTTTCCGTCCAGCGTATAGTATCTACCGAAACGAAGTCGTCCATCTCAATAACGCGGAATCCCAACGGCTTGATATCGTGAGAGTAAATTGAGTAGTTGTTCACTACAATTGGCTTTCTGAAGTAGACCGCCTCAAGAAAAGCGTTGCCAAACCCTTCGAATATGGACGGATAGGTCACCAGGTCGGCGTGAGGATACACGTCCTGCAGACTGTAGATCTTTCGGCCGTCTCCGGTAGTTCCCCTGCTGTCGCCGATAATGTCGTCGACGAAGATCGCCCGAATACCCAGCATGTCCGCATATTCGTGAACCCGGGTCTGGTACTCGTACCCTTCGTCCCCGGAGGCGTGAGAGATCACCAACGCCGCTTTACGACCCAACCGGGCCACCAGCTCTATTGCGTGTTCAATGCCTTTGCGCTGAACCACGCGGGTCGGTTGCAGTATAAAGAGCTCGTCTTCGTCGACACCCAGAACGGAGCGTACGTCGCTGTTGTAATCATCCAGACCCGGCGCCGGCGTTTCAAAATCCATGACATTGGGAATAAGGGTGGAGCTGATACCTGTTCGTAGGGCCAGCTGGTTCTGACCGGAAGTATTGATAACAACATGGTGGATACTGGACAGATGGGGAGGATAGCAGCTGTTGAGGTAGTCCCACACGCAGTTTACAAGAAAGCGCTTGCGTTCCCAGAAAAAGTCATGGTGGTGGGCAATAGTGTTAATTCCCGTCTCGGCGATGAATTCCGTAATAGCCATTCCCAGAGGTACATTCAGCGGAATAGTGACGGCGTTTTCCGGAATAAGAATTTCAATGTCAAACCGCCGGACGAATTCGTACAGTGTCTTTTTTATCGCTTCCCGTTGCCGGTGGAGTTGCGCCGTCAGTTCAGATGGACGAGCCCCCCGGGAAAAACATTGTTCATATGTCGTTCGCACGTCCGGTTCCTGAAAATGGATTCCCGGGGCAGACATGCTCCGGTCATCCGGGGTATCAAGTTCACCCCCGAGGTAATAGCAGGTACAGTTATTCCGTTCAAGGACATCGGCCCACTTTTTGGTTTCCAACGATACGCCGTCGGTACCGGCGATCCGAAACGATACGAATCCTACGTTCTTTTTCATGTAAGAAGTGTAGAACCGGCGGGCTGGGTCTGCAAGTGCCGGT
>CAZCAE010000119.1:0-5544 GCA_964496635.1 uncultured Spirochaeta sp.
ATCCTGGTCGGGAAGGATCCCGATCCGTGGAAGTACGCCGCATACACAATGTACGGAGTGACACAGATCGTCTTGTACCTTTCGTCGGCGCTCCTCCACGGGTTTGCGCCATATCCACGCATCCGGCGCCGGTTGAACCGCCTTGACCACGCTTCGATCTACCTGTTGATTGCCGGAACGTATACACCGCTCACCCTCACCGCGCTCCGCGGACCGTGGGGATGGTCACTCTTTGGCGTGATATGGGGTCTGGCCGTGATTGGTATCGTGATGAAAACGTGGGTATTGGACCAGCCGCGCCTCGCGGCAGATCTTTTGTATCTTCCTATGGGATGGCTGATCATCATAGCAATCAAACCGCTCATGGCGGCGGTGTCGACTGAATTTCTGATATGGGCGGTCATTGGCGGCGTAAGCTATTCCGTCGGGGTCGCGTTCTACGCGTGGCATAAATTGCCCTTCGGTCACGTGATCTGGCACTTCTTTGTCCTTGCCGGAAGCGCGTCGTTCTTTGTGGCGTACTCGGTGCATCTGTTGTAGAACTGACGTTCTGCGGAGCACCCTCCGCTTCACCGGAGCTCCACCCGGATCGGAGGGATCCGGAGAAAACCCCGACCGGAAGCAGGCCTGACCGTATCACATTCCTTTTCGCTCTGGCAGCTTCTCTGCTACACCGATGTTTGGTTTATTTTGCGGAACAGTTCGCCGAAAACAGCGTCTCGGTCGATCCAGTACGCCGCGAACATGGGATGGCGTCTTTGGTCAATGCTCCACCTCGCGTTCGACGAAATGTGGGGCGCCGTGGTTGGTACGGTTAGAACCCACCCCGGGTTGACCACATGTGCAACGGTCGCGATATCCCAGATGACCTTAGACTTGCCGACCTCGTCCGAGATGTATTCACGAACGATCCGGGATAGATACGTTCCGATCTCTGAACGACCGTCAATGTGAACATCGAGCTCGGTACTTGTTGTGGATAGATGTGACGCCACGCCTGAACAGGGTATGTGAATCAACGGTACCCCGCTGTCGAGAACAGTGCGAACAGCGATCAGGTCCTGTATAAGATTGAACTCGATGGGGTCCGGCCAGTGTAGTGGATTACCACCAAGCCAAACTACAACCATTTTTTCCCGGATCCGAGGCTCAAGCAGCAACGCAGACGCGATGTTTGTAAGCGCGGCAAGGGCAAGAACGTATGTATCTGTATCGGTGGACATAACCCGATCGATCAGATCATGTACGGCGTCGGACTCGACCGGACGCCCCGGCTGAGCCAGAAACGAACGCGAACCCCGGTGAATGGGGACATCCGACCGATCGATCATCCCAAGGATGCGGGCGATTTCATCGAAGCTTCGCTCCATTCCGTCTTCCGGCGAAGTCGATCTTGTATTGAAAATGGGTGGTCCCGGCCAGTGAAACGGCGCGGCATACACTGCCTGTACATCGAGTCTCGGCGACGATCTGAGAGCAAACACGAGCGCAAACTGGTCGTCAACTTCGTTATAGGTGTCGGTATCAATCAATACGGGAAGAGTTCCCATCTCCGGCACGTGCAAACGTTCCAGAATCCGACCATGGCCCTCAACAGGTACTAAGTCATCCATCATGGTCTCCGGGAGAGTTCATTCTCCTTGTCCCGTATCAAACCAAGCGAGATATCGTGTCTCCCCCCTTCGTATTCTGCATTGAGCCACGCGTCGAGCATGTCAATTGCTTCATAGGAGCCGACAATCTTCCCACCAAGGCAGAGAATGTTTGAATCGTTGTGCTCTCTGGTAATGCGAGCCTGGTACGTGGAAGTGCAATTCGAAGCCCGGACACCCGGGTACCGGTTCGCAATAATGCTCATTCCTATCCCGGTGGAACAGATTAGAATTCCTCGGGCAATCTTTCCCGTGGACACCGCAGTGGCGACTTTATCGGCATAATGGGGGTAACGCACGATTTCTTCGCTATCTGATCCACAGTCAGTTATGGGAATCCCCCGTTCCTTCAAGTACGCTATCAACTCAAGTTTGAGGATATATCCTCCATGATCGTTGCCAATCCAAATGCTCTTATCCATGATATCTTCTCCTTTATTTCCAGTATCCGGGCAATCATGATTCAAATCCGAGAACACTACGGAGCTTGGTTATGCACCTTTCGGGGCTCGACACTACTGGTTTTCCGGTGAGGTCTCTTACCGCTTCTTCCAAATGGGCCATTGAGGCCTGAGCAAGCACGATCACATCGATATCTTCGGTTTGTTCCAGTGCGGCGAGGACGGACCGGTCATGGGCCTCGGTGTCTCGATTTTTGATTGCCACATATGCCTCCGAACACACAATGGTAGAAACAGATGCATTCTTTCCCGTCACCCTGGCCTGGATGTGCAGGTGTTCGGTTGTGGGACCGATGGTGCTGTGAGCCGTTGCTACAACCAGAATGCGATCACCAATCCTTATGGCCTCGCTCAACATTGCTTCGTCAATGGTCACAATCGGTATACCGATGTACTGTCGCAACTCCTCCACAATTGGCGAAAGTGTGGAACATGTGACGACGATGGCAGCAGCCCCGGTAGCCTCGCTTGTTTTCAGCAGGGCGAAGAATCGGCTGCGGTTGGTCGGGGTCATTTGGCCTTGCTCTTCCGCGTCACTCGCGAGGAACTCGTCCACTGTGTTGGTTATCGATACATCCGGAATACGCTCAGCAAGTAATGAGCCAAACGTCGAATAGACAGTAGGGACGGTATGGATCAAGGCTATCCTTCTTTCAGGAGACTTTTCGGTTTGTTTCACAATATCTACCTCTTCCAGTCGGGCCGGCGGGTCGATCGTACGGCATTCTCGAACCGAGACAATTGGGCAACCGCATCGTCGGCAGTGATGAGCGGGTACCCAACCACCACGTATGACGCACCACGACGGACGGCTTCCGCACCCTGCTCCGCACTGAAGACAACCGGACCCACCGGGAGCGATGTTGCTTTGATCACTTCATCCAGTCCGGCGAGCGGATCAGACTTAGGATCAGAGAGGAGTTGGTCTATCCCAAGGTGAAGCAAGAGAAAGTCAACTCCGAGTCTTTCAAGGCGTGTTGCCGCTGCTGCCATCATTGTCATCGGAACGTTAAGAAGATCGGCTTGTACTTTCACTTCACTTTCATGTGCCGCCTGGACTGCGGCTCGAATAGAAGCGTCATTCGCGGCAGCCATTACGGTCGCAACACCTGCACCCAGCTCACCAGCTCGTCGAAAGTACTGAGCAACGCCATCGAGCGCCTTGAAATCGGCGACCACCGTCCGTCCGTCCGTTGCACCGGCCACCTCCGCGATCGATTCGATTCCGACAAAGGCTAAAAGCGGAGTGCCCACTTCTATCCATTCTGCGCCGGTTGTCATCGCGATATCTATGTGCGATAACGCACTTGATATATCCTGGGTATCAATCGATATCTGGATCCAGGGTACGTTCATGTCACCTCCTCCTGGTTGCCGATCTTCATTCCGGCAAACGTCCGTTCAAGATATCCGTAGAACAGATTCCACGTTGGCTCAGCTTTAATTGAATCCACAAGGAGCATTTGGCGTTCGCCTTGATCGAACTCAAAATCAAGCCCTCGTGTCAGTCTGGGAGCTGCGTGAGGCCCGTAGGAGCAAAGCGCCGGCTCAATAAGCCATGCGATGTCACCAAGGTCAAAGAACCCTTTCGTATCCGACATAAAAATTGGATCCCTGTTTCGGTACTCGTGTAAAAATCGCCCGATCTCGCCGAGAGGTAAAAGCCGGCGTTCCGTTTCCTCCATCGAAGCGCATAACGTCGTACCCGTGTTAAACCAGATCAGAGGTACGTCGCTTTCGAGAAGATGTTGAGCTGCTATGACGTCCCCAACTATGTTGAATTGCCGTGTCGAGTGCGGCCATGTTTCCTCGCTACGCCCATGAAACATAACGACTATTCGATCACGGATTTCGGGTTTTCGCAGGAGGGCCGAGGCAATATTGCTGACCGCCCCAAGACCGAGGACCAGAAGCGGGTTTTCCGGACTCGCGCCAAGAGCCTCCTCGATGATGAAGTCCGCTCCGGCACTTGATTGGGCCTCACCCGGGTAGATGAATGGATCTCCACCCTTCTCTACTGGAAGCCTGGCCCCCGCCACGGCAAGAAGCTCATTCAGAATGTCATAGGACTTTTGTGTGGACTCTCTTCCAGCAACTGCCGCGAAATGTGTGGCTACAAGCCCGCGAATGTCGAATCGCATATCGGCGGCTATTGCCAGAGCCACCGCATAAAGATCATCAATTTCGTTTGCCGCATCGGTGTCGATCAGGATAGGTATTTTCTGCGGAAAAATTTCGGGACCAAACACTTTACGGCTGATCGCTGATTTCATTTTTTACCCCTTTAGACCGCTGCTCACGATCCCCTGTACGTAGAATCGTTGAAATGGGAAAAACACGATGAGCGGCACCAAAGCCGAAACCATTGCCGCGGCATATAGTGGTGACACCAAGGTCAGTTCTTCCTGCTGAAAGTAACCAAGTGCTGTCTGGATCAAGCGTATTTCTCGAGACCGACCAACCAGGAGTGGCCAGAGATATGCGTTCCATTGGGCCGTGTAGGTCATAAGCCCACCTGTGACGAATACACTCAGGGAAAGAGGCATCATGATACGGACGAAGACTGTCAACCAACTTGCACCGTCTATTCGCGCCGCCTCGATCAAACTGATTGGGATATCCCGAAAAAACTGGGTGAACAGGAATAATACAAGCCCCGACGCGACGCTCGGGACTATATAACCAGCATACGTGTTGATCCACCCGATATTGTCGACAATCGAATACAACGGTAACGCGATTGCCTCGAAAGGAATCATGAAGGAGACCAGCGCCGCCGCAAAGATCAGGCGCCGGAACCTGAATTCGAAAAGAGCGAATGAGAACGCCGCGATACTGTTGACAAACGACCCGGCAATCACCGTTGCAATCGTCACGAAAAACGTGTTCAGAACTGGTCGCAGAAAATTATAGTCCCGGAAAACTACAACGTACGAGTCAAGAGTAAATCTTACCGGGATGAATGTGTTAATTGTGACAGGATACGCATATTGTGCCAGTTCGATATCGGATCGAAACGAGGCGAGCAGTCCCCACAGAAGGGGGAACACGAAGAGAAAGGTTATCACAATCAGCGATATATATATAAACACGGTTTTCAACTTGGATCGTTTTCTCATTTCTGATTTGTCCTCTTATCGTACGACCGTCCGGTCCTTGCTCGACAGAAGTGCGAATTGCGCCGTCACCACAGTACCAATCAATATCAGAAGGATCGCGACGATCGCCGCAGAACGGGAACGGTCCAGGAAGAGAAACGCGGATTTATACGCTTCGTACATAAGCACATTGGTACTGAACTGAGGGCCACCTTTGGTAATCAACTGAACAGGTACAAACAGGAGAAGGTTTGCGATTGTATTGGCAACCACTACAAACAGCATGACCCGTCGCAGCATCGGAATCGTAATTCGGATCATTACGGTCAGCGG
>CAZCAE010000120.1:0-5325 GCA_964496635.1 uncultured Spirochaeta sp.
ATCCTGGAAATCAGGGCATCCAGGGTGATCTGGCCGCGTCGGACGTTGCAAAAGCCGGGAACGCTTCAATGAGCTGTTCCAGGTTGATGACGCCGGCTTCACGAAGCATTTCGCCGGTGAAGATCATCGGTTCAACCAATATGTCATGAGGCACATTTTCTCCGGCCATCAGCTGTGCGAGAGCCCGGACCGAAGCGGCACCCATCTCTGCGGGGTTGACCGCTGAAGTCATTGCCCAGGGGCTGTCCGGTTCAATCATCATTTCGATATCCTGTGTAGAAATATCGATGCTGTAAACCTTGACCTTGTCCATCATATCGACCTCGTCAAGAGCGAGAACAATCCCTTTGGCAAACTCATCGTATGGAGCAAGATATGCCCGGATATTGGGATTTGCCCTCAATACCGCCTTTGCCTGATCGGCATTTCGAACGGAAATCGGTGAATCCAGTGTTCCGGTTTCCGCCACAATATTCACACCGGGTTCTGCGGCGACAACTTCCCGAATGGGTCCGTCACGTTTATCAAGGGGAAGAATACCCGCTACCCGCACATATGCCATGTCAACTTGTCCATTGAAGTCTTCAACGATCTGATTGATCGCATTGCGACCGTGCTGTGGGTCATTTTGCGCAATTTGCGGAATGTCGGGATTTTGCAGGTCAACATCGAAAGCAACTACCGGAATGCCGGCGTCGAGAGCGCGCTGAGCGGGTCCCATCATTGTTTCTGTCAGCCCGTGTTGGATGACGATTCCGTCTACGCCCAGATTAATTGCCTGGTCCACGAAATTCGCCTGGGCCTGGGCATCACTCTGCTTACCAAAAACGGTGACCCGCATTCCAAGAGCATTTGCCTGCTGTTCTACACCGGCACGATACATCTGCATGAACTCGCCTTCAACAAGGTAACTCAAATGGGCAATGTGAAGTTGCTTTCCAGCACTGCCGTCGAAGGGTGCCGGCGCACCGTCAATCTTTGTGACCGGACCTCCCCGGGATTCACCCTGACCACCCGCAAATACCGCGGTCGCACCCAGGATCAACAAGAACACCAGCATTAATGAAATGGCCCTACGTTTCATTCCACTCTCCTTTGTGGCACCTTTGTGTCACGTTTGTGGTTTATTCACCGTCTATGTGTTTTCATATCCGGTTAATTGTTATTATGAGATGCAATCTCATAATTGTCAAACGCAATTTTAATATAATGACTAATAATGTGGTTTTCGGTAGTATTTGTTTCCGGGCGGAAAAGCGCTTCACAGTCACAAACTAGTTTCGTATGCCGCTTTGCGGCACCCGAAATGAACAAAAATGCCCGACTTCGTCGGCTATTTTCGCATTAGATGCGAAAGTCATCTGAGGTGAGAATACCTGCACCCACAATCGTCACGACCCTTCCTGTCGTGGGACTGGGGAGCCAGGTACATCAGGACTATCGTCTCCCCACCGTAATTCGACGTCAGCCTCCCGAAGGGTAATCTTCCACTCTTCAGACGGTTCTTTGTCGGTCACCAGAACATCGAACTCGGAAAAATCGGCCATATGAACGAATGAAGTCTTGTCGAATTTGGTGGCGTCAACTACAAGAATGGTACTTTCGGCCTGTTGAATCATCTGCTTGCGTACTTCCGCTTCTTTCTCGTTTGCGTCGGTGACTCCGTGGCTACGATGAACACCATCACAGCAAATAAACGCCTTGTCTGCAAAGTAGGTTCCGATTGCTGTCTCCGCAACTCTACCTACAGTAGTCAACGCTGACTGCCGCAGGGTTCCTCCGGTGCAAATGACCTTTATATCAGACGCTTTACCCAGAGCCTCGGCCACCTTCAGGGCATTGGTGATGACAATGATATTTTTTTTGTCGACGATGTTTTCGGCAATATGAACAGCTGTTGTACTGGCGTCAAGGAAAATGGTGTCTCCGTTGTGAATGAGCCGGGCGCAGATATCGCCAATGACGTTTTTTCCTTCAATGTAGGTATGGGCACGCATATCTACCGGAACCTCGAGATGCATTCCGGCATTCAGAAATGCGCCACCATAGGTTTTCTGAAGCAATCCGCCGCTTTCCATCTTTGTCAGATCGCGGCGAATAGTCTCTTCGCTGACATCGAAGCGCCTGGAAAGCTCAACGACAGTGACGCTGCCCTTCTCCTCGAGAATACCAAAAATCAGTTGTCTTCGTTCGACAGCCAGCATTTATACCTCGTATTTCTTCACAATTGTTATCAGGTCGTCAATGGAGGTGAACTGATTCCGCTTCATAATGAAGTCGCGCGCCGTATCGAGAGCCGCAATCTGTGCGTCCGCCCTCACTTGGGGATCTTCAATCGACCGAATGTCAGCCACCTGGGCGAGACCAACGATACGGCGGGTCATTTTGCATCCGGCGTAACCGGCGGCGTCGGCCAGCAATCTATGCATATAATCTTCGAGGTACAGCGGATTGCTTTCCATGGGCGTTTTGACGTTGTCTTTCCACAACTGCCGGAACTGCCGGTTGAATGTCTCCCAGATACCTTTGAATGTCTCCAACAGGTAACTCCGAAAAGCCGCTCGATCCTTTTTATCCTTTTTATGCCACAGCTGGCTGGCATGATTGAGTATGAGGTTACCCAGAATCGCTCCAATGTCGAAACCCATTGGTCCGAAAAACCCGAACTCCGGATCGAAAGCCTTTGTCGATTCAGCGGTTACAAAGACACTGCCTGTGTGGAGGTCACCATGAATCAGAGCCTGTCCCTGTGTCATGAATTTCTCTTTGAGTTTTGCAACTTCCCGTTTCAGTTCGTTGTCATTCCAGTTTTCTTCCGCCCGTTCACGAATTTCCGGATCAATCTTGTTGTTATCGGCATCAAAATAGGGGTTGGAAAAAACCAGGTCTTCAGTGATTTTGCAGAGTTCGGGATTTACAAAGTTCTTCTGGAGTTCCTTCTTTTCCTGGGGATCCATTCCAAGGTCGGAAGTAAAGAAGAGAGATCGAGCGAGGAACTCACCCATATGCTCTGCCAACCCGGGATAGACCGTTCCTTGAATGAGTCCTTTCCTGAGAACAATATGGTCTGAAAGGTCTTCCATGGCGATAGCGTACATTTCCCGGTCGTAATCATAGATCTTTGGCGCAAGCCCCGGGCAGTATTTGTCGTGAAGTACCAGCATTTCGCTCTCGATTCGAGCCCGCTCCAGAGGGGCGTGGATACTGTCATCTATTCTGGCGTGGGGAAGAGACTGTTTGATTATGACACTCTCTTTCGGATCGTTCACATTCCAGATACGAAAAACCATATTCAGGTTTCCGTCACCAATCTCCCTGCACTCCAGTTCTGCACCCTTCTGAAACACATCTGTCTTTTGCCGAGCGTACTCCCGAGCGGTTTCTTCATTCAGACTGGTATAAGCCATATCATCCTCCTCCAATATTCTTCTTTATCTTTTATGCCATCTCCAGCAATACCGTAATCCTACAAACGATCTTTGACTCTGGTGACTATTTCTTCCACCAGGGCTTCAATGTCAACGTCCCGACGTTCACCGGACGAACGATACGTCGGCGCCTGCGTTTCACCGTGGTCAAAGACCCCGGGGCGATACGTTGTGGTTTCTATCGACGTTACCGGACTTTTGGCGGCGTTCGGATGTGCACAGGCAATTTGCTGTGTCGTGATACCGTAGAAACCGCGCAGATTCTGCAACTCTTCCAGTTGACCGCTGGAAAAGGGTTTCGGCCCTCCCAGGATACGGGCATAAATCATAATCTCAGCGTTGTGTTCCAACTTCTCCAGTTTCTTGAACGCGTCGGCGAGATCGGGCCCTACCGTTACACTTCCATGCCGGGCGAGCATCAGTACATCGGCCTGTTGTATGAGTTCTCTCATCGATTCCGGAAGTGCGTCGGTGCTTGGCGCCGCATAGGGTGCTATCGGTACGTTACCCATCGTTACCACCACTTCCGGAAGCATGCACGTATCGAGGGGCGCTTCCGCGATGGTGAAAGCTATCGCTTTCGGAGGATGGGCATGAATAACCGCCGCGATATCCGGGCGCTGCCGGTACGCTTCAAGATGCACTTTGTGTTCCGTCGATGGCTTTCGGTCTCCTGATACCAGTTCTCCGTTCATATTGATTACAATAGGAGCTTCAATGAACATGTCCTCTTTCCGGAGACTGGACGGCGTAATAAGGACGTGATCGGCATCGAGGCGGACAGACAGATTCCCGTCCGTCGCCGAAACAAGTCCTGCGGCATGTGTCTTGTGGCTGTAATAGACGATATCTTTACGCGCCTGCAATTCATTGGGAAACATCATTTCGTCCTCCTGCCACTTCGTCGACAATTGCGACAATCATTTCCTGCATAGGTAGTTCGTAGTCCTTGAACACAGCTCGGGCGGAATTGCCTTCTTTCAGCGTCAAGACGCGGTCTCCCGGTCCGGCCTGAACAAGATCAACTGCCAGCGTTTCTTTTCCCGTCTCGGCCCAGTCCGGCGAGCACAGGGCGACCACCATGAGACGCTGGTTGTCATACACGCGGTGTTTTACCGTCGCGGTTACCGTTCCTTTCACAATACCCAGATTCATGGAATATCAACCTCATCAACTATTCCGACGATGGTGGCATCAACAGGAACGAAGTCCACCGGCAATGGAAGCCCCGCCTCCCGTCCGTCTACCAGATAGACACGGTCTCCCCACCCCGCCTGGGGTGTAGCGTCACATGCCACGATAGCATCTCCCGAAGGTGTCCCGTTGCTCAGTTCGGGCTGCACCCACAGTAGTTTTACACCCTGGAGTCCCTTGTACGCATGTGTTGCTTCCAACGTTCCGATCACCCGTCCAAGAAACATGTCAACTCCGCCCCGGCAAAAATGGTATCAGCTCCCGGGAAACCTGGCTGATAATCTGAGTATCTACCAGCATGTCTCCTGGAATACGGGACCGCCCCGCTTCCAGCGCCTCCGTCACATCGGTAAGCTCTCCGCTGAAGAGAGCAAAAGCCTTTCCGCCCAATCCTTCCAGAAGGTTCACGCTTTCAATTGTCACATTGGCATTTTTTACTGCCGCGTCCGCAGCGTCCACGACCGCAACCGCGGAAAAACTTTCAATCACGCCGAGCGTTTCTCCCGGTTCAGGCCGGACTTCCCGGTTAATTGCGGGAATCACCGCCGGGGAAAGATTCGGAATGAAGAGCTTGCCGAAAAACGCTTCGCCGGATGCATTCTCACCGGCAAGAACAGCTTCCTCCACCGACGCGACATCTCCGGACAAAACAATCAGAAATTTACCAGGGCAGTACGCCCTGGCATCAAGGATTCGGACAGGT
>CAZCAE010000121.1:0-5034 GCA_964496635.1 uncultured Spirochaeta sp.
GTGGCAACGGCGGATATCACCTACACGGGCTGTCATACCTACCTGTGGGATCACGAAAAAAACGACTGGTCCCACGTGGTGGATCGTCTTGGCCTTCGCCGGGCTCTGCCGGACCACCCGGTACCGCCGACTCAGGTCATTGGGACTATCACGCCCTCTGTAGCGGAAGCGACCGGGCTGGGGAGCGATACTATTGTGACAGCGGGTATTCACGACTCCAATTCCAGCCTTATACCCTATCTCATTACCAGAGACAGTGACTTCGTTCTGAATTCCACCGGGACGTGGTGTGTCGCCATGCGGCCGACAGAATCAGTCTCTTTCAGCCCCGACGAAATCGGAAAAATGGTCTTCTTCAACACCGGTTACGACGGACGGCCGGTGAAGACGTCAATACTTATGGGTGGTCTGGAGTACGAAACGTACCACAAAGTTCTGGCGGAGCGTCACGGACAGTCGGACGAGCCACCGCTGAACATCGCCCTCCTGGAAGAGCTGGCCGGTGCCTCGGACGCCTTTATCCTGCCGTCGGTAGTGAAGGGATCCGGACAGTTTCCCGATTCGGAAGCGAGAATCGTTGAAAAGGAAGAGGCTGCCGGCCCGGGCCCGTTCAGAACAGTTACCCTTCAGGACGTGGTGGATGGTTCGGCCTTTCCCCGCGTCTTTGAAGACTACGAGCGGGCCCTCGCTCTGGTGGATCTGTCAGTGGCCATCCAGTCGGTCATCGCCCTGCAGCGAGTAGGTATGCAGGAAGGGACGGAGATCTTCATTGAAGGGGGGTTCCGGAATAACGCAACCTACCTTGTCATCCTTTCAGCACTCTTGCCGAAAAACCCGATCTTTCTGACGTCCGTTGAAGAAGCGACCGCCTTCGGCGCGGCACTGTGTGGCTGGGCGGCCCTGGAAGAAAAGCCCGTAGAGGAGCTGGCGGACACGGTCAACCTTGAAGCTGTTCCGGTAGAACCGGTGTCCATTGCCGGGATCGAAACATACCATTTCGCCTTTCTGAAGATGCTGCAGGAGGGCTAAACACCGGCGGGATCCGGGGCCGGGCGCGGTTCACGCCGTGTATTTTCGTAATAGCGATTTCACCAGATCCCGTTCTTCCGGCAGCAGGAACCCCGAAACCTCTGCCAGGATGCGCTCCGGTTCGTCCGAAGCGGCGAGGCGCTCCAGAAGCTCCCTGTCAGCCGGAAAGGGGTTTCCACCTTCATCGGCAGCGTGAAAATGGAGGGCTCCCCGGTAGACCGCCTTCACCGGTTCCGGGTCCAGACCGTGTTTCTGAAGTAGCTGTAACGCCCCGACAACTCTGTCCTGTGGACCCAGCTTGCGATTCAGGTCCCGGCCGACACGGAAAACGGTGTCCCCCAGACTTTTGCTGGAAAAGCGATACAGCAGATCGTCAATATGCCCCTCCAGGTCCTCAGCAGAGAAGACGCCGGGGTACTCACGGCGAAGAGCCGCCGCCGTGGCGGTCATCGCTTCTCTTGCTGCAGCGGCAATTGTGTGGTCTTCCAGTACCTGCCGGATGAAGGTTGCTTCCGGGTGGGCCCGGTATCCCAGATAGGCGCAGGCGGCGTGTCCCAGGTTGTGGATGTAGAGCTTTCTGTCCACCCACGCGGCGACAGGACGAACGGGCCGTACCTGTGGCACCGGCGGCAGCGGGCTGGACCATCCGTCGGCGTCCACCAGCAGTGTGTTGAACCCCTCTGCCCAGACCGTTGTCGGGTCGTTGAGACGGAGCTCCGCCGGGATGATCGGTACCATTTTCCCGACGCTGCATTCAACAACGCCCGGCAGAAAGCCCGTCGGAATGGTGCCCCCATACGTTTCGGAGAACCCGGCCCCATGCAGCGCTTCGGCAAAGGCCGTCCGGACGAGATGACCGCCGCCATGTACGTTTTCTGCCAGGATGAGATCAAACGGTGTGCCTCCCCTTCGAGCGCGCCGGATGGCTTCGTCCGTCAGAAGGGGCAGTAACCGTGGCAGCACCGCCGCCCCCACAGAGGTGGCGACCAGGCGAACCCGCTCCAGAACCGCCCGTACTGCCGGCTCGTCAGACCCGTCTACTGCAGAGACGTGAGGAACCGTCAGCCTCTCTTCCCGGCCGTCGGGGAAATAATGAATCACCTGATACGTGCCGTTCCGGTTCAGGCTGTCCACCAGGGGTCGATCCACGTCGACGAAGGTCACGGGGTACCCACTGCGACCAAAGATCTGGCCGATGAAGGAGCGGCCGATATTACCGGCGCCGAAAATGAGAATACCTTCTTCCGGCGGCTTCATCGTGTCATGCGTCATCGGTGACGCCCCCCAGCTGTCGCTGGTAGGCCCGGACGTACTCGACAATCCGCTCCCGTTTTTCCCCGGGGTGGCTTTCCATAAACGTTCCACCCAGGGAGAAGCAGGCAAAACCACCTGAAGCAACACCCCAGGCAACGGCGTGCCTGAGATCCAGCTTCTTTTCTCCCGCCTTGATTTGCTCAGTCAGTGAATGCAGAACTCCTCCCACAAAGTTGTCCCCGCAACCGGTGGTGTCGCCGTTCCTGCCGGCCCCATTTTTCAGTTCATCGGTGACGCGGCGGCTTACCGGAAAGCGTTGTCCCTCCACGGGCAGAAAACGCCCGCCCCGGGACACCACAAGAAAGTCTTCCGGTCCCCGGGTAATTATCACCGCGGACACTCCCGCTTCCAGAAAGAGCGATGCACTTCCCTCCGGCGAGTTTTTACAGCTCAGGCGGCGGGCCTCTTCGGCGTCCATTATCAAGAGATCAACGTGGGAATAGGTCTTTTCGCTTTCGCCCAGCGGCCACGGTGCATCGGGATTGCGTGACTGGTTGAAGAAGTCGTAGACCGTATTGACCACCGTGAGAGAGCCCCCTGTCCGTGCCCGGCGTAGGGGTTGCAGCAGCTCCCGATGCAGCCGCGGTACCAGGGCGGTAGCGCCAAAAGCGACAATTTCGTGGTCATAGAAGAGGTCATCTATATCCGCTGCGCCGTACTCACCGGCAACCCCGGTGCTGTTTATGAACGAGCGCTCGCCCGCGCCGTTATCCCAGTGCGGATCCGAAAGAACATGGGTAAAGGGGGTGCTGCCGGTCCATGTGTGATAGAAGGTTCCGTCCAGGGGCGTCTTTGATATGATCGTCCCTATTTCCGCGCCGGCGGCATCATTTCCCCGGACACCGAAATACCGGACCGGACCATCCCGACCCGTGAGCAGTTGCGCCGCGTGTACCAGCGCAACGACGGAGGGACCACCGAGATTTGATGACGCAGGCCCAACGCCGCCGGTAATTTCATTCAGCACCTCGTTGTACGAACGGTGGGCAAAGGATTCCAGTCCGTTTACAAATACCAGCTCTCCCGGACGCAATCCTCCGTCCCCCGCTTCGATGGAGGCATAGCGTTGAAACGCCGCCGAGGCAAAATCGATACCGGTAAAGAGATAGTCTATAAGACTGCAGCCTGTGCCGGCGAGAATCGACTCTCCGCTGTTCATGTGCTTCCTCCTCATTGTATTCTACCGAATGTTGCGTTCACCGGTCATCAGAAAGGACGGAAAGAAAGTTCGCGAAGGAATGAGGGGAACAATATAGGTTTGAATTTTTAACTGGATCTGACGGTGGTATCCGCGGGTGAGTCGGCGTTGTACGCAAGCATCACCCTCAAGAAGGGTGTGGTAGAGTAAATCGGCCTGCCCTTTGGGCCCGTTCTGCCCGCCGGCCGAGCCCTGAACGGGCGAAAATGTCACAATACGGCGGCTACCGGAGCGGCCAGCGGAAGAACCATACCATCGGCAAGCAAAAATCTCCAGGAGTTGTCGCCGGCGCTCTCTATGCGCTCCAGGCCGATGACAGAGATATCGGTGTTTTCCAGCGGTAGAACACCCTGCAGGGTCCGCACAACCGTCGGTTCCTGAGAAGAAAGCTGCACCGCCGTAGGTACACCCCGGCGGTTTACGGCGTTTCCGCTGACGGATGCGGTTCGGCCGGACGCCAGGAACCCACACGTCTCTTCGATGCCGATACAGCTGTTCCGCCCTGACCAGGGTGACCCGTGGCGCCCGCGGTTTTCCATCCAGAATACAGTCTGCGGCAGCACCGCGGCGTCCTTAATGGAATACCAGAGATAGTTGTCCTCGTTATTGATGGCCACGGTCCACGCAAGTCGCTCCGTCGTCGGTCCATTCCTGTCTGCTTTTCGAAAGATCCCCGCAATATCCACAAAACCCTTGCGGTCGGGAAAGTGAGTGCAATCCGCCCAGGCGGGGTCCTTCCAGCGTGTCGGTACGCTGGCAAGGTCGGAAAAGAACTCACCCGGAGCGAGGGCGGAATACTCTTCCGCAGCATAGGGTTCGGTGAACTCGGGATCGGTCATGCCAAAGTCGAAAGGGGCAGTCTGGATCGTCCAGATTGCCCGGTGATCACCGCCGTGAAGAATGGCGTGCAGTCCCAGAGGGTATGCCCCGTCAAAACCGGTAAGGGTATGGCTGCTGAGAATCCACGGACTATCGGTCCCGAAGGTCAGTTCCCGGACAACCTTGCCGGGGCACGCCCAGTACTCCCTCTCCAGGACAATACGGGTTTCCCATTCCTCTCCCTGGTCATCCGGAAGGCGCCAGGTTTCGCAGGACGCTTCGCCATGGGGAAGGTGGTCTTCCTGGCCCACGGCGTTATTGCCCCCGAAGGGAAGACAGAAAAAGTCCCCCCGCAGGGGGCCCAGAACGGGTGGTTCCAGGGCGGCAATGACATCGGGATCATCGGTGTGCCACGGATTGATATAGTAGGGTTCTACGGAACGTCCGTCGGGCAAAGTGAAGGTGACCGGGCCGACCATTGCTCCGGTGACGGTAATTGCCGCCGATACAGCCCGGGTAGACCGGGTCCACGAATTCTGTCCCTGAATAATCTGTGTGGATGTTGGTGCCATGGTCTCAGTGTACGTTCAAAAGATCCAACCCGCAACAACGACTCGCGTAATCTGCGGGTATTCGTTTCCCCTTGTCTTTCAGTGAATATATGGTATGCTCCC
>CAZCAE010000122.1:0-236 GCA_964496635.1 uncultured Spirochaeta sp.
TTCCACCTCCGGGCTGCCCTTCTACCAGGAGGCGATTGACGCCGGCGAGGAGGGAACGTTTGAGTGGAGTGTTGCGCCGATCCCTTACACCACCGGCGAGCCGCAGGTCAACATCTACGGAGCGTCGGTGAGCGTTCCGAAAACGACGCCGGAAGAACAGCTGGCCGCATGGCTCTTTGTGCGCTTCTACACCTCACCGGACGTTCAGGCCACGTGGGCTCGCGCATCCAACTACT
>CAZCAE010000122.1:246-4898 GCA_964496635.1 uncultured Spirochaeta sp.
AGGGTATGGACAGTTACTTCGACGAGAATCCGCAATACAAGGACGCGTTCACCTTTTTGCAGAGTTCCAATACTCAGGCTGAGCCGCCCTACGCCGGCTACGACGAGGTGCGGGACATGATGGCGGGAGCATTTAACGCTATCCTGGACGGCGCCGATATTGCGGCAACGCTCACAGAGCTCGAAGCCGACGCGAACGAGGTGCACGAGATCGCATCGCCGTAGTAACACGGATCCTTTTCGGAGTTGACGATGCGGCGCCGGCGGCCCGGCGCCGCAAATCTCGTATAGAATATCCGGGCCGATCCTCCAGGGTCGGCCCATCCTTCTTCCGTCCACACAAACCGGAGGCGCTATGCAAACCAGTTGGCTCGAAACCGAAATGGCCGCCGGGCGGATCCTTCACCCGACCCAGAGCGCCGAGAACTCGGTCGAACTGTTTCAGGCACTTGCGCTCCTCAACGGCGCGACCCGATTTGAACGGACGCCGAACGTTGAGAAGCTCATGCGCCTTATCGGTGAGGTGCGACACTACGTCTTTGTCCTGGTAGATGGACTCGGTATGATGCTGCAAGACCGGTATCCGCCGGGTGGCTTCTTTGCCGCCCACCTCGCGCACACGCTCTACAGCGTCTTCCCCAGTACCACCACCGTCGCGCTCACCAGCCTGGCCACCGCCGAGTGGCCCGCGCAGCACGGACTTCCCGGCTGGTGGACGTACTTCCCGCGGCACGATCGCGTGCTTGCCCCGATCCGCTGGATGGAACGCGGCACCAACACTGCAGGCGAGGAGTTCGGGATGACCGTCTCACCGGAGATCGCCGCGGCGCCCATCAGCGGAGAGTTTGCGTCACGCAGTGCGATCGTGTTTCCCCACGATATCCGCGGCGGGGCCTACAGCTCATGGGCGCACGGTTCGTCACCGGCGCGGTACTATCGTCGTGTTGGAGCGATCCCGCGACTGGTGCGCTCGCCCATTCGCCACGCACGGGACGCGACCCACACCTACGTGTATATCCCGTCGGTGGATGCGCTCTGCCACCGTGCCGGTGTTGCAAGCGATGCGGTTACGGAGGAGGTGGCGCGCGTAGACCGAACGCTTTTACGGCTGCGGAAGAAGCTCCCGCCGGCGGTTCGCATTATCGTGACCGCCGATCACGGACTGGTGGACGTGCCCCCCGAACGCCGATTGACCCTCCCGTCCACGGACCCGCTCATGGAGCACCTGCGCTGTGGCCCGACAGGCGAGCCTCGTACGCCCGTGTTTCACCTCAAACCGGGCCACGAAGGGGCGTTTCGGCGGGATTTCGCCGGTCATCCCGCGGCGGAGTTCTTCACGTTGCACACACCCGCGGAACTGCACGCCTCCGGCCTCCTTGGGAAGACCGAAATGTCGGCGACGGCAGTCGCCAACTGGGGGGATGTGGTGGGGCTTTCGAGCCAACCGGTGGTGCTCGAGTACACCGCCGAGAATCATAAATCGGTCGGGTTTACCGGCTTCCACGGCGGCCTGTTGCCGGACGAGATCCGCGTGCCGCTGTTTTTGGCGTAAAAGAAGACAATAATCGTGTTTGTGGGAGACCTGCCATCGGTAGAACTTTCTCTCTACTTATGGTCTCCATAGAACAACCAAAGCGTACGTCAGCCTGCAGTCAGGACGAACGCGATCGCCAGTGGTTGCAGGGTGAGCCGGTCCGGCAGGTTGCAAAGGGGTGGGATCGCGTCGCCGTCGGGTTCGTCGTCGGGACCGAGAAGGCGGCCATTGATTCGTGCCGTCGTATCCGCCGCGTCACCGGTGATGATCCAGCCGTTCGCCTGTGCCGGAAGACGGATAGCAGCGGCGACGGCGGTATCGGTGTTGATCAGCACCCATGTGCGACCGGGCCGGCCGTCGGCGCGGGAGTGGCAGTAGACGCGTAGAAGGGGATCGAAATAAGTGAGCCGATACACCGTTCGGCCCATCGTCCGCTTCCACAGGATCGACAACCAGAAATCGGGGCGTGGGGTAAAGCCATCGCTTGAGAGAAGGCCGTAGTCACCACCGATCAGCGCCTGGCGTACTACGCCCGCCGTTCCTTCCTGCGCCATCGCCCCCAGGTGATCCAGCCACCACAGACTTGCCATATAGCGATCGGAGCGTCCCGGCTCGCCCCCGAAAAGCGCATGGCCGGTTTCGCTGAGCCATACCGCCGCCGCCCCGGAACGCCGGGCGTAGCGACGTACGCGGTGGGCACGATATCGAGCCGACCCCCGGGCGATCGTCTGTCGCCGGACGCTGCTTTTCCACCGCCGGGTGGCGATGCGTCCGCGTCTGCTTTGAAACGGATAGTAGTGCCAGCTCAGGATATCCAGATCCGAACCAAGCCTGCGGGAGACTGCGGACATGATCGGTCCCGGTTCGCCAAGGACAGGCCAAACCGCCGCCGCCGGTCCGGCGCATCTGGCGTTGGGGGTATGCTTCCGGGCGATCGCCTTGAAAATGCGGTAGTCGGCGGCGTACTGTGCGGCCGTTACGCGTGTGCGCGGCCCGAAGATGAAGGGAAATCCGTTTACTTCGTTTCCCAGTTCCCAGATAGTGACGGGGTCGTACATCGCTGCAACGGTCTCTGCGAATTGTTCAAAACTTGCCGGATTCCAGTGTCCCGAACGGCTGCGGTTACACCTTCCTGCACCGATGGTAACAAAAAGTGATGTTCCCGTCGCGCGCGCAAACGCTGCGACTTCCCGCCATCGTTCGGGGGTGAGTACCGACGGACATCGACGGGTTCCGACACCGAAGCTCATCCGATCGGACTCGCTGCCGCCGAGACGCACTGTCGTTGGTCCAAGTGCGGCCGTGGCGCGCCGCAGCGTAGGGTGTGAAAGGTCTATCGGGGCGGCGGGTACCGACCCGAAACCACGGTAGGAACGTCCGCTGCCCTCCCACCACCGTTCTCCGAGAATGAGTGCCCAGTCAATTGCGACCGAGAGGAAATGCTCTTCCACAACAAAGAGAACGTGGTGCGGTTGCTGGGTCAGATCGAAGCGGTGCATTCGCGATATCATAGTATTTTTACCGTTCGGTGCAAGGGGAGGCGGTTTTGATCAGGAGACGAGATCCTGGGGCAGGTGCGGCACCCGGTTGAGATAACGGAGGTGCAACTCACGGTCGGCTTTCATATCGACACGCGTGATCGCGGTGTTGAAATGGTAAAACGTCAGATTTGCGGCGGGCAGACGTCCGAGTATTGCCTTCAGGAGCGCCTCCATGAAGCCGGCGTGGCTTACAAAAGCGATCGGACCCTGGACTCCGTTGTCGACCTGGCGCCACAGCTCCTGTGACACCCGGATCGCCCGTCCCTGACAGGAAGCCCAGTCCTCCTGTCCCCTGGCGGGGTCCCACCAGCCGTCGGCCCCGACGTCATCACCGATCACAACGGCAGGAAACTCCGCCTGGATCTCTTTGCGGGTCATGCCGGGATAGCCCACCACGCCACGCTCGTCGTGATGATCGCGGAAGATACCGCCGCTTTCGTGCAGGTCGATCCAGATTTCCGGCCGGACGCCGATGGCGTCCCCGATCGTCGTGGCGGTCTCCAGGGAACGATGCATTGCGCTGCAGTACAGCCTTCCGATGCCGTAACCTTCCACCGTCTCGACGCTGGTCTCCTCCGGGGTGCTTCCATAACGCTGCTCCGGATGCGGTGCATTCGCAAGGTGGTGCGCAATCAGAGCCGCCTGCCGCGTACCCAGTTTCGTCAGGTGCGGGTCCGGGAGGTGTTGTGTCTGGTCGTGCATGGCGTTGTTTTCTGATTGGGCGTGTCGAATGATGTAAAGCTCCATGAGTCCTCCAAGGTTAGCATGGCGACGCCGTATGAGAATTGTGTGAGAGTATCGGGAACCGCCGGAAATCTATTGACTTTCCCGATGGTACTGTCTTTCCTTCGGCAAAAACAACACTACTACTATGAGCACTACCGCGACAGCAACGGCGATCCATTTCAGTGTGGTCACCACTCCCAGGAGGGACGCCAGTGGCGACTCCTCCGGGCGGGCCGCCAGGATGGCCAGAATCAGTCCGTTCTCCAGGTAATCCAGGGCGCCCGCCGAAAGGGTTGCAGCAATGCCGGAACGGTACAGAACTGAGCGGAACCTTTGGTTCGATCTATAATATCGAAAAAGAAGAACCAGAAAACCGGTGTAGGCAACAGCGTAGAGAAAGTCCACCGCCAGCATGATACGATAGGCCCGGATCTGCCCGTCGGTCAGGGCGGAGACGGCGTGGTGAATCTCATTCGCCGAGGGGCGCCACATGGTGTCCAGCAGCGGGAAGTCCGTGAGGGCGTTCATGGCGGTAAAGAGCAACAGCGTCGCCGCGGCAAAGGTGATGATGTGTTTTTTCTGCTGTGTCATCAGGGGCAGTATATACCGATATTGGCTATGCCTATACCCGGGAGCGCGTGAAGGTGGTGTCCCGGAGTTGATCCGGCCATCCTGGGCCACTAAGAGAAGACCATTATCCTTGAGATACTGGAATTGCGATGTATAATAACAGGTAAATATTGCTGTGTCCGGGATGTGCCGTATGCCTAATCAAACTTTTTTGGTCAAGAATAATCCTTGAGCCTGTACAATACTTTGTGTAAACAGCCAAGCTCATAGGAGGAGCAAGAG
>CAZCAE010000123.1:0-4876 GCA_964496635.1 uncultured Spirochaeta sp.
CGTACATTGTGTATGCGGCGTACTTCCACGGATCGGGATCCTTCCCGACCAGGATCAACAATGCGATCAACGCAGCTATCGCAAGCCCCGCCCCAATCGCGTGGGTGAGGCTGTTGAGTATCTCTTCTACTGCGCCACCGCTTTTATACCGAATATCGCTGGGACTCAGCTCGCGGGGCTCCTGAAGATCCTTACTCCGACTCATAGAGTACCGTTGCCTGTTGGGGACCATGCTTCGAGAATACTATCGCCGTCTGCCGCTGTCCATTGGTTCTGACGTGCCTGGTCTGTTAGGATAGGGTATGATCTACAGAAAACTGGGAAGTACGGGAATTGATGTAAGCGTGGTCGGTGTAGGAACGTGGCAGTTCGGCGGTGAATGGGGTGTGGACTTTTCTGCCGGTGAGGTCGACGCGATCCTGGGCGCCGCGAAAGACGCGGGTATGAACCTCATCGATACCGCAGAGTGTTACGGCGATCACCTCTCGGAGCGCCTCATCGGCGAACGCCTGCACCGGGAACGAAACTCCTGGATCGTCGCCTCAAAATTCGGCCACCACTATCACGGCCACCAGGAACGCACCCGCCACTGGGACGCTGTCGACGTGCGCCTGCAGGTAGAGGAGTCACTCCGTTCGTTGCGTACGGACTATTTGGATCTGCTGCAATTTCACAGCCCCAAAGATGAAGAGTTCTTCAATGAAGATCTCTGGGCGGAGCTGGACCGCCTGAAGGGAGACGGGCTGGTACGGCATCTGGGACTGTCGGTGGGCAGCAATACCAACCTGAGACAGGTTGAAGCGGCGCCGAAGGCAGGCTGCGAGGCTCTGCAGATCGTCTACAACCGGGTGGATCGTGCTCCGGAGGGTGACGTTCTGAATGCGGCGGCGGCGGCAGACATGGGTGTAATGGCCCGGGTACCCCTGGCAAGCGGCTTTCTCAGCGGCAAGTACGGCGCCGATGCTACCTTTCCGGACAACGACTGGCGGTCAAAGATGGCCGCCGAAAAACGTGAGGCCATTCTTGACGAGGTGGAGTACGTCCGGACCCACGAACTTCCCGAGGACGCCCCCCTGGTTGAGTGGGCCCTGGCGTGGCCCCTGCACAATTCTGCGGTGACCTGCGTGATTCCGGGCTGCAAAAACGTGGAGCAGGTCAGGAGTAACGCCCGGGCCGTACGATGGGTGAGCGCTCGGACGCCGGGCGAATAATTCGCAACGCTCTATTCCTGACAATTATACTTTATTGTAATTTTTTAACGTTACGATAGATTTATAATAGAAGACCATACATGGGAGAAGCGTATGTACGTTCGGCGAATTGGTAAGATATTCACGATCCTTATAGTGGTTTTGTCGGCAGTTTCCTGCGCAGAGCTCGGGATCGATCTTTCGGAGTCGGATGGCGACGAGGATAGCAATGGGATACCCGAAAGCGTTGTTGAAATAGCCGCCGGCTTGACGGAGCTTCTGGATATGGTGCTTTCCAGTGAGGATCCACCGACAGCACCGGATTCCCAGGAATATCCGGAGGGATATCCGGACGGAATGAGTGTAGAGTGGGCCAATGAAGCGGAGAGTGAGCTCACGTTTTCGTTGACGGATTTCATCCCACCGGATGACGACAATCCGCCTACCGTCAACGGCACCATGACTATTACCGACCAGTGGGAGAGTGGCGCTTCAACGGCAACGCTCACCGTCAGTGGTTCATTTACCATGAGCAATTTTACCCACAGCTCCTGCTCCATGGAGGCGCAGGCGGTTTTTGGCGCGGACCCCGCCACCGGTGAGTGGACGAGTGATGAACCGGACTCCGTTACAGGGACCTTTACCGTTGATGGTGTTATCTACGATTTTGCCGCGGTGATAGATGCCATTGAGCAGGGCGAAAACGGTGACGATGAGACCCCGGATGAGCTGACCTATTCAGTGACCGTTACCGGTCTGGATAGTACGGCAGAATTCGATATTCTGGGGGGGCAGCTGGTTATCATGGTGTTGCCAGATGACCTCGCTACAGATCCCGAACCCGGTGATGTGCTCGCCGTCAACCGCACCGAGATTGATTCAGCAACACACACATTGGAGCTTCGTGAGGCGGTGGTGAGCGAAGCGGAGATCGCCGCAGAACCGAATGATACACCGTGGGAACGGACGCCGGATGCGGCGTACAACCTGGTGGTCTACCTGGATGGCAACGGCGATGGACCGGACAAAACTGACTACTACGCCGCCGGCGCCGGCTCACCGTTCTACGGTGTCGACTGCCTTACTCTACCGTATGCGGGGGGCACGGTTGTCCTGACCTTTCCCGGTAGCTTTCGTCTTCCCCCCAACGAGCGTCCCGACCTGATGCCAACGGAGCAATTGAACTGGGATGTGGCGGTGAATGAACGATTCACTATCCCCCTTGATTATTCCGACAGAGATGATGACCCCGTGGAGATCGTGGTGGAGACACCGCCGTCGCACGGTGAGCTGGACGTACCATCCGGTGAGGCTGAATTGGCGTACACCCCGGACGAGGGTTACACCGGTGATGATTCCTTCTCTCTCTACGCCACCGATGGGCGGGACGACAGTTTCCCGCTGACGTTCAACGTGCGCGTACTGCCGGCCGGCGACCACGTGGCCAGATTTGCCGCCGCTCAGGAGAAGTACGTCACCTTTGGCTCTATTGCCGGGTTTACCCAGGCCGGCAGCTAGACCCTGATTGAACGGGTGAAGCTTCCCCCGGGAGCGGGGGCAGGGCACCACATTGGCCGCGCGTCCGGCGATACCTGGCCTGAGGGAGACGCGCCGGTTCTGGACGCAGCGGTTGGTGACTTTGGTATCCGGCTGGATCCTGCGGCGCTCCACAACCAGATCGAGTTTAAAGCGATGACCTCATCCGGAGAGGTCAGGATGGGGCACCATTTTGACGGCGGTCTGCAGACAGACACCTGGTACGATATCGGCGTCGTCTATGACGCCGCCAACGAGGAGTTCAGTCTGTATGTGAACGGAGAAACCGCTACCGGGGGGGTTGAAGCGGCGCTCCTCGATGACCGGGACAACTCACACGAGCTTACCCTGGGAGGCATCCTTGCCGCCGGTGTCGCCGATGCCGGTGCGCTGGTGGGAGAAAGTGACGTCGTCATCGGCAATGTTGCGCTCTACAGTCGCGCCCTCTCCATGGATGAAATAGCACGCTATCGCGGGCTCATTGATCCGAACGACGACGACCTCTATTTTGCCACCACTATCCTGTCCGATCGGATTGATGATGCCTCTGGAAACGAGCGGAACGGCACAAACGGCAGCGGCGACAACGCTCCGACCTTCGTGGAGGAGCAGTACTACTGAGGAGGGTTGCCGCGCAAGGTCTGGTCCCGGCTTACGGGATTTCCACCTCGACCGTCGCCTTCTCCAGCTCAAAGCCCGCCTCGTCGTCGGAATTGTCATTCCAGGTCAGTGTCACGTCATACCATGGTGGATCACTGACAACTGCCGTCAGGTTGGACGGCACGGCGGGTGGCAGTGCGGGCGTACGATACGCCTCGTTTGACGGTTCGCTTTCGCCGGCGAAGTTGTACGTCCGGACACGGTAGTAGTATTGGTTTTTGGCAACGAGCTCTGTGTCCGTGTAGCTCCCCGTGCTTGCTTCGGCCTCTCCGATCTCCTCCCACGTACCTGCAATGCCGGTCCGCCGTTCGATCTTGAAACCTGATGCTATGTCCGATGCCGGACTCCATGAGAGCGATGCGAATCCGGCGCTCGGGTTCGTAACCGAGAGGTCTTCGGGCGGGCTCGGCGCGTAGGAGAAATCGAGATCGCCGCCGGAAAGGATACTCCCGTCCGGCTGCGGTATTTCGTACCCTGCAAGATCGATTGTGACCTTTTCCAGACTCTGTCCCCAGGATCCAGAATCAACCGTCTTTTCCTGATACCACCGGTACGAGGTACTCCGGACGAGTCCTGATGGCTGATCCTTACTGAAGTACTGACGTGACCTGATCGTGTAGACTTGCAATACGTACTCTTCCGTTGCGTTGCTGTACCCCGCCGAGACCGAAACGACATCAAGATCTCCGTCTGGCGTTTCGATCGATGTGTCCTGGGCGCTCATCGTTACGCGCTCCGAAGTCTGTGAGTTTTCAACCGTTCTGACCAGTAAGAAACTGCCGGTCCATGACTCACCCGAGACGTCGAGCGTCGCTTTCCACGGGCCGTCGGGCGATTCGGCTATCTCGACGCTGTCGTCTGTCCATCTGATGTAGTACTCTTCCTTGATCAAAGAGGTGATGTCTTGGTTACCGGAGACCTCTAACCGACCGATAACCGACCGATGCGCGTCGATGGATCAAAGTCTACAATTTTCACTGTTATCACGCCGACATCGACCGTGGTGTCAACGGACTGTCCCCACGCGTCCTGCGAGGCTACCCGGACCGCATACACCCAGACTGCGTCGGGGCTCATCTGGAAAAGCCGGACAGCGGCGCTCTCCTCTCCGTTTTCGGCATCGTCTTCAGCTACAGTATCTTCTCCGTTTTCGGTGTCGTCTTCAGGTTCGTCCGTTTCCGTTTGGGGGTCATCAACTGATCCGTCCAGAATTCCATTGCAAGACAGGACCATAAAAGCCAAAAATATGGTGGCAATAATGAACCGCATACCGCCCTCCCGAAAAAACCCGTTTCAGGAAGTAGCTTGGGTGAGTTCATTCCGGGTATGTATTGTTACGGTATTGTCCACCCGTTTCTACCGCTGCGGGCGCGGACATAAACTTGGGCTGAAATTTAGCCCACGAGCCATCCGTCTTACATGGAATTCCTTGTGTTGTATACACAATCCTGTTGCACCACTTCCGCACATACAGGGCCGGACCAACCGAA
>CAZCAE010000124.1:0-4776 GCA_964496635.1 uncultured Spirochaeta sp.
ATACCGTAGCTATTCCCCGCCGACCAAACCAAATCGCTCGCTGTTCGTAATACTCTTCGATATGGACATGCCGGACCGCGATAGCACCCTGCCCTATCTCCCTGAGGAGTATACAGTTGGATACAACAGGTCACGCCGATATACATCGGCGTAGCGGCTTCCCAAGCTGGAGACGCGGGTTCGACTCCCGTCATTCGCCCGCGAGCCGAACAGCCATATTTCGGCATTCGGGTCTACTCGGTGAATCGCGGCTTCGATCGCCTGTTCTTCTTCTTCCGTAAGCCTCATGTAATCATAATGCTTCGAAACCAGTGGTCAGTCACCTGATTCGCCTCTCCCTCTCCTGCTGGAGAGAGACCCTATCACCCACAGGAGCGACGGGGTCGCGTCCATTCTTTGGTCAGAAGAGGGCACCCTGGACGAAAGTGCTCACGTCGCTCAGATCTTCGATCCGCACTCCCACGTCCCGTCGTCCGGCGTGGCCGTGCTGTCGATGATCAGCGTCGGCGTAGCGGTCTCCGGTCAGGGTGATCCTGGCGCTGGTCCAGCCCTGGAAGTTTTCCTCACTGATTGTACCATCGAACGCGCCGGTAATTTGGACGACCACATCCGTGGATCCTCCAACGTGGAGGACCAGTGTTGCCCCATCGTCTTCGTAGTCTTCAACGGTGTCAGTTTCACGAGATCCTCTGCCCGCCGCAGCAGGCTCCCCAGCGTCTGCAGGAAGCGGTTGGCGACAACCTCCCCCGCGGAGTCGGCGCCTACCACCGGCGCGTCGTTGTCTTTGTTGACTTTGACACCGGACCACGTCCCCGATGCATCGTAGGTCACACCTTCCTCAACAACGTCCCCGGCGTCATAACAGAAAGTGCCCTGTTCTGAAAGGAAAAATGCAAAGAGAAACTCATTATACGAGATGATAAACGCAAGGATGGCGGCCGCATTCAAGCCAGGCAACACCATCGGGAATGCAACAAGAAGAAACGTCTGGACCGGCGAGCAGCCGTCGCGTCAACAATGCCTCGTGTCTGAAGGATCGTCAGACACTCAGCATTTTTGGCGTTATCGTAAGTTGTTTTTGACGAAAACCACTGCTTGTGCGGCAAGTTCATCAAGGTCCGCGTTCGGTATCAGATCGCGCCAGACACCGATATCACGGCCCACCTGCCCTCCTGGTTTCACAAAAGGTTCCATTACCAACGGGCCGGTATAGGATATATCATCCAACGCGGAACGTATTTCCGCCCACGGCATTCGTCCCATTCCTGGTGGTTTGCGGTTTGTCTCACCCAGGTGCAAAGACTTCAAATACGGCCCGGCGTGTCGTATGGCGTCTCCAATAGAATCTTCTTCAATATTCATATGAAACGTGTCGAGTAGTATCCCGCAGTTTTTACTTCCGATTTCTTCCACGTATGCGCGAGCTTCCTCGCATGTGTTGAGCAGGAACTGTTCGAACCTGTTGATCACCTCTACGTTGAGTGTGATACCCAGGTCCTCCGCCAACGGCATTAATTCGCGCATGCTGCGAATGCTTTGTTCCAGAATCGGCTGTTTCGTTTCAAGATCCCGGGGAAAAACCGCCGGCCAATAACTATGTACCGTGCCGCCGATCATCGATCCATTCAGATCGTGTATCGCTCGCAAGACATCACTCATGAACGCGACTCCAGCCTTGCGAACACTTTCGTCACGGGAAGAAACGTCGTAGTGAGGCGGGATCCCGATTCCGAAGGTCAACTCTATCCCGGCGTCCTCGGCCTCGGAACGTAACCGCACACGATCTTCCTTGGTCAACTCCACCGCTATGGCGCCGTGAATTTCCAGTATTTCGAAACCAAGCGATTTCACCCGGCGAATAAATGGGAAAAAGTCGGCTTTCCATTCTCGCATCCAGTACGCATAAAAAATTCCTATCTTACGCATCTTGTTCCTCCAATTGTTTTCGAGATCGAATGATATGCGATGCACTCGGTTCGTGACTACCAATTACTACCGTCTATCGTCAGCAACTGCGAACGTACGCGTTCAACGCGTTCCAGACGCTCCATTGTCTTGGAATCCCGCTGATTTTCCGGATTAAGTTGAGACCTGAACTGAGCGACTCCAAGTAGTTGGGATACCGAGGGGCCTGCCGTTACCGTCCGGGCGGCGGGATCTGGCCACCCGCAGCTGCTACCGGCGCGCGCGGGTGCTCTCTCCGGCAAATTCGCAGTCAAATGAGCTCTGGGGCGGCAATTACCTGCGGTGGTGACACAACTCCTGGAACTGCAGATTGCTCTGAGCCGTTGCGGTGATTTTCAGAACCGTCCGTCCGGCGGTTCTCACGATTGTTTCAAGGTATCGGGATACCAGGGCGAGTCCGGCGTGACCGGTCAGATGTGGTCTCGCAGGCATCGATTCGGGTCCTGACGGAATCGTGTTTTGGGGTCACCATAGTCTTACCTCCTGGGTGTTTTTATGATTTCTGCTAAATCATTACACCACATGGCGGTATTTTTTCTGCCCTTGAAGATCGTTCAGCTCAGATCCTACTTATTCTTCAATAGTCCTCGTGGTACTGTGATAGATTAATCGCTCTACAGTCTGATTGAGACGATCCTATGTCGAGTTCGGCATAAACGACAACGGCAAATCATCTGAAGCCGCACCGGTACCTGCTGCGAGTAATCGAACATATTCCACATCCGTCGCGCCGAAAGACTACCGGGCGCTTCTACCGCAGCCCATTGATCCTAACCAAGACTGACCCAACATTCTCACCTCCAGCAGCGTGGATAGTCCGTGCGCTATAGTGAGGCTCAGTGGATACTTACAGTTCGTCAGTCAAAGAGAGGCAAAATAACGGTCAAAGGGAAGCACTACCTGCTGATTTTCAACAATCGCGGCAATAAGCGTTTCCATGAGAGGAAGGGATTGATCCCGGATCGTGCGATCCTTCTTCAGCTTTGGATAGATGCGGCTTATCGACTCGATTATGGCGGCGCTTTCCAGCGTTTCCCCGGCCATTTCTTCTCGAGCCGTAGAATAGGTGAACCCCCGGCCGATGAGAGTGCCAAGACGAACCGTCCTTCCTCCCATGGCAGTAACATACTGGTCTCCCGCGCCAGGCAGGCTGTGTGCATAGGCGCCGTTGCCGCCAAGGGCGGTAAGAATCTGTTCCATTTCATACAGCCCCTGTGCGAACGTCGCCGCCGCCGGATTGTACATGTGCGCCCCCGCTGCATCTACGCCCCCGGCTGCCTCAAGCATACCGTTGGCAATACCTACGCCGAGAACGTATGCATTTTTCAGGGCCACCGCCAGTTCGAGACTCCACAGGTCTGCAGTCGGCCAGATGTGATAGTAGTCGGTGCGAAAAAGCTTCGCGGTACGTTCGGCAATTTCTTTTTCCTTCGCCCCGAAGAGAACACAGGTTGGTCGCCTGCCGGCAAGCTCACCGGCGATGCAGGGACCACCGATTGCCATGAAGTTGCTGTGCTCTCTCACAGATTCCGGAAAGTACGAAGCGACCACGTCGGGAAAGATTTTTACGGTTCCATCCGGTGCAGTCCTGAGCCCTTTTGTTACCGCAATAATATCTCCACCGCGATCAAGGGCCTTGGACAGAGTTTCCCCGACCCAGTCAACGCCCCAGGAATTTACACCGGACACGATGAGATCCGCCCGTTCAACTGCCTTTTCAATCTCTTCAATCTGAAACGGCGTCACCCGGGGCGGTAACTGCCGGTGTAACGTCCGGTGCCGACCTTGTGCTTTTGCTTCCTCTATAATGTCACCATCAAGATGGGTACCGACCAGCAACACTGTATGGCCGTTGTCCGACAACGGCCACGCCACGGCGCTCCCCATGAGCCCCGCTCCTACAATGGCTATATGTGCCATGTTGTTACTACAGGATCCCGCCGGCGATCGGAATATTCACTCCGGTCACATAGCTTGCATCGTCGCTCATAAGGTAGACGACGGTACCGGGAATTTCGCTGAGGTCTCCGTAACGCCGCAGGGGAACCGCCCCTATCATCTGTTTCTTGACAATCTCGGGATCTGAATCAAAGTACTGGGAGTTCGCCTTTGCCTGGAGTTCCACCTGGCGTTCCCACATGAATCCCGGTCCCATGAAGGCAGGTGAGATCGCATTTACCCGGATTTTGTAGGGAGCAAGGTCTTTGGATGCACTTTCCGTAATACCCACAACACCGAATTTGCTTGCCCCGTAGGCAATCATGTTGGGAGGACCTTCAACTCCGGCCATACTCGCGGTATTCACAATACTGCCTCCGCCGTGGCGCACCATGTGTTCCGACACAATTCGCAGAACGTTAAAGGCACCAATAAGGTTTATCTCGATTACCTTCCGGAAGTCATCTTCGGGATACTCAAATGCTTTTTTGAAAATCCCCTGGTAACCGGCGTTGTTGAAGAGAAAGTCGATCCGGGAACCGGTACCTTCAATTTCCTGGACCATCTTTTTGAGAGAAGAAATGTCGGTAACGTCAGCAACAAAGGTCTGTACCTTCCCACCGCTCTTTTCAAGCTGCTGTTTCCGTTCCTGAAGTTTCTCTTGAAGCATATCGGTGAGAAATACCTGGGCGCCCTCCCGGGCAAACCGTTCCGCCACGGCAAACCCGATATCTCCGGCCGCTCCGGTTACAAGGATATTTTTTCCATCAAAACTCATGATAATACCTGCCTTTCATTGTAGATCTAACTATACACACTGTTCCCCGCCCAGAGACTTTTCCTGAATTAGCGCGAACTTGCCGATACTGATTT
>CAZCAE010000125.1:0-4075 GCA_964496635.1 uncultured Spirochaeta sp.
TTGACGAAGTCAATGACCTTCATTTGTTCAACTATACACTATGCCGAGCCGGACCTCGCGGTCAATCGACTAAGTCCGACACCGTCTGGTGTACGAAAACACATAGATAACTGCATAACATATTCCCTCTCCCGAATTATTACCATTCACGGGGAAATCATTCACGTTGGTAAAATTATCGGTTTTTTCGCGAACTCGACAATCACCGTGACGGTTTCGCCTGTATGTATCAGTAATTCGCTATATCTGAGGAGGTTTTCCGTTATATGGATCTCAATGACCAGAAGGAGTTTGAACGATTCTTACGGGAGGAACAGGGATACGAAGAAAAGGTGCTTCCCTGGATGGTTCGGTGGGTCCGAGGGTTTCTTTCCGGACTCGACTCGCCGGCACGATGGGACCAGCGGTGCAGAGAGTTCTACGCGGAGCTGGAGAATCGTGTCGCCGGATGGCAGTACGCACAGGCGGCAAAGTCGGTCCAACTGTATCTGGAGTTTTACCGCCGGTCGGATTCGAACGTTCCGGCTGTTCGCGCCGAATCGTGGGAAGAGGTGGAAGAGACTGCAAGGAGGGAGATACGCCGCCAGGGGAAGTCGCTCCAGACGGAGAAGACCTACGTGTACTGGATCATACGATTTGGAAACTACAAGACTACGCCTCAGCCGGGTGGTTGCGCTACGCAACACGTCAAGGATTTTCTCACCTGTCTTGCGGCGGAGCAGCGCGTTTCCGTTGCAACACAGAACCAGGCGTTCAACGCTCTCCTGTTCCTGTACCGTTTTGTACTCGGTCGTTCGATCGCAGACCTCAAAGCTATTCCCCGTTCTCGTCCATCGAAGAGGCTTCCCGTCGTTCTGAGTGCGGGACAGATTTCGGCGATTATCGGGAAGATGAAACCGCCTTACGCGCTCATGGCGGCACTCATGTACGGTAGCGGTATCCGGCTCAACGAGTGCCTGTCCCTGCGGCACAAGGATATCGATATGGAACACCATGTGCTCACTGTACGACAAGGCAAAGGCGACACGGACCGGTACTCCGTTATCCCCGCCTCGTGCCTCACCTTGTTGAAGGACCAGTTGGCGACTTCTCGATCAGTCTTTATCAAAGATCGTGGGGCCGACCGACCGGGTGTAGCGTTACCCGGTGCACTCGAACGCAAGTATCACGACGCGGGAAAAGAAATCGCCTGGTTCTGGGTCTTCCCGGCACCACGGGAGTCGATCGATCCACGGACAGGTATCGTTCGTCGCCACCATATGTACTCGAGTTCGCTACAAAAAGCTTTTAAACGTGCGTGCGGAGAAGTCGGGGTCGACGGTGGTGCTCATTTGCACTCCCTGCGACACAGTTTTGCTACACACTTGATCGAGTCCGGGTACGATATCCGCACCGTTCAGGAACTCATGGGACATCGCGATGTATCGACTACGATGATCTACACCCATGTGGCAAAACGAAACAAACTTGGCGTCACCAGTCCGGCCGATGCGATGAAATGGTAGTCTCTCCGGCAACCATGACAATTCTCATGAAACGAGTAAGGTGTCTGCTTGCAGGTAATTCGCCTGAACCGCACCCCGGAATACTCGCGTTCGACAAATCGTCGAATCGCGATTTCGAGTCAATTGCCCTCAGGATGGTTGTCGTTCGTTATCTACCCTTCCCGGTCCAACTCCCCTTTCCGGAATCGGACCATTTCCACGATCAAGTCATGCGGAATCGGTTGATCCAACGGAAACTGAACCGAGCCCTTGCCCTGCTTGTACCGGGACAGCTCCTTTTCAAATTGTACAATCGTCGTCGGATGGGGATAGATTCCCACGTGATTCTTGAAGGAGCCGATCATGATCTGCTGCTCCTGCTTTCCGTTCTGTACGAGGGCAAACGCCGGCACACCGTAGTTGAACATTTCCGTCGCGTCGGGTACCGCTTCCAGAATGGCCTTCCGTAGCTCCCGCAGTAAGCGCGCCTGGGCCTCCGGCTGGGCCGCGATATACTCGTCAACCGATTTGTACTTTGTCATTTATAGTATCCTTCCTTTTCCGCTCGTCTCGCGATACCGCGATGGAATGGAATTACCCGGGCTCACCGTCGCTCCGCGTTCTACTGCGAACTGCCAGCACGATCAGCCATACCGCAAGTCCAAGCTCCGCAAGGGCCATCGGTGCGGCCAGGACGCGGCTTAACGCCGCGCCGAGCGCGGCGGCATCGGGCCCCAGGTTGTCCAGCAGGTTAGTGACGGTGTACGCCGGACCTGCACCGACAAGGAGCCACGCGATAATCCGCGGAATTTCGGGAGCCCGTAGTGACACAAGTCCAAGTAGCAACAGATGTCCGCCAAAGAGAATCAGGCCAAAAGACCATATCTTTTCAAAGAGGACCGCCCGGAAGTAGGCGTCGTCTCCGGCAAAAAAGGCCGTTGCAAGGGTGACCACCGCCGCCGCGAGAATCGCCGAATAGATGAGTCTCACCACCGCCGCCGCTGTGGACAGGCCTTGGTGCACCGGCCGGAAGAAGCGCCACAGGGCAAGGGAAACGACGACGTCGGCGACCACGATAACAAACCACAACGCCACTTCCACGGCGAAGAGGGACGTGCTGTTCCTGATGTTGGCGGCGGTTGCCTCGCCGTCACCGGGAACGATCAGCTGACCATGAATGGCGCCAAAGGCGATCCCCGCGGCTACTCCCATTACCAGGAGGCTGATGGCGGCTGTGAGGGCGGCCCGCCTGCGCCCGACAGAAAGGGTAGTACCGGCGACGGGTCCGGCAGCGGATCGCGAAGTGTTTGTGGCCATATGGGTCCTCCCTACGACATGGTTACACAAACGGCGCGAGTTGTCACTGACCACACCGGTACGCATCATGAGCCGGTTGGGGCAATCGCTGAAGACATGGTATTTTCTCCGCAGAACGAAGTTCAGTATAAAAAAGTCTCTTGACCTGTTGCTGTTGGCGAACGAGCAGGAAGATATGATTGACCGGTATCTGTCGGGTGCTGATAGAATTCATTTCCGATTTCTACAAAAACGACTGTAATTTCGACCACCCCATTTTTGAGGGGGACATACAACTTGTTGATATGGTGTATCTGAAAAAGGATCTGTAGGGGGCGTGGCGGGATGGTTGCGTAGTTTTCAGCTATCCTCACGCCCCCACAGGATCAAGGTCGGTGTAGTGATCGTCGGATACAGAGACTAAACCCCGAATGATCTTTTTGAAAGCTCCCAACTGCTCAATGCCTGAACTCCTTTTCTGCATGACGGAGCGGGTCCTGTTGGCGCGCTTGTTCTACATGTGGCCTGGCAGAGTATACAGCACGGCCGCCCCGGATGCACGCGCGAGCAGTGAGCGATGCGAACGACCAGCAAATCTCGCTCAAGAAGATCTGCTACGAGCCGTTCAATCGTAGCGATTCACGAAGCGATGTCGCAGACCCGAAGGACCCGACTTCTCGCGAAGGTGTACGAAGTCGATCCGTCGGACTGTCCCGGGATGCATGTGCGAGCGCAGAGATGAAGGTTATCGCGATAATCGAGGATCCCGACGAACTCAAGCGCATCCTCCGACATCCAGGATGCAGGGCCGAAAAGACAGGTTTTACTTGCAGATGCCGCGATCTGTTGTTAGGCTACTGTACATAACCAATTGACAGCGAAATGAATCGAAGGATGCAAAGCGACATGAATAAAATACGTAATTCGACCCGCAGTGGATTTCATTTCAAAAATTTCAAGGGTGAGCCTGCTCCGAAAGTAGAAAACAGTACGGTTCCCGGGCAGGTCACCATTCCTCTCCGGCAGGGCTTTGGAGTAGAAGTTGAGCCTGTGGTTACAGTTGGAGAACATGTGAGTTCCGGACAGATCATCGGTCGAAATGACGAGACGATCTCTTCCCCGGTACATGCCAGTGTCGCAGGGAACGTGACTGATATCCGTGAAATTCTGGTGGCGGGAGAAAAACAACAGGCGGTTATTATTGAAACCGACGCGGATTTTCGGTTTTCCAACGCGAGTACGACATTGCTTGCCGGTCATTCCGCCGACTGGAAAACTCTTGACTCTGAACGTCT
>CAZCAE010000126.1:0-4003 GCA_964496635.1 uncultured Spirochaeta sp.
GATGACCAGCATTGACCGAATGCGCTGTTCCGCCCCGCCGAGCGCCTCGGCTACGGCAGAATCGACAGAGTGGGCACTCTGAAACGAGAGCATACTCAACGTCGTGTTGAGATGGTTCTGTGTCCGGTGGCGGATCTCCCGGAGGAGAAGCTCCTTTTCCTGAATCAGAGATTCCGCCTCTTCCCGGGACGTTCTTTCTGCGGTTACATCTATTGCCACGCACAGCAGGACTGCCTCTTTGCTCCTTCTCGGTGTGCCGGGCGGCAGTGAGTCAATTGCCTCGGCGGACAGACGGATTACCCGACGGGTGCTGCAGCCGGACACTTCCAGATCAAGATGTTTCTTTTCCGGTTGGGCAAAAACGGCATGGAAACGGCTGTTCCACAAACGGGCACTTTCGTCGGTAAGGTAACTTGAAAAGGGCTTCCCGGAAGAAGCGTGTCCGGCGGAACGCGTATCGTCTTCACAGACCAGTTCGCGAAAGGCCGGGTTGGACCGGATTACAAGCCCGCTCGCGTCGACGACAAAGAAACCGGTAGGAGCGCGTTCAAAGAGGTCCATGTACCCCCGGCTCGTCTCTTCAAGACGTCCATAGGCGCGGCGCAATTCCTCATTCTGCAGTTCCAGCTCAATCTGATGGACTTTCAGATCGTGAATCAGGGTACTGTCGCCTGTAGGTTCACCGCTTTCGGTGTCGTTGCGAATCGTCTCTTCCGCCCGTTTTCTTAAATCATCAGCAGCCATTCTCTATTCCATGCTCCCGCAATTGCTCTTCCATGCGCTTCTGGTCCGTTATGTCCAGACACGAGCCGATATAGCCAAGAAACTCCCCGTCCTCAGAGTACCGGGGCGTTCCCTTGTCAAGAATCCACCGATAATCACCGTCGTTATGGCGAAGACGATACTCCATGGAAAAGGGTTCTTTCCGCCCGAATGCGTCGGTATAGGTTTTCAGACAGCCGTCATAATCGTCGGCGTGGACTCCTTCAGTCCATCCCGTCCCCAACTCCTGCTCCATGGAACGACCGGTAAATGACAGCCAGGTTCTGTTGAACCAGGTGCATTCCCCGGTAGTGTCGGACATCCATTTCAGAGACGGTGAGTTGTCGGCAATAGAAGCAAGAAGCTCCCGCGATGCGTCCCGTTCCTCTTCAAAAGATTTCAATTCGGAGATATCGATGATTGACAGAACGGCGCCGGCGACATCCCGGGGACTTACCCTGTAGGGTGTGACCCGGAAGAGGTACCACGTACCATCGGTACTCCGGACCTGCCATTCGCGCTTGCATCCGCACGCAATAACCTCGCCCATTGCTTTGTTCGGGTCAAATTCCTGGAAGTGGTGGGGAATATGATCGACGGGGCGTCCCACATCGGACTCCATCAGGCGAAACAGACGGGTCGCTTCGCTGGAAAACCGCCGCACCGCAAGATTCTCGTCAAGAAGAACTGTACCAATTCCGGAGCTCTCCAGAAGGTTCTCGACGTCGTTATTGAGCTCCGTCAGCTCCATAATCTTGTTCTGATACTCGGTATTGACGGTGTAGAGTTCTTCGTTGGTTGACTGCAGCTCCTCGTTGGTAGACTGCAGCTCTTCGTTACTGGCCAGCAGTTCCTCATTGGTTGCCTGAAGCTCCTCATTGGAGGTCTCCAGCTCTTCGATCGTTGCCTGCAGGTTTTCCCGGGTAAATTGCAGTTCCTGTTCAAGATCGTCCAGGCGTTTGGTCGTCTCTTCGTTCAGGTCGTAGGGAACTGTCGTTTCATCCCGGGGACTCCGGATGACTTCGTTGTCGCTCAGAAGGACGGCCACCAGCGCCTCCTGGGCAGGACGGTCCGGCAGGGGTATGATCCGCACATCCACGCGGCGCTGACCGCCGCTTTGTGCCGAGGCCGCCGAACCGGATGGTACACCAAGGCCAACACCGGTAAACCGAATGGCCGTCCCGGTACGGAAGACCTTCTGAATACCCGTGGTCAGCGGTACAGCCAGTTCCTTGACAACGATTTTATCTATTTCCATTGTAGGCCGTCCCGTCGGGAACCGAAAAATCCCCTCAGTTTCGCCAACCAGGTGGCGCACTTCCAGGTTCTCGTTGACGATGACCGCCGTAGGCAGATACTCCCCGGTGATTCCGGTGACAAACCGGTCAAGAATGGATTCCTCTACATGGCGAATAGAGCGCTTACCGGCAGCGTAATGCTGCCTCAGGTCCCGTGCCCGGGTGTCTCCGGCAGACATAGAGCCGACGGAGTACACGTCCTTGCCGGTTCCCCTGGCGCGGTACAGGCGCATTTTCGCATCGATCGGTTCAAAGTGCTCCGACATCTCACCGGTAGTTTCACTGGAACCGAGGAGCAGAATGCCATTGCGTACCAGGGAGAAATTGAAGTTCTTCAGCACCTTGACCTGTGCTTCCTGTTGCAGGTAAATAAGGAGATTTCTGCAGCTGACCATGTCGATGTTGGTAAAGGGCGGATCTTTCACCAGGTTGTGAGCGGCAAATACCACCATTTCCCGAATTGTCCGGGAAATCTGGAAGTGGTCATCCCGCCGATAGAAGTACTTGGTCAGGTAGTCTTTGGGAATGTCCGCAGCGATGCTTTCCGGATACGAACCAACGGCGGCAAAATGAATTGCGTTTCGGTCGATGTCGGTAGCGAAAATCTTCACGTCCCGGGACGTTCCGGTCTGTTCCATTCCTTCCCGGAGAAGCATCGCAAGAGTGTACGCCTCTTCCCCGGTGGAGCAACCGCTGATCCACACACGAAGTTCCCGGTCACGAAATGACTCAAGCAGATCGGGTATTGCATCGGCGGCAAGACGCTCAAAAATCTGGGGATCCCGAAAGAAGCTCGTTACGCCAATGAGAAGTTCCCGAAAGAGAACGCCCGCTTCAGCGGGGGTGCGTTCGAGAAAGTGGGCGTAATCGGAAACGTCGTCAAACTGATTTATCGTCATTCGGCGCTCAATTCGCCGCGAGACGGTAGAGAGCTTGTACTCCGAAAAATCAACTTTGTGGTTGGCACGAAGAACGGAGAAGATTCGGGTCAGACCGTCCTCATTGGATATAACCGGTTGGATACCGTGCTCCGCGGGTTTGTGCGGCTGCGAGGCAAATGCCGATAACTGCGCCGGCATCTGCTCCGGAGGCAGTATGAAATCTGCAATACCGGTAGAAATCGCCGCTTTGGGCATACCGTCAAACTTCGCCGTCACTTCATCCTGAACGATAATGAGACCGCCATGTTCTTTCACCGTCCGCACACCGCGTGTACCGTCGCTGCCGGTCCCGGACAGAATAACCGCTACGGCCCGCTCGTTGGCGTCCTCAGCGAGAGACCGGAGAAAGACATCAATCGGAAGGTTAATGCCCAGAGAATAGTCCTGTTCCGACAGAATGAGATGGTTGTAATATATGGTGAGGTTCTTTTTCGGCGGGATCAGGTAGACCGTTGACGCCTCTACAACCATACCGTCTTCGGCGCGCCGAACGGGCATAGTCGTCTTCTTCGAGAGAATTTCTACCATCAGGCTTTTATAGTCTGGTGAGAGATGCTGAATCACAATGTAGGCAAAAGTGCTTTGCGCCGGCGTATTGGTAAAGAACGCTTCAATCGCTTCAAGACCACCGGCGGAAGCACCTATACCGACAATAAACGACGGTTGGGACGCACTTTTAGATTTTTCTTTGCTCAATGTATCCACCGGTCATAACGCACAGGCGCACCAACTGCCGGATACGCCGGCAGCAATTTTTTGATTATCTCATGCTACACCGCCAACGGTCGGAAAGTAAATAAAATTATGAATGTAATTATTTTCATGATAGAGACGTATACACTCCGTTCACAATTCCTGCTGGTCAAGCTTTCGCTTTTGAAAGACCGAACGTGAATGCCAGAGCAGCAACAAGAACGACACCCTTAATGAAGTCCTGAACAAAGTACGGCATGTTCAGCATCGTCAACCCGTTCAGTAACATCCCGATAAATATGGCGCCCA
>CAZCAE010000127.1:0-3959 GCA_964496635.1 uncultured Spirochaeta sp.
TGATCGCGTTCATCCAGCTGATAAGAAAGGTGGTCTTGCCCGTCTGGCGCGGCGCGTGGAGCACCCAGTAGAGTTGCGACTCCACGTATCGCGCAAGTTGTGCCCGAACCAGCCGCTTTTCCGGCGGCAGCATGTAGTGGCGCTCCGGATCGCACGGCCCGGTCGTGTTGAAGAAGCGTGTCATCGTTATCAGTATATACCGTGCAGGCGGAGTATGACAGGTGACGCCGCCCGGTCATTTCACTTGCGCCGTTGAACCGGCGGATATATATTAGTAATTCAGGAGGATATCATGGAGATGAGAATAATTGTTGTCTCAATTGTTGTAATATTATCACTCTTGATAGTTGCATGTGATGAAAACTCTATTTCTGATAATGGCGACGATTCGGAAGAGGTAGTCTTTGGACATCACCAGTTTGATGCCGGCTCACTTTTTTCGGTTGACGGTTCCAACGCAGCAAGTGACAGTTTTGAAAAAGCACTTGTTGAAGAGATCGCCGCACGAAACGGGTATACCGTCTCGTTTCAAAGTATCGATACTTCCGGAGGCGAGTTCTTCCCAACCCTATCTGCCGCATTGACCGATGGTACGATTGACGTCCTGATCGGTGGTCTCGAGATACGACCGGGCCGAGTCGAACAGGTCGACTTCGTGACACCGCATCTTCCTGAAGGTTCGGGAGACACGATCAATCCCTTCGCTTTTTCTGTGCGCCAGGGTAATGCGAATTTGAAGGCTGAACTCGACGAGGCGATCGAGGCGCTCCAGGCAGACGGAACGTTGGACTCACTCATGACCGCCTACAACGTTCCGGAACCCGGGCCGATCCGATGGGCCGTACTTGATCCTTACAATGGCGGGGACGCTACGTTCAATAGCTCACTTCAGACCGCCGAGACGTTTCTCGAGTCGGAACTCGACCGGGAGGTCGACACGGTGACGTATACGCAATACAGCGACGTCGTCGACGATTTGGCAGGGTGGCCCGGCGAGGTTGATATGGCGATCATGCCGACCTTCACGTATCTCGTTGCCAACGCCGACGGCGACGCAGAAATCGCCGGTATTGGGCAACGCTTTGGTTCTACTACGTACAAATCGCAGATCGTCGCGAAGAGCGGTTCGGGGATCTCATCCCTTGCCGACATCTCGGGGAAGGCGTTTCTTCGTCCCGATCCACTTTCAACCAGTGGATGGGTTATCCCGGAGATAATGCTGAGCGGCGCGGGCGTAGACACCGATAACGATATCACAATCGTTGAAGGAGACGGCCACGTCTCGGTGATACAGGGGGTTTACGACGGGACGTACGGCGGCAACTCAGTCGACGCCGGCGCGACGTACGTGGATGCACGCAACGACGTCGACTCCGGGTCCTACCCCGACGTGAATTCCACCGTAGTCGTTGTAGCGACGTCGGAGGAAATTCCAAACGACGGGCTGGCGTTCCACCCGAATGTGGCACTTTCAATTCGCGAGAGCGTTGTAGATGCCCTGCAGGCGATGGCCGCATCTGCCACCACGGCGAATTCGGATGCGTTTACAACGGCCACCTCCTGGGAAACAATCGTCGATGCCGATGATTCGTTTTACGACGATTTCCGGACCTTTCTCACCGATAACGGTGCCGACCCAACGGGGCCGTTCTAAAGAGGTGTAACGGCGGCACGTAACGTTGGCCAGGTACAGTGCTTTGGCGCCGAAAACCGACCGAAGGATGGCAATACGATGCGAATCAAAGAGAGCCTTCGGAATGTGATTGCATGGACAGTCGTGTTTGTAGGTTCAGTGACTCCGGTTTCTGCCGACGGCGGATTCTTCTGGGCAGATGCGGATACGGTAACCCAGGTCCGGCAGACGGCTCTCATCGTTTCTCACGTTTCCGACGGAATATCGTATCTCACGTATGTGCTTTCGTCTGACTATGAGGGTGATCCCGATGATTTCGGCTGGGTTGTTCCTGTCCATGAGTTACCCGTGGACGATCCGATTTTCGTAGATCCCGAGGTGAATCTATTTGATTCGCTTGACGAGCACACAGTTCCTCGATTCATCTTTCGCGAGCCGGTTGACCTGTATACCAGGTGTGCCTGTTCCGCTGAACTGGGTTATGGCGATGAGCAATCGACCGCCGGCGATCTTGTCACGGTAGTGCGCCAAGGCAGTGCGGGGGTTCTGGAATTTGCGATTCTCAGCGCATCTGACCCGGAAGCGCTTTTCGCGTGGCTGGACGAGAACGGCTACCCCGTTCCTGACGACACTCAAATCGTTCTGGAGCGGTATATTTCAGATGAGTTCCATTTTGTCGCATTCAGGGTATCGGAATCCGAACTCCCTGACGATGTTTCCGCATCCGTAAATATTCCGCCGGTACAGTTCACGGTGGAAAGTACGGAGGTAATATATCCGATGGCCATTTCCAGCATATCAGCGGCGCCGGAGACGGAGGTTCTGATCTACGTACTCGCTGATAGTGTTTACGTACCGGTGGAACAGACCGCAATCCGCGTAGATGACATGGAAGTCTCCCGAGACTCGAAATATCCCGGTGGTACCGACTACAGCGAGGTCTTCCGGGAAACGGTAGACGATACGGGTCCGGGCAGTGTGATCGTAGAATATGCAGGTGACTGGCCATCCTGGGTCTGGCCGGAGGCACCATTTGGCCAGGCTGAAGATCTGGTTTTAACCCGCATGCGCGCGCTTCTCACTCCGGATGAAATGACGTTCGACTACTCTTTTTTACCGTCACCGGATTTCGAAATGATACAGGATGTGATTACCCTGGGAGCGCCGTCGGCGCGAGATGTCGCGCTAACGTTTGCTTTCTACGGATTTTTCCCGCTGGCATATTTCACCAGAAAGGTGCGATTCATCAGGCTTCACGAAAAGTGAAGCAATTTCACGTTCCGTGACAAGAATTCTGGCACGCCCTTTGCTTCCTGCTTTTAGGAGGATTCTCTATGAAGGACTTTTGACGATTGAACCCGACGGCACAACGACCCGTGTATCACTCACGTATCTTTACCATGTCCGTCTCTCAGGGCATATTTACGCTATGCAGCTGCCGAAAGAAGATGAACGCTACAGCTGGACCGAGTATCTCGCCTGGCCGGAGGGTGAGCGCTATGAGCTCATTGACGGTATAGCCTACGCGATGAGTCCCGCACCGCGGCGGAGGCACCAGGAGACATCCCGAGCGATCTTTCGACAGATGGACGGTTCGCTCGCGGGAAAGTCGTGCCAGGTATACTTTGCCCCCTTCGACGTAAAACTGAATCCCGATGAAGATGACGAGGCGCCCACGGTGGTTCAGCCCGACATTACCGTTACCTGCGACCGCTCCAAGCTCACGGAACAGGGCATGACTGGTCCCCCCGACCTGGTTGTAGAGATCGTGTCCCCCGATAGTGGCCTCATCGACCGCCGTCGTAAGTTCGACCTGTACGAGCGGTTTGGAGTGAGCGAGTACTGGATCGTCGACCAGGATGAGCGGGTTGTGGAAGTCTGGCGCTTGGATTCCAGCAGTTCGTATCGCCGCAGCGGCGTCTTCGGACCGGACGACACGGTAACGGCTGCGGCGGTACCGGACATGGTTGTGTCACTGGCTGAGGTGTTTGCCGACCAAGAGTGAAAGACGGTCGGCCGCTTGCCGGCTCTGCACATGACCGGCCCAGCGGCAATAATCATCCGGTATTCGTCGGGACACTTCAAGCTTCACGAAAAGTGAAGCCATTTCACGTTCCGTGTTGCTCTCCTTTTCATCCGCGAAACTTCTGGAGAAATTAAATCTTTTCTAATGTTCTATAACAAGAATTCTGGCACGCCCTTTGCTTCCTGCTTGCCGGAGGATTCTTTATGAAAAAATTACTCGTTTTGATAACCGTTATTATCACCGCGTTGCTTTTGACCGGATGTCCCGATCTAATGGGGGGGTCGAACGATACCTCGAACA
>CAZCAE010000128.1:0-3906 GCA_964496635.1 uncultured Spirochaeta sp.
AACAATCAGAAATTTACCAGGGCAGTACGCCCTGGCATCAAGGATTCGGACAGGTGCCTTTTTCACCATCTGGTCGACAACCATGTATCCCCGGGCTATACCCGTAAGCTCAATGGCTCCGAGAGTATCCGGAAGATCATCGACGGTCAGTCGGTACGCCATCAACCTCTCACACAATCCCGTAGTTTCCGACGAGGGAACAGCGTCGTCGCCTGGAAAACGTCCTCGCCGTAGTGAGACCGTCACCGGTAGGTGAAGCTATTGTGAATGAGGTGCAACCCTCACCACCCATACCAAGTCCGGAGTAGGTTGGTCCATTTTTCACGTATACAGAACAGTTGATGCGCCGACCCATTTCTGTGAGCTTGTCGATGTTTCGGGAGTGCATGCTTGCAGTATGTCGATTTCCCCGTTCCACCCGAACGGCATACTCAATTGCAGCGTCAACATCGGGCACCCGCACAACCGGCATGACCGGCATAAGCATTTCAGTCCATGCAAAGGGCGACTCCGCCGGTACATCCACCAGAATGAGCCGGGGATCTCCGTCCACACGAACGCCCACCGCTTCGAGAAGCACTTTTGCGTCCCGACCTACATACTGCCGCTTCACCGGTGTATGGGTCTCCGGCTTTGGCTCTTCGGCAAATAGCTCGGCCATGAGCATCCGCGCCTGATTCAAAGACGCAAGGTACCCTCCAGCCAGTTCCATTTCCCGGATCAGCCGGTCAGCAACGGCGTCTACAACGACGGTCACCTTCTCGGCTATGCAGATAATACCGTTATCCAGGGAACCGCCCATGACGATATCCCGGGCGGCCCGAGGAATATCCGCCGTTTCGTCCACCACCGCAGGTGGATTACCGGGACCGGCAGCAGCAACTTTCTTCCCGCTCTGCATGGCCGCCCGCACAACTGCTTCTGCTCCTGTTACGGCCAGAAAAGGAATATTCGGGTGACGCATTATCGTCTCGGCACTCTCGATCGTCGGCTTGTCGACTGAAACGAAAACATTTTTTGGACCGCCGTTGTCGCTGATGACACGGTTCAGCATGCTCATCATTGCAAGGGAACACCGTGTGGCGTTCGGATGCGGGTTAAAGACGACAGAATTACCGGCAGCAAACATACTTATTCCGTTGTTTACAACCGTCTCGGTAGGATTGGTAGAGGGAATAATAGCGCCGATCACGCCATAGGGAGCGTACTCGTCCAGTGTTATGCCATGATCACCCGTCATTGCCGCCGTTGTGAGGTCTTCCACTCCTGGTGTCTTTTCAGCCACCAGACGATTCTTGTTGATTTTGTCCTCTACCCGACCCATGCCCGTTTCTTCCCGGGCAAGCCGGGCAAAGTACTCCAGATTATCGAGAATTGCGGCACGCATTTTCCCGATAATCTCGCCCCGCCGACTGACAGGAAACCGGGCAATCTCCCGGGATGCCCGGACTGCCGCTTCGATAGCATCGTTCACATCGGTAAAAACGCCCATTCGGTCCTCGGCTCCCGCAGGAGCTCGGACAGATGTGGCCGCGCCTGTTCCGTTTTGGCAGCTTCGTACAGAGGAGCCATTCGGCAGAGATTCTTCCCGCAATCTGTCCACCACCCGTTCGACCAGCTGGTCCAGATATTTTTCATGAAGCAGCATACGCGACGCCCCTATTTCCTGAAGACCGTTTCGTCCCCAATAGAGAACGAATCCACAATTGCCATGACAACCGCATCGGCGGGCCGGTCCTTGGTAATATGCGTCTGTCGGGCGGAAGATCCGGAAGCATACAGAACTATTTCTCCCTCACCCGCTCCGACCGCATCCACGGCCACCACATAGTCACCCTTCGGTTCGAGACGCTCGCTGAGGCGTTCGAGAAGGAGAAGCGTGGAACCCGCCATGGACGGTTCCTTTTGAGTGGCCACGACAGTACCGGCAACACGCGCCAGATTCATCAGATACCCCTGTTACTTACCGCTCTTGCTGGATTCCTGACGGCCCAACGGAAGGGTAAGATCCACATTTTCATGAGGCCTGGGAATAACATGAACACTGACAAGCCGTCCAACCCGCTCGGCACTTTTTGCACCTGCTTCGGTCGCTGCTTTTACCGCCGCAACATCTCCACGGACAATGGCGGTAACATATCCCCCACCGGTCTTCTCATATCCCACCAGGTCAACTTTGGCTGCTTTTACCATTGCGTCGGCAGCTTCAACCATCGCAACAAAACCCTGTGCTTCAATCATTCCTAATGCATCAGTAGCCATATCACATCTCCTGTTATTGTCGTTGTTATTTCGGGTGCCGCAACGCGGCATGCGAAACTATTTTTCTTCTCTTCCCGTAATTGACTGAATTGCCCGCTCTGCTGCGGCTTTTCCTTCCAGTACTTCCGCTTCTTCACCACCGATATACACGCGCCCAAATGCACCGATAGCCCGCACCTCCAGGATATTGATATTTGACGCTTTCTCCGCTTCGTTGGCGGCAAGAGCCGCATAGGAAGCGGGCTGGGTTTCTATGGTCAGCAGCGTCTCACCAGGAAGAATCATGTTCCCATGGCGCATCCGGTTGATAAGCTGACACTGAAAATCGCTGATATTCTTGATCGTCTCAAGGCCAACCAGACGCGGTTTCACCCGATCGTCTATTTTCATTCCCAGGGAATCCACGATAGCCTGACCCGCTTCCATAACCGCACCCTGATCAAAACTGTGCAGTTCAAGAACACCGGCGGCGCGTTCCACATACATGATACCGGGTTGTACGTCGTTCGACTTCAACGCGATATCGGTCAGCCTGTTGATATCCATCCCCGGCCGAATCTCAATCCATAGACTTGCCTGCCCCGACAGCGGCAGATATCCCTGAGCGATTGTTGCCACAAAAGCCGTGAACTGCGGTTGCAGTCGGTCCAGATAGGCGTACGTCAATAGTTCGACCATGTATCCCCCAAAAAATCACTGATGTGTTGTAAATTATAGGCCGAAGAGATACCACTGTCAACATAATTACACATAATACCACATTATATTGAAGCTGAAGCGTACGTATAGATTGTTTTTTGCACGTTCACGACCACACAGGCCTTATTTATGATATACTCTTTGACATGATGAAGAACCGAAAAACCAAGTCTCTCCAGGAGGCGGTAGCGAATATCCCGCCCGGAGACGTTACAATTTCCATTGGCGGAAACAGCCTGCATCGTACTCCCCACGCCTTTGTGAGAGAACTCGCCATGCGGGAAGATTTGAAATTCCACATTGTAAAGACCGCCGGTGCCTACGACATTGATTTGCTTTGCCTCACCGGTCGCGTTGAAGCAGTTTCGGCAGGATTCGTAGGCTATGAAACCGCTTTCGGTCTCGCCCGCCATTATCGCCGTGCCGTCGAGTCGGGCACAACGGAAGCACGAGAACACGCGTGTTACACTGTTATTACGGCATTGCGGGCCGCGGCATACGGCGTCAGCTTTCTACCGGCCCAGGGCATGCAGGGAAGTGATCTACCCGAAGCACGCGGCTGGTGTTGGGTCAGCGATCCCTACGAGCCATCACGGAAATTGATTGCAATACCGGCAATCCGTCCTGATATCGCCGTAATTCACGTCCAGTACGCAGACGAACACGGAAACGGAGTTATCGTCGGGCCGAAAAACGAAGACCTTCTCATGAGCAGAGCTGCACAATCGGTAATCCTCACGGCAGAACGAATCGTACCAACCGACAAACTTCCCGTTCCTCTCGACTTTCGCAATTACCTTTTCACCGTCGGGGCTGAAGGTCGGGTCCCACACCATGTCGAACGTCTCGCTCCACGGCGCGCCGTCGACCGCGATGGTCCATCGATTGCTCTCCTTCACTACGGCCGCCACGCGCCTGCCGTCGGGCGAGAAGAAAGGCTCGAGC
>CAZCAE010000129.1:0-3879 GCA_964496635.1 uncultured Spirochaeta sp.
TTTCTGTCTCCACTCGAATACGCCGACACTGTTGCGTTGACCGGTTGAATGCGGGCAGAATCGGCAGTATGTTGTTGAACTGGCATGAATTACGGTTGTCGGGCGAGTCCCACTCACTCAAGCCCGTCCGGCAACAGTAATTATGGCCGATTCTGCAACAACAATATGTATACCAGATAGGGGCCCTCCCATATGAGGGGCGGGTATTTATAACCACTTTAGTTAACAAAAGACCACTATTTATTAATATTAATATCACATAAAGTTAACTATAATTTGCTTTATAATGCTTTACATTTCACATTAAAAGATGTAATCTTGTAATGGAAAAGCTATATACAGCTTTAATTACACTTACAAAGGAGTTATACACAATGCGTTCATTTATTTCTATTATGATTGCAGCGCTGGTTCTTTTCGCCCTGACCGGATGCGGAAGCGAAGAAGTTGCGGCACCCACGGGATTTGCTCCCAACCAGACTGTTGAGGCGTACCAGTACGTTCACGGCGGATACGTTGGACAGGCTGTTGTGAAGACCGACGCCGAAGGCACTCTGGACGTATCCCTTGACGAGGCGTTCTTGCCCCACACTCTCGGTCTCGTAGACATTGAAGCTGAAGAATGGAACGAAGATAACACCGTTACCTACGTCGTTCGCGGTAATACCATGCACGTGGCTAAGCACATTTCATACGCCGGTACCAACTACGTTGGAACAACGGTAGGAACCGCCCTTGTTTATGTACAGGCAGACGACAACGGAGAGCCCGCCGGTGGCCAGGACCTGGAGCTATTGATCCTTCGCAACCAGGAAACTATGGCCGCCTGGTATGATAACATTGCCGACGGTCAGTTCCAGATTTACGCCGAGTTCGGCGGAAGCCCTATGCCCGTCACAACCACCAGCTACGGCAGCCTGTTCAAGAGAGGCTCCACTTACTGGGATTTCGGTATCGGCTGGGCAGGAAACATCGAAGAGATCGAGAAAGTCGCCGAGCTGAACGGCGTCGGGTACTCCCTCAGTGAAATCACCAAGGACGGAGACACCTGGAAAGTCGCCGATGCAACCACCGGTGCCACCCTTTCGGACTTCAAAGACTACTTCAACCTGATTCAGCTGGCCGTCGGTCGCCTGAAGATGGAATAGTCTTTCCGGCAACGGGAAAGAACCCCGGCTCACCACCCGATGACCTGTCGGGTGGTTTTTTTTGTTTACAGAGTAGTCCTCGTCAGATTTCGCCGGCAGCGTGGGGGGTGAAGGTACGTCGCAGATAGTTGGGTGACTGAACGCACGTCTGTACCGACCTGGGTTCACCTTCGGCGTCGAAAAACAGAAAGGTTACGCGATCGGCGCCGTAGCGACGGGCAAAACAGAATCCGCATTTCCGTCAGTTTCTAATTGGAAGAACGTACTCCCGAAGGCTCAACTTCACGGAGGCACTCCACCGCCCGCTCTTTACCGTGGGTAAGGTGAATTCTGACAGCGTCTGCGGCCTGTTCCGCATTGTGCGCCAACAGTGCATCCAGTATCGCCAGATGCTCTTCCGAAACGCGGTGAATCACCGTCTCCTGCATCTGGGCGAAGCCTTCCGGAAAGTAGCGCATCCGCATGGACAACTGATGCACCCGCTGTACCGTTTCCCGAAGAACAGGGTTGGCCAAGTGCAGGTACAGCTGTTCATGCAGCTTCAGGTCACTTTCGATATACGTGTCGAGGTCATAGTTTCCACCGAGAATCCTTGTAACCGTCCGGTGAATGGGGATCACATCGGCATCAATGTCGAGCCCGGCGGCAATCCCTGCTGCGTATGGTTCCAGAAGCAGCCGCATTTCCCAGGTATATTCCACATCGGCAACACTGATCTCAGCGACCCGGGCTCCCTTGTTGGGAATAAGGGTAACCAATCCAAAACTCTCAAGGCGTATCAGAGCTTCCCGTATAGGAGTGCTGCTTACACCGAACTCGTCGGCCAACCGATCAATCTGGAGAATCTGCCCGGGTTCGTACGAGTTCGTCAGAATCATCTCTTTGATGCCGTCGTAAATCTGGTCTCGGACCGAAATCAGAGTTGGCTTTTTGGGCTTTTTCTTTGTGACCATACTACCTCTCGACATAGTATATCATATAGATTGATCGGGCCATTACAAATCGTCCCCGCCTTTACGGGCGGGGACGGGTCAGAGAATACTGATATGACGTTGTCCGCTCTGTGTCAAGCGGATACGTCGACGTCAGCCTTCCAGCCAGCCCTGTTCGACAAAGTACCGCTTTGCTCCGTCATGGTAGGGAACGAGCATTTCGTCTTCCGGCAGAACAAGCTCCCTGGTAAACTGTTCAAGCAGCGGAGAAACCGCATGGATCGCAGGTTGATTCTCGTAGAGGGTCTTGGTCATTTGGTAGACGAGATCCGCATCTGTGTCGGCCCGGACAATAATGATGTCCGGAGGCGTACCAACGGTACGGACTTCGTAATCCTGGTTGGGATACACACCGGCAGGAATGATACGACGCAAGTAGAAAGGATCGTTTGCGCGAAGGTTCTGCAAAGCCTCGTCACTGATGTCAATCATCTTGACCTTGTTGTCAAGCATGAGCTCCTGCATGGTGGATGCCCCGAGGGCAACACCGAGAATACCGGCGTCGGCGAGACCGTCCTTGATCATGTCCATGCCCTGAGAAAACTCAACAAAGCTGACGGTCATGTCATCGTATGTCAGACCGTATGCCGCCAGGGTTTCCCGGGCGTCAACTTCGCCACCGCTACCCACAGGGCCGACGACAATGCGCTTCCCCTTGAACTGATCAACTGACGTAATTCCGCTGGCCTTTGTTGCAACAACCTGAAAGACGTCGATAAAGAGACCGCCCGTGAGAGAACGCATCCAGGGCATTTCTTCCGGATAGGGTTCTTCACCGTTCAGTGCGCGGTACGCCTCCAGGGAGCGACAGACCGCAACGTCGGCGTCGTTGGTTCGCAACAGGTCGATGTTGTGGGGACTGCCACCGGTTGCAATAGCAACGGCCTTCATCCCGGGAATATTGGCGTTCCAGAGAGACGCCATGGTGATACCGGTCGGATAGTTCATACCACCGACACCGGCCGTTCCCATCGTGATAAAAATCGGACCGGACGGCCCACTATTTTCACCATCAGCCTGCTCACCTTCCTTCTGACCACCTGCAAAGGTGACACCGGTAAGGACAACTCCAAACACCAGAGCCATAATAATGGCTTTTTTCATGAGCTGTAACATTGTTACTCCTCCTCTTTCTGCCCGTAGGCAATGATTCCTATGTTCAACCATCAACCGATGGTTCCTTCCAAAATCAGGGTCCCTGGGGGCTGCCTGCCGTCACGCCACCGACCCGGCCGATACCACCCGACGGCGGGTAAACTCCATACTGAGAAATGCCAGAACTGTGAGTCCTACTCCAACCAGATCGCCCATTGCACCCGGGGCGATAAGCATCAGCGCCGCTGCTACAAAAAGTGCCCGGCTCCACAAGGGCAGGGCGACCCGCAGATATCCTTCCGCGGCAACGGCAAGAAGCCCGACACCGGCGATTGCGGTAACTGTGGACCAGATGATGTCCCAGGGACTGTCGGCAATAAGCAACATTTCCGGTGAATAGATAAAGAAGAAGGGGATGATAAATCCCGCAATAGCGAGACGAAACGCCGTCCAGCCAACCTTGTTGGGGTCTGCCCCGGCCATCCCCGCGCCAACGTACGCCGACAGGGCAACCGGCGGAGTTACCGTAGAAATGACTGAAAAGTAGAGTACGAAAAAGTGTGCCTGGAAGGCGGGTATATCCATGGCCCGAAGAATGGGGACTGTAATGGAGGCGGCAATGACGTAACAGGCACTGGTGGGCA
>CAZCAE010000130.1:0-3797 GCA_964496635.1 uncultured Spirochaeta sp.
TACCGCGTGGCCGATATGAATTGCAGCCATTGTGAGGCGAAGGTGACGGCCGCCTTGAAAGAGTTGCCGGTGGTAAAGAAGGTAAAAGCAACGTCGGGAAACAAGGAAGTGGTCATTGAGTATACAGGAGACAGCCCGCCCGATCTGAATGCAATAAATGGAGTTCTCGAGCCGGCAGGCTATCCGGCCACGGAAATGTGATACCGTCGGGACGTTCATTGCCCGGAGTTCCCGGGTAGCGTCGGAGGGGTCCGCCACGGTATGCTTTTCCTATGCAGGCCCTACCCCTTCCCCCCGGGTTCATCCTGATACTGACCGCCGTCGCTGCCATGACGGCACTGGTCACCTTCCTCATCACCCGCGGGCTGGACAGCCGTCGCCGGGGGGGCGACGCCACCCGCATATCCTCACTGGAGGGGCGAATCGGCGAAATCACCGCCGAGCGCGACACCGAACGGCGCCGCGCCGACGACCTGTCCGCAAAACTGGCGGAACAACAGAGCCGCGGCGCCGCCGACCGCGAGCGGGTTGCCTGGCTCACCGAGGCGGACAAAAGCCTCCGGGAGACCTTTGAGGCTCTGGCATCCCGCACCCTTCGGCAAACTACAGGTATTCTCTCCGAACAGAACCGGGAGCAACTGCAGCATCTTCTCACCCCCCTGAACACAGAGCTTCAGAAGCTGGACCGTCAGGTGAGAACTATGGAAGAAAAGCGGGAAGGGGCGTATCAGAGCGTCACCGAGCAGGTTCGCATGATCAGCGAGCAATACCGGAACCTTCAGACCGCCACAACTTCCCTGGACCAGGCGCTGCGGGCGCCCAACGTCCGGGGACGCTGGGGAGAGGTGCAGTTGCGCCGACTGGTGGAGTTGTCGGGAATGAGCGAACATGTCGATTTTGAAGAGCAGCGGGCCGGTACCGGCGGAGGCGGGCCCGCCAACGCCGGCACGGGCCGTCCCGATATGATCGTTCACCTTCCTTCGGAAGCCATCGTCCCGGTTGATGCAAAGGCACCCATGACCGCGTACCTGGAATCCCAGGAGGCGGCAACCCCGGAACTTGCGTACCAGGCGGCAAAGCGGCACGCCAAGGCGCTGCGGGGACACGTCCAGTCTCTCGCCCAGAAGGCGTACTGGAGTCAGTTTCCCCGGGCTCCCGAGTTTGTGGTCATGCTGGTTCCCTACGAGAGCGGCCTTGCGTCCGCTTTCACCCACGATCCGGAGCTCCTGGAATACGCTCTTGCCAATCGGGTAATTGTAGCCGGTCCCGCCAGCTTTCTCGCCCTTCTGCGGGTGGTCGCCTACGGTTGGATGCAGATTGAACTGTCCCGCAACGCCCAGGCAATTGCCGACGCCGGCAAGGATCTGCTGAACCGGATGGTTCCCTTTTCGGACCATCTCAACCGGCTGGGCGCCTCCCTGGGTCAGGCGGTGGATCGTTTCAATGACGCCGCCGGATCCTACGAGCACCGCGTCCTCCCGGGGGTGCGGCGTCTGCAGGAACTGGGTGCATCCAGTACAGTTCCAAAAAGTGTGGAGTTTTCCGATGCAACGGTTCGAAGGGTTCGACGCGGAGATGATACCAATGAAGACGCCGGTGTTGGCGGAAAACGATAGCCCCGGGGTGAACCGGCCGTTTCTGTCCGTGGTTATTCCCTCATTTCGGGGACACGACCGCCTGCCCCGGTTTCTCGACGAACTTGTCACTGCCGTCCAGGAAGATTCCTGGGACGAGACGGTGCGGGCCTCCGGAGCGGTTCGGCCCGGCCCATCTGTCGAAGTGGAAATCCTCGTTGTGGATGACGGGAGCCCTCGCGAAGAACAGCAATGGGTTGTCCGGGAGCTCGCCCGTCGGAATCTGCGTGTGAACGATCGGGCCGGGGCCCGTACGCCGCCCGGGGTGTCCTTTCGCAGCGTATGTCTCCCGGAAAATCGGGGACAGCAGTACGCGACTATCCTGGGTGTTGCCGCCGCCGAAGGAGATCTGATTGCCACCGTGGATGACGACGGCGCCCACCCCCCGGCGGAACTCCTGGAAATGGTGCGGCATATGGTGGACCATCCGGAAACAGATATCATGTACGGCGCCCCCTGCCGTGTTGACAGGTCGGTCCGTCGGCTGGGCACCCTTATGAACAACGCACTCTTCTCGTTCTTCCTGGGGAAGCCCCGGGACGTTCCGGTGACCAGTTTCCGGGTTATCCGACACCGTCTGGTTCGATGCGCCGTGGACAGGCCGGTAAGCTTTCCCTACCTCTCGGCAATGCTCTTTTCATGCCGTCCAGTTGTGGGGGTTCACCGGTACAACCAAACGGGCGGACCGATCGGCGTATCCGGCCAGTCCGGCGGACCGGTAGGAAAGGCCACCACAAGCCGGTACACCCTGACAGAGCTCTTCCGCATCTACTGGAATCTCGTCCTCTTCTGGGGACCGTTGCGCGGTGTCGGCAGAATTATCCGGCCGCCCCGGCGGATAGATGTTCCCCGGGGGTGTGAATAGTGCGACTCATGATTCTTGGCGGCGGGAGCAGCCAGGCGGCCGCTTTCCGTCGGGCCCGGCTGAGGGGTATCACTACTATCCTGGCCGACCGGAACCCCGACGCTCCCGCCCGGGAACTGGCGGATGAATTTGCGGAAGCTTCCACTTTTGATATCGATGCGGTAACCCGGGCGGCAGAGGAGACCGACGCAGACGCGATCCTGGCGATCGGTACCGACCAGCCCGTTCTTACCGCGGCGATCGTTTCCCACAGGCTGGGGCTGCCCTTTCCCCTGACCCCGGAGCAAGCCGTATTGGTAACGAACAAGCGCTTCATGAAGGAGCGCTTCTCCCGGGCGTCTATTCCCACCGCGCGCTACAGCCTTATGGACGAAAGCCTCCGGGGGTGGGAAACGTTGCGGCCACCCTATGTGGTGAAGCCGGTGGACAGTCAGGGTCAGCGGGGTATTATCCGTGCGGAAACGCCGGAAGAGGTGGTGCGACACTATCCGGTTGCCCGGTCCTTTTCCCGGGAGGATTCTGTGCTGGTGGAGGAGTACGTTCCTTCCCGGGAGGTCACCGTATCCGGGTGGGCTCATGCTCCCGATGACGTTGATATCTGGACCGTTACCGACCGGGTCACCATCGAAAATCCACCCAGTCTGGGGGTCTGCCTGGCTCACCGTTTTCCCAGCTGCCACGCCGGCGCCCATGACGGAACGATACGCGATCTCACGCGGCGGATCTGCCGGGAGTTTGAGCTGTCGGGAGGGCCAGTTTACTTTCAAATGCTGGTGAGGTCTTCCTGCGGAGAGGGTGACGCTGACGGGAGCCATGCCGCGGGGTATCCACCGGTGGTGGTAAACGAAATAGCTTTTCGGCTGGGTGGAGCCTACGAAGACGTGTCCATTCCGGGAGTCGCAGCGGTAGACCCCCTGGACGTTCAGCTGGGCGCAATTGAAATGGCCGTCAAAGGGGCGGCAGAACAAACAGGAGATCGGGCCACCCCCGCCCCGTATGAATGCTTTGCCGTACCCCTCATCTTTGCCGGTCCCGGCACCGTGTCTGCGCTTCTGGGTGACGCCGAATTGCGAGATATTCCTGGAGTGACGGAGTGCCGCTTTCTGCTTCCGGTCGGTACGGTTATCAGACCCATGGAGAACTCAACCCAGCGCATCGCCTACGCCGTACTGCATGGGCGCAGCAGGGCGGAAGTCAACACTCTTGTGAATACCGTCTTCGATACCCTGAAAATTCTGGACGAGGAGGGGTGCAACATGATTCTCGATACCAGGGAGCAGACCATTTTCCATTGACCA
>CAZCAE010000131.1:0-3766 GCA_964496635.1 uncultured Spirochaeta sp.
GGAGGGGTGCAACATGATTCTCGATACCAGGGAGCAGACCATTTTCCATTGACCACCCGGAAATACCGGCCATAATAGTACGGTATGAACGGTCGGGCATTTCCGGTAAGTCTTATCGGTTTCTTTTTCCTGCTGTACCCGCCGACAACCATTCTCGCCGAGATAAGCATGCTCTTCTTTGGCGACGTCATGGTAGAGCGTCGTATCGAGACGATTATCGAAGAAAAGGGAATTTCCCATTTTTTTTCGAGTGTTGCGATTCTGCCGGACGGCCGGGGTATTGCCGATTTTGATCTTGTCAGCGCAAATCTGGAAGGGGCGATAACCGCGGAGGGTGAGCATTTTCCTCCGGTCTATCCGTACGATTTTGCCTTTCCACCGGAGCGGATTGCAGCCCTCCATGAGCAGGGAATTACCCATTTCACTATCGCCAACAACCATCTCTTTGATCAGGGTACCGATGGCGTTGAGTCTACCCGACAGTTTCTGACGGACCTTGGAATTGACCATTCCGGAGAACTGGACAGCGTCGTGAGTGAAAAATCGGTGACCGTTATTGACGTAGCGGGGAAAAGCGTGGCCATGGTAGGCATAAGCGAAGTGTACCGTCCCCTGGACCGCCAGGCCGTTATGGAACTTATACATGAGGCGAGCCCACAGGCAGACGCGACGATTGTCAACATCCACTGGGGTGTAGAGTACGAGCAGATTCCCCGAAAACATCAGCGGGATATGGCGATCATATTGGCCCGTTCCGGTGCCGATCTCGTTGTGGGACACCACCCACACGTCTCTCAGGGCATCGAGTTTGTGGGTACCACGCCGGTGTTCTACTCTCTCGGGAATTTCATTTTTGACCAGGCCTTCAATGAAGAAGTCCGGCAGGGTCTTGCCGTCGCCTTCACCGGTGATATTCACGAAGGCGTTCTGACGGGCCATATCGATCTCTTTCCCTATCGGGCCGATGGGTACGTGCCGCGCTGGCTGCAAGAGGATGAACGAAGCGCCAGACTGGATCAGTTGGCTGAATGGTCGTTCACAACCGACTCTGTGAAGGAAGAGATCCGGCGCGGCAGAATAGCCCTTTCCGCTGGGCGCTGACTTCCTCTTCCGTTACAATGAGGCTGATGCGCAGACGGACTCCGTTTTTGGTCATACCGGTTCTTCTCTTCCTTGTTCTCATCGGCTGTGACCGGCCCGACCGGGATCAGCCCGTGCTGCGTATCGCCGAACAGCACGGACTCGCCTACATACCGGCGGCACTGCTTCAGGCTCCTTCGGAGTTGCTGGGCGAGGTCGGCGGAGACTCCATTTCGGGATTTCGGAATGTGGTGAAGCTGGAGTGGATTAGGGTGAACAACGCTACGGCGATCCGGGAAGCGATGGTGGCCGGTCGCCTCGATGTAGGATTCATGGGCATTCCTCCGTACCTCATAGGCCGGGATCGCGGTTTTGCCTGGCGTGCCTTCACCGGTTTGTCCCGCTCTCCACTCGGTCTCGTTACGCTCAATCCGGAACTGAGACACATGGATGACCTCCTTCGAACACTCGACACCGGTGAACCTGTGCGAATAGCACTCCCCCAGCCGGGGAGTATTCAGCACATCCTCCTGGCGATGGCTCTGGAACGGCAACGCCGCGAGCCGACGCTCTTCGATAACCGACTGGTGAGCATGGGTCATCCCGACGGCATGAACGCCCTCCTATCCGGGGCACGTGATATCGATGCCCATTTCACCGCTCCTCCCTTCCTCTTCCGTGAGCTGGCTCACTCCGACGCAACGCTGCTGGTGTCCGGCGACGACGCTTTTGGCGGTCCCTTTACCTTTATCGTTGGCGTTGTCGCTCCCACCATTTCGGAAAACGGCCCGGTTATTCCGGCGCTGATGACGGCTCTGGAAGCGGCCATGAATATTGTAACGGATCTGCAAAAAGAACTGCGTTTGCATGCAGCTGAAACGGACCCCTCAGATCCGACAACCCCGCTCGTGGAAAAAATTTCCCCGGAGTCCAGGGCCGTTCTGGAGTACCTTGCCGGGTTCTACCGGACCGATCCGGTAGAACTTGCTGCCGACTTGACGGCGGACGGACTCGTCTATCAGACCGATGTCCTCGGCATGGATCGGTTTCTCCGGACGATGCAAACCTACGGGTATATCCGGTGAAGGGGCGTTGGCGGGGATGGATACTCCTGGGCTGCGCCGTCATCCTGTGGGAAATTATCCGCAGTGTCGCCGCGGTTTCTCCCCTGGTTATGCCGTCTCTGGTGGCCGTGCTGAAGTATCTTGCGGCGGCGGTCGGCAGCGGAACAATAGTGAAACAGCTTGTGGTTTCCCTCGGGGTGATTCTTCTTGGCGGAAGCTTCGCTGTCCTCGGAGCCGCTGTGGCAGTCTTCGTTTCCGGCGGCAGCCGGTGGGTCGATGATTTTCTGACCGTCACCGGTTCCCTCCTGCATCCGCTTCCCGGCATTGCTGTTTTGCCGGTCATAATCCTCTGGGTGGGTGTAGGAACCTGGGCGGTGGTACTTGTAATCATTCACTCGGTCTTCTGGCCCGTCCTGACCAATCTTCAGGCGGGATACCGGAGTATTCCGACTGCCTGGCGTCTGGTGGCACGAAATTACCGGATGAGACCGTTTCGGTATCACCTGACGGTGGTCTTTCCGGCGACGCTCCCTTTTCTGCTGGCGGGATTGCGTATCGCATGGGCACGAAGCTGGCGCGCGCTTATCAGCGCGGAGATGGTATTCGGTGCTATTGCCGGAGGCGGGGGAATAGGCTGGTATATCTTTTCCCGGCGGGTATTCATGGACGCGGAAGGACTCTTTGCGGGAATTCTTGTCGTGATGATCGCAGGCAGCGCGGTGGAGAGTTTTCTTTTCCGGTTTATTGAAGAAAAGACCGTAGTAACCTGGGGGATGAGCACATGACGGGTGCCGTCGTCGGTGGTGCCTCCCTGGAGCTCGAAGGCGTGACCTTCTCCTATCCCGGAGAGCCCCTCCCCGTCCTCAACGATGTCAGCCTGGCCATCATTCCCGGAGAAGTTGTATGCGTTCTCGGGCCTTCGGGATGCGGCAAAACAACCCTTCTGAAAGTGGCCGCGTCATTTCTCGCCCCATCTGCCGGGAACGTCAGATTTCGTGGAACCGTTGTCTCCGATCCGGACCCGGAGCGCATTGTCGTGTTTCAGGAACAGGACCAGCTCTTTCCCTGGAAAACCGCTCTGGGCAACGTCATATTTCCCCTGCGTCACGCTGGGCGGTCCTTGCAACACCTCGAGAACCCCGGGGCACCCCTCCGACAGCGGGCACTGAACGCCCTGGCTGAGGTGGAACTTCGTGATGATGCCGCCAGATATCCACACCAGCTTTCCGGAGGGATGCGGCAGCGCGTTGCCCTGGCTCGCGCTTTTGTCATGGAACCGGCGGTACTGCTTCTGGATGAGCCCTTCGCTTCGGTAGACGCCCCCACCAGGAAACGGCTGGGAATGCTCCTTCAACGGCTGCAGCGGTCCCACAATCCGGGCGTACTCTTCGTTACCCACGACATGGAAGAAGCGCTTCGGCTTGGAGATCGCCTGGTGGTTCTCAACCGGAAGGGGAGGGTGTGTCTCCAGGAAGAGGGCTGGAAAAGCGCCGGGAGCGCACTGCGCCAACGCATACGGGAAGCGGTAGACCGGTAAACTACGGAGCCGCGCTCAGAGCAATCCTGCTGAAAACAGAGAAGAAGTCGCTCATCGGTCGATGCGGCGGCTCTTCGGGACTTTT
>CAZCAE010000132.1:0-3758 GCA_964496635.1 uncultured Spirochaeta sp.
AACGGGTAGAACACCTCGACTTCTAAATCCAAGGTATTACGGTTGTCTCTGTTTCGTCATCCAACGCCATCCGTACCTCCTCGGTACCGAACTGCGGTGTGTCTTCTGAAACGTTGAATGTGGGAAAATGGCCGATTTCGTCGACGCCGGTGTAACCTGACCCGGCAGTACCGGCTATGCCGCGACGGGCAAGGGCGGAGACGGTAGCCCCCAGGGAGATCCCCTCCGTTGCCGCCAGGCTCCGGGCAACTTCCACAACATCCCGATCCAGATTGACCGTGGTTCTCATACGTTCAATGCAGCACTACAGTTCCAGGAAACCTGTTGTTGCCGTGTTTGGTACCAGTAGCTACTATATACCTGCTATGCGAACCTACGAATCACTTATGGCTCTGATCCAGGAGCTGGATGGTGATGTCCGGGAGATAGACCGTCTCATGACCCGAAACAGGACTGCGTGGGAACGTATACAACAGGGGGCGGACGATCCCGTAGACTGGGGAGCTCTTGGATTTACCATTCAGACGCTGTACGGTGTTCTGGAAAACTACTTCCTGCGCATTTCTCGTTATTTCGAGAACAGCTTGCCCTCGGACCGGTGGCATCAGGCTTTGGTCGACAAGATGGGGCTTGAGATTCCCAGTATCAGACCCGCTCTGTTACCTGACCATGACCATACCCGCATGGCCCGGGAGATCCTGCGTTTCCGTCACCGCCTGAGAAATCTCTACGGTGAAGATCTCGACCCTCACAAAACCAGAGAGGTACAGAAGACGGTACTGGAGTTCTTTACCCGCTTCCCGGATATCCACCGGTCGTTCCGTGCCAGACTCCAGAGTATTGCCGATGCCCTTTGATCCTGAGCCGTTTGCAGACGGATTACGCCGAATGAACAGGAATGAGCACCGGAAGACTACCGCCCGGGCAAAGGCTGCCCGGGAAGAAGCGAAAACTCTTGCTGAGCGGATCGGCACCACCGTTCCCCAAGTACGGCGGGTCCTTCTGTTTGGTTCTCTCCTGGAGGAAACGCCAAAGAACCCCGACTTTGATATCGATCTTGCCGTAGAAGGTGGTGATATCTACCGCGCGATGGAAGTGTGCGAATCTTCGCCGTGGAAGGTCGATCTGGTCAACCCGTTGGAGGTGGCCGCATCCGTAGCTGAACGGATCAGAGAGACCGGGACTGTCCTGTACGAGGCCGACAGCTGACGGTTGACAACAGCTGGCCCGCGAGGCGGGTAGTGCTGAACAGCTACCGGCGCTGCGGCCTGTCACAACGCCGGCGTTCTTACTCAAGAAACGGAGGTGGATATGGTTCGCCACGTCGCGCACCCTGAAACTGAGTAACACACCAGTCATTTTTTGCTTCTACACGTTGAATTGTCGGTGACGTGTGGTTATTTTTATCTACATGTTATTTAGACGATCTTGGTACGGTGGCATGTGGCGCGGTAGGTCGCAGCAGGGTGGGTCCCGGGGAGGCCGGTTTTTCGTGTATCCCGGCACCGTCGCGATAACCCTTATCGTCTTCGCGGCATTGTCTTCGGCGGTTTTTGCCGGCGGCGGACGTGAGCGTGCGGTTCCGGATTCGTCCGAGCAGTCCCAGCGGGTAGTCTCTCCGCCCGGGGTTGCCCCGGAAACACCACCGGTTCCCACGAATGAACTCCCACAGGAGCACCGTGATCAGGGTGCTCCCGGCAGAGCCGGTACGGAATTCACCACCGACTTCTCCCGGGCAACTGTCTCGTATGACGATATACTTTCCGGGGGCCCGCCGAAAGACGGCATCCCCTCCATCGACGAACCGCAGTTTGTCTCTATTCGGGATGCCCGGGAGTGGGTGGCGGACCGGGAACCGGTCATTGTGGTGACCGTCCGTTCCGGTGGCTCCGACGAAACGCGAATTTACCCGCTGCAGATTCTGACGTGGCACGAGGTTGTAAACGATACCATCGCAGGTATACCCGTGGCGGTGACGTACTGTCCGCTCTGCAATACCGGTATCACGTTCCGTCGCGACCCCGGCGGCCACGTGCTGGATTTCGGTACCACCGGCCGTCTGCGTTTTTCAAACCTGATCATGTACGACCGGCAGACCGAAAGCTGGTGGCAACAGGCCTCGGGAGACGCCATTGCCGGTTTCTACGCCGGCAGCCGCCTTACCTTTGTACCCACTACGATGCTGCCCTTTTCGCTGGCGGCGGAGACGTACCCGGATGCAATGGTTCTTTCCCGCGATACCGGGCATCCCCGGGGATATGGTCGCAACCCCTACGTAGGCTACGACTCATCTGAACGCCCCTTCCTCTACCGCGGTCCCGATACCGGAACCACCTTCAGCCCCCTGGAGCGGGTGGTGTCCATTGAAGAAAACGGCGATGTCGCCTTTGCGCCCTATGATGTGCTGCAGCAGCATGGCCACCTGGCGCTGGATGTCGGCGGTACTTCCTTTGTGGTCATCTGGGAAGAGGGAACCGCGAGTGCTCTGGATGCCGGGCAGATTGCCGACGGACGGGATGTAGGTACGGCCAACGTCTTTTTCCAACGTACCCGGGAGGGCCGGACCGTTCGGTTCAGTAGTGTCGATGGGTCCGGGGTTACCACGAACGCGGCGCGCACAAGCGACGACGGCACCGTCTGGAACGTCGCCGGCCGGGGGACCCGGGGACCGCTACAGGGTGAATCCCTTGAACCGGCGGCGGGTGTGCAGCACTTCTGGTTTTCCCACGCCGCATTGGTGGAAGGTATGGAAGGGCCATGATGGTTGCATGAAGGGCGACAAGGCCGGTTTGTTCACCGGCAAGGATTACCTCTCCTGGCCGAACGACGAGCGGTGGGAGCTGATCCACGAAGTCGCCTACAACATGAGTCCCGCATCGAATCGGCGGCACCAAGAGATTCTGGTAGAATTATTGATTATATTTGGAATATTTTCAGTAATTAAACATGTAACGTCTATTTTCACCCTTCGACAGAGCAGGGGTGCAAAAGATTGCGTCGCCGTATCGCTCGCGTACCGGGGCGTTTCACCGATACACGTCTTTGCGATGACCAACCTTAATCACCACGACGACGATCTCCTCGTCGTGGATCTCGGAGACGATGCGGTAGGACCCGGAGCGCACACGATAGAGATTTGCAGAGGTCAATTTCTTGCAACCCGAAGGCCGCGGGTCGGTTGTGAGCCCATCAATTGTACCCAAAATCCTACGGACAGTTTCCCGGGGCATACCCCGCAAGTCCTTTCGAACCGACGGCAGAATCTGGAGGTTATATCGTCCCATCGGCCTCAAGCCGCTTCAGGAATTCCTCGTACGGAATCGGCTTCTCATCGCGGCGCGCTTTCCAATCAGACAGGTCTTCCAAGTCTTCCGACATGAAGACCCGAAGCGCTTCATTGATGAGTTCCGACATCGATTCGTGGGTCTCGGCGGCCTTCAGCCGGAGAGCCTGGTGCAGATCGTCGTTCAGATAGACGGTTGCCTTGCTCATCAAAAAAGGGTAGCGCTGTAACAGCATAGCGTCAATACGGCCGGTGACACCGGCTCATGGTGCAATGGCAGCAATACCGTCAGTCGATCAACTCCAGGACGAGCGTCGCGGTGTATCCGGAGCCAAGATTGTATGCATGGTTCGGAGCCCATTTTCCGCTTTCGTCGACGAAGTGGAAATGGCAAGTACTTTTGTTGCATTGATTGTATACGTACAGGCTCTGGTCGCATTCTATTTCGTACCCGCCTAAGAATTTGGGCATCGGG
>CAZCAE010000133.1:0-3674 GCA_964496635.1 uncultured Spirochaeta sp.
TAATGTCACAGGGGTAGTCCTGGGAGGTGACGAAGGACCGCAGGCCGTCAAACGCGACGTTGGAGTGGGGTGACATGGTGTCCAGGAGATGAATATGGCTGATCATCGCCTGGCGACCCAGCCGGAGGACGGTGTTCTGTATTGTTGCCGGTGAGACGCGGTAGCGGGTAGCCACCTCTCGCATGGATGAACCACCGGTGAGCGTGGTGGAGACTGCTTTCAGCGGCAGGCGACGTTTGGCGTAGTAGTGCATGGACTCGGTCTGATCGCCGAATGTCTTGCCGCAGGCGGTGCAGCGGTAGCGCCGGACGGTGCCATGAGCAAGGGTCTCATAGGAGCCGAAGCGAACGCGCCAGCGGACCGGGGGATTCTCAAAATGAAGACAATCGGGGTTGGGACAGTGTGTTGGAATAGGCATAGGTACCTCCAGAGTTTATGATCGGAAGGCCGACAAATCGGTCTTCCGTCATAAGTACCTACACACAAATGAGTAATATCGCTTCTTCAACAAGCTTGTGAATACTATCCATCCCTTGTCGGAAATGACGGAGAATACTATTCTGTTTTTGTATACAAAATACTACGCTTAACAAGGGACGACCTCAATGCAGAAGCTGTTATTTTCACTGTCAATTATCTCGGTCGGCCTCGCAGTCGGCTATTTCATACAACGCCTTGTTCGAGGGGGCGTCATACCCGGTGACCCGAACCTCAAGTCGGCCCGTCGCACTCTTCAGAAGATTGCCCTTCTGGGGCTCAATCCTGTGGCCGCCCTCGGCGCCATCTGGGTTTTTCAGCTGGACAACATTCGCATTGCCCTGATGCCCGCAATGGGACTGTTGACCCTTGTGACGGGCGGTGCCGTCGCGCTGGCTCTTGCGAAGGTACTTCGTCTCCCGCAACGACAGGCGGGAGCGTTCTTTGCAGCCGGTGGAATGTTCAATATCGGGTCCATCGGGGCACTGATTGTATTTATCTTTCTGGGAGAACGGGGATTTGCGCTGGTTCCGCTCTTTCGTCTCTTCGAAGAGTTTACCTATTATGCCCTCGGATTTCCCATCGCCAAATCGTTCTCGCCGAACCTGACAGGAGAAGACCAGAAACGCAGACTTGTTTCTATCATCAGAGATCCATTTGTCCTCATGGCCATAGGCAGCATCAGTCTGGGATTTCTGCTCAATCTCCTGGGAGTGCCACGGCCGGGGTTTTACGGCGCTCTCAATACTGTTGTCATTCCGACGGCAAGTCTCCTTCTGCTCATCTCTATCGGCATGGCAATGCGGTTCGGCAGAATCGTACCGTATCTCCACCTGGGAGCACTTGTCGGGGCAATCAAGTATCTGATAGTTCCCGGAGTGGTTACAGGGACAGCTTTCTTTCTCGGAATGGGTTCCTTTGACGATGCCCTGCCGTTGAAAGTGATTCTTATCCTCTCTTCCATGCCGGTGGGCTTCATCGCGCTGGTTCCACCGTCTATCTACGATCTTGACGTGGACCTGGCCAATGCCGCGTGGATGGTAACAACGGCTCTTCTGGCTGTGGTAATACCAATCCAGATGGCGATCATCGCGCTGATGTAATGTGTTCCCCGCCAGGGGACACACCGTGAAAACTGTTGTCAATTCCCTTCGTGTTTTTTTAAAAAACCTATAGAATTGAACAAGCAATAATGCTCTTTTACCTGTGATCTATGGTATGGAGCCACTATTTTCGGGGAGAATCATGGACTTGTTTGCCGGTAATAATCGATATGAGTTGTATTTGGGTGATGCCCTTGATGTATTATCCGAATTTCAGGACGAAACAGTAGATTTGGTTGTGACATCCCCGCCGTATAACGTCGGCAAGGAGTATGAAGTCAAAAGCTCCATCGAGTCCTATCTCAAGACTCAAGAGACTATCCTACGGGAACTGGAAAGAGTTTTATCGTCTTCTGGTAGCATTTGTTGGCAGGTAGGCAACTATATCGAAAACGCCGAAGTGTTCCCACTTGATATCTATTACTATCAGATATTCAAGAAACTCGGTATGCAACTCCGAAACCGGGTCATCTGGCATTTCGGTCATGGTCTTCATGCTTCGAAGCGGTTTTCCGGTCGATATGAAACTATCCTATGGTTTACGAAATCTGATTCGTATCGGTTTAACCTTGATGAGGTCAGAGTTCCGGCGAAATATCCCGGTAAACGACACTTTAAAGGACCAAATAAAGGACAACTCTCCGGCAATCCGAAAGGAAAGAACCCTTCAGACGTATGGGAAGTACTCGCGAAGGACTGGGATTCATTAGTCTGGGATATTCCGAATGTCAAAGCGAATCATCCGGAAAAGACCATTCATCCATGTCAGTTCCCTGTAGAGTTAGTAGAACGATGTGTATTGGCGATGACCAATCCCGGCGATAGGGTTTTGGACCCTTTTACAGGGGTTGGTTCTACATTGCTCGCAGCCCTCAAACATGACCGGGTCGCAATCGGCATTGATAAAGAAAAAACCTATCTTAACGAAGCAAGCAACAGAATCCGACAGTTCCAAGAAGGAACCCTGAGGACTCGTCCGATGACCCAGAAGGTCTATCAGCCGTCCGGAAAAGAAAAAGTATCGCAATTCCCCGAAGAATGGATTCAAGAGACTGCAAAATGAAAATCGCAAAAAAATACTCTCACCTTAACGGCGAGGAATTTCTTATCGTTCATCATCCGGAGTTATATAGAGAAATCAAAGAAGCTATAGCGTCTGTTGACGCAGAAATGTTTCGCACAAAAATCAGCAAAGAAATGACTATGCCGGGGAAAGCGCTTTTTAGTCCGAAGGAAATAAATGCGGAATTCAAGCGCATTCTCTCAAAGAACGAATGGAGAGAAAGTCGATACAGCTATTATATAACTCTCGACCGGAATCTAATGGAAAAATCCCTTTCGATGTCGGCAACCGAACAGAAAGACTTTTTGAAAAAGAACGGTGAAGACAAACCAATTTTCTCGTACAACCAAACTGATTTCGTCAAAGATGAAGTTGCCATAGAGGTTCAGTTCGGGAAATATTCGTTTGTCGCGTTTGATATCTTTGTAAAGCACATGATGTTTTACACTGGAGGCGTAATCAATTTGGGAATCGAAGTCCTTCCAACAAAAGCTATGCAATCTGAAATGTCGTCCGGTCCGGCCTACTTCGAAGGGGAGGTTTATAACGTAATGAGACAGGGTCGCAGCAGTCCCCCGGTACCATTGCTGATAATAGGAATTGAACCATAAATATCGGACGTTACTTGGCACGCTAAGTTTTTCTATTCGAACGTACTCAGATAATCATCAATCGCTCGAAGTTGTGTCGCATTATTACACTTGATAACGGCAAGCGTTAAATAAGCGTATTAAACCTTGCTTTCTGCGGCGTAATCGTAAACACGCTGCACCTTGGGACCGCTGTTGCGAGCCCAGCATGTACGCGGCGCCCGACCGAGGGCCATAGTATCCAGCAGCGACCACGTCATCCGCATGGTCCGGATCGGTGGAAACCGACGGTATCTTCAGGAGCTCTGTCAGTCGGTCCAGAGCGGCCTCCCGTTGCGCCGCTGCATAATCAAGTGAATCCTGTCGTCTGTCCGCCATAGTTCGCTTGTTTGTTATAGCCTGAAATTCCCTAGTTTTACCGTTTCGAATTCCCGGAGATTA
>CAZCAE010000134.1:0-3561 GCA_964496635.1 uncultured Spirochaeta sp.
ACTGCCGGACTCTCTTACAACAAGATTCTCGATACCGGGAATGCGAGCAAGTCTGTCCCGCAGACGGTCCTGGATGTCCCAGATTGTCTCGTCCCGCTCGGTCCGTGGAGTCCAGGTGACGGTAATATTGCCCTGGGTGGGCCCCTGCACGCCACTGCCGCCGAAGGAGGTCATGCCCGGTTCAAACCCGATCTGTGTTGACAGGCGCAGGAGCTCCTGTTCTTCCATGATGATGCGTTCCACCTGGGCGACAACGTCTTCTGTCTCTTCAAGGGAAGAACCCGAGGGTGTTTCGATGGTGATGAAGGTGTCGCCGCCGTCCATTTTGGGAAGAAGTTCCATGCCCAGGGACATAAGGATTCGCCCGCCTCCGACGAAGGAGGCCACAGCGATAATGAGAATGATCCAGCGATGCCGGAGGGACCACTTGAGCAGGTGGACGTAGACTGACCGCAGCCCGTCCATGAGGACGCCCCAGGGGCGGGCAGCGACGGCGGCGATCCGTTCCAGCCTGCCTCCGCCGGCGGTAACTTTCATGGTCAGGATGGGTACCAGCATGAGAGCCACCAGCAGGGAGGAAACGAAAGCGATGATCATCGTTCCCGCCAGGGGTCCGAAGGTCTTGCCGACGAATCCATAGAGGAAGAGCAGCGGTATGAGCACCGTCAGGGTGGTGGCGTTGCCGGCTATGACGGCAAACTGGATCTCCCGGGCGCCCTCAAGGGCGGCCTTGAAGGGGGTGATACCCGGGCCAGGTGGTGTAGCCGGGCCGGTAGCGGCGGAGTTGCCTTCCTGATAGTGGCGGGTGATGTTTTCCAGCACAACCACGGAGGCATCAACCACCATACCTACCGCCAGTATCACCGCCGTCAGTGTCACCAGGTCCACCTGTATTCCGAAGAGCATCATCCCCGCAAAGGTCAGCAGAAAAGACATGGGCATGGAGATGGCCACCACCAACCCTCGGCGAAAGCTGCCCAGAAAGAGAAAGATAATGATTGTTGCAAGGATGAGGGCCTGTCCCACGGCGCCAAGCATGTTGCTGACCACCAGTTCGGTAAATGATGCACTCTCGTCGGCGACAACCATGGTGACGTCGGGGTATCGGAGGCGGATATCCTCAAAGGCGTCGTTTACGAGCCCTACCACCTCTACGGTGTTGGCGTCGTCCTGCTTGAAGATCTGCATGGCAATGGCGTTTTCGCCGTTCACCCGGAAGCGGGAAAGATCCTCACCGGATCCCATTTCTACTTCCGCCAGGTCACCCAGGAGGACGCGTTGTCCCGAGGGGGTGGTAATGGGTATAGCGGCGAGGTCGTCCAGGGTCTGGCTCTGCTGGTCCACCCGGAAGCTGTACTGCCGTCCCTGGCTGCGAATTTCTCCGGCCGGGAGACTGACGTTGTGGGTAGTGATCGCATCTACAACTGCACCCAGGGGAAGGTTATGGGCTTCAAGGCGGGAGCGGTCTACCCGGACGGACACCTCAGGCTGGTAGCCTCCGAATACATCCACCAGGGCCACCCCGGGGACCCGCTGTATTTCCGGTGCCAGAATATCTTCCGCCAGGGTGCGGACATCCGTCATATTCTGTCCTATGAGTCCTATGGTGGCCACGGGTCTGTCGCTGGTGGAGAATTTCAGGACCTGGGGCTCCGCGATGGTACCCGGAAGGGACGTGCGGATACGGGATATGGCATTCTGGACGTCCACCGCCGCGAGGTCGACGGAAGTGTCATACCGGAACTCCACCGTCACCAGGGAGAGTCCGTTCTGGGACGAAGAGGTCACCTGCTCTACCCCCTCCAGGGAGGCGACTTCCTGTTCTATGGGGTCCGAAACGAGGTCTGCCACGTCACCGGCTGCTGCGCCGGGATAGGAGGTGAGGATGTTCACCAGCGGTGGCGAGGTATCGGGAAAGAGCTGAATGGAAAGGTTTATGTAGGAAAGTATCCCGAATATCACCGCCGCGATAAACAGCGGATACATGGAAAAACGGTGTTTCAGAGCGTAATCGGAGAGGGCCATCAGTTACCTCCCTGTCCGGCGATGTTTGCCGCGTCGGCTGATACCGCGTAGACCGACGCGCCGTCGCGAAGGGTGTTGAGGTTGGTCACCGCTACCGGATCGGCACCGTTCCAGTCGAAGTCCACGGCGATCCACCCGCCCTGGGAAATGCCGGGTGTTACACTGCGTTGATGCGCGGTGTCTTCGGTCACCACAAAGAGATGGGCGGCACCGTCCCGGTCGGCCACGGCGCGAAGGGGAACAGCCAGGGTGGACTCGCGGCGGTCTACTATGAAGTCCGCCCGGATGGATGAGCCCTTCCGGGGCAGTTCGGTAGCGCTGGATGGGTCGCCGGCTACGGGTATCGCCACGGTAACTGTAAAGGTTCGTGCGGGACCGCTGGATGCAGGAGCCACTGAGGTGACAGCGGATGAAAGGATGCGATCCGGGGCAAGTGACAGCTCCATGGGGGTTCCTTCACGAATTCCCCGCTGGAGGTCCTCTTCCACCACGTCCGTCCGAACTTCCCGCGAAGCGTCACCGATAAGGATCAGCGGCTGGCCGGGCATGACGGGTTGACCGATTTCTGCCGGCCAGTCGAGAACGTTTCCGTCAAAGGGGGCGGTTACGACCGTTTTGGCAAGCTGGGCGGTAGCTTCATCCAGCCCGGCCCTGGCGGTACGCAGAGCTCGCTCACTTGAGTCGGCCTGTTCCGGTGCCAGGGCGCCCTGCTCTACCAGCCGCCTGTCCGTTTCATTGCGGCTGCTCCAGTAGTCTACTTCGGCACGGAGCCGCTCCACTGCGGCTTCCATCTCCGGTGAGTCCAGCCGGGCCAGTACGGTGCCCCGGACAAAAGACTGCCCCTCCCGCACCGGCAGTTCCACCAGGGTCCCCTGGACCCGTGCGATGATCGGTACTTCCTGTCCGGCAAAAACGGTCCCTACATATGATATTCGCCGTTCCAGAGTGCGGTATTCCGGCTGTTGTACCCGGACAGCCACGGGTGCGGCAGATGGTTGCGGCCTGCCGGCGGTGCCGGACGCGTCGTTGCTATCCGTGGTGTTCGGAGCACAGCCGGTAGTGAGGAACAGGGCGGCGAGTATCGCCACGGCCTTTGCAGTATTCACATATTTCGATAATTTCATCGGTTTAGTCCTCGGTCAGGTTTTGTATGAGCGCCGGAGTGAGTTCTCCCAGCAACTCGGCATGGGCAATATAGGAAAGAAGCTGGTCGTACCGGGTGCTGCGCTGGTGCATTCGCAGCTCCAGAAGGACCGTCTCTGCTGCCAGCAGCTCGCTGAGGGACCCCCTGCCTTCACGAAAACGGGTTTCCACCGCTGAGACGGAACGTTCCTGGTTGGCCATTGCCGATGCCAGAAGCTTTTGCCGGGCCGCAGCGTTTTCCCACCGTCGAGCGAGACGTCGTCGCTCCGTCAGTTCTTCCCGGCGGGCGGCGTCCCGGGTGTACACCGCCGCTTCCACTTCTGCTTGCGCAGATCTGAAGCGGGCGATCCGTTCGCCCCCCGTGAACAGCGGTACCGTGACGGTAAGCCCCAC
>CAZCAE010000135.1:0-3533 GCA_964496635.1 uncultured Spirochaeta sp.
AATCGCGCTGGAACGAGAGCCACTCGTGCTCGGTTCCGGTGCTGTCAATTACCCGCGCTTCTACGTCGTAGGGTTGGTCGGCAAAGCCGAACCCGACATACTCGTCTCCCAGATCGCCGACGTTTTCGTACGAGTCGTCCTGATACCAGTCAAAAGCTCCAAGGGACGTCTCCAACGGGGTCGTTACTTCGATTTCGCCGGAAAAGGCCGAAGCGTTGCTGCCGGACACGGATCGAATACGGTAATAATAGACCGACCCGGCGGTGACGCTACTGTCGGTATACGTTCGTGTAGTACCGGTCACCACGTCGAGTTGGACAAAGTTACCATTGGTGCCGTCGCTGCGCTCCAATTCAAAGGAGTCTACCGTTACCGACGGTGCATCCCAGGCCAGTCTGATCTGCGCTGCACTTTCTTCAATACACCGGAAATTCCCCGGCATATCCGGAGGATCGTCATCGCCCAATTCCTCCATCATCTGGTTCATTACATCACACCCAACCAGAAAAAAGACAACGACCGATACCACACCAACAATACATGTTTTCATCGATGTTTCCTCCATTTCACCAGTCAATACAGGTATTATGAGTGGTCATGGAGCGTGTCCGCATCGGGGAAAACGTGCGTACTTTAGTGCCACAAAAAGCGGGAAGTTGCTTGCAGAAACTCCTGTCGACACCGGACACCGAGTTTCTGATAGATATGGAGGGCGTGACGCTCCACCGTGCGCGGGCTGATGTGAAGCTCTTCGGCTATTTCCCGCATCGATTTGCGCCTGTGCATGTGGTATGCTACTTCCACCTCCCGTGCCGTCAAAGGGAGTCCGCGGTGAGTCTCTTCAGGCTGAATCCATTCCCGGCAGGGAAAAAGGCTCCGGCATTGCAGCTTCCGTATCGAAACAAGCGATTCCATACAGTATTCGAAGGCCGTCGCCTCCAGCCGGGAAAACCGATCGCGCGCTGAACCGGACCGGTTGAGCATCACTACCGTGTCACCATCGGTAACGGGATCAACAAATCGATATCCCATGCTGTGACGAATCCCCAGGGGAATGTTGAAATCGCGATGATATTCGGTCTCCTGAAATTTGACCCATTCAACCGGTCCAAAGAGTGCGCCTTTCGGAGGCGGGCACACCGGGCAACACCGGCTGTAGTGGTCGTTGAAGCCGGGAACCATGGAAGATGCAAAGTCAGGGGAGTATGTGCAAAACGGAATGTTATCTTGTATTTGAAAGAGTGCTACACCACGGTCGGCACGAATCAACTCTTCAAAATCCTGAACCATGGCGGTCAGTGGTTTTTGAGGAGTCGGGGATGAAAGCTCGTCATGGATAAATTCGAAGAATCTTCGCCATGACGGCAGATGCCGAACAGCATTCATCGTTACATTTTTCCTACCGGATGCATCTAGACTATATGTTTTTTACCTGGTGACGACAAGTTTGCTACACGGAGGCTTGTCCCGTCCGGTACGCCAGAACGGCGGCGCCCACCAGGTTTGCATTGAGACCGCGTTCATCGATCACGCTGGGCCGCATATAGTTCAAGAAACCGTACTTGCCCAGAAACCGCTGGGCGCTGGGTCCGAAATATGGCAAAGCGTAACTTGGTTTTCCCCCCAGACAGATTGGCACACCCTCGGGCAACCCATCGACAGCGGCCCGACGCAACAAATACCGTGTAGCCAGCGCCAGAATCTTTCCGTACAACCGATCGGTGTTTATCGCCGCTTCGACACGCATACTGGAAAGCTTGCTGATATGTCGGCCTGCAACGGCAGGATCGGTGATTTCCCTCACCTCATGCAGGTCGAGAAATCGGTGATAAAAATCGTCGTCACCCACTATAGCTCTGAACAGGCGACACCGGCCGGGACCACTGAGAATAACCTCCGCCCGCAGCGAGTCGGGGTCACCGTCGGGTCCATGTATCTGTGCCGGGTCTCCTCCGAACTCCTCCAGCAGAGCGAATTCGAATCGGTCATAGCTGGCACCCACTTCCAGGAACACTTGACGCAGCATCAGTTTTTCCAGAGGTATGGAATACCCCGGCTCATTGGTCGGATGCAGGTCCCCGTCGGTTCCACTCCAATCGGTAGAGGGGAATCTGACGGTACCGTCTTTGCTGATCCATACGCCTCCCCAGCCGCCACCAAAGACCCAGTAGAGAAGTTCTACTTTCAGCAGACTCCATTCGGCCAGGCCTCCCGCATTTGCGTCATTGTCGATGCCCACCGGTACGGCGTATCGCTCTTCCAGCCGTTTCCTGAGATTGTGGCCACACAGAAACTGAAGGTTCTGGACCAGAAGAAAGGAGCCGTCGGAATTGAGAATTCCTGCGCTGGCAATTCCAATGGCCTTCAGGACGATTCGGCCGTGCAATGCCAGCACGTTGTCAATTATTGCTTCCAGTCGGACAGCGTAGGACTCGAAGGTCGTCCCGTAACTTCCCAGCGGAAGATCTCCCTCTTCAACAATTCGATGTGGTCCATCAAAGAGGGCAATTTTTGTGCTCTGTCCTGCGCCGATATCAATTGCCAGTACGTACCCGGTCATAATCGGTCACATTGTACCTGTCCGCCACCACTTGCGGTAGTCTTGGATACGGTACGTTCGGATTCCGATGACGAGTTGATTCCCGGAGCGGCGGTATGTATTTTTGAGTTATGATTGTTTATTCTGCAGGATCCGGCAGCGTTCATATCATCCTGGCCCCGGGAGGTCCAAGCCTGATACCGGGTTTTTATCAAGAATTGATAGACACCTTGTCGAGGCGGTACACCGTCACGACAGTCGCGTTTACCGGGACGGCTCCAGAGCCGGCGGCTCCGTTTCCCGGGACTATTCCGGAAGGCGCTGAAGAGCTTGCGACCGCCGTTGATCAACTGACCGACAAACGTCCTACGGTGCTGCTGGGGCACTCCTACGGTGGAGCCGTGGCGATCGAGTATCTCTGTGCAAATCCGGCGTCGTCGATCGATGCGTCTATCCTGATATCCAGCTTTCCATCGGGCGCGTTTATTGCACAACACATACGCAACCGGATGGCGTCGTTTCCCCCGGAATTCCATGATGCTGTCGCGTCAGGGGCACTTGAAATACCGGAAGGAGTGGCCACACTGATGGCGAAGTTCTGGCTTCCCCGGCACCTTTGTCGCGGACCGTTTCCCCAATCCTTTCAGACGGCTTTACAGAACCTGAACACCGCATTCATGAATCGAGTCATAGGTCCGAGTGTCTTTGAACCGACCGGCACCATCCTGAACTGGAACCGCGAGTCAGACCTGGCAAAGATATCTCAACCGTTACTGGTGCTGGGCGGTGATCACGACTACTATCCGCCGGATGCGGTACGCGGCCTGCCCTGGAGCACTCCCGAGGCGTCCGGGCCACGCCAGTTTGCATTCAGCAGCAGCGGGAGCCATTCCGTCTGGATTGAAGACCCCACCAGGACCTACCACTCCATAAACGCCTTTATCGGGGAGTTTGTTTTACACGATACGTGAATTTTTTACGGCACGAAATTTGC
>CAZCAE010000136.1:0-3523 GCA_964496635.1 uncultured Spirochaeta sp.
ACCGCTTTCATCGTCTTCTTCGTTTTCGGCCTTGGTGCTATGGGCCGAATGAGACGGTACGGTGGCTTCGGGCGGGCCCTCTTCTGGGGCATGCTGCTCAGTAATACCGGCCGGGGGCGCTCCGCCGGGGCGGCCCGACACCGGGCAGGGGTCTTCGGGGGATCCTCCCGGGGATTCGGCGGCGGTGGTTTCGGAGGCTTTTCCGGTGGTGGCGGCGGATTCGGCGGCGGAGGTGCTTCCGGTGGCTGGTAAAGGCAACAATATGGAGGATGTAAAAATTATAGATACGGAGACGCTGAAACGGCATGTTGACGACGACCGGGCCCGGGTGGTGGAAGTTCTCATGCCGAAGGAGTATGAAAAGGGCCACATCCCCGGCGCAATACACGTTCATTTTGCTACGATAGGAGGCCGGGCGAAGGCGCTTTTTGACAGAGACGAGATTATTGTCACCTACTGCCACAACGAGAAGTGTCGTGCCGGTCGCATCGCCGCAGCAAAACTGACATCCCTCGGGTACGACCACGCCTACTACTACTCCGCCGGCAAGGACGGCTGGGTTGCCGCAGGGTATGAGCTTGAAACGACGGCCACTGCCACGAACACGTCAATATAGAGCTTCGGTCCAACGACCGTCGGACTTTTGGCCGTCTTTTTTTGTATAACCGGTAAAAATGTTCTATACTTGCACCGATCATGCTCTTTAATCCCGACGTCGTGAACTTCACTATCTTCTCCTGGCCGGTCGTTGCAACGGGTCTGGTTGTAGCGGTATTCGGACTATACGTCGCCGGGCGGGTGCAGTGGTCCCGGATTGGCTGGTGGTACCTCTTTTTCGCCGGTGCCGCGGGGTTCTATGCCGTCGGCGTAGGTATTTCTTATGCCGTAGCCACTGCAGAACTGTCCCTTCTATGGGACAGAATAGGGCATATCGGAGTTGCTCTTACCCCCCTTTCCTTTTTTGGAACTGCCGCCGCAATACTGGGGTGCTCCCGGCAATCCACCATCTTTAAACGTATTATCGCCGGTGTTGCCGTGGTGCACCTTGTCGCAATTTGGGGGACCGATCTCATTCTGACCGGCAGTATTCGGGTTCCCTGGGGGTGGTACTCCCGGTATGGCGTTATGGGCGTCGCCTTTCTGCTCTTTACGGCAGCGGTAGTGGTCTTGATGCTGGTTCATTTCCTTCGGGAATACCGCCGGCAGACCGATCCTCTGGACCGGCACCGTCTTGGCTGGCAGATAGCCGCTATATCCATCGGGTTTTTCTCGGGGGTAGATCTCCTGCCGGCTTTTGGTCTTCCCGTGTATCCCTTCGGATATATTCCCTTTGCACTGTTCGTCGTGGTTACCGGTTTCACTATTCTTCGATATCGCATGGTTGATGTCACCCCTGCCCTGGCCGCCACGGCCATACTGGAGACTCTTTCCAGTGCCGTTCTCGTCGTTGACCGTCGAAGGGTGGTACGGATTGCCAATGACAGGGCTCACGCCGTGTTAGGGTGGCAGTCCCCACAATTGGTAAACCGCGATCTGACCGAAGTTGTGGAGTCTCTTGACGTCGTTGGGGAAAAGCAACTTCCTGAAAAAGTTCCCTTCCGTGATATTGAGAAAACCTGGAAACGATCAGACGGGAGCGAGATCATTCTCAGCATTTCGGCATCTCCGCTGACGGACACGGCGGGACATACCATCGCGACCATTTATGTCGGTCACGAAATTACCAGGAGGAAGCGAGCGGAACGGGAGCTGGAACGTCTGGCCCTCTATGACGATCTCACGGGGCTACCCAACCGAAAGCTGTTTTTCGATCGCTTTGAGGTAATGCTCCACAACGCTCATCGGGACGACGCAAACTGCGGTCTTCTCTACGTGGACCTCAACGGTTTCAAGGGCATTAACGACACTTACGGTCATCAGGCGGGAGACACGGTACTGCGGGTTACCGCGCAGCGGATTCGCTCTACCATACGGGACAGTGACACCGTTGCCAGAATCGGCGGGGACGAGTTCGTGGTTCTCTGCGGTGACCTCCGGGCACGGAAAGACCTTCCGGGTATTGTCTCCAAGATACGCGAAACCCTTCAGGTCCCGATCCCGCTGGAACATGAAGGACGCCTCCAATCGGTGAAGATCACCGCCGGTGTGGGAACGGTCATCTTTCCGGAGGAGAGCACCGACCGGGATGAGCTGCTGAGTATAGCCGACGGGCGTATGTACAACGATAAACGCGGCAGCGGTTAAAGCATTATCACCTCGATGCGACGCAAATCTTCTGTAACGGGACTTTCAGATTCCGGCCCCCGGGAGGCGGTGGCCCGGGAGTTCCATATCTCCCATCTTCATACCTACAATACCGCCGGTTCAGTGCACTGGCTTCTCTCCCACAGCGGGAAATACTGGTGGCTGCCGGTTGCTATGGTTGCAGCAGCGGTAGTGAACAACTACGCGTACGGTAACGTTCCCCTCCATGTTGGCAAAGGATTCGACATAATATCCCGGCCCGGCTGGGTCGCAGCGGATCTCTTGCGGGTCTCTCTGATTATCGCGCTGTCCGCGGTGGTTCAGGGTCTTACGGGCCTGGCCCGGAATATCACCACTGAGTTTCTTGCCCACCGGGTGGAGCGGGACAGCAGAGAGGAACTCTACACCAGCCTTCTGGGGAAAAGTCAGAGTTTTCACGCCGCCCAGCGCATCGGCGACGTCATGGCCCGGGCCACCAACGACATGAAGGCCATCAACCTCATGTACTCGCCCGGCATCATGCTGATCGTGGACTCGTCACTGGGACTGCTGGTTCCCTTCGCTATGATCCTCGTTCTGGAGATCCGTCTCTGGCTGGTGCCTGCCATTTTCACGGTTCTGCTGGTCATAACCGTCTGGCATTACAATCGTCGTCTGGAACCGGTCAGCGCCGCCCAGAGAGAAGAGTTCGGCGCCATGAACAGCACTCTTGCTGAGGCGATCGGTGGTATTGAGGTGGTCAAGGGCAGCGTCCGGGAGCACTACGAGTTTGACAAGTTCATCCGCCGGGCCACTGCCTACCGCAATTACTTTGTACAACAGGGCAAAATCCAGGCGCGCTACTGGCCTATGATGGCCTTTGCCGTCTGTTGGGGCCTGGCCCTGTTTCACGGACTTCACCTGCGCCGCCTGGGGGTCATCACCCTTGGCGAGGTTGTCAGCTTCATGGGTCTCTTCGGTACCTTCCGCTTCGCCACTTTTATCTCCATCTTCTCCTTCAATCTGGTACAGATCGGCCTTGCATCATCCCGCCGCATCCTGGAGCTGATTCGCCGGGAAACACGCCTGGACCAGAACGTCTCCGGACGCGTAGCGCCCATCTCCGGTCGCATTGAGTTCAACCACGTCAATTTCCGGTTTGACGAAGAAATTGATGTTGAACACGGAGTGTTGAGCCGGGCCCCTTCCCCGGACGGTTCAGCAGCTACCGCATCGGAAACCCCAGGTCTCATGGTCGAGGAGTTCGCGGAGCGAACGGCCAGACCGGGTCTCATGGTCG
>CAZCAE010000137.1:0-3283 GCA_964496635.1 uncultured Spirochaeta sp.
CGAAGTGGGCGCCGTAGGGGAAAGAGAATTTGTCTGTAGTGAACGAAGCCGAGGCGATGAGCTGACCGGTCCCCTCGCCGCCCTGGGTGTGCCACGCCAGCTTGCGGTAGGTCAGTTCACCGGTCTTTCCCCGAGCTATACCGGGGTGGACCAGTTCTATGTCTTCGGGCTGCTCGTTCAGGATGTGGGCGGCCTCGCGGCGGATCTTGTCCGCCATCTTGAGGGCGGCGTTCCGGGCGGCGCCACCGGAGAAGTACGTTCCCGAGGAGGCGTAGGCGCCGGTATCAAAGGGGGCACTGTCGGTGTCGCCGGACTGGACCGTGACGGTGTCCATGTCACACTTCAACACTTCCGCAGTCATCTTTGCGCTGACCAGGTCAAGGCCGGTGCCAAGGTCGGCCCCGCCGGACTGGACGAGAAAGGTTCCATCTCCCAGCATCTTCACAGTGGCCATGGCGTGGTCAAGGCCGGGCAGGCCCGAACCCTGCTGGATAGTGGCGAACCCCTTGCCGATGCGGATGTGCGGGTCGGTGGCGGGCGTAGCGACAGCGGCGGCGGGTTTGCCCCACTCTATCAGCCGGGCCCCCTCTTCAAGGGCGGGCCCCAGGCCGCAGGTGGTGGCCGGGGCGGCAGCGCCTTCCCGTCCTTCACCCAGGATCTTCAGGATTTCCAGCATGGAACCTTCCCGAACGCGGTTCTTTTCAACCACGTCCAGGTGATCCATACCCAGTTCCACGGCAAGTTCCTTTACCGCCATCTGGAGGGCGTAGTTGGCTTTGGGGGCGCCGTAGCCCTGGTACGCACCGGTTGGCGGGCGATTTGAATAGTAGGCTACCACATCAAAGGCGGCGTTTTCGCACAGAAACAGCGGCAGGCTTTTGGAGACGCCGTTCATGGGCACCGTCAGGGCGTGGGCACCGTAGGCTCCCTGGTTGGACTCCACCTTCATGTACATAGCGGTAAGGGTTCCGTCCTTCTGTGCTCCCAGTTTGACGGTGATGCGCATGGGTTTGCGGGACGAGTTGGCAATGAACTCTTCTGCCCGGGTGAACTGCTGGAAGACGGATCGCCCCGTCTTCCACGCGCAGAACGCCACCAGATCTTCTATGGTTATGTCCTGTTTTGAACCGTACCCGCCGCCGACGCGCTCCTTGATGACGCGCACCCTGTTCTCCGGCAGGTCAAGCAGGGTGGCAACGATGCGACGAAGGTGATAAGGCACCTGGGTTGATGCGTGCAGTACCAGCCGGTCTCCTTCCACCCTGGCGTAGCAGGTGTGCTTTTCCAGGGGGGTACACTGAATCTGCGTGGTTGTGTATGTCCGCTCGATGACGGTGTCAGCCCGGGAAAATCCCTTTTCCAGATCTCCGATGCCGCCGGAGACGGAGGCGGCTATGTTCTTCCGGGGGTTTCCTCCGATGGGAAACTGGTATACCACCGGCTCTTCCTGCGGGTCCACCTGCGCGTTCAGCCGGTCCAGGTCATCGGGTGCTCCGTCGACGTACTGGATAGGACCGTTGTGGATGAGCGGTGCGTCCGTGGCGATAGCGTCGTCCCAGTCCACCGCCGCCGGGAGCGGGTCATACACAACTTCAATGAGGCTCAGCGCCGCTTCCGCCGCTTCCGGTGTTTCCGCCACGATGGCGGCGACGCGGTCACCCACGTGGCGCACTTTCCGGGAAATGAGAAAGCGGTCGTAGGGTGACGGCTCCGGGAAACCCTGTCCCGCCTGACCGTAGGACTTCTGCGGTACGTCTTTGTGGGTAAAGACGGCTACTACCCCTTCCAGGGCTTCCGCTTTCGATGTCTCGATGGAGCGTATCCAGGCGTGGGCGTGGGGACTGCGGAGTACCCGAAGGACGCAGCTGCCCGGTTCCACCCGGTCTTCCACAAATACCTTCTCACCGGCAACCATCCGGGCGGAGTCTTTCTTGGGCGACGGTTTGCCGACGATGGTGTAGTCCGGTCCGAAGGAGGGAATCGTCGAGGGGGCGTCAGCGCCGGCGTCCTTCAGCCGCCGCGCCGCCAGCGACACGGCGTCAAAAAACTGCCGATACCCGGTGGCCCGGTTGAAAAGGGGCGATAAAGCGTCGAGGACGGCCGCCCGGTCGGGATTCGGGTTGCGCTGCAGAAGATCGTGGATCATCAGCGCCGCCGCCGGGGAGTTGTAGCCCGACTGAACGCACCCCGTTTCCAGCATGGCCTGCTGAACCACACCCAGTTCACGACCCTGCCGAAGGGACTCGATAGTCCGGACGTCCCTGCCTTCCAGCTGCGGTGCCAGAAGGAGGTTTGCGCCGACGATGTTTCCGTCCAGGATGATCGTGTCGGAACCGGCAAAGCCGTAGGCGTCGTCGGAGTTGCGGACCGAGGGAATACCGTTGCGCTGCAGAAAGGTCTGCGCCCGTTCTCCCGGCTCAGCGTAAAAGAAGACCTTGCGACCGTTGAGGGTGAAGGAAATCTTCATGACAGCGCCTCCCTGATGGATGACACAATGCAGTCGGCAATAACCACCGAGTTTACGTATTTCTTGTATTCCACAGAGCCGAGAAAATCGACGGCGGGACTCACCGCCTCGGCAACCGCCTTCTCCAAAAGGGCCGTTCCGTCCGGTTCAACCCAGAAACGGGCGTCCCGGCTCACAAGCACCTCTTCAACGGCCGAAAGGCGGACCGTCCGGGGAGCCACACATCCGGCAACGACGCGGGCCTCAGTTATACCTCCGGCGGACTCTCGGCCGCCCCGGTCACCACCGACGACAACGCGAACCGCGGCGCTCACCACCGGCAGGGCGATGTGGGATCGCGATTCCTTGACGACCCGGCACACACCCGCTACCGGGGGTACGCGAAAGCGAAGAATCAGGGTGTTTTTATCTTCCCTGACATACTGCTCAACGGAAATGTCCCCGTCGGGGGTCTCTGCAACGGCATCAAGAGCTATCAGAGCGGGAATGAGATACGAGTCGGGCCGTTTGGCGCCGACGTTTCCGCCGATGGTGGCGACGTTCCGGACGCTCCGGGTAGGGATACACGCGGCTGCGGCGCTGATGGCAGGGTAAACGACTGTGCTGTCGGCAAGCTCCTGCAGTGTTACCATGGCGCCGATGGCCAGCGCAGGCGCCTCACCGGCCCCTGCGCCGGCCCCTTCGGTGCCGCCCGCGCTCTGAACGCCCCCGAGTTCCAGGGCGTCCAGGCTGGCAACCCTGTCCGGGCCGGTCCCGCGGTCCCGGGCGGCACCATTGTTGATCTGGGTACCACCGGCAAGAAAGGTGTACCCCGTT
>CAZCAE010000138.1:0-3144 GCA_964496635.1 uncultured Spirochaeta sp.
GTCTACTGAGAAGCCGGCGGGGCACGGCCGCAACCGCCCCGCGAGCCGGTTTGACCGGTCTAATCAGTACACTGAGATAGCAGACGTAACCGTTTCCCGGGCTTTCCAATAGAGCAAACTTGAAGAATACTGTGGGTATGAAAGCACTATCAATTGGAAAACCGGGATTGAGCGAGGTGATTACCAGGAAGCGGTCCGAGGCAGGAACGGGTCAGATTGTCATTGAAGTCGCCTGCTGCGGTGTTTGTGGAACCGACGTTCATATATTTCGGGGAGAGTATCTCGGAGATTATCCGATCATTCCGGGGCACGAATTTGCAGGTACTGTTGTTGAAGTCGGGCCCGGAGTTTCGCGGTTTCACGTCGGAGATAGAGTAGCCGTTGAACCCAATCTTTCCTGCGGGCGCTGTGAGGCATGTCTCAACAACAGGCAGAATTTCTGTGAGAACTGGCAGGGAATTGGTGTTACCCTGCCGGGTGGTATGGCGGAGTATGTAGTCTCCCCTGAAGCAGCGGCTTTTGAAATCGGAGCGTTGCCCTTTGAGACGGCAGCTTTCATGGAGCCCCTGTCCTGCGTTCTTCACGGCGTCAACAAACTTGTTCTCCCCCCGGGGTCCCGGGTTGCAGTCCTCGGCGCCGGGCCTATTGGTATCCAGCTTGTCCGAACTCTGCGGGCCCTCGGGGCAGGACGAATCACCGTTGTTGACCGGAGTCAGGATCGCCTGGCTTTTGCGAAAGGGGACGGCGTCGACGAGACGTGTCCAGATGCTTCAGAACTCCCGCGGGACCATTTTGACTGTGTCGTAGAGGCAACCGGTGTCCCCGCGCTGGTACCGGTTGCACTCAACTGTGCACGTCCCGGAGGGGAAGTACTGCTTTTTGGCGTTTCCCCGCAAGACAGTACCTCCGAAATTGAGCCGTTTCAACTTTTCCGAAAGGGTATCAGCCTTCATGGATCCTACACGTCCCTGCGTAACAGCTACCAAGCGCTGGAACTACTTTCGACAGGGCAAGTCCGTGTGGATGACCTCATTTCACACACCCTTCCCCTTACAGAGTTTGAGCACGGAGTATCCCTGATAGAGAAGGGTGTAGAGTCGGTGATGAAAGTGATGATGGTTCCGCGATAAATGGGGGTGGGCCGGACGGCCACCCCCACCCGGAGGTTGACTACTTTATTTCCTCATCAAAGACCACCGCGACCTTACCACAATTTCCTGCCGCCATGAGGGAATACGCCTCATCCGCTTTTTCCAGGGGAAATCGGTTGGTCACGAGAACTTCCGGATGAATGTTCCAACGGACTATTCGTTCCACAAGATCTTCCATTCTTCCGATTGACGTAACCCAGGAACCGTAAATGGTCTTCTGGTCGTGTATGATGTCGGGGCTTGGATGAAAGGCGACATCGCCTCCTTCTCCAATAAAGACAATCTTTCCCCACTGACGGGCGGCCTGAATTGCCAGGAGCCTGCCGTCACGGTGGGCGGAGCAGTCCACAGTCTTTTCAAAACCGCGACCATTGGTCAGTTCCTTCACCTTTTTCAATGCTTCAGGCCCCGCCTTGACGATATGGTCCGCCAGGCCGGTGTCTTTCGCGATTTTGATTCGCTGATCGTTTACCTCAACGCCGACGAGGAGGTTCGCCCCCATTGCCCGGGCAAGCATGAGTGACGCCAGTCCCACCGGTCCCAGTCCAACAACCAGTACCGCGTCGTTTCCGGAGATACCGATCTTCTCCAGACCTTCGTAGACCGTCCCGAAACCGCACGCAACCTGAGCGCCGTCGGTGTATGTCAGCTCGTCCGGCAATTCGACCAGATCTTTTTCGTCTGCCAGGAGGTAACTTGCCATTCCACCGTCGCGCTGCCAACCGTAGGCCGCCCGTTCGGGGCTGGAACAGGAGATCATATATCCCTGTCGACAATCGTGGCAGACACCGCACCCGGAAATATGGTAGACGATGACACGATCACCCTCTTTGAAACGCTTGAGTCCCTCCCCCGTCTTCACAATCTGGCCGGCTGGTTCATGCCCGGCAATAACGTTCTGATACGCTTCCGGCCCCTTGCCTAAGTGTTCCCGGTATATGGCCCGAATGTCGGAGCCGCAAATTGTAGAAGATTTTACCTTGATGAGAGCCTGGCCATGTCCAGGGGTTGGTACGTCAAACTCTTTGAACTCTACGGTGCTGTTTCCCGGAAGGATTACTCCGGTCATCTTTGTTTCCATACGATATCGTTCTCCCTTTTGTTTTTGTTCCGGTCGATTATGCTCCGTGGAATTACCAGGCGCAATATCCGCCGTCAATAAGCAGATCCGTTCCGGTCATATAATCCGACACTTCAGCAGCGAGGTACACTACGGCACCCTGGAGATCTTCCGTCGTCGCCATGCGTCCCATTGGAATACGCTGGAGCCACTCGGGTAGCATCGACTGGCCTTCGGGACTCTCAAGCAATTTTTCCACAAGGGCGGTTTTCGTGTATCCCGGGCTGACGCTGTTTACCCGGATGCCCCGGCTGGCCCACTCGGCGGCAAGGCTGCGAGTCATGTGCAGCACCCCCGCCTTGGTAGCATTATATGCAACCTGCTTCTGGGGAGTGTTCGAGATGTGGGCCGACATCGAAGCGGTATTTATCATTTTACCGTACCCCGCTTTCAGCATAACTTCGCTCTCCGCCTGGGCGCAGAGAAACACACCGTTCAGGTTCAGGTCGACTATCTTTTTCCACTCGTCGTAAGCCATCGTTTCCGCCGGTCGCCACATGCCCATGCCGGCGTTGTTCACGGCGATGGTGAGTTCCCCCCATGTGTCTATCACCGTCTTTACCATACGGTCGACAGCCGCCTGATCGGTGACATCGGCTATGACGCTGATGGCTTCAATGCCTTTGGCGGCAAGTTCTTTGGTGACCTTTCCAGCCGAGGTCTCGTCACGGTCCACCACGGCTATCTTTGCTCCCGCTTCTCCCAGGGCGTGGCAGAAACTTCTTCCGATACCCTGTCCTCCACCCGTCACCAGGGCCGTTCGATTGTCCAGACGAAATCTGTCGAGAATATTCGTTTTTTGTGTCTCCATGAATAATGCTCCTTTTATAGGTTCTATTTTGCCAACAATTGCCGGATTGCGCTACGCGGCCC
>CAZCAE010000139.1:0-3095 GCA_964496635.1 uncultured Spirochaeta sp.
TTCCCTTTGAGGAAGCTACCGGTATAGACATAGTGTATGAAGGTAGCGGTGACTTTGAGACCCTCATTACCGTACGCGCCGAAGGCGGAAGTCCTCCGGATATTGCCGCCTTCCCCCAGCCGGGACTGGTGACTGATCTGGTAAACGGCGATTACATCTACGATATGGCCGACTGGCTCGGTATGGACTATCTGCAGCAACAGTACAACGACGCGTGGCTTGATCTTGCCGAAATCGGTGGTATTCAGGCTGGGGTATGGTTTCGTGCCAGTGTAAAAAGTCTGGTCTGGTACAACATCCCTGCATTTGAAAAGGAAGGGTACGAGATTCCCGAGACGTGGGACGAATTGCTCGCCCTGAGTGATCAGATGGTCGCCGACGGACATACACCCTGGTCCATCGGGATAGAGAGTTCCGGTGCAACCGGATGGGTCGCCACAGACTGGCTGGAAGACATCATGCTCCGCATTCATCCTCCGGAAGTATATGACCGGTGGGTAGCCGGTGAAGTGAAGTTCAACAGTCCCGAGTTCCGGGAAGCGCTGGAGTATCTTGAGGAAATCTGGTTCAACGAGGACTACGTCCTTGGTGGTCGGGAAGGTATCGTTCTGACTCCCTTTGGTGACGCTCCTACACCGCTGACGGTTGAACCTCCGGCGGCTCTGATGCACCGGCAGGCGTCATTCATCACCGGCTTTTTCCCACAGGAAGGTCGTGAAGTGGGCGAACAGATCGGTTTCTTCTATCTGCCCCCCATTGACGAAGCTCAGGGAAGTCCCGTCCTCGGTGCCGGTGACCTCCTTGGTGCCATGCAGGATCGTCCCGAAGTACGTGCGGTTATGCGCTATCTGTCCACGGGTCTTTCCACAAAAGCGTGGCTGGAATCCGGCGGATTTGTCGCAACCCACAAAGACGTACCGCTGGACTGGTATCCCACCGTCACCGACCGCGGTATTGCCGAGATTCTTCAGGGCGCAACCACATTCCGGTTTGACGCGTCGGATCTGATGCCGGGACCTGTCGGTGCCGGTACGTTCTGGACGGAGATCACCGCCTACGTCAACGACGAGGGCGCGAATCTGGACAACCTGTTGAATAATATCGACAACAGCTGGCCCTGAACGGAATAGAATCCATTGAAGGCAGGGGGGAGCAAACCTCCCTGCCTTTCCTTTTATCAGACGATGCTTCCCGGGGGGATTATGAGTGATGCCAGAATAGTAAAGAACAAGTCGATGCAGATCCTGCTGTCACTGGTGATTGCGGCGGTTCTGGTCGTGGTATTTGCGTGGAGTTTCAACTTCATGCGGGAGGGCAGTGTGCCGAAACTGCTGATTGCCGTGGTTGCCCTGGTAGTCGGCGTTGGCGGTATCTGGGCTTTGTATCTGACGGTAGATAACCTGATAACACAGCTGCCTATTCATATTCGTGACATTTTGAGACCCTACGTATTTATCACGCCCGCTTTTCTGATCCTGCTTGTATACATCATATATCCGACGATACGTACCGTGGGAATCAGTTTCTTTGATTATACCCGGGGCGGGTCACCAACCAATTTTGGTCTGCAGAACTACATTGCCGCTTTTCAGGATCCCGCTCTTCTTATTGCCATACGGAACAACGTCCTGTGGCTGATATTTGTGCCTCTCTTTTCCGTTGCTATTGGTCTGGTCGTTGCGGTTCTGGTAGACCGGGTCAAGTGGGAAAAATATGCCAAGTCACTGATCTTTTTACCGATGGCAATTTCGTTCGTCGGTGCATCGGTTATCTGGCGCTTTGTCTATTACCGGGCAACATACGGACAGCAGATCGGCCTGTTGAACGCCATAGTCGTCGGTCTGGGTGGAGATCCTGTGGGCTGGTTACGAATGGAACCGTGGAACAACTTCTTTCTTATTATAATTATGGTCTGGTTGCAGACAGGGTTTGCTATGACCATTCTTTCGTCCGCGGTAAAGGGAGTTCCCTCCAGTCTGATTGAGGCGGCACGTATCGATGGAGCCGGGGAATTCCGTATTTTCTTTCAGGTGATCATCCCCTTTGTAAGCGGTACAATTCTCACCGTTACAACCACAATCGTTATCCTGGTACTTAAAGTTTTCGATGTGGTCTTTGTCATGACCAGTGGACGCTTCAACACCGATGTGGTGGCAAATATGATGTATAGCCAGATGTTTTCGCGAGGCCAGTACGGCCGGGGTGCCGCCCTGGCGGTCATCATATTTATTGCGGTAACACCGGTAATGATCCGGAATATTCGCAGTTTGAATAAGGCCTGAGGAGGAATGTGATGTCTGATACGCTTATACTGCAAAAACGAAAAAAGACCTCCCGGGAGATTTTCGGACGAATTTTTCTGAACGTAGCGATTGTTGCTATCGTCATCGTATGGACTATACCGACATTCGGTCTGCTGGTGAGTTCTTTCCGGGAACCCCAGGCGATCAATACCACCGGCTGGTGGACCGCCGTCTTTCAGCCCTTCAGTCAGGGTTTCTGGACTCTGGATAACTACATCTTCGTCATCACCAATGATGGTATGGGCGGGGCTTTTCTCAACAGTCTGCTGGTGACAATACCGGCAACGGTGATACCTATTACTATCGCCGCCTTTGCTGCGTACGGCCTTGCGTGGATGGAGTTCAAGGGACGCCGGATTATGTTCATTCTGGTAGTTGGGCTCATGGTTGTACCCCTGCAGACTTCACTGCTGCCGCTGTTTCGCCTCTACAACAACGCCGGATTGAACGGTACCTATCTCGGTATCTGGCTGGCCCATACCGGGTTCGGACTGCCCCTGGCAACGTACCTTCTCTATGGGTACATATCCCAGATACCCCGGGATCTTATTGAGGCGGCAGAGGTGGACGGTACGACACCAATGACCAAGTTTATTTACCTGGTGGTGCCCCTTTCAGTTCCGGCAATTGCCTCGTTTGCAATATTCCAGTTTCTCTGGGTATGGAACGACCTGCTCGTTGCCCTGGTGTTTCTGGGGACAAGCGTCAATGTGGCGGTAGTCACCACCAGGCTGGCGGAAATGGTCGGTTCTCGCGGTCAGGACTGGTATGTTCTTACCTCCGGAGCGTTTC
>CAZCAE010000140.1:0-2925 GCA_964496635.1 uncultured Spirochaeta sp.
ACTGCGTTTAGCGCTGGGTCAGCTCGCGGCGTTCCGCAAGAAGCTCGTCAACGTTATCCAGTGTAATAGGAACCCACGGGACGTTGTACACATCTTCCTGGCCATCGTTGAAATCCATGGTCTCCCAGACTTTCGCTTTCGGTTCGTAGCCGGGCATAAGTCGGGCCATAAGAACGTCCAGTGCACCCTGAGCCTGGGCTGTCGCATCCTGGAGGATGCTCACGTGTCCCTTCTCTTTTACCGCAATCATTGCGTCGGTAACACCGTCGATACCTGCGGTAGCAAAGTCATCAATGTTCAGGCCGGCCTGTTCAATCGCCTGGATAGCGCCCAGAGCCATTTCATCGTTCTGACCGATAACACCGTTAATCTGTCCGGGATGTGCGTTAAGCCAGTTTTCCATCAGGTCCAGTGCTTCCGCGCGGCTCCAGTTAGCCGTCTGCATCTCAAGAAGAGTGATACCGGGGTTTTCTTCCAGCGCCCTGAGATTACCTTGCCGACGTTCAATCTGTGCCGATTGCCCGATGGGTCCTTCCGGAATGACGACATTTCCCTGACCACCAAGCTCATCAATTACCGCCATCGCTTCCATGTAACCGGCAAGAACGTCGTCGGAACCTACATAGGATGCGAGCAGGTCGCTGTTTACGCGGGTATTGGAACCAACAACCGGGATATCTGCTGCTGCCGCCGTTGCGACCGCTGCTGCGCCGGCCTCGATATCAATCGGTACAAACAGTGCTCCGTCAAAACCCTGGGTAACCATCGCCTCAAACTGGCTCTGCTGTACCGATGCGTCGTACTGACCGTCAAATACGGTAATTTCGATCAGACCTGATTGAACGTCCGGGTGCCGTTCCAGCGCAGTTGTCCACAGGCGCATGTACTCTGCCTGCAGGCCGTACACGGCGGCGCCGATCTTGTAGGTCTTCTCACCGGATTCCTGCTGACCGGCGGCAAAGAGTGGCGTAGCCAGCAGTGCCACGATAATCAAAACAAATAATACCTTTTTCATACAATTCCTCCTTGGATGTATGGGTTCATGATTTCCGTGCTGTACAACACGGTTTTCGGAAACAGACTGTTTGTATCCCGCCGGCACCTCCTTTGTTTTTTGTTTCTTTTGTATTCCGTCAGTCCCGCTTACGGAGCGAGTCCAGTAACACCGCGCCGATGATGATCAAACCCTTGATAACGAGCTGGAAATAGGACGACACGCCCAGGAGGTCGAGGCCGTTATTGATAACACCCAGAAGAAGGGCGCCGAATAGAGTTCCGATTATCTGTCCCTGACCGCCGGAGAGACTCGTACCGCCAATAACCACTGCGGCAATAGCGTCCAGCTCATACGCCTGTCCCGCCTGGGGAAGCCCTGCTGTCGTACGGGCGGTGAGAATGATTCCGCCAAGGGCCGAGAGCAATCCACTGATCACATACACGGTAAAAATGACCAGACGCGTGTTGATTCCCGATATCTTCGCACTTGTCTCATTACCGCCGACGGCATATATGTATCTGCCATACCGTGTTTTGTAGAGGGTGATCCACGCCAGACCAAACATACCCAGGAAGATCCAGACCGGGAGAGGGATACCCAGAAAAACCCCCTGTCCCACTACCAGGAAACGCGTGTCAATGCGCGGCACCGGCATCCCGTCGGTGGTGAGGAAGGTGAATCCCCGTGCCATGCTGAGCATGCCCAGAGTCACCACAAAGGCGGGCATGCGCCACTTGGAAACAAACAGACCATTTACAGCACCGAGACTTGCACCCGCCAGCAATCCAATACCCATAGCTATAAGGGGGTGGTGAACCTGACCGCCAATAGCATCACTGGCGAAACTGGCCGACACGATACCGGCAAATGCAAGGACCGAACCGACGGAGAGATCAATACCGCCAGTGAGGATGACAAAGGTCATACCCAGGGAAAGCAATCCGTTAATCGATGTCTGGCGGAGCACATTCAGAATATTTCGTGTTCGCAGAAAGTTGGGCGTAACCAGGGAAAGAGCAAGAACCAGAAGAAGGAAGACCAGGAGTATCCCGTACTCCGACAGAAGAACCGAAAGCGAGCGTTTTCCGCTGTGTTCCTTTATTTCAGCCGGAGCGGCTGCAGGTTGTTGTGTTGCCATTGTTGTTACGCCTCCTTCGTGACAGCTTCGGACGCCATCTGCATTAATATGTCTTGTGTCGCTTCGTTCTTCTCAAGGTCGGCTGCTTTGCGACCTGCGCGAAAAACGACAATCCTGTCACTGATGTTAAGCACTTCCGGGATTTCAGAAGATATCATGATGACCCCGTTGCCCTCGTTGGCATAATTGGAGATGAACTCGTAGACTTCGCGTTTCGCGCCGACGTCTATTCCCCGTGTAGGTTCATCAAGAAGAAGAACGCTCGGTTGGGTCATCAGCCACTTCGCCAGAACAACCTTCTGCTGGTTTCCACCACTGAGATATTTCACCAGCTGCCGGTAGTGGGGGGTCTTTACGCGAAACATCTTTGCGTACCGGTCGATCTGTTGGTCCTCTTCCTTTTCCCTGATAAAAAGCGGTCCGCTCAGTTCGCGCAAACAGGCAATAGATATGTTGTGTCCTACCGAACGATTCAACACCAGCCCACTCTTTTTGCGATCTTCGGTTACCAGGGCAAGTCCGCTTTTCATACCGGCCCGGACGTTCCGGTGAAAACGGACGGTACCGTCAATGATGATTTCACCCTCGTCGGCGGGATCCGCTCCAAAGAGCGCGCTGAGAAACTCGCTGCGGCCGGACCCCATGAGACCGAAGATTCCCAGAACCTCCCCTTTCTTCACGTGCAGGGAAATATCATCGAAGACGCCTCGCTTCGAAAAATTACGTACCTCAAGTTTCGTTTCATCCTGCCGTTTGTTGGTCTTGATGTACTCTTCTTCCATTTTGCGGC
>CAZCAE010000141.1:0-2876 GCA_964496635.1 uncultured Spirochaeta sp.
TGCCGCGTCGTAACCATGAGTCGGAAAAAGCTCACGGTTGACTTTTTATAGGAGTTTTAATGGTCGGTATAATCATGGGAAGCACCTCCGACGCATCGGTCATGGAAGAAGCGGCAAAAACGTGTGAAGAGTTTGCCTGTCCCTACGAGATGACGGTGGTCAGTGCGCACCGGACACCGGAACGACTGGTCCGGTATGCCCGGGAAGCGGAAAGTCGGGGGATCCGGGTTATAATTGCCGGAGCCGGCGGGGCCGCCCATCTGCCTGGTATGGTGGCCGCAATGACACCTTTGCCGGTAATCGGGGTACCCGTACGCAGCAAGGCACTGAACGGCCTCGATTCACTCCTGTCCATTGTGCAGATGCCCGGGGGAGTTCCTGTAGCAACGGTGGCAATTGACGGTGCCCGAAACGCGGCTCTTCTGGCGTTGCGAATTATCGGCAGCGGCGATACTGAAATGCGCGGTCGCATGTCGGCGTTCCTGGAGTCTCAGAGAAAGAACGTGGAAGAAAGCATCCATCACATTGAAAAAAGATACGACCCCGCCGGCACAGAGGAAACATCATGATACCCGACTCTCTTCGGGCGTCGGTGTACGTGGAGAAACGGAGTCCCTACAACGCCGCCGCCACACGTCAGCTGGATGAACTTCGGGAACTGCTGGAAATACCGGAATTGAAAGTCTTTCGCCGGTTCATTCGATATGACCTTTTCGGAATCCAGGATAACCACGTCCAGGAAGCGATAGCCCACGTTCTGTCGGACCCGATCACCGACGTTGTTACTGCAGACCTAACGGTGTCACAGGATATGCGCGCATTTGCCATTGAGTATCTTCCGGGACAGTTCGACCAGCGCGCCGATTCCGCGGCCGAGGCGATCGAAATACTTACATCCGGATTTCGTCCGACCGTTCGCGTCTGTGAGGTGTACATGGTTAACGGCGATCTGCCGGACTCATCATTTCACCGAATCAGGAATCACCTCCTCAACCCGGTGGACAGCCGTTTCTGTGATCCCTTTGCTCCGCCGGAAATGCCCGCGGAAGCTCCGGTACCGGCGGATATTCCCCTCTGGGACCATGTCTTCACCGATACCGAACCGGGGCTGGCAATGAGTGCCGACGATCTGGAGGTATGCAGGCGCTACTTCCAGGATGAGGAAGGGCGATCCCCCACCGAAACGGAAATCAGGGTCCTCGATACGTACTGGTCCGATCACTGCCGTCACACCACTTTTGAGACGCACCTGGAGAGAATTGATATATCGGGAGAAGGGCCGGTTGCCGATCGTCTTCGCAGAGCTCATCGGCGGTTTCTGGAGCTCCGAGAGCGATATCTGCCGCCTCACCGCGTAAACGCTCCGCCAACTCTCATGGAACTGGCAACTATCGTCGGGCGGGAATTCAAGAGTGAGGGCCGCCTGGAAGACCTGCTGGTCTCGGAGGAGATAAACGCCGCCACGGTTCGCATCAATGTGGAGACCACCACAGGCCCCGAAGAGTGGTATCTGCTGTTCAAAAACGAAACCCACAACCATCCGACGGAAATTGAGCCTGTCGGTGGTGCCGAGACATGTCTTGGCGGAGCGATTCGGGATCCTCTGTCCGGACGGGCGTATGTTCATCAGGCCATACGGGTCACCGGCAGCGCCGACCCCCGTCTTCCAGTGGCGGACACCCGGCCGGGGAAACTGCCCCAACGGACAATCACTACTCTCGCCGCCAGGGGATTTTCCTCCTACGGTAATCAGATTGGCCTTTCCACCGGCGTTGTCCACGAATACTACCATCCCGGATATGAAGCGAAGCGCATGGAAATCGGGGCCGTTCTGGGAGCTGCTCCGGTGGAACAGGTTCACCACCGTCGCCCTGTGCCTGGAGACGTGGTCATCCTTGTCGGAGGTCGAACCGGCCGCGATGGCTGTGGCGGTGCCACCGGTTCCAGCAAGGCTCACGACGTGAGCTCCGTCACTGAAGCGTCTGCGGAAGTCCAGAAGGGAAATCCGCCGGTGGAACGGGCACTGCAGAGATTTTTCAGAAACCCCGATGTGAGCCGGCGGGTGAAACGGGCAAACGACTTCGGAGCCGGTGGTGTTTCCGTGGCGGTGGGAGAAATCGCCGACGGTCTTGTAATTGACCTCGACGCGGTACCGGTCAAGTACGGCGGTCTCAATGGTACCGAGCTTGCCATCAGCGAAAGCCAGGAACGCATGGCGATCGTTGTTGATCCCGAAGACGTACAATTACTGACGGAGCACGCCGTCCAGGAGAACCTGGAAGCGACGGTCATTGCAACGGTCACAGAAACGCCGAGACTGGTTATGAGGTGGCGAAACCGGACGTTGGTAGACATTTCCCGGGAGTTTCTTGCGAGCAACGGAGCAAAAAGGAGGGCTTCGGCAACCATTATCGCGCGATTGATTGAGGAACCACATGATTCCCCGACATTCACTTCTCACAGGCAGCGGTGGCTCGACGCGGTAGCGAATCTGCAGGCAGCTTCCCGAAAAGGTCTTTCGGAACTCTTCGATTCAACCATAGGGGCCGGAACCTTGCTCGCCCCCTGGGGAGGTCGCTACGGCCTGACACCAAACCATGTAGCGGCCGCGCGAATTCCCCATCCGCGGTATGACACATCCACCGCATCCATGGGGTCATACGGCTTTTTCCCGAGCCTCTCGGAGAAGTCCCCCTTCCACGGGGCCTTCTGGTCTGTAGTGGAATCGGTTGCCCGGATCGTCTGCGCCGGTGGTCGGCGAAGTAATATCCGGCTCAGCTTTCAGGAATACTTTCCCCGCCTGGGTAACGATCCGGAGCGCTGGGGTCTCCCCTGTGGCGCTCTGCTGGGCGCTATGGAGGCTCAGGAAGCTCTGG
>CAZCAE010000142.1:0-2805 GCA_964496635.1 uncultured Spirochaeta sp.
TGTGTTCTGTCAAGCAGAATTCCCGGTTTTTACCGTGATAGCTTCCCGGAAATTACCGTGGGAAATTCCCGGGTTTTACCGTTACCATCAAACGTACGAATTATTTGATTATTTAAACAATTATCTCCTTTTTAAGGTTGCGGAATCTGATGGTGGTTCTGTGTATTCCCATGGTTTCGGGTTTCCTGCATGTTGGTTGTGAGCCACGTGTTCCTCGTTGTATCGGTTGATCAGTTTTCTCGTCTGCTCATGGAGATCTTGCTCAGTGTACTCGTACGGCTCCGGTTCCTCGCCGAGTTGAGCGAGGATCAATTCTTCCAGCTGAGCGTCGATGTGGAGCCTACTGTCAGACCGTAGTCGTTCAATCCGTTTTCTCGTCATAATCATGGGGTTTCCTTTCCGTCGGATGTTCCGGTAACGCCGGTGTGGCGCATCAAAGCGTGAGTCATCCGGTAGCTCTTGGATTCAAACATCAACAAGTGCCCGTGATGTACCAAGCGGTCAATTATTGCGGCGGCCATCTGTTCGTCGGTAAACACGCCGCCCCATTTGGAGAACTCCAGATTGGTGGTCAGAATCAGACTCTTACTTTCATAGCTGTCGGCAATGATCCGGAACAGCAACTGTGAGCCTTCTCGGTCCACCGGTACGTATCCCCACTCGTCGAGGATTAGCAGATCCAGCTGTTTCAGATCACGAACAAGTCGCTCCAGCGTTCCACTGCGGTAGGCGTCGGAGAGTTTGAGTACCAGCTCGGTCACCGTGTAGAAGCGCACCTTCAGGCTCATTTCGCAGGCCATGATGCCCAGGGCGAGACTCATATGGGTCTTTCCGGTGCCCACACCGCCATAGAGAACCAGGTTCTTCTTTTCGGCGATGAATCGGCAACTAAGTAGTTCCTCCCGGCTCAACGCCGGCGGAAAGCGGATACCAGAAAAATCATACGCGGTAAAACTCTTGAGCACCGGAAATCCCGCACGGGAAAGAAGCCGTGTCTTTCGGTTGCGATCCCTCCGCACCATCTCTTCTGCTAACACCCGATGGAGAAACTCTTCCTGTTTGGGTGTCGCATCGGTTGCACAGAGCTCAACAATACCGGAGGAAAGCATCAAGGCCCGGCTGTAACCGGCGATTTCCTGTCGCGTTCGTTCACGGTCACGGGCTGTGGCGATCATCTGGTTACCTCCGTACCGGTCAGGAATGCATCGTACACATTCAAATCCGGTCCGTGCCCCGCTGCGGTATCAAGACCGTATTCGGTGATCCGTGCTGCCAGTACCGCCGCATCACAGAACGCCGCTCGGTTGATGCGGATGCCTTCCTCAACGGCTTCTATCGCCGTTTCAAAGCTATAACGGTTGGTGAGGATGTGCAGTGTCCGTAATGTCTCGCGAAGCTCATTACGAGGCTGAGCATCCATCACATCCTTGAGAAGCGGCGGGACGAGCTCTCTGATGCCGCTATTGGGCCATGCGCCGGCGTTTTTCAACAGCATCGCCAGGGAAGTACGATAATCCACCGTATCGCTCCGCGTTGCCCCATACTGTCGGGTGTGTCGCACCACCAGCTGCTTGTCACTATCGAGGATGTCCACGGTGTGTGCCCGGATACAAACCAAAACCTCCCGTCCGCCGTATTCCGGTCGGGTTGAGTAATGGTGCCGTGCATCGATGTGGATCTTTCCATAGCCGTCGGTCTTCACATACTCATATCGACACACATCAAACGGCTTCTGTGGTAACGGTAGCAGCGCCTTCTCATCGGCCTGATACAACTCTTTAATCGGAAGCAGTTTCTTGTAGTGAAGTTCCTCGGCCTTCAGTACGTGGAGATCCAGCAGTTCACGGTTGAACGCCTCAATATCGTCGAAGGAGGGTTCGGGAACAAACATGTTCCGCCGCGTATAACCCACCTTGTTCTCCACATGTCCTTTCTCGTAGCCCGCGTATGGATTGCAGAATCGCACGGAGAATCCGTAGTGCGCCCGAAACTGCTGGAACAGCTTCGCCTCGCGAATCACCTCACCGACTCGCCGGCCAACCCCGGTGGCATTGTCGAATACAATCACAGACGGAACACCGCCGATGTAGATGAAGATATCCTTCAAACTCTGACAGACGCATTCAGCATTCTCCCCGCCGGAAACCTGGTTAAAACTGTCGTTACTTTGCGGAAAGGAGAGGGTCAAGTACTTCTTCCTGACCTTCATCCCCCGCTCGACGAAATCCGCTTCGCCGAAGTCGGTTTGTGTTTCTCCCGGATGCCAAACCAGTTCCTGGTTCGCCCGTTGTTCTCCCCGTGCTCCCCGCACCGCTTTCACGTATCGCTGTACGACGTTATAGGAGCAGTCGAACCCCGGCGACTCGTTACGGAGTCGGTCGTAGATTCTTTTTCCGGTATGCCGCTGTTTATGCCAGCGAGTCTCATCTTCGGCGAGCCATTGGTTGATCAGTTCTTTGTGGGTATCAAGGCGGGACTTCCGGGGAGCACACTCAGGCGGCTGCGGAGAGAAGTCATCCTGCTTCAAATACTTTCTGACCGTCTTCTCATCGACGGACAGACTCCGTGAGATACTGGCTACTGATCGATCCCGGGCCATATCTCTGATATCCTGTATTTGGGACATGTTGAGCACCGTTTCCTTTCCTCCTTCATCGTTGGTGGTACTTCGACGAAGGGTAGTGGTTCCGAGGAACAGTGTCTCAACTGTCCCTGCTATTCCCACGGTTTTTCCCGGGAATTCCTCACGGTAATCTCCGGGAATTCGAAACGGTAAAACTAGGGAATTTCAGGCTATAACAAACA
>CAZCAE010000143.1:0-2636 GCA_964496635.1 uncultured Spirochaeta sp.
AGGTGAATGCCACGATTCGACATGGGAGACTATTCAGTAAGCGCCCGTGCCAGCTCACGGTTATAATCGGGAATGTCTTCGACAACGCGGCCCCAGACGACGTTGCCGTGACGCAGGGCGGGTACGTCGGACCAATGTGCGCCGGCGTTTTCCATATCATCCTTTATTCCTTTTGAACCGGTGACGGTCATGCCCTTCACGATACCGGCCGAGGCGGCAACCCAGCCTGCGTGACATATAAAACCGAGCAGAATCTCCGATTGGTACGCTTCCTGAACCAGTTTCAGTACACCGGGATCACGGCGAAGTTTGTCCGGCGCCCAACCACCGGGAACAAGTACGGCGTGGTAGTCGCCCGCAGAAGCATCGGAAGCGGCCTTGTCGGCGGCAGCGGTAAGGCCGCCGTTCTTGCTGGTATAGATATCTCCTGCGGTGATTCCCACGGTGGTAATAGCGGCACCCAGCTCTATCATGCGCATATAGACAGCCCAGTGCTCCAGGTCTTCGAAACCGGGGCCTACTACCATGGCGATATTCAATTTCTTTTTCATTTTCCTTCCTCCTCCATTCTGTCGATGTGCATAAACTCACCCTGGGGAAGGTCCCCATCGGCAAGCAGGGTCAGTATCCGGCGGGCGGTTTTTTCGGCCGATTTCAGCGTTCCATTCTCATACCAGCGGGCGTACATGTGGTGATCCGGCAGGCTCATCGAATCCTTCGATCGAAGTGTTACCTGCATGTCCGTATCTATAGCTCCCGGCGAAACGGCGACGATCCGTACAAAAGCATAATCACTCTGCTCTTGGAGATATGCCGCTTCGGCGGCGGCGGAAGCTGTGAACGCGTTGATCGCCGCCTTGGTTGCAGAATAGGTGGCCAGACCCGGCATAACCCTTTCAGACGCACCTGACGAGATATTCACCACGGTTCGTATGGTTTTTGGCGGTAACGAGGAGACCGGGCCAAAGGACCGGACGAACCAGTTGGTGAGCAGAATCGGCACAGTGATATTCAGATTGACGGCGGAGGAGAGTCCGGAAAAGTCCGACATTTCACTGCCGGTCAACCCTATCGGCTCCAGGGTGGCAGCGTTGTTAATCAGGGTCACCGACGTAGCGGCAGCCCGGTCAATCGCGATCTCAATCTTTCCGGTCAATTCTGCGTATCCGTCTGCTGAAGCGACAGCAGACTCGAGATCCGCGTGTATCCAGGTCAGCTTCTCTTGAGGTAATTTTGCCGAAGTGATTGTACTCGGTTTCTGACGACGAGAGACAGCAATGACGGAAGCTCCGTTCCGGAGAGCCTCTTTCACCAGGGCGGCCCCCAGGCCACGGGATGTGCCCGTTACAATGATGTAGTCCACGACTATTCCTCCTTTATAACCGGTCAAGTGAGCCGATAAATGCCGCGCGACCGTCTTGCCGGAGGATGACGGTTCTTCCGGCAACATGCCCGACCATCTGGAGCCTGGTGGGATTGTCGACAATAGCAATAGTATCTCCGGTATCGATATCATGAAGCGCCGAAAAACCATCGAGCACCTCTTCAAACGGAGGGAATACCAACGTCTCGACAGAAAGGATTACGACCGCTCCGGTGACGGTACGAACCCGGGCAGCGTCACCGGATATTCCGACGATTCGGACCGGCGCATGTTGCGGCGCCGTCATTGCCCTTGATACAGGAGGAGGTGGAAATGACTCGTCCGAAGTCTCCGCGCCGGCGAAGGTATCACCCGCTCCGCGGAGGAAGGGATTGCGATTTCGCGGGAACTGCGGCACATCGTGACTGTACGTTACGAAGTTACCGGCGATAGTCTCTTCAGCAACGCGGGCCCATTGGCCTATTACGTCTTCCCGGCCGACCACCGGCAGAGTTACGGCCGGTGGATGTACGAAGTACGGCCACGGGTCAACGGGATTGCGCCAGCTCCCCTGATAGATTCCAATATGCAGGTGGGGCGGCGTAGTAATTGCGTTTCCCGTATTACCAACGGTACCAATGACTTCACCGGCGACAACTCGACGCCCCTGTACCGCAATCTGCTCGTCCAGGTGGGCATAGTACAGCAAAATGTCCCGCAATTCGTCCCGAAGGACCACGATATTTCCGCCAAGGTCCCGCCGGCCTACACTGAGAACCTGGGCATCTCCCGCGGCAAGGACGGGGGTACCTCGGGGAGCGAAGATATCGACACCGTGATGAATCCGGGCACCACCGTCCCGGTCGTCACCAAAGAAACTCCAGATATCCGTCGGGCCCGCACCTTCAACGGGAAAGGCCAGCGATGCGCTCTCCGTTAAGGACAGCTCAAAACGCCCGCCTCGCAACAGTTCCGGCTGAATTCGCAGGAGATAATACGAGTTGGAACGGGATTCAAACTCGATTAGACCATCTCGGCTCGACCGCTCCGCAACGGCCACGAAATCGTCGGGGGCTAAAAGGTCTCCACCAGGTACACGAAGGAGATCGGCAAAATAGTGATCATGTTCCGCCGTGATTTCTACCTGCACACGTCTTCCCCGGGACACGGGAAAGTAGAACGCAACGGCATCAGGAACGAGTGGATCAAAAACCATAACCTCCCGATAGGGAAGCGAGATCGAGACAGGTTCTGCCAGCCGCCTGGTCCCGGC
>CAZCAE010000144.1:0-2452 GCA_964496635.1 uncultured Spirochaeta sp.
GGGTGCCGATCTTTCCATGCAGAACGCACGTTCTTTCAGACGATCCGAATAGTGACAGGCGCGGTTTACAGGACCGTGTGTGGTTTGTAACCTTACACGGATGACGGAACCGACGGGCGCACAACGGGAAAGGTCGACCCCGACAGACGGCACGCGACACACCTGCTTCTTTCCGAACGGGTTCACCTGGGGAGCAAGTACCTCGGCATACCAGATAGAAGGGGCGTGGAATGTCGACGGCAAAGGCGAAAGTGTCTGGGATCGTTTTACCCACGAAGAAGAAAACATCCAGGACGGGACTACCGGCGATGTCGCCGGCGACCACTACCATCGGTATGCCGAAGATATTGAGCTTTTGTCAGATCTGGGCGTCCAGGCGTATCGCTTTTCGATATCCTGGCCCCGAATCATGCCCTCCGGCAGAGGCCGGGTTGAGGAGCGGGGTGTCGACTTTTACGATCGCCTCGTAGACCGGCTGCTGAAATCGGGAATCACCCCCTGGATTACCCTCTTTCACTGGGATACGCCCTCCGCTTTGGAGGATCGGGGCGGCTGGACGAACCGCTCAACGGCGTTTCGATTCGCCGACTACGCTACCGAGGTGGTACGTCGCCTGGGTGACAGAGTATCTCACTGGATAACCCTGAACGAGCCGTTGTCCGTCACCGGGGCGGGATATCTGGCAGGGACTCACGCGCCGGGGCGACGGTCTCCGGTTGCGGCAGCCCGGGTGGCTCACGTTTTACTTCTGGCCAACGGTTTGGCCCGCCTAGCCATCAAAGAAGAGCAGTCCGACGCGACTGTTGGCATAGCCAACAGCTTTGCCCCTGTGTATCCCCACCGACATGTGGATGAACGTGCGGCCCGGCTCGTCTCGGCGGTACTGAACGAACTCTTCATGGACCCCCTCTACTTCGGACGGTACCCGCGCGTTCTCAGTCCCCTGATGCATCTGCTTAACCGCCAGATCAGACCGGGAGACTGGGACATCATCGCGGGAGCGCCCGACTTCATTGGAGTAAACCATTACTCCCGGTACATTGCTCGAAGAACACTATTTCCGTTCATCGGTTTTCGCCTCTTGCGGCCTCTGTATGAACAGGTGCTCTTTACCGATTTGGACTGGGAGGTCTATCCCCCCGGGTTTTACCGAATTCTCCGGTGGATCAGGGAGCGCTATAAAAACCCTCCGGTAGTGGTAACGGAAAACGGCGCAGCCTACGACGTTCCGGTCTGCAATGGGGGCGTGGCTGATAGACGCAGAATCGACTACCTTCGGCTATATCTTCTGGAACTGCACAAGGCAATACGGAACGGGCAGGATATTCGGGGCTACTTTGTATGGAGCCTTCTTGACAACTTCGAGTGGGCACACGGATACCGCCAGCGTTTCGGTCTTGTTCACGTGGATTACTCTACCCAGAGGCGAACCCGGAAAGACAGCTATTTTTATTATCGGGATGTTGTCACGACCAACGCCGTCTGACTCATTTTTTCGGTTTTTCCCCGAAAAGGGCCGTTCCGACTTCCCGGAGGGTACCGGCGAGGCGATTCCACACTTCCTGGTAGTCTTTCATACGGGGAGAGCCATTTCTTAACGCCTTTTCCAGCTTTTGCTCCACTTCCTGGGCCTGCCGATCCAGTCTGTTGATACCTTTTTCCACTTCCCGCAGAGTTTTCTGCACAGTCGTCTTGTCATTCGCTTCGAAGTTTCCGAACTCGTACTCCACCACTGAATCGTCGGTAATCTCCCCGTACAGTGCCCGATATGCCGATATTTGCGCCGCCTTCAGTGAGTAGGCAATGCGGCCTTCCTTTTCGTATCTGCGAACGCTCACCCGAAACCACGCGGAGTTGAGCATTCGAAAGGGTCCATGAGCGGCAGCACGCCGGACCAGGTCGTGGTCTTCCGCCACTTTTATCGCCTCGTTGAACCCGTCGATCTTACGAAAGATGTCGGCACGGATAAGAATGCAGTAGCCCGGGGCGTGAGGGTCCCGTTCCTGATTGAGCCTCACGAAGAGGTTGGCGGAACGGTGAATCAGCCGATCCATGAGGAGATCGGAAAGAGGGCGAGCCTCCGCCGTAGCCGCAACAAGATTCCGCTTTTCCATCTCCTGCAGCGCATTTCGAAGAAATGTTCGGGGTACTCGAATATCCGAGTCCAGGAATACCAGGATCTCGCCGGAGGCGACGGCGGCACCTGCATTTCTCCCGACTGCGGGAAGTCCGCCATCGACTACCCGGGCACCGAGTGACCGGGAAATCTCACGTGTTCTGTCTTCAGAATGGGCATCGGCAACGATTATTTCAAAATCGTCAGTCTTTTGCCTGTTCAAATCCTCAAGGAGCGGCGGCAGGTTCGTTTCTTCATTGTATGCAGGAATAATGATGCTGGCTTTCATTATTTCAGAAGATAACGAGAGCGCCGGTACAAATCAAATTGTCCCTT
>CAZCAE010000145.1:0-2431 GCA_964496635.1 uncultured Spirochaeta sp.
CTGGCAAGCCCCCTCCCGGCGGTGGCGATAGCACTTGCCCGCCGATATCACAATAAGGATCTCACCTATATAAACATAGCCGGAGGCGTAAATATATCCGCGACTGTGCCGGACGTGTCGACGTGCTCTCCCGGCTTTCTTGCGGGAAGTGAGTCGTTCTTTTCCCTGATCGATATTTTTGACCTCTCGGCACGCGGTGAACTGGATGCGGCGTTTCTCGGGGGCGTTCAGATAGATCGCTCCGGGCGGATCAACAACAGTGTTATCGGGCCATTTCATGCGCCGAAAGTCAAATTACCCGGCGGAGCCGGCAGCGCCGCAATAGTACCGACGGCAAACCACACTATTGTCTGGCGCACCCGTCACGATGTACGTACGGTTGTGGAAGCGTGTGATTTTGTCACGGCATCCGGCAACGTCCGGGAAGTAGTTACACCGCTGGGAGTGCTTACTATGGAAGATGGGGTTCTTACTACAGGCATGTGGTATTCCTACTCCAGCATTGCCGAAATCAAAGAATCAACGGGGTTCGACATCGGCGTCAGTCGGACAGTATGTCAGGAAGCACCTCCGACTGCAGAAGAACTCGATATACTTCGCTTAGTAGATCCTGCAGGCATACGGTACAGCGAGTTCGGATAGAAAAGACCCGGGATACAAATTCTCGGGTCTTTTTGCGTCCAGTATTACTCCCGTTTGCTCCTTTCCGTTCCTTCTCTTATCTGTGGATTTGTCATGTATTGATGCCTTTCTACGGACATTACAGTATATCGGTGCGATGTCCTTGCTGCGATAAAACCCCTTGTCTTTACCACAAGCAATGAGTACCGTTTCCCCCCTGCCATGCGTAGTAACACCGTAACAGCCGGTTTTCTGGTTGTGGTCGCCGTTTTTATAAACGCTCTCCTGTCGGCATACAGCTGGATACCATCGCAATCGCTTCTCCGGGCAGTTCGTCCCCTTCCGGAAACGGTCGCGGTACTGGCCGTTCTCCTCCTCTTTCGGGACCGTCGCTGGGCCCGTCGCGCCGTTGGATTGGCCCTTGGCATACTTACCGGCTTTTCCGTAACGGAGGGAGTGTTCCGGTTCATATACGCCCGATCGTTCATTCCCCGGGTAGATATTCCAATGATGAAAGGACTGATCTATCTTCTCCTGGGCGATATAGGAGATATGGCCGCTATTATTGCCGTTCCTGCGGTTCTTGTGGTCGTCCTGCTCTTTGTAGCGATCGGTTGTGCTCTTACCGTCGGCGCCGTTGCGGTCATGAGCCGCCTGCAGTGGAGACGTCGAAAAAGCGTGCCGCTTCTGCTTGCCCTGTCCGCGACGGCACTGCTTTTTCCCGGCAGCGAGTCTCTGACGGCGCTGGCAATTCGATCTTCGCTGAAAGACGGAACGGTAGAGTTTGTCGCGGCACCGGAACTCCGGGTCGAACCGGACGCGGATTCGAGGCAGGCCTACAGCTTTCCGGGCATCCGCGACAGGGATATCTATCTGTTCAATATTGAGGCGTACGGCTACGCCACAATCAGCAGACCCGAACTTGCCGGGCTGATTGACCCGAGTCGCGATCGATTTGCCGATGCTCTTCGGGAACGGGGATATCAGTTTCGATCCGGTTATCTGCTGTCACCGGTGGCCGGCGGCTTTTCGTGGCTTGCTGAATCGACGCTGCTTACCGGGCAGTGGATCGACTCGCAGAAAGCGTTTGAACAGCTGTATGACGCGGAGCTTCCTACGCTGCCGGGCATGCTTCATGAACGGGGGTACTACACCCTTTCACTGAAACCCGGTACCGTCCACGGCTCGTGGCCCGAGGGATGGGACATTTTTCGCTTTGAGGAGTCTATGGTCGCCCATGACGGAGACTTCGGCTACGTCGGCCCGTGGTTCTCATACGTTGCGGTAACCGATCAGTTCACACTGTGGAAGGGGCACCAGCGGATACGGGAGCTGCGCTCCCCCGGAGGCGCCGCCGAGGATCGTCCCCTCTTTGCGTATTACCAGTTTGTCAGCAGTCATACTCCCTTCAACAAGATTCCCCCGTTCATTTCCGACTGGTCCGAACTGAAAGACGGATCGGTGTACCACCAGCGTGCTGACGAGATTCGTTACTTCGACAACAGTTGGGGCGGGGGAACCGAGATGGACGAAGGGTACAGCACGGCAATTTCCTATGTCTTCGAGTCTCTTGCCGACTATATCGAACACCACATGGACCTTTCGAACGACCCGATTATCATCGTCTTTGGTGACCACCAGGCCCAGCGTCCTATAAGGGAAAATGACGCCCATCTTTCGGTGCCGATTCACGTCGCCTCACGGGACGCAGACATTCTCGGACGCTTCGAAAGAGAAGGATTCAGTGACGGCCTGAAAAGTCCCGAAGAGCCGCCGCATCGACCGATGAGCGACTTCTTCTCTGTTTTCA
>CAZCAE010000146.1:0-2415 GCA_964496635.1 uncultured Spirochaeta sp.
GTAAGCGTCCGGTGAGCCCCACCTACCGAGGATGACCGGCCCGGCGGATAATCGCGGGCATGGAACAAAAAGAAAAACTTTGGGCGGCTCGGATTGACGAGTGGAAGCGGAGCGGTTTGTCGCAGCGGCAATATTGCAAGGAAAATCACTTGGCGATCGCCACCTTCGGATGGTGGCGGAAACGACTGAAGACGCAAGAAGGCGGGTATGCTCCCGGCTTTATCGAGATCCCTCGTAGCCGGACGTTGGTCACCGAAAATACCACGACGTCGGTGCATATTGTGATCGGTGGATATACCGTTTCCATCACCGGAGCGGTTGATCGGGGGCAACTTGGTGCCGTGCTTGATGTCCTGGAGCAGCGCTGATGTTTGGTCCACGGTCTGAGTCAACGCGAATCCTGGTACGGCCCGGCGTTACCGACATGCGAAAAGCGATAAACGGCCTGTCGATTCTGGTAGAACAGGAACTGGAACTGAACCTGTTTGAGGACGGCGCGGTGTTCCTGTTCTGCAATCGCCAGCGCCGTATTTTGAAAGCGCTCTTTTGGGATGCCACGGGATTTTGCCTGGTCCAGAAACGTCTTGAGAAACATCGCTTTCCCTGGCCGGACACGGAACAGCAGGTACGGGAAATCACACCGGAGCAGTTGAAAATGCTGCTCTCGGGAATCGACTTCTGGCATGCGCACGAACGTCTAAACTATCAAAATGTAAGTTAAGTGTGTCAAAATGACTCTAGACATTTTCTCAGCTAATCGCTACACTGTACCGCATGAGTGTGGATCGAATTGCCGAGCTAGAGCAGCAGCTCGCTACGATGACCGCTTCCTACGAAGCGGTTATGGCAGAGAAGCGTCAGCTGCAGATTCGATATGAAGCAGAGAGGCAGCAGCTTCAGGTAGAATACGACGCGCTTGCCGCCCAGCTCGACGCGCTCAAGCGGCGTTTCTTTGGTCGGTCCAGCGAGAAGCAGCAGCATGACGATCAACCGCAGCTGTTTGATGAACCCGGCGAAGAGCTCATTGAGCAAGATCCGGAATCAGGCGTTGAAACAACGGTCAAATCACATACCAGGAAGAAGAGAAGCAGGAAACCACTTCCCGATGATCTTGAACGGAAAGAGGTTGTCCTCGACATTCCCGAAGACCAGAAACATTGCGGTTGTGGTCATGATCTGGTTCGCATCGGAGAGGAAGTCAGTGAGAAGCTGACGATCATTCCGGCGCGGTTTATCGTCACCCGGTATATCAGACCCAAATATGCCTGCCGGCAGTGCGAGGGTTCCGGTGATGAAGACAACCCGGCGGTTCGTATTGCACCGATGCCGCCGGCGATTATTCCCCGGGGCATCGCCACACCGTCGCTCCTAGCGTTCATCATTACCTCAAAGTATGTCGACGGGATGCCGCTGAAACGGCAGGAAACGAGTTTCACCCGCATCGGGGTGGATCTGCCCCGGCAACGGATGGCCGATTGGATCATCGCCGTGGGTGAAGCACTCACCCCGGTGATGGATCAACTCTATATCGAACTTCGCGCCGGACCGGTGCTGCTGGTGGATGAAACCACGGTACAGGTCCTCGGCGAAGAAGACAGGAAGAACACCTCGCTCAGCTATATGTGGTGCGCCTATGGTGGTGATCCCGATCATCCCGCAGTGGTATACCGGTATGGACCGGGCCGTTCCACGGCGGAGGCACAGGCTATCGTTGGCTCGTATGCCGGGTATCTGCAGGCCGATGGATATGAGGCATATGACCGGCTTGCCCGAGATCGTGATGATCTGACGCTGGTGGGGTGCTGGACACACACCCGGCGGAAGTTCGTCGAAGCCAAGGGTTCCGGCAAGAAAACGGGTGCGGCGGATCAAGCGATTGCCATGATTGCCCGACTGTACCGAATCGAGACCGAACTGGCGGACCGACCTCGCGACGACGCATACGTTAGGGAGCGGCGGGCGAAGGCGGATCTGGTACTGGCTGAGATCCGCGCATGGCTTGATGAGAAAGCACTCCGCGTCCCGCCGTCCTCTGCTTTGGGTGCGGCGGTAACCTACGCGCTCGGACAATGGGACAAGCTGGTGCGGTACCTGGACAACCCGTATCTCACGCCCGATACGAACCGAATTGAGAACAAGATCAGGCCGTTTGTGGTGGGCCGCAACGCGTGGAAATTCTCCGGCAGTCCCCGAGGAGCTATGGCAAGCGCAAACCTCTACAGCCTTATCGAGTCAGCAAAAGCAAACGGGTTGGAACCGCACCGGTATCTCCTGCTCGTCATTGAACGGGTTCCGAGAGCGACCACGCCGGAAGACTATCGTGCTCTTTTGCCCCAGTTCATCGATCTGACTCAAGACTGACCACGGAACACCCCATCTCAGCCACCTCCCCGACTAACGCGCTGGGGTGGGGCT
>CAZCAE010000147.1:0-2172 GCA_964496635.1 uncultured Spirochaeta sp.
CCGTTTTCTTTTTCTTTTCTGCTTCGCGAACTTCGTTCTGCCCGGTCTCCGCTCCCCGCCCACCGGGCCACCCGCCTCGGGCCGAATCAGTGCGTCCAGTGCGGTCATGTTGATTCTCCGCGGGGGGTGCCCTTCCGCAATGCCGGTAGAATGCCAGCCACCAATCCAACCAGGTTTCCCGCGCCAAAGGGCAGAAGCATCAGGATCCCCGCTGCTATCATGATTCCCCGCCGTCCCCTGTCGAGAACGAAGCGCCAGTATCCCATGAGTCCGGCAGAGAGAAAGAGAATTGCCGCCAGAGTGCGGGCTACCACCAGCACAGTCGAGCCGGGCGAGCCGCCGAGAAGCAGCAATTCCTGGTTGTAGACAAACATGAACGGCATGATGAAGGCGGCAAAACCGAGCTTCATCGAGATCCTGGCCGTTGTGACCCAGTTGGCGTCGGCCATTCCCGCGGCGATGAAGACAGCTCCACAGATCGGTGGCGTAATCGCAGAAAGTATGGCGTAGTAAAAAACGAAAAAGTGTACCGCCAGCGCCGGCAGGCCGAACTCCATCAGGACCGGGCCCCCCACTACAACGGCCATGATGTATGCCGCCGTTGTAGGAACCTGTATTCCCAGAATGATGCTGGTAATGGCGATCAATTTCAGAGATATGAAAAGATTCCCCTGGCTGACGGAAAGGACGGACGAGCTGATCTTGACGCCCACACCGGTAATGGCGATTACGGCAATAATTACCTGGGCGCTGGTACTGATACTGGCGATGAGAGCGGCCTGACGGGCGCCGGAACTGACGGCTCCGGCAATACGCGGCAGGGCACTGCGAACATCCAGACGCCATTCTTCAGAAACAACCGCGAGGATGATGGTGGACAGGGTAGCCCAGAATGCCGCGTACTGCGGGGTGTACTGCATGACCAGCCAGATGATGAGGACCATGAAGGGAATCAGGAAAAAACCGCTCGCTTTGAGTGTGTCCCGCCAGGAGGGTATCTCCGCAGCGGAGACACCAACATACCCTTCCCGCCTGCTGTAGAAGTGGATTCCGACTCCGGCTGCGAGGAAATAGATGAATGCAGGCACAAGGGCGTGGAAGGCCACCGCGAGGTAGGGTGTTTCCGTCAGCTCCGCCATGACAAAGGCGCCGGCTCCCATAATGGGCGGCATGATCTGGCCTCCGGTGCTGGCAACCGCCTCCACGGCAGCAGCCATTTCCGGTTTGTATTTCAACCGCTTCATCATTGGAATAGAAAAAGAGCCGGTGGTGGCGACGTTGGCGCTGGCGCTGCCGGATATGGAACCGAAAAGGGCGCTGGCAATGGTGGCCACTTTGGCCGGGCCGCCGGAAAAACGTCCCGCCAGCTTGATGGAAAGGCGCATAAAACCTGTCCCGCCGCCGGTGGCGAAGACGAATGCGCCAAAGAAGACAAATATTGCAATGACGTCGGTACTGACACCAAGCAGAAGGCCCCAGAGCCCTCCTGTTGTGAGAAAGAGTTGTCCCGACAGCGTTGCAAGATCGTACCGTGGATGGCCGAATGTTCCGGGAATATGGTGTCCGAACAGGGCATATGCCAGGAAAATCAGCGCGATGATGGCCAGGGTCGGCTTTATCATCCGTCGAGACCCTTCAAGAATCAGAGCGTTGAGGATAAAGGTGACGGCAATCTGCCACGTTCCCCGGGGGATCCCGTACTGATTGCCGATCTGGGGATAATCGAAGAAGACGTAGAGTGTTATGCCGACTCCGATTATCGTCAGAAGGACGTCGCTGAAGAATTTCAGCCGCTCCCGTCGGGTTTGGTCGCCCCCTGCGCCGGCTCTTCGGGAGACCGCTTCTCCCAGGAAGATTATGGTCAGGGCGAAGGTCAGATGTATTGCCCGGGCCCGCAACGCCGGCAGAAATGCGTAGACCGGGAGAATCAGCTGGAACAGTGCAAACAGAACTGCCACCCCGAAGACAAATCCTTCGAGGTGGCGTTGAGATTTCATTTCATACATGGACGGGTGGTTCCGAATTGGTGCTGTGTCTTCCGTTGCCGTTACCGCAGGGAGGGGTTCACGTCAAAACCAATCTCCCGATAGTACCGCAGGGCCCCGGGGTGCAGTTTTGCCTGCATGGCGTTGACGTCCTCCATGTTGATAAGGCGCATCGCAGGGTGAGTTC
>CAZCAE010000148.1:0-1901 GCA_964496635.1 uncultured Spirochaeta sp.
GCAACGGGGCTGATGGAAGGTACTCCTGTCATGGGCGGGCTTTTTGATGTCAACGCCTGTGTCCTTGCCACCGGCGTTGAGAAGCCCGACGAAATCGAGGCGACGGTCGGCACGTGGGGTATCAGCGCCTTCGTTTCTGAAGATGTTCAGCGGGCCATTAATGCCCCTGAGCGGTACGTGATCCAGGAACACTGCGTCCCCGGCCAGAGACTGGTCCATGAGGCAAGTCCCACCTCCGCCAGCAATCTTGAGTGGTTTACTGCAAACATGCTGCCGGAACTGCCGGAATCGGTGCGGTTTACCTTCTGCAACGAAGCTGCCGCCGCGACGCCGGAGACATCGGTATCCTTCTTCCCCTACCTTTTCGGTGACGACCTGGGAGCCGACGCCTCGGGTACCTTCATGGGCATTCGTGCCGGCACCACCCGGGAGGAGATCATCCGGGCGGTTTATGAAGGTGTAGTCTTTCAGCACGCCCGGCACATGAACAAACTTCTGGCCGTGGCGGGCCCGCCCAAACACGTCCGCTTTGCCGGTGGTGCAACCCGGTCGCCCGTCTGGATGCAGATGTACGCCGATACCCTGGGTGTGCCGCTCCTCATCTCATCGGCTACGGAGCTGGGTGCCCTGGGTGCGGCCATCTGCGCCGCCGTAGGGGTAGGAGCGTACGAAAGTTATCCCGCAGCCATGAAGGCCATGACCTCCATCAGGGAGACCTTTAAGCCCGATGCGGAGCGGGGTGAGAAGCTGAGAGCCAAACAGGCGCGGTTTGCCGAGCTGGTGACCCGACTCGATCCGGTGTGGAGGTTTCATGCCTGATCTGGCGTCCCTGCCGCTGGGACTGTATGAGAAGGCCCTTCCGCCGGCGGAATGGCCGGTTCTTCTCAATAGAGCCGGTGAGCTTGGATTCCAGTTTGTGGAAATGTCTATTGATGAATCTGACGAACGCCTCGCACGACTTGAGTGGACAGCTTCCCGCCGCAGGGAGTTTCGGGAACACGTTGCTGAAAGCGGTCTTACCGTTCCGTCAATCTGTCTCAGCGGCAACAGGCGGTTTCCCATTGGCAGCGGGAATACGGAAGCGGTTCGAAGCGGTGTCGATCTGATCCGGCGAGGGGTGGATCTGGCGGTTGACCTTGGTGTGAGAGTGATCCAGCTTGCCGGGTATGATGTGTACTATGACGAGGAAAGCACCCCGGAGACACGGGAGCGCTTTACGGGCAATCTGGCATCGGCGGTGAACTACGCCGCCGGCCGGGGAGTCACCCTGTCTGTGGAGATCATGGACACCCGCTTCATGAGCTCCATCTCCCGGTTTCTCTATCTGAAACGGCGCATTCCGTCACCGTGGCTTACCGTCTATCCCGACCTGGGCAACCTTTCGGCGTGGAACGACAACGCCGCCGAAGAGCTGGAGATGGGCCTTCGTGAAGGCGTTGTTTCTGCGGTTCACCTGAAAGATACCTATGCCGTTACCGCTACGTCGGCGGGGCAGTTCCGGGACGTCCCCTTCGGTGAAGGCTGTGTCGATTTTCTCCGGCTTTTCCGGATTCTCCGGCAGAATGGATACGCGGGTCACTTTCTCATTGAAATGTGGAACAGAAACGGTGAGACCGACATCGCTTCGGTGGTGCAGGCAAAGGCGTGGCTGGTACAGCTTCTTCAACAGGCTGACTTGGAGCTTCCCGGGGACGACGGCTCTTCCGGCGCTTCCGTTGTGAGCGGTACAAGGGACCTCCTGTAGAGCCGGACGATCTGTAATCTGTAATCCGGAACCCGGAATGGCCGGGGCTGTCAAAAAGAATTTGACAGCTCCATACGGCCGTGGTATCGTTTTCACAAACAGTTTCGGGCTGCATTCTGACGAGAAAAGGGGGATAGTATGGCAGACAGAATAAAGC
>CAZCAE010000149.1:0-1794 GCA_964496635.1 uncultured Spirochaeta sp.
AGGGGAAGAAGGATACCGATGTCTCCGGCGTCGCGGCGGCGGCTTCGTTCCAGAAGGCAAACCGCTCTGATTCCGGCAGTTCTGGCAGCATGGTGGCGACAAACCACTCCAGATTGCTGGCGGAGGTGGGACTTGCCTCATGCACCAGCCGTTGGCCGGGAACACAGTGCTCCTGGATCACGTATCGTTCAGAAGCATTGATGGCCCGCTGAACATCCTCAGAAACGAAGGCGCTGATACCCCAGGTACCGACCGTCGCCTCGATTTCGTCGGGCTTCTCCACACCGGTGGCAAGGACACAGGCGTTCACATCGAAAAGGCCGCCCATGACAGGAGTACCTTCCATCAGCCCCGTTGCAGCCGCAGCGTCGCGGGTAACCCGGCCTGCCGGATCGTGGGATTCCAGTACACCGGGAACAACCTTTCCAATTTCCGGAATACCCAGGCGTTCAAGAATAGCTTCATCCACCCTTGATTCCAGATTGTTCCAGAACCCGGTGCCGGAAATGTCGGTCTTCTCCACATAGACTTCATCGGTGAGATAGTATCGCAGAAGATCCTTGGCAAGCATGATACTCCCGATATCGTTGTAACGCGTCGGGTGGGTATGTTTCAGCCAGACGAGAATTGGTGCCGTATGACCCGGCCAGAAGGGCTGAAAGGTCCGGGAGTAGATCGCCTCATCAAAGTCCGGGGCATTCATGAAAGATTCCCCGAACTCCCAGCTCCGGGTATCCATGGAAACGATACCCTCTCCGGGGGACCCATCCCGCCGGAGAGTATACAGCCCCTTGCCATGACCCGTTGTGGATATCCCCGCTATGTCACCGGCGGGAATACCCGCCGTTTCCAGGGCATCCCTGACGGCGGCATAGGTAAGGTTCCGGGTTTCCGAAATGCTTCGCTCGGCCTGTCCGGGCTCGTCGGTAATGAGACGGGTCCGCCTGCCGGCGGTCCCCACCTCCTTTCCGGAGGCGTCAAATATTGACGCCTTCACGATAGTTCCACCGAGATCGATTCCCATGAAATAGGTCATAGTGCTCTCCTACAGTCCGTTACTCAGGTTTTCCCGGGCGTTATCGGGACCAAAGTGTTTCAGGATGACCAGTGGTTCGTGGAGACTCCGGTTGTGAATTTTCACGCCCGCCGTTGCCGCCGGATACGTTACAAAGAACTCATCTGAACTCATCTGACCGAACCGGAGCAGCGTAACGGACTCAGCCTGAACATCATTTATGGTGCCGTTGCCCTGTATGACGATAGCTCCGTAGGCGGCAGGGTCCGTTACGGTGACGGTTGCTCCCGGCGGTACCGTCAGTTCCGTAGCGGAAAAATACTCGTTGCCGTAGACGATCCAGCGCTCGGTAAAACCGGGACCTTTGGAACTGTCTGTTACAGGGGGCCGGAAGTAGTGACGACGGTAATCGGGGTCGATGTTCTTTTCCCAGTCCAGAAGACTCATGATGTAGTCCATATCCCGTTTTTTGTCTTCCGGACAGCTGTCCACCAGAAAGTCCCAGGGATAGATCTCACCGGCCACGATGTTTTCGTGTACCGAGTTCACGTCGGCGTTCCACTGGGGCTCGTAGGTGAGAAAGCTGCCGGGGGCATGGGCCACTCCCGGCGGAGTGTACCACCCCGTTCCCAGCTCAAGTCGGTACGCCCGGGAGAGCGCGGTGATGCGATTGTCGCCCTTCTCGAAATCCTCAAGGCGTTGCCGCACCTCGTCCTTCGTAACGCTCATGTCGTACCCGAAGTATGTGTGCGGAAACGTACCGGCATGGTTGTTGAGCT
>CAZCAE010000150.1:0-1663 GCA_964496635.1 uncultured Spirochaeta sp.
GGATGTCGCCACGTTCAACGACGCACAGACCTTCTTCGTCTCCGCCAGGGCCCGGGGAATAGCCCGGATCACCGCCGCTTCCGCCGGAGTTATCCCGCGGTGCACCAGCGCCGAAAAGCCCCCCAGAAAGTCCACGCCAACCTCCCGGGCCGCCCGTTCCAGGGTGCGCACCAGAAGCAGTGGCACTTCCAGGTCGCCGGATTTGCCGGCAGCGGTAGTGGCCGTGGCAGCAGCGGGGGCATCCGTCCCGGACCGTCCCCGCATGGCCGCTTCCGCTACCATGGCAATCGGCGTCACCGCAATACGACGGTTGATAATCGGTACACCCAGCTCCGCTTCAATGCGGTCACCCACCTCCCGGATTCTGCCGGCAGAGCGGACGATCTTCTCATATACCCGCTCCGCCGCCTTGTCGGGTTCGCCGTCCATGCAGTCCAGAAGGTTGATACCCATAGTGATCGTCCGGACGTCCAGATTCTGCTCGGAGAACATTTTGAGGGTTTCTTCAATTTCGAAAGGAGCAAACATCATAGGCGGTGCATCGCCGTGTAGACGTCCTCATGCTGCAGCATGATCTTGACGGAGATCTGTCGGCCAAGCTCATCCAGCTCGTCCCGGAGCTCCTCCAGAGAGACGGTCATCTCCGCAAGGTCCACCAGGGTAATCATCGTAAAAAATCCCTGCATAATGGTCTGACTGATATCAAGGATATTCACCGATCTCTCGGCAAAAGCCGCGCTCACAGCGGCGATAATTCCCGGCTTATCCTGGCCTACAACCGTACAAACTGCCCTCATACCACCTCCTTCGGCGGCCTGAGTGTAGCCTCAACGCGGGAGCGTGTCCAAGATGTGGCCGGTATACACAATCGTGTTACAGGCCGTGCAACACTACTTCCGGTGCAGTATTTTTCTCAGCTGGGACAGATCTCTCAGGTCATGCAGGGCGTTGTCACATCCGGGCACCCGTTCCGCAATCATACCGGCCACATACTCGCCCAGTTCAAGGGCGGTAATCCACTCCCGGTTGGTATTCTCGCCGCGGCTGCGGGTGGTAATGGTTGTGTGGGCGGTCACGGCGTGAACGCGGATTCCCGAGTCCGACGATTCTTCAGCCAGAACCCGGGTCATCATCTTCTGGGCCGCCGCCATGATGGATACCATACCCGCGTCGGCGCGAATATGCTCCGCCTCCGAGCCAATAAGGGTCACATAGACTCCCTGGTTCTGCCGACGCAACTGATCGATAAAGATACGCTGGACGTTGAAGTGGGTGGCCAGATTGTCCTGAATGCTGTTGTCCCAGTCCGTTCGGGGCATTTTGTGCAGACGATATCCAAAGTATCCAGCTCCCACGGACACGACGACCGCGTCAATACGGGAGACCTCTTCAAGAATTCGGTCCCGCATTGCCGCAACCGCCAGATCGTCACAGAGGTCGGCGGGAAGAAATCGAAGGTTCCCGAAATCACCGACAAACTCTTTGAGACGCTCCGTAGGGTCTTTGTCACGAACAGGAACATACACCAGATACCCGTCGTTCAACAGCGCCTTCACAACACCTTCCCCGATACCTCCGGTACCTCCGGCGACAACAGCCGTTTTTTTCGGGTTATCCATGAGATCCTCCTTCACGTTCCCCATTTGTCAATATGCCCCAAACA